>JBEKQQ010000006.1:0-80281 GCA_049519555.1 Acetobacteraceae bacterium
CGGGACCTGGCCGCCTGCCTGACACGCGCTTTGCACCGTGCCCGCAATCCGGTGTTCGACAACCCGCAATTGCGGGGGTGAGGCACCAGTCCGGCTCATCTAAACAGAATCTACTTCCTCTGAGGCTGTCGGCGTGATTCTGCATGTGAAGCCGAGTCTGGCTATCTGCCTCGCGAGCCTGGCGGCATCGAGACTGGGCGAGTGTCAATGTTTAAGCGCGTTGGATAAGGTACGCAACGAATTATCCGTTCAGTGATCGCAACAGCCCGGTTGCGCGAGAGCAGTCGCAGATCCGCCGCTCGCGCGTTCAGAACATCCAGCTATTCGTCGGCTTGCATCGATCAAGGCAGCGGAGGCAGAACCCGCGGATCACGCTGTCGCTTCGGTGGGACCCATCGACTTGATCAGGTCGAAGACGCGCTTGCGGATCGCCGGATCGGTGATGCGGTAATAGGCGCGAACCAGCTCCAGCGTCTCTCGCCGGTTCAATGTATCGTCGGCAAAGGAGTCCGACGGTTCGGTGAAACCAGTTGCACGGCGCGCTGCGGGCGAGCCAAAAGTTGCGGTCAGGCTGTCGGGCATATCGTCAAAAAAGAAACTAATCGGCACATCCAGCACCCGCGACAAATCGAACAATCGTGAGGCGCCAACCCGATTGACCCCGCGCTCGTATTTCTGAACTTGCTGAAATGTCAGGCCCAGAGCCTCACCCAGTCGTTCCTGTGACATGCCAAGCAAGGTCCGGCGCAACCGAACCCGTGACCCAACGTGCACATCAATCGGACTGGGGCGCCCTTCCCGGTCAACCCCAACGGCCTGATCGGCGATAGCCATTCGTGCATCCCTTTCACAGTTCGCGAGAGCCGGACCATACAACCACGGTCGCATACAACCACACGGATTGTACTGGACAGGTCATGCTTCTCGCGCTTTCATTAGCAGACATTTAACGCCACAACCGATAATTGTCAAGCATCTGGTTTAAATGCGGCTTTCCGTTTCACAACACGGGATCACGGTCTTTTTTTTGTGTCGCGCCATTCCGGATCAGCGATCTCGCCGCCAGCGACTCGCCACCATACCCGCGATAAGCGAACCCAATGCCAGGCCGCCTGGCAGAACCAGCCCGAACTGCGCGAAAAGCGTGCGTGGCAAGGGGCCTGGCAAAACTACCGTGCGAAAACCGGTGAGTTCCATACCGAGACGTGTGATTTCGTGACCCTTTCCGTCAAATCCAGCTGAAATTCCCGTATTTGCCGCACGTAAAAGTGGTAGGCCTTCTTCGACTGCACGCATTCGTGCCGCGGCAAGGTGCTGCCGCGGTCCTGCGGAGGTGCCAAACCAGGCATCGTTTGTCACATTCACCATCCAATCCGGCCGGTCTGCCTCGTCAATGACCTGACCTGGGAAAATTGCCTCATAACAAATCAGCGGTCCGACCGGCGGCACCCCGGGAATGCGCAAAGTCCGTGGGCCGGGACCCGGCGCGAAGCCGCCGCCGGGCACGAGCTGGATACCGACCTGCGCCCAACTGGGCTGATATTCACCGAAAGGCACCAAATGCCACTTGTCGTAGAGCGCGCTGACCGAGCCCACGCCAGTCACCGCAAATAAGGTATTGCGTGGACGGTCGTCCTTGTCGAACCTCACGGCACCTGCCAATACCGGCTCGTCGTGGCTGGCGGCCGAGATCGCCTGCAGCGCAGTATCATCCAGCAGGAACGGGCTCGCGGTCTCTGGCCAAACTACGACGCTTGGACCGAGGCCAGCCGCTCGCACACCGTCATCGGTAAGGTGAAGGTATCGGTCGAACACAGCGTTTCGCATCGCCGGATCCCATTTTTGACCCTGCGCCACATTGCCTTGTACCAACACAACATGCAGCGGTTGATCCGGTGGCGACGGCGCCGCAATGCGGTTCAGGCCATAGCCGATCCAGGCCAGCGAAAGAGCAAGGCAGACCGCCCGACCTCGCCAACGCAGCACCGGCGCACAGGCCAGGGCTACGGTCGCCAACGTCAGACCGTGCACCGACACCAGCGCGGCGGGTTGCAGCATGACGTCGCCGAACCGTCCAGGAATAGCCCAGACGCTGCCCAGAGGGTTCCAGGGAAACCCGGTAGCGAAGAATTGCCGCGCCAGATCCCCCAACACCCAACCACCCGCCAGCGCCATCACCTGCGCCGGGCTGCACTGAATTTGCATCGATTGGTCCAGACCGGGCCAGGGCCGACCAGCCGCGGAACTTCTGGGTGCGGCGAACCAGGTAACCCAGACGGGGACCGCTATGAAAACCGCGAGCACTGCCGCGAGCGCCGGCACCGCAAGCGGGACAAGCCACCAGAACCGCGCCGCCTCAAACAGGATCGCTTCGGTGATCCAATACAGGCCGATCAGGTGGTAGCCGAAACCGAACCACCAGCCTCGCCTGGCCGCCGCGATGCCTCGGTCGGCAGCATTGATCAGCACGAGTAAAATGGGAAAGGCCAGCAGCAGCGCCGGCAGTAAGGCCAACGGCGGGAGAGCGAGAGCCGCAAGTGCTCCTGCCAGGAGGGCGATCAGGTCCGCGCGGAATCCTCGAGCCTCGGTCAGCCATCTCGGGAGGGACATAGGCGGCTTAGCCCGATCGCCTTGAAGACCAAATCTCTGCCACGCCTGTCGCGAATTGGACTTGCCCCGGCATCAGATCTGGGCCGCCGAGCTCAATCGAGCACCTGACCCCGGCCATATGCCGGCGACCCAGCATTGGCGCTCATGCCCGGTACTCGCATGCACTGACCCTCGGGTCGAGCCACGATATGGCGCAGCAGGACGGACTCCCATCCGAACGCCAAGGAGAACAATCGGTCGATCGGGTCCGGGAGGGCGATGATGGGAAAAATGCTGCGTCACCCCTTACGCGGCTGCTCACTCCGGCGCGTCGCGAACCTGCCGTTCATAGTGTCGGTAATAGGATTCGGTCACCATGTCTGTCTTCACCACGACCGCAACGTCGGTGGTATTGAACTGTGCGTCGATCACCGCGCCGTCGCCCACGAAACCGCCCAGACGTAGATATCCCTTGATCAGCGGTGGCAGCGCGGCCAGCGCGCGTTTGGGGTCGATCTCATCGCGGTCGAGGCGTCGCATCTCGACATAGCGATGCGGCAGGGCGCGCGGCCGCAACGCGGGCGGCGCCAGATGGTAGTAATAAAGATAAGAGAGCTCGGCCGCGAGCGCTTCGGGATCCGTTCCGTGCAGGCTGGCGCAGCCAAACATCAGGTCAATCTTGTAGTGAAAGACGTAAGCGGCAATCCCGCCCCAGAGCAATTGCATCACAGCGCGGTTGCGGTAGTGGGCGTCGACGCAGGATCGGCCCAATTCCATAAGCCCCCCTGGGGTCCGTTCGATCACGGCGAGGTCGTACTCGTCGGCCGAATAGAATTGGCCAATTCTGTTGGCCGCCACACGGCGGATCAGGCGGTAGGTGCCGACGACGCCTTCCGGGCCCGGTCCAATCTCGTGATCCACGACCAGCAAGTGATCGGCGACCGCATCGTATGCATCTCGATCGCGCTTATCCCGATTGGTGACCGGGTTAGCGTTGGCTCCCATTTCACTGTAGAAAACCCGGTAGCGCAGGGCTTGCACAGCATCGACTTCAGCTGGGTCGACGGCGATGCGTACCCCGAGGTTGCCTGCGCGCAATTCGGGGAAAGGCGCCTCAGCAATCACTTCACTGGTTCCTCCGTCTGGTGCGATGCACGCTGAGCTGTGGCAGTCTTTCGCTTGCGGCCGAACAGTTCCAGACGCAATGATACGAGGTCGAAGCCAAGCCGGGCTGCGATTACGCGCATCAGCTCCTCATGCTCGGCGTCCTGAAATTCGATCACCTTGCCGGTTTCGATATCGATCAGATGGTGATGGTGGCTTTCCTCAGTCGGCTCGTAACGAGCACGGCCGCCGCCGAAGTCGTGTCGTTCCAGGATGCCCTTCTCCTCGAACAGACGGACCGTTCGATAGACCGTGGCAATGGAAATATGTTGATCCAGTCGGGTGGCACGCCGGTACAACTCCTCGACATCGGGATGATCATCGGCGTCAGAAAGCACGCGCGCGATGACGCGGCGCTGCCCGGTCATCTTTACGCCGCGTTCGACGCACAAGCGCTCGATGCGCGATTCCATCGGCCTCCTGGTGAATATCCCGAATGTCAGTTCCGGCGGACGGCACTTCCAGGACGAACCGGTAGCCGAAGTCCCGCATGCCTGTCCAATGGGGAGTGCGAAAATTATCAGTGCGGGGACCCCGGATAGCGACTGGAACCCGGTGAATGAGCGGTGCGTGCGCCTCTCCGGGCCCGCGCATCGGATCGGTTGGCTACGCAGGCCGCCCTCGGGATGAACCGGAGAAGACAACCACCGGTCAGTTTCGCCTGGCTTCCCTCGGTCGCGTACCGAGGCCGATCGCCTTGGCAAGCGACGATCGCTTCATTGCATATTCTGGCGCGACCATTGGATAGTTCGAGTCGAGCCCCCATTTCGCGCGGTATTGTTCCGGGCTCATGCCGTATGCCGTCTGTAAATGCCGTTTGAGCATTTTCAGCTTTTTGCCGTCTTCCAGGCAGACGATGTAGTCGCTGAACACAGACTTTGAAATCGGCACGGCGGGCCTGGGACGCTCGGCTGGCGGAGCGGGGCGCATCTGCGCCGGCGAAGGACTTGCGGTTGAGCCGTTGAGGGCGAGGTAAACCTGCTGGATCAGCCCTGGCAGTTCCGCCGTCGCGACCTTATTGTTGCCGACGTGGGCCGAGACGATTTGAGCGGTCAGACCCAAAATGCCCAAGGTGGACGAACCAGGCGACGAACCAAGCGTCAGGGAACCATGCGAAGACGTACTATCTGGCATCGAGTGGCCCTTTATCGCGGGTGATTTTAATCATATAAGTGTCGGTGACGCAATTTCGCAATGGTTTTTCTTGTTTAATCAGGGTGGACGAGTATCATGAACTCCATTTTGACCGCTGACCGAGACATCGATATCACACGTGACGTCTGTCCGATGACTTTCGTTAAGACACGGATCGCTCTCGACCGTCTCTCACCCGGGCAGACTTTGCTGGTCCGACTGCGCGGCGAAGAGCCGACGCGCAACGTTCCCCGCACTGCGGCTGAACAAGGCCACACGGTGCTGGAACAGCGTCAGGAGGCGGATGGAACCGTGTTGCTGCTTATACGCAAGGGTCACTAATTAAATTCTGTTCAATTAATTACTGCACGGATCATTAAGAGGATGCCTGATTGGTTTAGGAATGTTACGAATCCGCGGCCCATGTGGACAAAGTAGAGCGCAAGATCAGAGCATCCGTTCCATCTGTGTAGTAATGACGTCGCAGACCCGCCTCGGTAAAGCCGTGCGCGGCATACAGGGCTCGCGCCGCGTCGTTGGTCACGGCAACTTCCAGAAATATGGAGGCCGCACCAAGGCTGGCGGCGCGAGCCATCGCCGCTCTCAGCAGCGCAGATCCGACGCCTCGGCGGCGTTGCCCAGGCTCAACGGCCAGAGTGAGAATTTCTGCCTCATCCGCTGCCACGCGGCCGAGGATCATGCCGGTACAAGAATAAACCAGCCCGAATGCTGCAGGCAGCCCAAGTTGCAGAAGCATGACATCGCGCGACCACGCCTCAGTTGCGGGGAACGCAGTTCTGTGGATTTCAGCCATGATGCCGGCATGGCCCCAGGTCGCGTTTTCGATCTCTCCGGTGAGCGGCTCGGGCGCCATTTGGCGCTTCCTACCGCGGGGAGGCTTCGGGTGGCGGACGAAGACCACCGGTCGGTAGCCTTGCCTCAGGCGGGTCGACATAGAGCGGCTGCGCCGCCCGGGGCGGCAAGGCTCCGGCGTGGCGCCGCCTGGCGACCAGAGCGATATGGCGCGGCAAAGCATACCGCGCATCGGTCAGCATGACATTGGCGCCGCTTGCGGCGAGTCGCGCGGCGATGTGCAGCGCTGCCCCACCGGCGACAGCCACCTTGCCTGGGGGTGACGGCAATGCTTCCTGGGCGAGCGAAACAGTCTCGCCCTCACGCTCGAGGAAAATCTGGCCGCGTCTGCTGTCCGTTACTGTCCAGAGAACGCGATCGCCCAGGTGCGGGAAGGCGTCACCAATTGCCTCACCGATCGTTACGCCAATGACCGGAACGCCCAGTGCCAGGCCAATACCGTGCGCGAGGGCAAGTCCCGCGCGGATTCCGGTGAATGAACCCGGCCCAACAGTCACCGCGACGAGATCGATGCATGGCGACGTCTCCTTCGCCGCATCGAGTGCCTGAGCGAAAACATCCCGTGCCATCACTGGCAGGACGGCCTCCTGCCCTTGCCTGTGCACCTCGGAGCGGGCAATCACCACCGTATCATCGACTACGAGTGCCGCAGAGCAGCGTGTCAACGCGGAGTCCAGGACAAGAACGCGCATCCGCGGGGACTACGGCTCAGGCGAGAACGCATGCCTCGTCGAAGCTGAGCCGCGGCGAACGGTTGAACACCCCGCTCCAGTCGCCATAGCCAATGTTGCAAAGGAAGTTTGAGCGCCAGCCGTTGTCGGCGAAGAATGCGCGGTCGACCACATCGTTGTCGAACCCCGACATCGCCCCGATGTCGAGGCCGAGGGCGCGCGCGGCCACTATCAGATAACCACCCTGCAGCGTGCCGTTACGGAACGCTGTGGTAGCGGCCAGGGCGTCATTGCTGGTGAACCAGGATCGCGCATCCTGATTGTGCGGGAACAACTGCGGCAGCGTCTCATAGAACTTTGGATCATAGGCAACGATCGCGGTCACCGGGGCCGCCATCGTCTTGTCCAGGTTGCCTGAAGAGAGGGCCGGTTTCAGCTTCTCCTTGCCTTCCGGCGTGCGGATGAACACGAATCGGGCAGGGGACGAGTTGGCCGAAGTCGGGCCATATTTCAACAGTTCGTAAAGTTGATGAATCTGTTCGTCGGTGACGGGCTTGTCTTGCCATTTGTTATGGCTGCGCGCCTCGCGAAACAGCAGTTCATGTGCGGCGGCCTCGAGCGTCATGGAAATAACTCCGGCGAGAGGAGAACGATGTGTCCATGGTGCGGTGCCGATAAGCGACCGACAAGAGGTGCCTGCACAAATGCCGCCGCAAGCCTTCTTGTCGTTTCATTCTGGCGCGGCCTACCCGGCGTTCGCCTCTGCCAAGCATTATGGCGGGGCTCGTGCGCCGCGTTTCCGACGGGGCCTTGCATAAGCGGCGCGGGGAGGCCTCAGTACTCCACCTGCTCGACGGCCACTACCTCGGGCACGTAGTGGCGCAGCATGTTCTCGATACCGTGCTTCAGCGTGGCCCGGGAGGAAGGGCAACCGGAGCAGGACCCTTGCATATGGAGCCGCACGACGCCGTCGCGGAAGCCGCGGAAGACGATGTCGCCACCGTCGCCGGCGACCGCCGGGCGCACCCGTGTGTCCAGCAACTCTTTGATTTGTTCGACGATCTCGACATCCGCCGGGTCGACGTCCTCCTCGTCGAACAGGTCGTCCTCCGCCATCGTTGGATCGATCACCGGTCGCTCCATGACAAAGTGGTCCATGATCGCACCGAGTACCTGGGCTTTCAGCGTCTCCCATGGAACCGCATCGGTCTTGGTCACCGTGACGAAGTCGCCTCCCAGAAATACCCGCGCCACGCCGTTGAGGCCGAACAATGCGGTCGCCAGCGGAGAGCGTGCGGCGGATGCGGCGGAGGCAAAGTCTGCCGTCGCCAGACCCATCACTTCCCGGCCGGGAAGGAATTTCAGGGTTGCGGGGTTGGGAGTACCTTCGGTTTCGATGAACATGGGGCTCGGGTCCTGTGACCTGTGGCGGGGAAACCGGACCGCAGCGGTCCGGGAACTTCTGCCGCTACATCGTCCCGGATGCGCCGCTTGGCAAGAGGGGGATTGTGCGCCGTCCCGAATTCCGTGCGATGAAACTGATCGGATCCCGTGCTCGGGGATGCCCCAGGGTCGCGCGTCTGAGATACTGACCGATATGACGGATCGAACCGCCCGCCCGGCGCCAGCCCAGATTCTACGTTTGACGGCAATTGCGGCGATCATTCCCCTGCTCGGGCTTGCGCCGTGGCTATTCGGCGGCTCGCCAACTTTCGTGCGAGCCGGCATCCTCGTGGCCTGCTGCATCGCCGCCTGGGCGACCGGATTTCTGGCCGAACCGATCACCAGTCTGGTGTTCTTCATGCTGGCCGCGGCGTTTGAGATCGCTCCGACACCGGTGATCTTTTCGGGATTCATGACGCCGGCGTGGTGGCTGGTATTCGGCGGTGCCATCACGACGATGGCGGTTGAACGAACATCATTGACGCGGCATTTGTCGGCCCTTTTGCATGGCAGTCTAGTTGGATCTTATCGGCGGGCGCTTACCGCCACCGCGATGCTGGCGTTGGGGCTGGCGTTTTTTCTGCCGTCCTCAACGACGCGGGTGATATTTCTGCTGCCGGTGGTGCTGGGTTTTGCCGACCGCCTGGGTTTTGCGCCGGGCCGCCCAGGACGCAGCGGGCTGGTGATGACGGCAGTTTCGGTAACGGTGTTGGCGGCAGTTGCAATTCTGCCAGCCAATATTTCCAACCTGGTGTTGGTTGGGGCGGCCGATACGCTTTACGGGATCAAGGTCACCTATGGCGCATATTCTCTGCTGCATTTCCCCGTGTTGGGCGTGTTGAAGACGCTGATGCTGATCGAGGTCAGCTATCGTCTGTTTCCCGAGCATGGACCGCTGCCGCGTTCCGCCCCTGAAATCGCGGCGCCGTGGTCGGCAAACGAGCGTACGGTTGCGTGGATTTTGCTGGGGTCCCTGGTGCTGTTCATGACTGACTGGCTGCACGGCGTCTCGCCGGCCTGGGTTGCTCTCGGCGCCGGGATTGTTTGTTTGCTGCCGGGGATCGGCGTGTTGCCGGCAAACAGCCTGTCCGAAATGAATCTCGGCATGCTGATTTACATGGCGGGAATATTCGGCGTTGGTGCGGTCATCGCAACAACCGGTCTGGGCTCGGCGCTCAGTGGCGCGTTGTTGCGTGTGTCGGGGATGGCGCCGGGGCATGACGCGCTCAATCTGACGCTGATCGCCGGGATTGGGGCGGTCATCG
This sequence comes from Acetobacteraceae bacterium, assembly GCA_049519555.1. Lineage (GTDB taxonomy): Bacteria > Pseudomonadota > Alphaproteobacteria > Acetobacterales > Acetobacteraceae > Rhodopila. The sequence goes on from JBEKQQ010000006.1 coordinate 9,140, forward strand.
GGTTTGTTACGACATTGGTCGGAATGCCGGTCGTGCTGGCGCCACTGGCGGGAGATTTCGCTCATGCGAGCGGGTTACCGGTGCTGACGGTTCTGATGTTGCAGGTCGTCATTTTCTCGACGGTATTTCTGCCATACCAGAATTTTCTGATGGTGATCGGGATGCAGTACGGTGGCGTCAGTCTGAAGGCCGGGACAAGGTTCTGTCTGATACAGGCAGCGGTGACGGTGGTCGTGCTGTGTCCGCTGGATTATCTGTGGTGGTGGTGGCTGGGGTACTTGGCGTGATACAGCTGATCAGGGCAGTCGGTTACGCCGCCCGCACCAGGCGATGCTGCTTACGTCCGGCGGATAGCTTGATGGCACCCTCTTTCGCATCACGCAACGAAATGAGGTAGCCTTCCTCGGTCACTGGAGTATCGTTGACCCGCGCCCCACCGCCCCGGATCAGTCGCCGCGCCTCTCCGTTGCTCGCCGCGAGGCCCGCCAGAGTAAACAACCGGAACGCGGCGATCCCTGTCTCCAGCTCGTCCCGAGGCAACGCCACACTGGGCAGCGTGTCAGCCGCCTCGCCCTCCTCGAACGCAAGCCGGGCGGTTTCCGCTGCCGCTTCGGCGCTGGCCTGGCCGTGCGCGAGAGCAGTGGCCGCCGTGGCAAGAATTTTCTTCGCCTCGTTGATGTCGGCGCCTTGCAACGCTTCCAGCCGTGCGATTTCCGGGAGTGGAATGTCGGTGAACAGCCGCAGGAAGCGGCCGACATCGGCGTCCTCGGTATTGCGCCAGAACTGCCAGTAATCGTACGCAGATACCCGGTCGCTGGTCAGCCACACTGCGCCCGCCGCCGTCTTGCCCATCTTGGCGCCCGAGGCGGTGGCAATCAGCGGCGTGGTCAACCCGAACACGTGTTTGCCGTCGCTGCGCCGGGTCAGCTCCATCCCAGAAACGATGTTGCCCCACTGGTCGGAGCCGCCGATCTGCAGCACGACGCCATGCCGGCGATGCAGCTCCCGAAAGTCATAACTTTGCAGGATCATGTAATTGAATTCAAGGAACGTCATAGGCTGCTCGCGGTCCAGCCGCAGCTTCACCGAGTCGAACGTCAGCATGCGGTTGATCGTGAAATGCGTGCCGACATCGCGCAGCAGGGCAATATAGGACAACGCGTCCAGCCAGTCGGCGTTGTTGACCATCATTGCATCCGAGGTGCCATCGCCGAACCGCAGGAACGGCGCGAAGACGCGGCGAATGCCGGTCATGTTGGCGGCGATCGCTGCGTCGGTCAGCATTTGCCGGGACTCGTCCTTGCCGGATGGATCACCGATGCGGGTCGTCCCGCCGCCCATCAGCACCACCGGCTTGTGGCCGTATTTCTGCAGCAGCCGGAGGATCATGATCTGCACGAGGCTGCCCACATGCAAACTATCGGCCGTGCAGTCGAAGCCGATATAGGCGCTGATCGGGCCGGCCTTCATCGCCTCGGCCAGCGCCTCGTAGTCAGTGCACTGAAAGATGAAACCGCGCGCGGCGGCCTCGGATAAAAAGTCGTCGGGAGCAACGGTGGACTCGGCCGTGGTCATGATACGGAACCCGTGCTGGAGTGAAACGCCCGCTGATTACCAGGGGACGGCCAGGAGAGAAACATGCCGCGCACGATCGGCCTAATGAGCGGGACGTCCCTGGACGGCGTGGACGCCGCCTGGCTGGAAACCAACGGTGAGACGGTGACAGCGTTCGGTCCCGCCCTGACAATCCCGTACGATGACGCGTTGCGCCGCGACCTGCGGATGATCCTCGACCTCGCCCCTGGACTGGCGCAAGGCGATGTCCGCCTTGCAAGTGTAGAGGCGCGGCTGACCGAATACCACATCCAGGCAGTGAAGGCATTGGAACGCCCAGCCGACCTGATTGGGTTTCACGGCCAGACCATCCTGCATCAACCAGATCGGCGCCGGACCTGGCAGGTCGGCGATGCGACACTTCTGGCACACGAAACCGGAGTTCCGGTAGCTTACGACTTCCGCTCCGCCGATGTCGTGGCAGGCGGGGAGGGGGCGCCTTTGGCGCCGGTTTTTCATGCGGCACTGGCGCGCGATTTCGACCGGCCGCTGGCGGTGCTGAATATCGGTGGCGTCGCGAACGTGACCTGGATTGGCGAGAACGGGATCGGCCACGAGGAGGCACTGGTCGCGTTCGACACCGGACCCGGCAATGGGCCTCTGGATGACTGGATGATCCGGAATACCGGGCAGGCGTTCGATCGCGACGGCGTGCTGGCCCGCAGCGGGACAGTCGATACGGCGGTACTGGGCCGGTTGATGGCCCATGCCTATTTCAGCCGGCCCGCCCCCAAATCGCTCGACCGGTTGGACTTCTCCCGCGCTTTGGCGGCGAGTGGACTGGACACATTGGCGTCCGCGGACGGGGCAGCAACGTTGGTGGCGTTCACCGCGACCTCGATTGCGACGGCAACGTTTCCGGCACAGCCAAGGCGATGGCTGGTCACCGGCGGTGGACGACACAATCCGTCAATCATGCTCGCACTGCGCTCAGCGCTTGGCGTGCCGGTCGAGCCGGTGGAAACAGTGGGCTGGAATGGCGACGCCCTGGAGGCCCAGTGTTTTGGTTTCCTCGCGACGCGGGTGGCGCGCGGCCTGCCATTGAGCTTCCCGGGGACGACGGGTGTGCCTGTTCCGACCAGAGGGGGACGGATTGTGGCCCCGTAACCGTTTTTATGCCTCACGGCGGCCCAATCGACATTGAGCCGCAACCAAATTGAGCCGAACCAGGCGTGCCGTCGGTCCTTTCCTGCCACGTCGCAAGGAATAGTCGCATGCCCGCTGCTCGATTGTCGTTTATCGTTATCGTGACGTCCGGCCATGGAGGAACCGGTGACCAAGTCTGCTGAAATTGAGCTCAACGGCGAACTGCAAGGCTCCCTGCTGCTTCCGGTACGCGAAAATGGCGTCGGTGTCCTTGTCCTGGCAGGATCGAGCGGGCGGGTCGACGTCACCCGCGCAAGGGTGTTCGCCGCCCTGAACTGCACGGCGCTCGCGCTGCGCTGGTTCGGAGGCGCGGGCCAGGTTCCTGGAATTTGTGAAATACCACTGGAATCCTTCACCACCGCAATCACAAGGCTTGTGCAACAAGGCTGCGAGCGGATCGTTCTGGTTGGGACATCCAAAGGTGCCGAGGCGGCATTATTGACCGCCATTCACGACAGCCGTGTGGATGGCGTGGTTGCGATCAGCCCGTCTTCCGTCGTCTGGGGCAATATTGGCCCTGGGCGGGACGGTGAGGAATGGCCACAGCGTTCGTCATGGACATGGGGCGGTGACCCGCTTCCTTTCGTCGCCAGCGATCCATACTGGAAGCGGGAGTTCCGCGATGGCCTGTTGACTTACCGCGGCCTGTTCGAGCGAAGCCTGCGGCGGTTCGCTTCGGAAGTTGACGCCGCAACGATCCCGGTGGAAGCCACGCAGGCCAGGATCATTCTTGTCGCCGGTGGCGACGACGCCCTTTGGCCGTCGGAGTTATTTGCGCGGTCGATCGCCGCGCGACTCGCAGCAGTCGACAAGTCAGCAGTTCTGGTTTTCCATCCAGAGGCCGGTCACCGTGTTTTGCTGCCCAGCGAGACGACACCACGCTCAACGCGGCATGCACACGGTGGCAACGATGCAGCCGACCTGGCGCTTGGTCGCGCCGCCTGGGATGCGATCGAGGCACTGATCGGTTCGCTGTCAAGATGACCAGCCGGGTCTGTTGTTTGTGATATCAGCCCGCGGTTTCAGACGTTTCTTTTGCCGACATAGCGTCGCTCGCCGGTGCGCGGATTGAAATATACCGTGACGCTCTGTCCCGACTGCGGATCGACAAACTGTTCCGTCGTTCGCTCCCATCCTGGGCCCGGCGGCTCCGGCCGGATTGGTTTGTAAACGTATCGCTCAAACAGCAGAGCCAATGTCAGGATGGCTCCGAATGCCGCCAACGGAGTCGCCGGCCAGCCCGCGACGGTTGCGACCAAGGCGGCAATCAGTAACACAACACCGATCGCAAACAGTACCGCGCGGAGCATACGCGTCAGCTCTTGTCGGGTTCCACCACGACTGCGGTGCCATAAGCGACAATCTCACTCATGGTTTGACCGATCTCAGCGCTATCGAACCGCATCATGACCACCGCATTGCCGCCCATTTGTGTCGCGTTCTGCACGAGGCGGTCGACCGCGTGACGGCGTGCTTCTTCAAGCAGGGCCGTGTACTCGGTGATTTCACCGCCGACGACGGATCGCAGGCCTGCCATGATGTTGCCGCCGAGGCCGCGACTACGTACCACGACACCAAAGCATTGGCCTTTGACCTCGCGCACGCGATAGCCGGGCAGATTTTCAGTCGTGACGACGATCATATCCCGCTCCTTGTCGCAAGCCCGAGAGGGAAGATCAGAAACCTGGGTGAGTTACAGGCGCGTAACGTGTGCTGACACACAGCGCCAGGAATCGTTTTGCCGCGCCCAGACGTCAGTGTAGCGGCCGGCGCCATGGCCACCATCTTGCAGCGTATAAGTGGTGCGGGCGTGAATGATGGCGACGTCGCCGAACAGGCGGATCAGCACGTCATGCGCCTGCAAGTTGCTGATTGTCACCGGGCGCGCCGTCTGTGCCAGGAAGCCCTCGCGGTTGATCAGGCTGCCGTCCGGGTTGGAGCAATGGAACTCCGCCGCCAGGATTTCATCGAACCGCCGCACATCACCTTTCTGCACCGAGGTGATGTAGTCGTGATTGAGACCATGTAGGGCGTCGAGGTCTGTTGAAACGGTGGACATTGTCACACTCCTGTCGATGATCCTGGTTGGTACTGTGAGCGGTAAAGCGGTGGACAAGGCACAGCATCGTGGCCGCAGCGTTCCGGACCCCCTATTTTCGTGCATTCTCCAGGAACGCCAGCAGCAATCTGTTGACTTCGTCTGGGTTTTCCTGCTGCACCCAATGCCCGGCGCCGTCGATCAGGTGGACGCCGCGCATGGCAGAGCAACCCGTGCCTTGCATCCGCTCGATCGCGCCGGGGGATTGATAGATGCCCCAATCGCTTCGTCCGGCGATGAACAATGCGGGCACGTCGATGCTGCGGCCGGAAAACACCTGCAGTTCGCACAGACCAATACCCTCGGTGCGGCAGCGATACCATTGCAAGCCGCCCTGAAACCCGGTTCGGGAATATTCGTCGCCGTAGACGGCCAACTCGGCCTCAGTCAGCCAGTGGCATGCGGCGATTTCGGCGGGCGACGGCATTTCCGCCGCGACGGTTTCGGCCATGCCGTTGGCGGCATCCATTATGTAATAAGTCGGCATTTTCGCCAGTTCGGGCGCCGACCAGGAGGCCAGCCGGAACGGTTTGTTTCCAGTCCAATCGGCGCCCTTGTAATGATAGTACGCACGCAGGAACGCGCTCACGCCCTGCGGGCAATGCCACATGTTCTCATTTTGCCTCGCGGGTTCCGTAATACATCACGTAATGCTTGCGTGGCCGCGGCAGAGACGCCAGCGCCTTGTGTACTGGATCGACCGGCGGAGTCGCGGACGGCGTGAGCGCCGGCGGTCCGGCGAAGGGTGCACTCATCAGTACAACCGAGCGGAACACGTCCGGCCGCAGCAGCGCGCACCATGACGCAACCCAGGCGCCAAAATCATGTCCCACGACGGCCGCCACCGACGATCGGCGCAGGGCAGCAAGCAGGCCCATGGTGTCGCGGACCAGGTTCAACACGCGGAATGAAGCGAGATCGCCGTTATAGGACGGGTCCCATCCCGTGGTCCGCCCGTACCCCCGCTGATCGGGTGCCACCACGCAATATCCCGCCTCGGCCAACGCGGGCATGATCTTGCGCCAGGAGTAAGCGATTTCGGGAAATCCGTGCAGCAGCAACACCAACGGTCGCTCCTCGGCCTGAAACCCGGCCTCCAGCACGTGCATCGAGAGGCCATTGATCCCGTCAATGAAGCGAGATCGAATGCCGGCCGGTAGCGCCTCGGATGGCAAAGGAGGCAGAGTGGTCATGGGATCCTCATGCCGCGAACAGCACATGAGATGACCTCTGGACGATCTCAGGTCAATCGAGGAACGGGGATCCGAGCGGGCAACGGTCGCCGATCACGTGGTGACCGCGGCTCACGGCATGTCCTGGCGATCCGACGAATACCTGGGCGATCACAATCGGCAGACCTGGGTCGGATGGAAAATGGCGTTTCCAGCACCCGGGGTCACTCCGCGCAACGCGCGGACATTACCGCGTTACCAGGTTTGGCAGCCGCATCGCTGTTCGGATCGGCATGACGGTCCTGATCGGCGTGGCCCGATAAGACTCCAGGCCCCGCCCTGGCGTGGCCAGGCGTTGGCCAAAGCCAATTCCAGGCGGCGCGGTCCCGGACGCCATTAACTCAGGCGGGGCTGTGCCCGGCTGCACCATCATTGGCGGGATTCCGGCCATCGCGAATAATCGCGGCGTCGGACGGGCCGGGAACGACAGGGCTGGGCTTGGGAATGGGGCAATCCGGCTTTGGCCAAACTGCACGGACGGAGCGCCGCCGGCTTTGCGCTGCTCCTCCGGCCACACCGAGATCACTTTGGCGGCGTAGGGCCCGCCTTCCTCCGGATTGGCGGAATGATAATCCGCCGTGGCCTTGGTCCAATCTCCGGTCTGGTCATGCAGTTCAATCAGAAATCGCGCCGCATAGTCCGCATTGACCGCAGGCTCGAACGCCATTTCGAGATTGGGGAATGCGTCAGGGTGGTGCATCAGGTTAACCTGCATGCAGCCGACATCGATCGAGCGCACGCCGCGAGCCTGGAGTGCCTGGACTGCCAAAATCGCCTCTGCCTTCGTGTCGAAATAGGAACCCACGCCCTCGGCGTTGATGGTCCACGGCCAGGCACCCCAGGCCCCGGTGTCCGGATCGCGCCGGCCGCTCTCGACCCGCCCAATCGAGGCGAGCAATTGCGGAGGCACCCCATGGCCGCGTTCCGCGGCAGTGATCGCGACCCGGCACTGCTCCCCCGGTGAGGCTGCAGTCAGGCTCATTGGCAGCGCGCCTGCACGTTCTGTCAGGAGGCAAAAAATCAGGGCAGCGAGGAGCCAGCGAGGCATGCTGCCCAAGCTACGTTGGAAAGGTAAATGCGGCGTAAACAGGCAAGATTTTTCTGCAATTGAATCTGCCCAACAAAAAAGCATTGGTGCAATGCAAAAAATTGCTTGCACCGAATGTAGCCCCCGGCTAGATTGTGCACCGCAGCAACACGGTCACTGACCGAGCTGTCTGCTTTCTTGGACGTTTCCTCCCTAAACTTGGCGGTGCTTCGGCACCGCCATCTTTTTTGGCCAACCAATTGGAATCCCAAACGTAATTCCGTCCCCCAGGTCACTGCCAGCAATCAGCTTTTGACTGTCCTCGCGAGTTCAACCGACAGCGACTCGATCAACAGACGCAGATCACGTTGCACCGCGGCGAAACCTGAAGACCGCTCGTATCGAGTCTCATCCATATAAAGATCGCGGGCAATTTCGATTTGCAGAGCGTGCACGTGGTCCCGTGGCCGGCCGTAATGCCGGGTGATGAACCCTCCCGCATAAGGGTCGTTACGCCGCACCCGGTAGCCAAGATCAATCAGCCGGCGCTCGACGAACCGAGTGAGATGGGCAGTACAAGTTGTGCCGTGCGCATCCCCTAACACAATGTCCGCCAAACGGTCGCCGCGCCCCGAAATCGGAACGTGGGACGGCATCGAGTGGCAGTCGATCAGCACACACTGTCCGAACCTCGCTCGGGTCGCTTCGATCAGCGATACGACGGTGTCGTGGAACGGCTTCCAGCAGGTCTCAATCCGGCGCTCAGCCTCGGCGAAGGTGAGTTTTCCACGATAAATGGTCTCGCCCGAGGCAACCACTCGGGCGATCGTGCCCAGTCCGGCATTGACCCGGGCGCTGGTAGTGTTCACCCAGGACGGCAGTGCATCGGCGAACATGCCCGGGTCGAGTTCCCACGGCTCACGATTGGGATCGCACCAGGCGCGCGGAAAAGTGGCGCGGACCAGGGGCGCACCGAAGCTGGTGGCGGCGGCGAACAGTTCGTCGACAAAGCTGTCCTCGCTGCGGCGTAGGCCAGGTGGATCGAGACGTGAGGCGGCAAGGAACTCAGCCGGATAAAAGTGGCCCGAATGCGGAGAAGCGAAAACCAGCGGCGCGGTTTGCGCCACAGGATGCGCCACCAGGACCGGCGGTTGCGTCGCATAGGGAAAAGCTTCGACCTGGGCATCCATGGGGGCATCCATCCGCCCATTCAAGCGGGCCTCTGGGCTAATGTCACCTACCCCATTGCCACGTTGCGCCTTGCCTGACCTGGAAGCAGAGGTTAGATACCGCCTCCCACATCGGTGGGGCGCATAGCTCAGCGGGAGAGCACTACCTTGACACGGTAGGGGTCACAGGTTCAATCCCTGTTGCGCCCACCAGCTTTTTGAATCATTTCAATATGCTGATGGCGTGTGACCGGCTTCGTTCATGCAGCTCGCACAATCGAGGCAACCGTCAGTGCGGCCGCCGTGGTGCCTCGTCGAAAATCATGATTGCCAGTTTTAGCAGCTGCTCAGCGGTGGCTGCATAGCCCGCGGTATCGGCGTCCTTGGCCAAGGTGATCAGACGGTCGGACAACGTCAGTGGACTGATCGTGGTGAACTGGCGGATCCTGGATTCACTCATCGGGACCATTGGTGGGTTCCTTCGCGCGACCTTTGTCGCGACTGGTTCGCGCGGACGTCTGCCTCGACTGAATCCCTCTGACCCTCGCCGTGCCGCCCACCATCGCCGCACAAAAGTTACGGGAAAGTTATCTCTGGGCAAGGCCTTCGGGGGTGTCGCAGTGCGCATTCATGGATGGGGTGGACCTAAAGGCCGCTGACTGGCCCGGCCCAGAGCCTCACGCAACGCAAGGACCCGCAAGGCAGATGCCAAAGCCGTCGTGCCGTCGCGGCCAGAGTCAACTGACACCACCAGCCCGCCCAAACTCATCCCCCGGTACTGGGCGATCTCGTAAAGTGCATCCCAGAACGCAGGTTCCAACGCCACGCTGGTCCGATGCCCGGCGAGTGAGAAGCTACGTTTGATCAGGCCACTCAGAGACCACCTACTGCGCTGTCCGACGGTATGATGGTGGGTCGCTGCCGCTTTGGAAGCCAGTCGTGCAGAGGATCAAGCCAGCAATTTGGCACGTACTGAAAGGCGCTTTGCTGCAATTCTCCCTGAGCGCCGATCCCGTAAGACATCAACAAAGCCGTGCCGCGGCCCATTGCGCCGCTTCAGAAACGACCGGATCGGGATCGTTGGCCAATTGTTGGGCCACCGGCCGCAATGCCGGATCGGCGGAGTTGCCGATCGCATTCAATACATTGCGCACAAACCGGTTGCGACCGATGCGTTTGATTGGCGATGCAGCAAACATCTGCCGGAACCTCGCCTCATCGAATGTGGCCAGCTCGGCAAGGCGCGGGGCTGTCAGATCGTCGCGCGGTTGCAACGCCTCGTGCGTCGTGGCATGGGCGAAACGGTTCCACGGGCATACTGCCAGGCAGTCGTCGCAGCCATATATCCGGTTGCCCATCAGCGGTCGTAACTCGTGCGGAATGGGTCCTTTATGCTCAATCGTCAGGTAGGAGATGCAGCGCGTCGCATCCAGCCGGTACGGCGCCGGAAACGCGTCGGTCGGGCAGACCGAAAGACACCGGGCGCATGTGCCGCAACGATTTGCGTGCGGCGGTTCGGGTGAAATTTCCAGCGTCGTGTAGATCTCGCCAAGAAACAACCACGAGCCGTGCTTGCGGGAGACGAGATTGGTGTGCTTGCCGATCCAGCCCAGTCCGGCGGCCTCACCAAGTGGTTTTTCCATGACCGGGGCGGTGTCGACAAAGACTTTGACCTCGGCGCCGAACCGTGACGTCACGAATGCGGCAAGATGCTTCAGCCGGCCCTTCATCAGGTCGTGGTAATCGCGACCACGCGCATAAGTTGAAATCGTGCCGCGGTCTACCATCACCAGAGGAGCCAGAGGATCGTCGAGCGGCGCGTAGGTCAGGCCCAGGGCGATCACCGTTCTTGCGTCCTGCCACAACGCGCGCGGGTGGGAGCGCTGCTCGGCTCGGGCCGCAAGCCATCCCATGTCGCCGTGCTGGCCAGCGGCGAGGAATGCGGTCAGACGCTGCCGCGCCTCAGGTCCGAGGCCTGCTTTGCAGAACCCGATTGCGTCAAAGCCGAGCGCAAGTGCACGATCGCGGATCAGGTACTGGGCTGGAACAGACGGTTTGGTCAGGATGGCTCCGGGGGCTGGCCTCCAGCGGGATCATGTTGCCGGCGCCCGCACGGTGCAAGTAGGGGCGTACCGGCCGGCCGGGCCCAGAATTGCGATACCCCCCGCGAAGTGCGAGAACATCGCCTGGCCGGACCACACCCCACCGCCGCAAACACGACGAGATCAAGCCTGATGAGACACGTCTCGCGCTCACGTGGCCGCGGTGGTCGATCCGGCAATTCAGACCTGACAGCGCGTACAAACGCACGGCGTCGAGCCACTGCCCGTGGCCTTGGTTCACATGTTAAGCACCGAGATCGGATCAGTCGGCGGCGAGCGCCATCTGACGGCGGGCAATCGACTTGCCGCAGAAGTCCTCGACCGCTTCCGACACCGCATCGGCGTGAGTGGCGAACACATGGTCTGCACCCTCGAACACCCGATAGTCCACGTGGACATTTTTCTGCGTGTTGAGTTTGTCGACCAATTTGCGCACAGCTGGCTCGGGCACCAGTTCGTCGCTGTCGCCGTGCAGCATCAACCCACCACAAGGGCATGGCGCCAGGAAGCCGAAATCGTAATGGTTGGCCGGGGGCGCCACACTAACCCAGCCGGAGATTTCCGGCCGGCGCATTAGCAGTTGCATACCCACGAATGCACCGAACGAGTAGCCGGCAATCCAGATCCCCCCATGGCCCGGATTGACCGCTTGCATCCAATCGAGCGCTGCTGCAGCGTCGCTGATTTCGCCGATCCCACCGTCATAACGTCCCTGACTGCGTCCAACCCCCCGGAAGTTGAACCGCATCACCGAGCAGCCAAGTCGCATGAACGATTGGTACATCGTGAACGTGATACGATTGTTCATCGTCCCGCCGTGCAGCGGGTGGGGATGAAGGATGAGCGCCACCGGAGCCCCAGGTTCCTTCGAATGGTGGTAACGGCCTTCCAACCGGCCGTCTGGGCCGGCGAACATCACCTCTGGCATGGCAATACTTAACCTGTTTCCTGTTCTTGCTCCGGTCCGCCGAACGGACAGGCCCGCCTGACCTGTCAGTCGCTTCCCGGCCCCATTGACCGTAATCTTGTAGATCCGGATCAACTGGCACACTCACAATGCGAAGAGCCGCCCCACTTAAGTTTGTTCACGGCGAACCCAGTTCAAGGATAGTTGACTCCCCGACTCGGATATGCTGGCCTCAGCCCGTGGCTCACTCGGTGCAGGGTCTGCTTGGTTTCCCCCTCGTCTTGTGACTGGTTCCCCGTTGAACCGAGCCCCAGGGTCATCTGGCTCACTGATCTCTACGGAGGGTTACACCCCCGTAATCTCAGTCAGCCAGCCAATCCTGGCGTGCCACCAGTATATGACAAACTGTGGCAACATTCATAATGGAAATGTCGCATGGCTTACATGTTCTTCAGTGAGACCATCCGCAGCTATCGAGAGCGCGATCCCGCGGCTCGTTCCTATGTCGAAGTATTGTTTTGCTACCCAGGCGTGCACGCTGTGATGTGGCATCGCCTCTCTCATTGGCTTTGGACACATGATTTGTATTTTCTTGGTAGATTCTCGTCGCATATATCTCGCTGGTTGACGGGAATTGAAATTCACCCTGCCGCCAAACTTGGCAGGCGTCTCGTCATCGATCATGGCATGGGTGTCGTGATCGGCGAAACTGCCGAGGTCGGCGACGACTGCTATTTTTATCATCAGGTCACTTTAGGCGTTGCCCGCACCGGCAGCGGCAAGCGCCATCCGACCGTCGGCAACAACGTCATCATTGGCGCCGGCGCCAAAGTCCTCGGACCCATTACGGTTGGCGACAATGCCCGCATCGGTTCCAATGCCGTCGTGGTCGATCCGGTGCCGGCGGATACGACAGTCGTTGGCGTGCCGGCTCGTCCGGTCGATCGCAAGTTGCCACGCCGCGGATTGGGTGCGGCAGCGGATTTCGATCCCTATGGGATGCCGTGCGACGACAGCCTCGATCCGCTGTTGCGCGATCTCGAAGGGTTGCGTGCCGAACTGACCGACCTTGAAGTGCGGGTCGCCCGCATGCAGGCAGCGCAAGGGGAGTTAGGCGGCGCCGAGTCGCATGCCGGGTTGTTCGATACCAACAGCGGAGATCGAAACGGTGACGGGCAACACGAGCCCGTGCCGTCACAAAGCCAGTCCCGTCAGCCAGCGGCGGAGTGAAACATGCAGCTTTCCACACGCGGCCGTTACGCGGTCATGGCGATGGTTGATCTGGCTTCCCGCCAGTCTGTTGGTTGCGAATGCGGCCCGGTTTGCCTCGCGGAGATTGCGGCCAGCCAGCAATTAAGCCTGTCGTACCTTGAGCAATTATTTGCCAGATTGCGCCGCTCGGGTCTGGTCGCCTCGTCACGCGGACCCGGCGGCGGTTATCGTTTGGCGCGTGACTCCGACCGGATTTCCATCGCCGCGATCATCGCTGCTGTCGACGAGCCGATCCGTGCCACTCGCTGTGACGAAACATCGGGCCCGTGCCTCGCGCTACCCGGCCAAATGACCGAGCGATGTCAAACCCACGATCTCTGGGCCGAACTTGGACGGCAAATCGGTTTGTTTCTGGGCGGGGTGACACTGGCCGACGTTGTCCTTGGCCAGGTGCGCGGCCGCGCGGTTGCGCCCAAGCGCGGTTTTGCCCGCGTGGCGGCGGAATAAGCCGCGGCGGAACGCCATGTTTTATCTCGATGCCAACGCCAGCGAGCCGCTTCGCCCTGAAGCGAAGGCCGCGATACAGGCTGCGTTCGAGGTAACCGGCAATCCATCCTCGGTCCATGCTGCCGGCCGCGCGGCCCGGCGCGTTCTGGAGGACGCGCGTGAGAGAGTCGCAGCTCGTTTTGGCGTGCGCGACCAGAACGTCGTGTTCACATCGGGCGGCACCGAGGCCGATGCGCTGGCGGTGTATGCACTGAGCACAGGCCGGCGGGTCATGTTATGCGCCACCGAACACGACGCGATCCGTGCTGCCGCGCCAGATGCCGCGGTGCTGCCGGTCGATTGTAACGGTGTCGCTGAGCTGGAGGTACTGCGTAACTGGCTCAGGTCGGGGCCGGGGTCTCTGGTCTGCCTGATGCAAGCCAACAATGAGACCGGCACCATCCAGCCAATCGCCGAAGCCGCCGCGCTGTGCCGGGAACACGGTGCCTTGTTGCATGTCGATGCTGTGCAGGCCGGCGGTCGTATTCCAGTCGATATGACGGTCCTTGGTTGTCACTCGATCGCTTTGTCCGCGCACAAGCTTGGCGGGCCGCCCGGTGTCGGCGCGCTGTTGTTGGCGCCGGACCTGACTGTCATCACGCCGCTGATTGCTGGTGGCGGCCAGGAGCGCGGCCGCCGCGGCGGCACGCCCGCCCTGGGCGCCATCGCTGGCTTCGCGGCCGTCTGTGATAGGGTATCCGACCAGACCCGCCTTGCTGCGCTGCGGGATCGTGTGGAGGCCGCTGCGGTGCACCATGGGGCGATTGTGTGCGGTGGCAGTGCCTCAAGGTTGGCCAACACAACTTCGCTCGCGCTGCCTGGAGTACGGGCCGACGCGCAGGTCATTGCACTGGACCTCGACGGAATTGCGGTGAGTGCTGGTGCCGCATGCAGTTCTGGCAAAGTTCAGACCAGTCATGTGCTGACCGCCATGGGTCTGGGTGCGCTTGCTGGCCAGGCAATTCGCGTTTCGCTGCCGTGGAATGTTACCGACGCGGCGGTCGATGCGTTCGAGGCCGCCTATGCGCGCATGGCCGCTCGTTTGCGGCGGGCTCTGGTCGCAACGGCAGCGTGACACCATAGAGTAAAGGTGTGACCGAAGAGTAAACCCATGACCTATGCCCCCGCTCGTCCGAACCAGCCGGTTTACCTGGACAATCAGGCGACGACCCGATGCGACCCAAGAGTTGTGACAGCCATGCTGCCCTTCTTCACCGAGCAGTACGGCAACCCGCACAGCGTCGAACACGTCATGGGCCGCACCGCCGAGGGAGCGGTTGAAACCGCGCGCGGTCAGGTTGCGTCATTGCTTGGGGCCGACACGCGCGAGATTGTGTTCACCTCCGGCGCGACCGAGAGCAACAATATCGCCATCAAAGGTGCTGCCCGCTTTGCGGCGCGCTACGGAACCGGTGACCGCCGGCGAATCATAACCGTCGCCACTGAACACAAATGCGTGCTGGAGTCGGTCGGCGATTTGAAAGACGAAGGTTTCGACCCCGTGTTTCTGCCGGTTGGCTCGGACGGTTTGCTGGATCCGGAGATGTTGCGCGACGCGCTGACGGCGCCGACGTTGCTGGTCTCGGTCATGGCCGTGAACAACGAGATCGGCGTGGTGCAGGATATTCCAGGGCTTGCGCGCATGGCCAAAGAGGCGGGGGCGTTGTTCCATTCCGACCTCGCGCAGGCAGTTGGAAAAATCCCGGTGGATCTGACGGGGTGGAAGGTCGACCTCGCTTCGGTCAGCGGGCACAAGATTTATGGCCCGAAGGGGATCGGCGCGCTGTTCGTACGGCGCCGGCCCAGGGCTCGGGTGCTGCCGCTGTTTTCGGGAGGTGGGCAGGAAAGGGGGTATCGCTCGGGCACGTTGCCGGCGCCGTTGGTCATTGGGTTGGGCGAAGCATGCAGGCTGGCGGCGGAGGAAATGGAGGAGGACAACGCACGGATCGGCGCGTTGCGCGACCGTCTGTTCACCGCGTTGCTCGGCCATATTCCCGGGATCGCGATCAACGGCAGCACCGCGCACCGCATTGCCGGCAATCTGAACCTGACCTTCCCGGCCGAGACCGCGCTGGCGATGCTGGAACGGATGCCGGATTTGTGCGTCTCGACCGGTTCCGCCTGTTCCTCGGCCGAGGTTGAGCCATCCTACGTGCTGCGTGCACTGGGCCTTTCCGATGAGGCGGCGGGGCGGACCTTGCGCATCGGGATCGGACGCTTTACCTCGCCCGCCGATATCGACTACGCGGCGTCCGCTCTGGCGGCGGCCCACTCCGGGCGACATGCCGCGGATCATTTCGCCGAGGCCTGACACAATGCCGAAAATGACGTTCATCGAGCGCGACGGGACGCGCCGCGAGGTCGACGCGCCCGCCGGCCTGTCGGTGCTGGAAATCGCGCACAAGCACAAAGTGGATATTGAAGGTGCCTGCGAGGGTTCGCTCGCCTGTTCGACCTGTCACGTGATCGTCGATCCCGGTTGGTACAAAAGGCTGAGCACGGCGAGCGAGGATGAGGAGGACATGCTGGACCTCGCGTTTGGCCTCACTGAGACGTCGCGGCTTGGTTGCCAGATCATCATGAGCGACGCGTTGGACGGTCTGGTGGTGACATTACCTGCCGGCGTCAACAACATGTTCAAGGCTTGATGCGCGTCCTGGTCGCCATGTCGGGTGGGGTCGACAGCAGCGTCGTTGCTGGCCTGTTGCATGAGCAAGGTCATGAAGTGATCGGCGTCACCTTGCAGTTGTACGACCACAGGGTCGCCTCCGGGCGGAAGGGTGCATGTTGCGCCGGTCAGGACATCCACGATGCACGCCGGGTCGCCGATCGGTTGGGAATTGCGCATTACGTGATCGACGCCGAAGAGCGCTTCTCCCGTGCGGTGATTGCCGACTTCGCCGACAGCTATGCGGCGGGCGAGACGCCGGTACCCTGCGTCCGTTGCAACCAGTCGGTGAAATTCGCTGACCTCACCACGCTTGCCGCCGGTCTGGGTGCCGAGCGTCTGGCAACCGGGCATTACGTGCGGCGAGTGGATGGGCCCGACGGGGCGGAGTTGCATCGTGCTGCCGACCTGGACCGCGATCAGAGTTGGTTTCTTTTCGCAACGACTTTACCGCAACTGCAGCAATGCTGGTTTCCGCTGGGCGGCATGCCGGACAAGCGCGCGGTGCGGGACGTCGCGGCACGTTTGGGGCTGGCGGTCGCGGACAAACCCGACAGTCAGGATATTTGCTTTGTGCCATCAGGTTCATACGCCGAGGTCGTCAAGCGCTTGCGGCCCGATGCACTGGAGCCAGGAGAGATCGTAGCCCAGGACGGCACGGTGGTCGGCTGGCACGACGGGGTGGCGCGGTTCACCGTGGGGCAGAGCAAGCGGCTCGGCGCTGCGGCGATGGCGGGCGGTGAGCGGCAAATGGTGGTCACCACCGAGCCGGCGACTCGTCGGGTGGTCATTGGCCCGCGGACCGTCAGCACGGATCAGGTGAGGCTGCGCGAGGTGAACTGGCTGGTGCCGCCTTCGGTTGATCCAATGCGTTGTAGCGTGAAACTGCGCGCCCGAGATGTCCCGCGGTCAGCTGTTGTCGCAGCGTGTGCGGACGGTGCCACGGTACAACTGGATGAACCGGCGTTGCCGGCTCCCGGTCAGGCCTGTGTGTTTTACAATGGCGATCGCGTATTGGGCGGCGGGTTCATTACACGGATGGCGAGCTGACCGGCTCGCGTTGCCAAACCAAATTCGATACCGCCCGGCGACCTCGGGTTACCCGACTGGTTTGCTCCGGCCGCGTGATGATCAAGCGATCGCCGTCAACTGCAAAAAGCCGGAGTTTTTCCGTGCCGATCTCTTCCGGGAACAGGGAAATCTCGACGGTCGTTACAAATTGGCCAGGACCTGTCGGGCGCACCTGGCCGGAATAGGCGATCGTCTCGTTAAACAATGTTGCTCGCCTGGCATCACTGGCGGGCGGCTGTCGGTCTGATTTCGTAATCAGAAACATGATGTGGCCCGCGGGCGTCAGCACCATCCGCCCATTCGGCGCTGGACCAAACGTCGCAGCACGCTCCCCGGTATCGGTGAATGTCGCCTCCACCGATAACAGCCGCCAACTGCCTACCAGGGGACCAAGATCGGCATGCAGGACTGAAGGCATAATGGTTATTCCCGGTTGGAATCGCTTGCCTCAAGGGGCGGCATCGCAACGGATCACGGCGCGCGAAACTCTTGCAATGCCGGTAGCACCTCTCGGGCAAACAGGCGGATACCCTTAACGGTATCGTCATGCTCCAGAAATCCCGCCTGCCCCATGTTCAGCAAATGCCCGAACCCGCCGACGTGGTCATAAACCGCGCGAATTTGTTTCACCACCTGATCCGGGGTGCCACACATCATGATGCCCGCTTTGATGGCACCTTCAACGGATGCCGAGTTGCGAAATGCGCTGAGAGGATGTTCGGCGCCGCGCAACATTTTAACGCCGGCTTCGACCGGGACATAACCCGGCGGATTGGCGAAATGCGGCGGGACTTTGTTGGAGGTAATATACCACAGCAGCTTTTCCGCACCCGCGTACGCCGCAGCCTCGGTTTCGCCGGTATAAACCATGGCGGCGTAAGCCAACCGGTCCTGTGGCACATGATCGCCATGGCCGGCCTCACGCCAGGCGCGACGATAGCTGTCGAAGATGGCTTTCGTACCGTCGAATCCAGTCAGGAACGTTGCCTGCACGTAACCCCTCGCTCCTACCTGAGCCGCCCCTCCTGGGCTGGTTGTGCTGATCCAGATCGGCGGATGCGGAGTTTGCCAGGGCCGCGGCCAGATGTTGATCTGGCGGGCGTGAAAGAACCGGCCTTCAAAACTGACCGGTCCATCGTGGTTGGTCCAGGCCTTGACGATCAGGTCCAGCGCTTCGTACTCGCGCTCGAGCATGCGCACCGGGTTGCTGTTCGCCGGCGAAATTTCATAGGGCACGCCGCGGACGAACCCTGCCTCCAGCCGGCCACGCGACAGCACGTCGATCATCGCCATTTCTTCCGCAACCCGGACCGGCTGGCGGCGATTGGCAATCGGATTGCCCAAAATCAGCAGCCGCGCCTTGTGGCTTTGCCGAGCCAACACGGCGAGCATCAGAGGTGCTGCCGGATCGACGCAGGTTGCCGTCTGATGATGCTCGTTGAGCATGATGTCGAGGCCCTCGTCCTCGGCCAGCAACCATTCGTCGAGATAGCGGTGATACAGATCGGCCCCGATGCGCGGATCGTAGTTCTTGTTGGGCAACGAGACCCGGATCGACTCGTAGGTTTCGGCGGGGGGCAGAAGGTGGTAGGCGGTTTCGCTGAAATGCCAGGCTTTCATCGGTTCATGCCTCCCCGTTGAGAAACGCGACAGCGGCGTTGACGAAGGCGTCCGGTTGCTCGACCTGCGGCACGTGGCCGGCGTTGGGTAGCGTCAGCGTGCGCGCATTTGGCAGTAGTCTCGCGTAGCCCGCCATATAATCCGCCGAGATCAGTCCGTCATGCTCGCCGCGCAGGAACAGCGCTTTGTTGGCGATGCGGTGCAAATGGTGCCGCAGTTTCGGGTTGTGCATGTAAGGTTCCCAGGTCAGAAGCGCAGTCGTTTCGCGGTTGCGCAGCATGATCGCGAGTTCCTGATCGGTCATTTTTGCGGGATCAGCGCGATACCGTTCCGGTTCGTGATACAGCATTGTCTCGGTCACCGCGGCGGGTTGCGCGAAGATATCGGGAATGTCCAGTTGGTCGCGTGAGCCGAGCTTTACGCCGACCGGTGCCACAAAAATCAATCTACGGAATCGCTCCGGCGCCATGCTGGTCAGTTCGGCACCGATCCAACCGCCGAGCGAACAAGCGATCAGGTCGGTCGGGCCTGACGCGATGCGATCCAGGAGATTGAGATAGATGTGGGCGATATCCTCGGGCCGGTCGATCCAATCGGGCAGCGACGATATGCCGAAGCCCGGATGCGACGGCGCGGTAATCCGCCGATGCCTACCCAGTGACCCGAGGAACGGATGATCGCCGCGGAACCCGCCGGCGCCATGTAGAAACAGCAACGGCGGTCCCTCGCCGCCTTCCCAGATGTCGAGCGAAATCCCCGCCAGATTGATGGTGGCCATGATTGCTTCCTTCCCTGCGCAGGAACGTAGGTCAGGAGGAGGAGGCGGGGAAGGGGAGGGACCTGCCCGACTGATGTGCAGAGGATCCCGGATGTGTGACGTCAGGAACCGGCCAAGGGTATCGATCGACATCCGTCACGTTGCCAGCCGACCGCCTATCGCCGTCGCATCATTCTGCGCAACGCCCGCACATCGAATGCCCCAAGCAGCATTGCCGCCACACCGTAGACGCCGCCGCCCACTGTCACCAGCGAAACCAACCCAAACCACCGGCCGAACTGAAACAACGGCGCCTGCGTGAACCACAACGTCAACGCCATGGCGATCGCCGCCAGGCCCATACGCGGCAGACGGCGCAGCAGATCGGCATCGGCCACCAAATGACCGCGGCGATGCAGTGCGACGCCAAGCACCAGCATATTGAACGTCGACGCAATACTGGTCGCCAGCGGCGGTCCGATGTGTTGCAGCAATGGCAACGATCCCGCGATTGAGGCCGGCGCCAGCGCACCCGCGTTGAACACGATGTTCAACAAGAAATTTACCGCCAGCGTCACCATTCCGATTTTCACCGGCAGCGCCGTGTCGCCGCGCGCAAACGCCGCCGGAGCCAAAACCTTCAGCAGCACGACCGCAGGCAGCCCAACCGCATAAGCAGCGAGCGATTGCGACGCCAGGCGGGCGGTGTCGATGGTGAACGCACCGCGCCCAAACAGTACCCAAATGATCGGAAACGCTGCCACTGTCAGAGCCAACGCTGCCGGCAATGTCAGGAACAGCGCATATTCGATCGCCCGATTGAGCGAGGACAGCGCCGCCGCTTCGTCGCCGCCGCGTACTTGGCGCGACAGCATCGGCAGCAACGCTGTGCCCACCGCAATGCCGATCACGCCCAGAGGCAATTGCTGGATCCGATCGGCATAGTAAAGCAACGACACGGTCCCGGCCGGCAGCAGACTGGCGATGATCAGGTCGACTGCCTGGTTGAGCTGTGCTGCGCCGGCGCCGATCAATCCCGGCGCCATGCGCCGCATCAGCAATCTCACCTTCGGCGTCAGCCGCGGTCGAGGAATCCGCAACGGCATCCCGGCGCGATGAACAGCCCAGATTAGCAGACCCAGTTGCACGATGCCGGAAGCGGAAACGCCCCAGGCGGCGGCGTGTCCGACCGTCGGCACGTACGGCGTCAACCCAAGTAGAGCCGCGATGGCAAACAGGTTGTAAAGCACTGGCGCAGCTGCTGCGGCGGCGAAGTGTTCCATGCCGTTCAGCGCGCCGGACAACAATGCGGCCAGGCAGATCAGCATCAAATAGGGAAAGGTGATCCGCCCCAGATCAACCGTCAAAGCAAATTTGTCAGGGATCTCGGCAAACCCGGGCGCGAGCACATGCATCAATTCCGGCATGAAAATCTCGCCAAGGATCGTGATCGCACCCAACCAGAAGGTCATCACCGAGATGGCTTCGCGTGCGAAACGACGCGCTGCTTCGGGTCCGTCGGTCGCCAGCAGCCCGGAGAATTCAGGGACGAAAGCAGCGTTGAACGCGCCCTCCCCGAACAGGCGGCGAAACAGGTTCGGCAGTTTGTTGGCAACGAAGAACGCGTCCGCGACCGGGCCGGCTCCGATCAGTGCTGCCATCAGCATGTCGCGAATGAAGCCGAGCACACGACTGGCCATGGTCCAGCCACCGACCGTCATGACGCTTCTCAGCATCGAATGCGTGGCCTTGGGCGGGCCAAAAGATGCTGCCGGCTCGTCACGGCCGGCTACCGAGCCGGTCATCTCTTCCAGCACGGCGCGTCGATCGACGGCTCGGTCAAGTCGGGCCACAGCGATACGAGGAGGTCCATGTGACCGGCAAAATCGTCAGTCCACGCAACGTGAAGCTCTCTCGCCATTGTGGTGCTGCGACTTCCACGAGCTGCAGGTCAGGCATGCGCCGGAGCAACGTGGAAAACACCACCTCTGCCTCGATCCGTGCCAGTTGCGCACCGATGCAAAAATGGATGCCGCCGCCGAACGACAGTGGCCGTAGTCGCTCGCGCGTCACGTCCATGCGGTCAGGGTCGGGAAACACCTCCGGATCGCGATTGGCGGCGCCGATCAGCGCAACGATGAGATCGCCTTTCCCGAATTCGATGCCTCCGAATTCAATTGGTTCAGCCACCGTGCGAGCCACTGCCTGAACCGGGGATTCATAACGCAGAACTTCTTCGATCGCATTCGGGATCAGCGCTGGACTCTCGTGGATCGCTTCCCACTGCGATCGATTGCCAAGCAGCGACCAAATGCCGTTGCCGATCAGGTTCACGGTCGTTTCATGTCCGGCGGCGAACAGCAGGGTGACGTTCGCGCGCAACTCCTCGGTGGTCAGGTGGTCGCCTGCTTCCTCGGCCTGCACCAGAAGGGTCAGCAGATCGTCGCGCGGCTCCTTGCGGCGTTGCTCGAACAACGCCTCGAAATACGCGCCAGTGGCAAGAGTGCTTTCATTGGCACGATCCAGTTCAGCCCGTGTCGGTGGCACCGGGTTCAGCAGTGCGGCGCCGGAAGCGGTCGCGGTTACGAACCGAGCGCGATCGTCATCCGGAATTCCCAGGAGTTCGCAAATGACCAACACCGGCAGGGGAAACGCGAGGTCGCGAATCGCATCCATTTTACCCGCGCCGGCTACCTTGGCGAGTAACCGGTCGGTGATCGCCTGAATGCCTGGCCGCATTTCCTCGATTTTGCGTGCAGTGAACACCTTGGTGACCAGGCCACGGAGCCGCGTGTGATCGGGTGGATCGCGCATCAGCATCATGTGCGACAGCTCGACGACCGCAGGCTCCTGCATTGCAGTGGGGCCGAAGCGACGGATCAGCGCCTCGGGCTCAGTGTAGTCCTTGCCCAGTCGACGGTCGCGCATCAATAACGACGCGTCTTCGTAGCGTGTCAGGAATGTCCGGCCGAAGGGGGAACGCCATACCGGCGCCGTGTCGCGCAATTCCCGGAATGCCGGATAGGGGTTGGCGATAAACGCGGGGTCACGCGGATTGAAACCCACCATCACGCGGCTCCCTGCAACGGACGATTGGCCCGTGCCACCACGGCCTCGAACAACACCTGAGCGCCCGCAGTCGCTTCTTCTGGTTCGATACTTTCGGCCTCGTTGTGCGACAATCCGTCTTTGCACGGCGTGAAAATCATCGCGGTCGGGATGTGCCGCGCGACATACACCGCGTCGTGACCCGCACCCGAAACGATGTCGCGCGTCGAGTAGCCGGCGCGCACCGCTCCCTGGCGCACCAGTTCTATGCAGGCCGGATCGAACGGTTGCGCAGGAATGCGGAACAAGGTCTTCAATTCCAGCGCCACCCCGCAGTCGCGTGCAATGAATTGTGCTTCCCGCGGGAATTGGGCGTCGAGCCTGTCGATTTCAGCCGGATCGGGATGGCGAAACTCAACCGAGAATCGAACTTCTCCCGGAATGACATTGCGGCTGTTGGGCGAAACCAACAGCTGACCAACGGTGCCACGGCCGTCCTCGCCACGCGCCCGCATCATTCGGTCCACCAGGTCAATAATCCGCGCCGCGCACACCAGTGCATCCTTGCGCGTAGATGGCGGAGTCGTCCCGGCATGACTGTCCTGACCAGTCGTCACCGCATCGTACCACACCTGCGCCTGGGCCCCGGTGACAATACCGATCTGCCTGGTCTCACGCTCCAGGATCGGGCCTTGCTCGATGTGCAGCTCAAAATACGCGTCGGCCGGGAAATGGCGCGCCGGTTCAGGGCCGCGGTAGCCGATCTGATCGATTGCCTCGGCAACGGTCACGCCATCGACATCTTTCAGGCCCAATACGTGATCCTCGGGGTAAACCCCAGCCCAGACGCCCGATCCGGCGAGGCTGTGACCGAACCGTGCGCCTTCCTCATCGGTCCAATTGACCAATTCGAGCGGCGCCTCGGTGGTGATGCCGAGGTCGTTCAGCGAGTGCATCACCTCCAGGCCCGCGAGCACACCCAGAGCGCCGTCGAATTTGCCGCCCGAGGGCTGACTGTCGAGGTGGGATCCGAACAACACCGGCGGCCGGGACGGATCGCGGCCGGGCCGGCGGGCAAACATGTTGCCGATGGCATCAACCCGGACGGTCAGGCCAAGCGACTCGCACTCTGCGCGGAAGCGGTCGCGGCCGGCCTTGTCGACGCCGGACAAAGCAAGGCGACGCACGCCGCCCTTGGCCGTGGCGCCAATTTCAGCAAAGCGCATGAGAGTGTCCCACAAGCGCTTGCCATCGATCCGTTGGTTGGTCTGTGAGGCTGTCTGTCCCATGGCAGCGATACTTGCCAACGCCACACCGGTTCCCGCAAGGGTTCATTCACGGTGCCTCGCTATGGACCGCCGGAGCGAGGCGATTTATGCCGTGCCTGTCAGCCGTCGCGATGGCTTCACCCAGGCCAGAATTCACCCGCATCCGGAAGCCGCCGTGCACACCTCATTGCTCAGAATCGCTGTCCCGCTGTTGCTGGCCTTGTCGGGATGCCACCTCCTCGACCAGACCGATTTCGAACCGAAGATGCGTGCGAAACCGTCACCACCTCCAGTGCCCAATCCGGAAACGCGGGCTGCGCTGGTGACCATCGATTTTGCCAAGGCCGATCCCGACTACCGCGCGGCCCTCGCCACCGCGATCCAGGCAGCCGAGTCGAAGCGTCCCGGCGTGCTGTACGATGTTGTCGCCGTCGTGCCGGATGCCGCCGGTGCCGCGGCCGGCCAGGCCCGCGCCGCCGAGGTCATGACCGCGATCGAGGCCGATGGCGTCATACCGCCCCGAATTCAGCTCGGCCTGGCGCTCGATCCTGGCCGCAAGATCCCGCAGGTCCGTGTCTACCTCCGTTAGCACCCGGTTCCTGGGCTCTCGCGCCGAGGGCGTGTGCCTTGTCCTGTTCACCGCCTGCGCCTGGGGGGCGAGCTGGCCGCAAACCAAGTTCCTGCTTGGCGAACTACCTCCGTTCACCATGCGCACGTTCTGCGGCACCTGTGGCTGCCTGTTCGCCGTTGCGGTCGCCCTGGTCCGGCGTGAGCGACTGATGCCGCCGCGCGACCAATGGGGCCGACTGTTCTTGTTCGCCATGCTGAACTACGGCGTATTCATCGTCTTCAGCACAGAAGTCCAGGTTTACCTGCCTGCCTCCGAGGCGATCGTGCTCACGTACACGCTGCCGATCTGGGCTTCGCTTTTGGCCTGGCCACTGTTGGGCGAGCGCCCGTCATGGCGGCAATATCTGGCGTTGGTGCTGGCAATTGGCGGCGTGGCGTTGCTGGTGGGTGTCGGTTCGCCGGAAGCACGCTGGGATCAGTTGCCCGGCGTGGCGATGGGTTTGACCGCGGCGGTGCTGTTCGGGCTCGGGACGGTGCTGGCGAAGCGGACGCCGCTGGCGTTGCCGCCGGCCACCAATGTCGCATGGCAGGTTGGGTTCGGAACGGCGGTGCTTGCGATACTGGCAGCGTTCGAGACGGCCGATTGGAGCCGGGTGACCCCGGCCGGGTGGGCGTGCATAACTTATGTGGCGACGATGCCGATGACGATCGCCTACCTGGCGTGGTTCCGCGCCCTTCGGCTGGTCCCCGCCTCGATGGCAGCGACGACGGTGCTGGTCTCGCCAATGGTCGGCGTACTGGGCGGAACGCTGGTACTGGGCGAACCGCTTGGGCAGCGGCAGGTCGTGGCGCTGGGTTTGACGCTCGCCGGAGTGGCGCTGGCGGCGCGTGGATAGCGGACTCCTGGAGGCTTCACGCGATCATATGGATTCGCCGCAGAAAGGTGCAGTCCCGCCAGCGAACCAGCCCGCCCAGTTCGCGTTATGCCGAGACAATCGTATACCAATCGGGATGCGCTGCTTCGCTGCCTTCTGCCGGACCGCGGCACTATCGTTACTGACAGCGGTCCTCGTTCTGGGGCGGCTAGGGGCGCACGCGGCGGACCCGCAACCCTATGTCGTCGACCTGAAGCCAAGCGGCGATGCGGCCCTCGATTCGGCGGTCAAAGACAGCTCCACGCTGATTTCGCTGAAGGACAAGACACCGGTCGGCGGCTTCGCCCTGGCGCAGCGCGCCGGCGACGATGCGGCCCGATTCGAAGAAGCCGCGCGAGCCTTTGGTTATTACGACGGCACGGTCGCGATCACGATCGATGCTGTACCGCTGGCCGACCCTACATTGGTTGACCGAATCGATCGCGCACCAGCCAGCCCTCCGGTGCCGGTGGTAATCACTATCGACCATGGGCCACGGTTTCATCTCGGGCAAATCACGATCAACGGCGCACTGCCGCCCAACTTCGATCCATCCCTCGGCATCAGCACCGGGCAGGACGCGGTGCCGGCCAATGTGCTCGCTGCCAGGGACCGTCTGCTGGCTGCGTTGCGCGAGGCCAGCTATCCGCTTGCGACGGTGATCCTGCCCGACGGCGTGCTGCATCGCGATCGGCAGGAGTTGGACGTTTCGTTTCAGGTTGATGCCGGTCCAAAAGCCGCGTTAGGCGCGATTCGGTTCACCGGCCTGCGCGACATGAGCGAAGCGTTCATGCGCCAGAGGCTGCTGCTCCACCCGGGCGATCCGTTCAGCCCATCCAGGATTGACAAGGCGCGCCAGGATTTGCTGTCGCTCGACGTGTTTTCGTCGGTGCGTATCCTGCCCGCCAAAACGTTGGATCCGAAGGGCAATTTGCCACTGGATGTCGACGTCCAGGAAAGCAAGCTGCACGCTGTCGACGTTGGCGCTGCGTGGTCAACCGATCTGGGCGCCAACCTGAACCTCGCGTGGCGTCAGCGCAATCTGTTCGGCGAGGCCGAGCAGCTCAAATTGAGCGGGGCTGTGCAACTTGGCGGCGATGCGACGACCAAACCGGGCTACCAACTGGGCGCGCAGTTCACCAAGCCGGACTTTCTGCAGCGTGATCAGTCCCTGGTGGTCAGCCTGGCGGCCGTCGATCAGAGCCTGATCGCGTACGACCAACGTGCGTTAATCGAGCGGGTCAGTGTCACCCGGAAATTGTCACAGGATTGGTCCGTCGAAGTAGGAATTCTGGCCGAGCAGGAGGGAATCGAACAGGAGGATGTCAGCCGGTCCTATGACTTCGTCGGACTGCCGGGCAGCATCAAATATGACACTACGAAAAGTCTGTTGGATCCGGTCGAAGGCATACGTGCCAGTCTCTCAGTCACGCCGGTCCAGTCCCTTGGCGGCGGCGGTGGCACCTATTTTATTACGCAGTTGTCCGGGTCAACCTACGTGGACCTGAGCCATGACGGACGCAGCGTGCTCGCGTTCCGGGCCCTTGTGGGCCAGGTATCTGGCGCAGGCGTCTTCGGTCTGCCGCCCGACCAACGCTTCTATGCCGGAGGCACAGGCACGGTGCGCGGCTATCGCTATCAGTCCGTTGGCCCATTGTTCGCCGACGGCAAACCAACGGGAGGCAATGCGGTGTCGGCGGGAACCATTGAATTCCGCCAGCGGTTCTTGGAGAATTGGGGCGCGGCGGCGTTTTTCGATGTTGGCCAGGCCAGTGCGGACGGCAAGCCATTCAGCGCGAATAAGCGGGAGGGCGTCGGAGCAGGCCTGCGCTACTACACGCCGATTGGGCCGATCAGGGTGGACTTTGCCGTGCCAATGGTCCCCGTGCGCGGCGGCGACGCGTTCGAGGTATATATCGGCATAGGTCAGGCTTTCTGATGCGGCGCCTGTTCAAATATCTGGCCTGGAGCATCGCGATTCTGATTGCGCTCCCGATCCTACTCACCGGTGCGGTGTTGCTCGGTGCCAATACCGATCCGGGCCGGCGGCTGATTGAAGCGCTCGTCTCACGTGTCACCGATGGCGCGGTGCGGCTCGAAGGTCTCAGAGGCCGCTTCCCCGAAGCGCTGCGGATCCGTCGGATAACGGTCGCGGATCCCAGCGGGGTGTGGCTGAGTGTGAATGCGGCCGCACTCGACTGGTCGCCATGGCGACTGATCGAGGGTGAAGTCGCGGTGGACCGGCTGGAGGCCCAGAGTGTGGCAGTCGGCCGGCTACCCAAAACAACGTCGGAAAGCGGCGGCAATAGCAGTGTGGGCCTTCCCGCGCTCCGTGGCGTATTGTCCCGATTACACATCGCGCGACTGGACATCAGCGCTGGCGTCGCCGGCCAACCGATTTCCTTGGCCGTGGACGGCGCTGGCCAGCTTGCCGGTCCCGACACCGGTGAGGCACACCTCGCAGTCACTGCTTTGCAGCGGCGGGAAACCGCGCCGCTCGATCATTATTTGGTCGAAGTGTCGATGATGCCATCGCATTTGCACGCAACCCTCAGCATCGCTGAGAGCGCGCATGGGCTGATCGCCGGTCTTGCCAAACTGCCGGATATTGGTCCGATTTCAGTTGGCGGGTCGATCGATGGACCGCTCAACGCGCTCGCCACGCGGGCGACGATCGGGGCGGGTTTGTTGCGTGGCAACCTCAACGGGAACGTGGACCTGACCGGGCACAATGCGGGCCTCGCATTCTCTGTCGTGGCTCCCGCGATGACACCTGCGCCAGGCGTGGGGTGGTCGTTGATCAGGCTGGAAGGCAGGGTTCACGGCTCCTTCAGCGCACCTCAGGCGACGGCGAATCTGGAAGCTGATAACCTGACCGCCGCGGGTGCTTCGATTGGGTCAGTGCGCGCTGACATCAATGGAGACGCTACCGGCATGACAGAGCTGCATGCCAGTCTTGATGGATTGCACATACCCGGTCCGTCACCCGACCTTCTGGCAAACGGGCCCCTGACCGTGGACGCCACGGCTCAGTTGGCTGATGCCAGGCGGCCAGTTCAATTTATGCTGAAACACGCACTGTTTTCGGTCGATGGGACGGCTGATACCACGGAAGGCCGGGTACGGCTGACTGTGCCGGAGCTGGCTCCGTTCGCGGCCATTGGCGGCGTCGATCTTCGTGGGCACTCCGCGCTTGACTTCAGCGCCGCGCGATCCGGGGAGAATATCAACCTGACGGTGACGGGTGGCGTTGGCATCGTGGGCGGCATGTCGCCAGTCCCCGCACTGATCGGTGATTCGGGCACGATCGACCTGGCTGCATCGGCGTATGGCGAGGACGTCAAGGTGAGTCGGTTCGCCGTGAAAGGCACCTACTTCAGTGCGACCGCCACCGGACAGTTCGTCAATCACACTCTGAATGCTGACTGGGCCTTTGCGTTGAACGATCTGGCGGCCATCCGGCCAGACCTCGCGGGGACGATCGCAGCACACGGGCATGCCGGCGGCTCGCCCGAGTCATTGTCGATCAGTAGCGACCTGACGGGGAATCTCGCCGCCAAAGGCCAACGCCTGGAGCAGGTCAATGCTCATGTTGCCATGAATGGTCTGCCGAGTGCGCCAACCGGACGGCTGACCGCCGACGGCATCCTGTTCGACGCGCCGCTGGATGTTGCGATCGACGCCCGGCGAAAGGACGCCAGCATTCATTTGGTCATCGATCGCACGAGCTGGAAAAGTCTGACCGCCTCCGGAACGCTGGATGTGCCGACAGGCGGAGCTCTGCCCACCGGCAAGCTAACGTTGAACATGAGCAATCTTGCGGACCTCGCACCTCTGATCGGCGAGCCGATTGCGGGGGACGTCTCTGCGTCGGTCGACTCGGGGCCTGACGCCACACGAATTAACGTGCTCGTGAGCAACGCGGCCGTATCGGCGGTAGGGACGGTGAGCAAGGCGAGCATCGACGCAATGATCACGAACCCAACCAACCAACCGGTCGTCGATGCTGCACTGACGCTTGACGGAATTGTTGCCAGCGGCGTGCGAGGCGCCGGTCGCCTGACCGCAAAAGGGCCACTGGATGGGTTGCAACTAACACTGTCGGCGAACACCGAGGCTGTGGGTGGCATGCCGGCTCGGCTGGATACGTCCGGCACGCTGAATGCGACCGAGGAAGCCCTGTCGCTGGCATCGCTGCAAGGCGCGTGGGGGCGGGAAACTGTCAAACTTCTGGCGCCCGCCAGAGTGAATTTCGCTGATGGGATCACGATCGGCCGGCTTAATCTGGGCTTTCATCAGGGCGAACTGACGATTGCGGGCCGGTGGGGCGGCAGCGGCGCCGGGGGCGGCACCGCCCTAACCGTGAACCTGACGGACCTACCAGCGGACACGTTCGCGGCCCTGGCGCCTGAATACGCCGCCGATGGCACGATCGCCGGCGAGGCGCGGCTGACCGGCACTCCCGCCCGGCCCGAGGGCACGGTCCATATCCACGCCTCCGCCCTTCGGCTGCGCAGCGGCAGTGGGCGCGCTCTGCCGGCGGCGGCCTCAACGATTGACGTTACTTTGGCAGGGTTGAATGCGCGGGTTAACGCCAGCCTGACCGCCGGGTCTTCCAACGTGACCGTGGGCGGGCAACTGCCATTGAGTTCCGCCGGCGACATGGATGTGCGGATCGGTGGGACCGTGGATCTCGCAATGCTCAATCCATTTTTGGCGGCCCAGGGGCGGAACGTGCGAGGGCGGCTCGAGCTGGGTCTGGATGTCTCAGGTTCCCCCCGTACGCCACGACCGAGTGGAACAGTCCGGCTGACCGGTGGCGATGTTCAGGATGCCAGCCTCGGAACGCACATCTCCGGGATCGCTGCATTGGCCCGGTTCGATGGTGAAACAATCAATCTGGAGCGGTTGCAGGGCAAAGCCGGCCAAGGAACGATCTCGGGCACCGGCACGGTTGCAATCACCGGCACGCAGGCGGTGGATTTGTCCATTCGCGCGAGCAATGCGCGCCTTTTGTCGAGCGATATGATCACGGCCGTGGCTGACGCCAATTTGACCGTTCACGGCACAATGACCGGCGATCTGATTTTGGCTGGGACGGTGGTAGCCCGAACCACGAATGTGCAGATCCCCGAGAAGCTGCCGCCCAGTATTGCTGTTCTGCCGGTGCGCGATGCGGGAGCGCCTCCGCCCCCACCGCCGCCGCCATCGACAGCGCCCAATATTGGGTTGAACCTGACGTTGGATGCGCCGAGTCAGGTCTATATCCGTGGCCGAGGTCTGGATGCTGAACTCGGTGGACGGGTGGTGTTCACCGGAACCGCGGCAGCCCCGGTGCCACAGGGTGCCATCCGTTTGCGCCGGGGCACGTTTAGCCTGGCCGGACAGTCGCTGAACCTGACCGAGGGAACGATCGACTTTGCCGGCGGGCCGGTGACCAATCCGTCCTTGAAACTCGTGGCCACCGCGAGCAATGCGACTCTGACGAGCACACTGACGATCAGTGGCAATGTGAGGGATCCGAAGATCACTCTGTCCAGCGTGCCGGATATGCCGCAGGACGAAATCCTGTCGCAATTGCTGTTCAACACCGCCAAATCACGACTCAACCCGTTCCAGGTCGCACAAATCGCCGCTGCGCTGGCCTCGATTTCCGGTGTCGGGCCGTCGGTCGGCGATCCGCTGGGTGGGGTGCGCTCGGCGTTGGGGCTGGATCAACTGTCGGTGGGGAGCGATGCAAGCGGCGGCACAGCGTTGCAGGCGGGGCGTTATCTGGCGCCTGGCGTGCGGGTTGGTGCGTCGCAGAGTGCGACCGGAACGGGGACGCAGGCCACAGTGCAAATCGATCTCGCCAAGGGATTGAAGCTGGAAACCACCGTGGGGTCAGGATCGGCTTCGGCCACGCCCGGCGTCGCAGGTAGCTCGAATGGGACCGGGGTGGGGCTGACGTATCAGTTTGAGTATTAGGCGAATTCCATAGCGGGGTTGTCTGTTGCTCCGCCGGTGCAGCCATAAAGCGTCGTCCGGCGATGCGCAGGAAATCGTTCTGCCGTTAGCTGTCGGAGCCTGGTCAAAGCAGGCCGAGATTTTTCGGCTGAACGGATGCGAAGACCTGTCGCAGGGCGGCCTGGTCCATTCCGTACATCCGTTGGAAGAGGCCGCCAAACAACGCTCGATAATCGTTCAGAACCGGATAGTCCCGGTTTTGAAAGAGGTGCGCCTGGTCGACCGCCACCTGCTCCCCAACGATCCTACCTCCCTTGATGCCGCCACCGAGCACCCAATAGACACTGCCATGCCCGTGATCCGTCCCGCGGTTGCCATTCTCGCGGAAAGTCCGTCCGAACTCGGAAATCACGACCATGATGGTATCGTTCCATTGCGGTCCAATCTCCTCGGCGAAGCCCGCCAGGCCACGACCGAGCTCGGCAATTCGATCGGCGAGATAGCCGGTTGCTGCCCCCTGGTTGACGTGGGTGTCCCAGCCTCCGACGTCGACGAATCCCAGATTGAACTGGTCCTTCATCAACTGACCGATGCGTCGCGCGGACAGTTCGAAGCCTTTCGGTGATACGGCGCCACGATTGGCTTCCAGCATATGCTCGGTGATCGCGTGATAGACGTCGTCGCGGAGCTGGAACCCTTCCTGGACGGCAGCGGCGTGCGGCGTCCCCTGGTACATTGCAGTGATCAGGCTCGCCTGACGCGTGTCGATCGCAGGCTTGCCGACATTGTTAATCGAAATGTTGGGGACGGCGCCGCCCCCCTGGAATGTGAGCGGCAATTGGTCGGTGAACGCGATCGGCCGAGCGTGAGTGATCGCCTTAACCAGGCGTGCCATGAAGCCGGATCGATAGTTTCGCGGTGCTTTGACACCCTGGCCAAGTTCGATCGTGTCCTGCGTTTCGAAGTGGCTGCGCGTCAAATCGTCGGTCCCTGCGAATGGGACGAACGCCGCCTGCCCTTTGCGGAAAAGCGGAAAGATCGTCTCGCGCAACGCTGGATGCAGAGCCCAGTCGGCGTCGAGCGACAGCGCCGAAGTTGCCACTGCCGGATCCGGCTTCGTGATTGCGAGCGTCGGCCGTGACGCGTAATAGAAGTCGCTGCGAACCGGGATGACGATGTTGGCGGCATCATAGGCGCCGCGCAAAAACACAACCAGCAGGCGGGTGACGGCGCCTGGCGCCGCCCAAAGGTGACCAGCGGCGGTCATCGGCGCGAGTGCCGCGAGGCCCGCGATCATGCCGCGACGGTTCAGCGACAAACGATGATTGAGGCACATGGTCGGACCCTCCGGTGTGTTGGTCACTGCATGAATTCCGGCGAGGACAGGAACAGCGTGTTCCAATCCTGCGGCGAGGTGGCCTTGTCCAATGCCGCGCGTGTCGTCGCGGAAAGTGTTGACTGCATGGCGTCGAAGTACAGCCCATTCTGCAGCAATGGAAACGCCGGCTCTTCAACGCCGTTCGGTCCTGGTAACTTGAACAGCCCAGAGGAATTCGAACCGATCTGGCGCGCGATTTCGAACCGGGTCATCATTTGACCCGATGAGTCCCACGCCGAGGAGACCATCGCATAACCATCGGGCGTTTGATGATTGTAGAGGCCCTCGGCCAGACGGTTGAGCCAGTTCAGGATCGGTCCCGTATTGAGGATCACTTTGTCATCATAAGCGAGGCGCACCGCGGACAGCACGTAACGCACCGGGTCCTTGAACCGGGTCCCCTCGGCGGCGGCGAATTCGGGCGAATGGAACAGCGTGTCCAGAATGCTTGCGATATCGCCATGCGTTCGCATGAACGTCTGGGCCATCCGGTCAGTGAGCGCCTTGGGAGGATCATCCGAGACGAAATAGATCGCGATCTCCCGCGAAATGTGCTGCGCGGTCGCGGGATTGCTGCACAGGATGTCAAGAGCCTGCTCAATTTCGGCGAAGCCGCGGCCCCTGATGGTTTTCCCCAGAAAGACTTTATCGCCAAAATCGTGGCGGGCCGGATTGAATTCGAATGCCCCGTCGCGGACCAGCAGTGGCTGCAGTTCCGGCTTCAACTTTGGATCTTCCGGATTGAGATCGATACCGGCGCCGGTCAGGATGCGGGCAAGTTCCTGGACGTCCGCCTGGGTGTAGCCGGAGCCTACGCCCATGGTGTGCAACTCCATGATCTCGCGCGCATAGTTTTCATTGATGTGACCCACGGCGTTATCCGCATTGTCCAGATATTGCAGCATGGCCAGGTGACGGAGCGTCGCCATCAGCAGATCGCGAAAATGGCCCAGTGCGTGTTTGCGGATCGCGTTGCGTTCGTAGTCGCCGACGAACAGGCGGATATTGGCTTTGTACTGATGCACGTTGAAGTGGTTGAACCAGAACCAGGTCATGCGTTCGCGGAGCTGGTCGGGTGAATAGAGGGCGTGCAGGATATCTGCCGCCGCGGCCTGGCGCGCGATGTCGCTCATGCCCTCCTGGTTGAGTTTTAGCGTTGCCGCCTTCTCGTCCGCATTGGTCAACACGCCGGCCACGCGTCCGAGAGCACTAAACGCGGTCGCGAGTGCGAGCGCCGATGTCCGGGTGACAGGAAGCGCGTCGATTTGCTGCTGGGCCGCTTGCGGCAAGCTTTCTTCGGCCGGCGGATGCAGTTGTGCCTGAAGCCATTTTTCTCGGCCAAGTGAAAGAAATGCGGTCATTGTCGATTGATTGGCGCCCCAGGTGACCGTATCGACCATAGCGAGATCCTGCGGTGTCGGTAGCGGCACCGCATCCGCTGGCCCGGGGACGACAAAAGCAGTTGCCGGCACGCAAGCGAACAACGCGATCACCTGACGTCGTGGCAACATCGCATCCCTCCTCGCCTGCGTGGATGATTGCCAGAAATGTGATTTGAATATGACCGCTGTATTGCATTTTGTGCCAGTCACTGCACGGGTCGCGGGTGCCACATGCCGGCGACAGACGTGAACGACCGGTCAACGCAGGTTGCGTCCCTCGATCCGGGAGACATTCCCAGGCTTCGACAATGCGGGTGTTTCCAATCTTCAGGAGTAAAGGACCCCTGTCCTGGCGGACACACAAGAATCGACCATTGCAGCAATCAGCGCCGCTTGCCGGGCGCGGCCCGAGGCGTGACCTTTGGTCGCACAGAATACGAGCCTCAGGCAGCCACAGGGCCGCCTGAGCCCGCGCAGATTTGGTTATGTCGCCTTTTTGCGGTTCCTCTCGACCCAGCCATCGACCAGCGCGACCGTGTTATCGATCGCCTCCAACCGCTTGCCTTTGGAAGCAGCGATCGTTTGGATCAGCTTGTCGACCCGCTCGATGTTCGGTGCTCCGTTGGCCAGAGCCCGCGCCGCGGACGACGGCGTCACCAGCGACTCTGCCGCCTGGGCATATTTCTCGAACGGAACCAGATCACTCGCACTTGCGCCCAAACCCACGCTCAGATCGAAAACCCAGTTGTATACTGCGCGCGCAGCGTCGAGATCGCTGTGCACCGCATCTCTGATCGAGCGCATGCCGTCGACCTGGACGCAACGATAGTTCCCCGCCAACAGCATCGACCACTTCGCCAGCGGAACGAACACCGACTCATGCACCTTAAGCTTCACCGGCAATTCAATTTGTTGCCCGCCGATCTCGAATGTTGCCGCTTCAATATCATCCTGCATTTGGCGTAAGATCGCGGTATCCGCGTCCGAAACGAAACGTGCCGACTTGAAGTTGGTGGGCAGCCGCACCTGCAACACGTTGACCTTGTCCTCCGGCGGGCGGAACGCCTGTGGGTCGGGGCTGCACAGCGTAATCGTCGACGGATCGAAACTGTCCCATACCGAGGCGTCGGTATAGCAGACGCGGATCGCGGTGGCGTCGATTGTGGGGATCCTCTTCAGGTACGGCAGCGGCGGCATGTTCATGATCGACATGCAAGGCACGCGCGATTTCGCCACCTGGTCAAGCAACTCTCGCACGCCGGGCGAGCGGTATTGCGGCTCCTGCATGGCCAGCACGACCAGATCGAAATCTCCCGGCGTGACCCCGGCCGGCCCACCGGCTGTCAGCTTGCCTGGCAGAGTACGCGAATTCACTTCCACCAGCCCCTGGCGTCCCCTGACCGGCATGCGCACGACGGCGCCTTCGGCGTTGATCAGATCGGCCTCGGCAGGCAGACAGATCAGGTGCGACGAATGGCCGGCCAGCCCCAGCTTGGTGGCGAGTAATGATCCGTACGACGCGCCCATAATGAGCGTACGATATTTCTTGGGCATTTTTTCTCTCCCTCCGGCCCGCGCGCGATTGTCGCCATGGGCCGGTTTCTTCGGTTTGACGGCTTTGATGGCCGCCTCGACCGGTATCTCAGGACCTTATTGGTCCGGCGGCAAGTGAAATTTTCGACGGGCCGGACCGGCAGGCGAGAGCAACTGTTGCTTGCCGCGCCAATCGGGCCGTTGTTTTGTTGCGGCGGTTATTCGTCCCCCAGGAAATGCAGGATGGCGAAATTGAACTGTGCCGGGTCTTGCATAAAGGCAAAATGACTGACATTCGGCAGGATCAATAATCCGGCGTGCGGGATTGTCGCGGCGATATATTCTGTGTGCTGGCGCTTGATCGCCTCGTCATGGTCGCCATCGACGACGAGAATCGGTGTGTCGATCGCCTTGAGTTGAGCATCGGACCAATTTGGCTGGTCCGCCCACATTTTGCTGATCTGGTCGACGAAGGCCTTGTATTCGCCAGGTGTTGCCGAATGGGACGCGTACTCGTGGCCGGCGCGTTTGATATAGGCGGCGAAGGTCGGGTTGTTTTCGACGCCGTCGATGACGCCCGACGTCACCGTATTGGCCGCGAAGGCGAACACCTTGCCGATCCGATCCTTGTGGCGCAGCGCCAGATCGATACCGAGAATGCCGCCGTCGCTCCAGCCGACGATGTCGGCCTTCGGGATTTTCAGAAAGTCCATCAGCGCGACCACGTCGTCGGCCATCAGGTCATAACCGTACGGCCGGTCGTCACGCGTGCTGCGCCCATGGCCGCGGCTGTCCATTAGAATGACGGTATGATGCGCTGCCACGGCCGGCACCTGATTACCCCAGTAGTCGGTATTTGCGAGGCCGCCATGCAGGAAGATCACCGGCGAGCCGCGCCCGTACACCGCGTAATGAATGCTGATGCCGTTGACCTTCGCCTGGCCGGACCGATGGGTAGCGATCGGCGCCGGGGTCGACGGCAGGGTCTCCCATTGCTCGACTGCGAGTGCCGGCAACGCAGTGAGGACGAAGATGAACGTCAGCAGAAATCGGCGCATGCGCGTCTCCCCGGATTGGTCTGATGCCTGATCCAACTATACGTGTCCGGTTCGCATCGCGCAGCCGAGGCCTCGGCCCAGGCGCGGACCGACCGACTTCTGCTGCCGTATACCCGCTGGCGTTGCTTGGGCAGGTTCCCTTGAACAGGTTCGTATGGTCTGTTGCAGGTGCGGATAGCAGAGGACAAAGCAGATGGCGGAATTCGATCTGATCATCCATGGCGGCACCGTCGCCACAGGCTCCGACGTCATGACCTGCGATGTCGGCGTAAGGTCCGGCAGCATCGCCGCTCTGGGACTCGATCTGGGTTCTGCCGACAAGGTAATTGATGCACGCGGTAAGCTGGTGCTGCCCGGCGGTATCGACAGCCATGTGCACATCGCCCAGCCGAGCGGTCCCGATATCGTGCAATCCGATGATTTCGAAAGCGGCACCCGTTCCGCGCTGTTCGGCGGCAACACGACCGTGATCGCATTCTGTCTGCAGCAGCGCGGCGAGGGGTTGCGCCAGGCCATCAAGGACTATCACGCCAAAGCCGACGGACAATGCTTCACCGACTATGGGTTCCACCTGATCATTTCCGACCCGACGCCAACCGTTCTGGGTCAGGAACTGCCGGCCGCGATCGGCGACGGCTATTCGTCGTTCAAAGTGTTCATGACGTACGAGGGCCTCGCACTGACCGACGAGGAAATTCTGAAAGTCATGACTGTCGCACGGGGCGCCGGCGCGTTGGTCATGGTGCATGCGGAAAACTACGACATCATCCGGCACCTGACGGCAAAGCTCGAGTCCGAGGGCAACATCGCGCCGCATTTCCACGCCACCTCGCGCCCGATTCCGGCCGAGCGCGAGGCCACCCATCGGGCCTGCACATTGGCGGAAATCGCCGACGTGCCGCTGGTGATCGTGCACGTCTCCAACGGCGAGGCGATCGAGGAAATCCAGCGGGCCCGCGCTCGCGGCGTCAGAGTGCTGTCCGAGACCTGTCCGCAATATCTGATGCTGACTGCGAAGGACCTCGAAGGTCTGAACATGGAGGGTGCCAAATACGTCTGCTCGCCGCCGCCACGCGACAAGCCCAGTCAGGACGCGTGTTGGGCGGGAATTGAGCAGGGGATTTTCGATTTTTACTCGTCCGATCACTGCCCGTTTCGCTACAATGACGAAAGGGGCAAGCTGGTGCCGAAGGGTCGCACCAGCTTCCGCTGGGTGCCGAACGGAATTCCGGGGGTGGAAACGCGGCTGCCGATACTGTTCTCGGAAGGGGTGGTGAAAAAGCGGATCGATCTTTCGCACTTCGTGCGGCTCACTGCGACTAACCACGCGAAGGCCTATGGGTTGTATCCCCGCAAGGGCAGCATCTCGATCGGCGCCGATGCCGATATCGCGATCTGGGATCCGGCCATCAGGCGAACCATTCGCCATGCCGAGCTGCATGATGGCAGCGACTACACGCCGTATGAAGGGATCGAGGTGACGGGTTGGCCGATTACCACACTGGTGCGCGGCCAGGTCGTGGTGGAAAGCGGCGCTCTGGCGGCGGAAAAGGGCGTTGGCGTGTTCCTGCGACGCGGAAAGTCGGCGTTCGTCCCTACGTGATTCCCTTTCCTCTCAACGCTCTAACGTGTCCTCTTGTCGGCCACGGACAGCGCGGGATCGATGCAAATGCTGCATTGTTAGGCAAAATTGTAACCGACTCAGGCCAAAATCCATTTGCTGGGAGTTGACGAGACCCGCCGGGAGCGGTCCACGACGCGCGCTGTGACGGGTGTGACGCGGTGACCGAGCCGGATCCAGCGAGATTCCGGAAGTATATGAAACATATATATTTTTGATCTGATTTCGGCCTCCTTTGTATATCCGGAAACATTTAGGATCGAGCCGTCCGGTGCGGCGCGGCAGCCATTTGTGCTGCTTCGACACACTCTTCAGTCGATTTCCGCCGGGAGCGCACCGTTGGCATGATTGTTGAAACACCACGTTGGGAACCGGCCCCTTGAACGTGGCAGCGGTCCAGGAGTCCAACCGTGCGACCCATAGACTGGTGAGGGAAACGATCTTGCAGCTGATGCTCAGCGAGCGCTTCAGCCGGACGAGGTGTGGGACGATCTCACGCCATAGGATGTCCGTGCCGAGGCCATTACCGGGCGAAAGCGTTGGCCTGTCGAACCGACCAAGCCAGGACTTGCCTCTGGGCAGTGCGATGGAATCGAGCGCGGCTGGCCCAAAGCGAAGATCGGGATGAAGGAGATTTTGGACAAAGGAACGGTGGAGGTTATCTCCAGGGCTATCAACATCGGCGAGACCGGCAACCGAAAGATTTTCATGTTCGTGGGAGAACCAACGAGGCGTCGCAACCCAAGGAACCAACTGCACCGCGCTCTGAGCGGAACCGGAATGCGTTACGCTTAAGCAAGGGGGATTATACGAATGAAACGATCTCGTGTGACGTGGGGAATTGGAGTCCTGCTGCCTGTTATTTTGGCGGCCGCGCCGGCGTTCGCGGACGACGGACCACCGAAACTCGACTCCGGCGATACCGCCTGGATGTTGGCCAGTACCGCTTTGGTCCTGCTGATGACGATTCCCGGCCTCGCACTGTTTTATGCGGGTATGGTGCGAAAGAAGAACATTCTCGCGACCATGATGCAGTCGTTCACAATCTGCTGCATCGTCACAATCGTGTGGATGGTGGCGGGCTACAGCATAGCCTTCACCCCCGGAACGCCCTACATGGGCGACTTCTCCCGCATTTTGCTGCAGGGGATCGCCGATCATATCGTCAAAGGTAACGATACGCAGGCGTTCGTGTTGGCATCGGGTATCAAGGGCGTCCCGGGGCGAGCCGGTATGACCATGTCCGTGACTCAAATTGCGACGGCGGCGGCCGCTTTAGGCTGGATGTTCGCGGAGTGGATCGCCAAGGGCAAACCCTCGGTGCTCGGTGCGGCGTCAGGCGCGGTCGCGGGTCTTGTTGCAATCACACCGGCTTCTGGTTTCGTATTGCCGGGCGGCTCGATTGTCATCGGCCTGGCAGCCGGGGTGGGTTGCTTCTGCTCCGCCACCAGTCTGAAGCACATGCTTGGTTATGATGACAGCCTCGACTGCTTTGGCGTGCACGGCGTGGGGGGCATCATCGGTGCACTGCTGATCGGCGTTTTCGCCTTCGGTCCACTCTCCGCCAGCGACGCCAGTCCCGATGGCAGCCCAGGAGGGATGGCACAATTCGTATTGCAGTGTGAGGGCGTGGCGTCGACGCTTGTTTACAGTGGCGTCATGAGCCTGATGATTTTGCTGGTGCTTAAATTCACCATTGGCTTGCGAGTGAGTGAGGAAGAAGAACGCGAAGGGTTGGACATCGTCCTGCACGGGGAACAGGTGTTTTGACCGTTGGTTTCGATATCAAGAGCATCGCTTTGTTGCGGCGCTCTGTTGTAACTGCCCAATGATAGGAAAATCCGACATGCGAACTGCTGGAATGACATTCCGGACCTGGTTGGCCGCTGCGACGTGCCTGACGGGGGTGGTCCCCACCCTGGTTCACGCACAAACCGCGCCGGCTCCGGCCGCACCTGCCCCCGCTGCTGCAGCACCGGCCGCTGCCGCGCCCGCAGCTCCGGCGGCTCCACCGCCGGGTTATTGGATCAATGGGATCCATCTGTCGGCGGAGTTCGAGGCCGGCATTGTCGCCAATCCAGAGGACCCAAAGCTGAACATTGGGCAGTCGTTCACTGACCATCCAAATCAGGTTCAGCTCAACCAGGTTCTGATTGGTG
The DNA here is from genome assembly GCA_049519555.1 of Acetobacteraceae bacterium. Taxonomy (GTDB): domain Bacteria; phylum Pseudomonadota; class Alphaproteobacteria; order Acetobacterales; family Acetobacteraceae; genus Rhodopila. The sequence continues at coordinate 49,186 of JBEKQQ010000006.1, forward strand.
CCGAAAAGAAGCTGGACCCGAATGCCACTGGTTACGACTGGGCTTTTAAGTTCTCAGGTATGTATGGCTCGGACGCGCGCTATACCCACTTTCTCGGCTTCCTTGATCAGGCATTGCCGGTCACTCAGCGCAATCAACTCGACGTAGTTGAAGCGAGTGCCACGTTGCACATTCCGGTCCCGGTGTTCTCCGGCGGAATGGAGGTGAAGGGTGGTCTGTGGGCAACCCCGCTCGGCGCCGAGGTGATCGATCCATCGGGCAATCCGTTCTACTCGCATTCGTACATTTTCAATTTTGCTCTGCCATTCAAGCACACCGGGATTCTCGCGACCGCTCACGTAACCTCGCTGCTGGACCTGTATCTGGGCATCGACACCGGCAGCAATACGACGTTCGGCCCGTGGGGTGACGATAATGACTCCATTGCCGGGATCGTTGGCTTCGGACTTAATATGATGGACGGCAACCTGACGGTTCTGGCGCTCTCTCATATGGGGCCGGAAAATCCAACACGCGCCCTGGCACCAATTGGGTTCGATGCCAATTCCTACATGCGTTATTACAACGATCTCGTCGTCGTTTACAAAGCGACGGACAAGTTGACGTTTACCGGAGAAGCCGCCTGGGCGCGCGATGACTTTGGTACGCAGGGCTTCGCCGGCAATCCTCGACCGGCGAATGGAATCGGACTGGCGCTCTACGCTGGGTATACTTTGACCGACACACTGACGTTGAACGGCCGGGCGGAAGTTTTCCGGGATGACAACGGATTCTTCGTTGGCTCGTTCGAGGGCAATTACGATCCCGTTCGGTTTGAAAAGGGTCAGTCGCTGCTGTCGACGGCCTATGGCCCCGGTCAGGCGACATACGGTGCTTTGACTCTTGGCGTGACGTACAAGCCTAATGTGCCCCCGCCATTCACTGCTATCGCGATCAGGCCGGAGGTTCGTTATGATCAGTCGCTGGGTGGCAAGAAGGTCTTCGATCCAACCGGGCCGTCGACCTTCAAGGACACCGGGGCATTCACCTTTGCCACCGATCTTATCGTAACGTTCTGATCTACGGCGACTCCATCGAGACTGGCGGGCCGGGGCATTCAGCACCGGCCCGTTTCACATGCCGTGCGATGTCCGGCTGGCTGGACCGAAGCCGCCGACTGCGACACCGAGATCGGCTCGGCGAACGAGCAAAAGCTCCGCGAAACGCTGTTCCAGGCGTGTCAGGTCGTCTGGCGGCAGGCGACTGCGGCATCCTGCAACAATTCGTTCACCGCGTTGGACCATGAGCTCACGAAACGAGTCATTCTCAACGGTAACGGCGACGTCGTGGAGCAACCGAAGCAACCGTAAACTGACCGCGGCGTCGCTCACGGCATAAGCACGAATTTGTTCCACGGCAGTGTTCAGCAATCCTTCGAGGTTGATCCACGGCAACACCACGCGCAGTACATGCGGCGGATTGAACATCAGCGAGTCGGGCGGGAAACGGCCAAGCCAGCAAATCAGGATACGGGTGAGTTGGTCGATGCAGCTGATCGCTGTGCTGGGATCGTTGACCGCAGGTGAAATCGCCCGCAGCGCAATATCGACAATCTGAATGACGCCGAACTCGACGTCCTGCTGCAGGGTACGCATCGGTCCGATATCGAATGCGCCTATTAGGTTGACTGTTTGCTCGCGGTTCAGCTCGCCGCGTCGTGCAATCATCATGATCGGCACACCGGCCGGCACAAAGTGGCCGACCGACCGAGCGACCCGCACGCGCAGATGGTGCATCCGGGCCAACCGCACCAGTTGCCGCGTGTCGATGAAGCGAATGTAGCCGGACACTTCGTTGAGTATCGGGAATTCCGGCTCATCCGGCACATAGGGCGGCGGCGAGGGCCGGTAATGCGGCCCACGTGGATATGGCATCAGCTGGTCGATCACCTGCTCGGTCTCGCGCGCGATGCGGTCGACGATGTGGTTGACACTGATCGACTGCGAAATGTGATGGATGAAGAACAACAGCCAGCCGACGCAAAGCAGTGCCAGCAGCATGGCACCGGAGACCGTGACCACCGGTGAGAACGGGTGTGGGATAGAGCGCGCCGCGGGCAGCGCCGCCACACAATAGGAAAAGGTGCCGAGGAAAATGCCCAGTGTCCACTGCGTGCCGCGGTCGCGGACGAAACTGATCAGGATGCGTGGTGAAAACTGCATCGAGGCCAGCGTCAGTGTCATCAGCAGGATGGCGAAGACGATCGACACCACGGTCATGATGGCGGTGGCGATGACGCTGAGGATCGTCTGTGCCACCACCGGGTCGTCGCGCGACGGGAACAGCGTCGCGGGAACCCAGGTGGCGATCACCGGGTTGGCCTGCTCGATCGAGGACAGCACGGCCCCGCACAGGCCAAGCAGCAGGGCGATCACCAGCGGCCGGACGAGAAACCCGCCGCGGAGCGCGTAGGCGGCCGATCGCAATCGCAAAGGGAGTCGTCGCAACATCGGGAACCCAGTGGTTGCCGGCTGAGTAGCGGGTCGCGCCCCACGAGGGAACCGATTCCGGCGACTGCGATAACGTGGCGCGCGGAAGGCGCCGCCGGATCACTACGATCGGTTAGCGTTCGTGGTTGCGGCTGGCGCGAAGCAGTGTCTGTTGCTGTCCTTCGGCTGGCGTACCACGGCGCCATCGCAGCACCGAATCGACCGTGAAGGTTTGTTCGACCGGCTCATCCCAGGGAAACGCTTCCGACAGTTCCACCGGCCGTGAGGGCGCGCCATGTACGGCTGTTCGCCCCTGCGCGTGGCCATGCGGTGCGAACAACAGACCGACCGCTACCGCCACGCAAAACCGATTGGCCATTTTGCGCCTACCCGCTTGTGACAGAAATTCGCCGACGCTTCGCTTCACTATTCGGCGTAACTCAACCGGCCGGCAAGTGTTCCTCGATGGATGAGGTGGTATTGTGTTGGGCGTCGTCGCAGCAACGCGGAGTGACCGGCACCACGACCTCAAAACCGCCGGTGAACCATCGCACGGATCCTGACGCGTCCAGCCGGATCATCGGAGCGCGGGTCGCAACCCACTCCGTGTTTGCGATCGCGTCCAGCACCATTGCGTCGCCGTTGGTCACCGCACCGTAGTTGGGACGCCCGGAGATCCGCACTACCGCGATCCATCCTGGGTCCATGGACCAAAGCTTCACTTTCGGCGCACGCGGCGCTGGCGCGACGAGGTCATCCGGGATCATCGACAGCCGTACGCTGAACCGCCACAGCCGTGGTCCAAGCTGTTGCTGGATCACCGGCCGTTCGGCTCGCAGAATGGCGCTGCTTCGATTGTCCCCATTCAGATAGTTCGTCAGTCGCCGCAACGCCGTTTCGCGCGCCTGAGCCGGCTCGCCTTGCACGCAGGTTCCAGCAAAACAGGCTGGCGGCATGCGGCGGATCTCGACTGATCCGAGGGTGGCGATGGCGGTCTCATCGGTTGCCTCGCGCCGCCGCCGAATGCGCCATGCGACGGGCTGCAGCCGTAACCAGCGTTGCCGGAGCGCAGCGATCACGATGTCGAACCAACACAGCCGGGCGATGACATTTGTCACGTTCGCGACGTGCCTGGCTGGGGCATGTCGCAGTTCGGTCTTGCGGCGCACACTATCCGGCACGAGGCCGAACCAGGTTTCTCGGCTTGCATGGTTCCTCGCAACGGCCGGAGGCGAGACACGAGTCGCCCGGTCAGCGCCATTTTGGCGTCGCGAGCCATGCCGGTAGGTCACGTTGCCCGACCCTGGGATACAAACATGTTGCAACGTATCCGTCGCACGAACCGTGGTATCGGGCTGCCGATGCCAGGCCGGCGGATACAAGGCCACGGGTCTCGAGGCATCACGCTCAACCTGGCGGGCTGTCGGGCGTGGCGAATGTCGGCGAACCAACCGGTCATGGCGCCTAAAATGACCCGGACGACATGCAGAATCGATTGAGCCGCGCAGGCGGAAGTATTGAGTTTCCATAAAGTACGGCCGATTCGCGCGCGTTCGGCCACTTCGCAGCCAAAAGGCGAATTCAGAAAACCGAGCCGTGCAGCATCGCCAAATGCTCGGCGACCGGCCCGAGGGCCAGGGCCGGGAGATAGGTCAGTCCGCCAACAATTACGATTACCCCGAGCAACAGACCGATCCACAGCCCCCCGGTGGTGGGCATCGTGCCGAGCGACTCCGCGACCCGCCGCTGCGTAGCGAGCGACCCCGCAAGCGCCAGCACAGGGACGATCACCACGAATCGGCCAATCGCCATCGCCAGCGCGAGAGTCAGATTGTAGAACGGCGTGTTGGTGGAAAGCCCCGCGAAGGAGCTGCCATTGGTGTTGACGGCCGAGGTATAGGCATACAGCACCTCGGAGAAGCCGTGCGGGCCTGCATTGCCCAATCCGGCCAGGCCGGCCGGAATCACAACCGCCACCGCGGTTGGGATCAGCAACGCCGCGGGCACTGCGAGCAGCGCCAGCATTGTCAGCTTGACCTCGCGCGCCTCAATCTTGTTGCCGACGTATTCGGGGGTGCGGCCGATCATCAATCCGGCGACGAACACCGATACGATCGCGAACAGCAACATACCGAACAGCCCCGACCCTGGGCCGCCGATGATCACCTCGTCGACCATCATGTTGGAGAGCAGCACGAGCCCGCTCAGAGGCGAGAAGCTGTCCTGCATCGAATTGACCGCGCCGTCCGACGTGGCGGTGCCGATCTCAGCAAACAGGGCCGAGCCGGGCGCGCCGAAGCGCAGTTCCTTGCCTTCGAGATTACCCAGGTGCTGATCCACGTTACCCGCCAGCAGCGGGTTGCCGGCGGTTTCGAAGCCCTGCAAGGCGACCGCCCCCACCAGCACCAACACGACCATCGCGGCGAGCAAAGCCCAACCCTGTCGCTCATTGCCGACCATGCGGCCGAAGGTGTTGGTGAGCGCCGCACCGAGCAATGGCATCAGCAGCATTCCCAGCAAATTGGTCAGATTGCTAGGATTCTCGAACGGATGCGCTGATTGGGCATTGAAGAACCCGCCGCCGTCGCCGCTGAGCAGTTTGATCGACACCTGCGAGGCGACCGGGCCGAGCGAGATGGCCTGCTCCGCACCCTCTAATGTCATCGCATCGACCGGTGCTGAGAATGTCTGCGGTGTGCCCTGCCAGGCCATGAACAGCGTGGCCACCATGCAGATGGGCAGCAGCACATACAGAGTCGCACGGGTCACATCGACCCAGAAATTGCCGATGGTTGTCATGCCCCGGCTGGCGAAGCCCCGGGTCAGCGCGAGCGCGACGGCGATGCCCGCAGCGGCCGACAGGAAGCTCTGCACCGCAATCCCCGCCATTTGCGCCAAATGGCCAAGCGTCGTTTCGCCGCCATAGGACTCCGAACTGGTGTTGGTGGCAAAGCTGACCGCAGTATTCAGCGCGAGGTCGGGCGACAGGGCCGTTTGGCCGGCGGGGTTCAGCGGCAGCCAATACTGCAGCCGCAACAGACCATACAGCAGCAGCATCCCTGGCAAGTGGAAGAAGAGGAACGCCAGAGCGTAACTGTGCCACTCTTGCTGCTGGTCCGGCCGCACGCCGGCCCAACGGTAGAGCGCCGTCTCGATGGGCCGCAGCAGAGGCGACAGTGGCGTTGCCTCGCCGGCGAACACGCGTTGCATATAACCACCGAGCGGCCGCACCGCGGCGAGCAGCAGAATGAGCCAGAGGACCAGTTGGGCCGTGCCGGACAATGTCATGGTAAGATGTCCCGGCAGAAGCTGGCATAAGCGGCAGGAACCAGCACGGCCAGGGCGATCAGAAACAGCATCAGAATGTCAGACAAATCGCGGATCCCATTTTGTGTCGCGTGCCATAGCAGGGCCAAACGAGATATAGAAACAATGATGCTCGCCCGCATTTCTTATAGGGAACGCAGGTGATACATTTCTGTATCGCGTATCCGCAACGGTTGCGTTGACCGAGGTCAATGGATGCCAAATTGATCCACTGCCTGGCCGCCTGGCAGGCCGCACGCGCCGGATCGGGGGCTGCCCGCCGGTTTGTGCGCAATGCACAACAAGACCCTGGTCGATCCCGGCAAACCATATGTGATCTTTATGGAGCTCGCGACCGCTCCGAATGGAATTTTTATATCACTGCGCGTTACTTGTGGTTGCCGGCACCGCTCGAGGCAAGCGCTTTCGAGGGCGGTAAGGAGGGCCACGTGAGGAACATCGATATCGCAGGAGATCTGGAGCGGAGCGCACCGCGGGACGAGGCTGCGTTGGCGGGCGATCTCAGTAATTTTACTCCGGCGGAATTCTTCAAGGAAGCCGGCACGGTAATTGCCGTCTGCCTCGGGCTGGGTTTGCTGATGCAGCTGCTTCTGGGATAACGCGGCAAGTCTGACAGATTGCGCGTGGTGCTGCCAGGCTGGATCGGTTGACCCAGGTCAATGCGACCCTATGGTAGCGCCCATAACGTCCTCAAACTATCACGAGACAACGCGGGACGACCCGCGGAGGACGAGAACCAGTTATGTCAGCCCGCCGCCGATCCGAGCGCTTGTGGCCCCGGAACTGACAGCCGGAACGGTGCGCCGCGATGAAATATCTGCATTATTTAGGCTACCTGAATGCCAGGAGTCGTGCGGCCATATGGAATATTTATATTCGACCAGCTATTTGCACTGCAACCCGGGGCACGTGCGCGGAAACGGTTTCCGTTGCCTGCCGGAACAATCCACCGTCCAAGGCCTGATACAGTCGCAAGGAGTACTCCCATGCTCGACATCGCGTATCTTGTGCTCGGCGGCCTCTTTCTCGGGGCGTTCGTTCTATACGCGCTCGCCTGCGATCGTTTGTGAGGAGCCGCCATCATGATCCTCGACTATGTACTGGGCGCGATCGTCTCGATCGGCCTGCTCGTCTATCTCGTCTATGCCCTGATCCGCCCAGAACGTTTCTGACGGCGGACATTCCCAGGATGGCCCTCCCATGACCTTCAACGGTTGGCTGCAGATCGCAATATATTGCGTTCTGCTGGTGCTTATCACCAAACCCATCGGCGGTTACATGACCCGTGTGTTCAACGGGGACCGCACTCTCTTGTCCCCGGTGCTCGGGCCGATCGAGCGAGGGTTGTATCGCGTCAGTGGCGTCGACGAGACGCAGGAACAGCACTGGGTGGCCTATGCGATTGCCATGCTGGCGTTCAGCTTCGCCGGTTTCGTCGTGCTGTACGGGTTGCAGCGGCTGCAAGGGGTGCTGCCGTTCAATCCGCAGGACCAGACCGCCGTGACGCCCGATCTGGCGTTCAACACCTCGGTCAGCTTTCTCACCAACACCAACTGGCAGTCCTATACGCCCGAAACCACGTACAGCTATTTGGTGCAGATGGCCGGTCTGACGGTGCACAACTTCGTGTCCGCCGCCACCGGCATTGCGCTGGCGATTGCGCTGATCCGTGGGTTCGCCCGGCGTTCGGCGAACACGATCGGTAATTTCTGGGTCGATATGACCCGTTGTACGCTGTACATCTTGCTGCCGGCAGCGATCGTTGTCGGCCTGGTGTTCGTCGCTCTGGGCATGCCCGAAAATCTGAACGCCTACACCGAAGTCACGACGATTGAAGGCGCCAAACAGATCATCGCCCAGGGGCCGGTGGCCTCGCAGGAGGTGATCAAGATGATGGGCACCAACGGTGGCGGGTTCTTCAACGCCAACTCGGCGCATCCGTACGAGAATCCGAGCGCCATCACCAACCTGATCCAGATCCTGCTGATCTTCTCGCTGGGCGCAGGCTTGACCAACGTGTTCGGCCGCATGGTCGGCAGCCAACGTCAGGGCTGGGCGATCTTCGCGGTGATGAGCGTGCTGTTCCTGGTCGGTGTGACAACTGCGTACACGGCGGAATCCGCGGGCAACCCGGCGTTCGCCGCGCTGCATGTTGATCAGGCAGCGTCCGCCCTGCAGCCGGGCGGCAATATGGAGGGCAAAGAAGTACGGTTTGGCATCGCCGACTCGGCGCTGTTCACCACCATCACCACCGATGCGTCCTGCGGCGCCGTCAACAACATGCATGACAGCTTGCTGCCGATCGCCGGCATGGTGCCGATGGTCAACATCATGTTGGGTGAGATCATCTTCGGCGGTGTCGGCTCCGGCCTCTACGGCATGTTGCTGTTCGTTATCATCGCGGTGTTCGTTGCCGGGTTGATGGTCGGTCGCACGCCGGAATACCTGGGCAAGAAACTGGAAGCCAAAGAGGTCAAGATGGCCATCCTGGGCATCCTGATCCTGCCGATGTCGATGCTGGGCTTCACCGCTCTGGCGGTCGTGCTGCCGGCTGGCACCGGCGCGCTGGCCAACGCCGGCCCGCATGGCTTCAGCGAGGCGCTGTATGCCTACGTCTCCGCTACCGGCAACAACGGCAGCGCCTTCGCGGGGCTGTCCGCCAACGTGCCGTTCTGGAACGCCACACTGGGCCTCGCGATGCTTATCGGCCGCTTCATGATGATCATCCCGATGCTGGCAATCGCCGGATCGTTGGTGCGCAAGAAGATCGTTCCGCAGTCCGCTGGCACATTCCCAACCGATGGCGGCCTCTTTGTCGGCCTCGTGGTCGGCGTAATTGCCATCACCGGCGGTTTGATCTTCCTCCCCTCACTCGCTCTCGGACCCGTCGTCGAGCAATTGGCGATGCACGCGGGCACTTTGTATGACACAGGCAGCTAACATGGACAGCAAAACCAGCCGGCGGAATGCCCAGTCGACGTTGCTGGACCCCGCCATCCTCTTCCCCGCGATCGGGCAATCATTCGCGAAGCTTGATCCGCGGTTGATGATCCGCAATCCGGTGATGTTCGTCGTCGAGGTTGTCGCGGCGCTCACCACGGTGATTTTCGTGCGGGATCTTATCACGCATGGGGAACATCTCGGCTTCACCTTCCAGATCATCCTCTGGCTGTGGATTACCGTGTTGTGCGCCAACCTCGCCGAGGCGGTCGCCGAAGGCCGTGGCAAGGCGCAGGCGGCAACCCTGCGCAAGGCCCGCACCGAAACCATCGCCAAGCGTCTGCCAGCCATCAATGCCACGCAGTATCAGGAGGTGGCAGCGCCGGACCTCAAACAGGGCGACATCGTCCTGGTCGAGATCGGCGACCTGATCCCGAGCGATGGCGATGTGATCGAGGGCATTGCCTCGGTCGACGAGTCGGCCATAACCGGTGAATCCGCCCCGGTGATCCGTGAATCCGGTGGCGACCGCTCGGCCGTCACTGGCGGCACGCGGGTGCTGTCCGACTGGATCAAGGTGCGGATCACTGCGGCCCAGGGTTCGACGTTCCTCGACCGGATGATCGCGCTGGTCGAGGGGGCGGAGCGGCAGAAGACGCCGAACGAGATCGCGCTGAACATCTTGCTCGCCGGACTGACCATCATCTTTGTCTTCGCGGTGGTCACCATCCCCAGCTTCGCCGCTTACGCCGGTGGTTCGCTGTCCGTCATCATCCTGGTTGCGCTGTTCGTGGCGCTGATCCCGACCACCATTGGCGCGCTGCTGTCGGCGATTGGCATCGCGGGTATGGACCGGCTGATCCGCTTCAACGTGATGGCCATGTCCGGCCGGGCGGTGGAAGCGGCGGGCGACGTTGACACGCTGTTGTTGGACAAGACCGGCACGATCACGCTTGGCAATCGGCAGGCCACCGACTTCTTCCCGTTGAACGGTGTCAGCCCGGACGAACTGGCGGATGCGGCGCAGCTTTCCTCGTTGCCGGATGAAACGCCGGAGGGCCGCTCAATCGTTGTGCTGGCGAAGGAGAAATACGGCATCCGCGGCCGCGAGATGGCACCGATGGGCGCGCATTTCCTCAAATTCTCGGCGCAGACACGGCTGTCGGGTATCGACTTCGAGGGTTCGTCGATCCGTAAGGGCGCGGTCGATGCGGTACTGGGTTGGGTGCGCGACATCCAGAACGGGGCAACGAAGGGTGGCGGGGTCGCCACGGCCGTGCGGCCGACGGTGAACGACACTCAGATGCGGGAACTGACCGCCAAGGCAGATGAGATCGCCAAGGCCGGCGGCACGCCGCTGGCCGTGGCGAAGGACGGGCGTTTGCTCGGCGTCATTTACCTCAAGGACATCGTCAAGGGCGGTATTCGCGAGCGCTTCTCCGAACTGCGCCGGATGGGCATTCGCACCGTCATGATTACCGGCGACAATCCGCTGACCGCGGCGGCAATCGCAGCCGAGGCCGGGGTGGACGATTTCCTCGCCCAGGCGACACCGGAGATGAAACTGAAACTGATCCGCGAGGAGCAGGCGCAGGGTAAGCTGGTCGCGATGTGCGGCGATGGCACCAACGATGCGCCGGCTCTGGCGCAGGCGGATGTCGGCGTGGCGATGAATACCGGCACCATGGCGGCGCGCGAGGCCGGCAACATGGTCGATCTCGACAGCGATCCGACGAAGCTGATCGAAATTGTCGAAATCGGCAAGCAGCTCTTGATGACTCGCGGTGCGTTGACCACGTTCTCCATTGCCAACGACGTGGCGAAGTATTTCGCCATGATCCCGGCGATGTTCATCGTGTTCTATCCGCAACTGCAGGCGCTGAACGTGATGCATCTCGCCAATCCGCAAAGTGCCATCCTGTCGGCGATCATCTTCAACGCGCTGATCATCGTGGCACTGATCCCGCTGGCGCTGCGGGGTATTGCCTACCGGCCGATCGGCGCCGCCGCGCTGCTTCGCCGCAACCTGTTGATCTATGGCCTTGGCGGCATCATCGCACCATTCGTTGGCATTAAGCTGATCGACATGCTCGTCACCTCCATAGGCCTTGCTTAAACTTGTTCCCGGCCTGGGCGGGCTGTCGCCCACCGGGTCGGGGAACGCGAAGGACCCACTCCCATGCTGCAACACATCCGTCCCGCCATAGTTATGATTGTCGGCATGACCGTCATAACCGGCCTCGCTTATCCTCTGGGCATGACCGGTATCGCACAGGTGTTGTTCCACCATCAGGCGAATGGCAGCCTGATCGAGCGGGACGGCAAGGTGATCGGCTCCTCGTTGATCGGGCAGAACTTCACCAGCGAGAAGTATTTCCATGGCCGTCCCTCGGCGACCACGGACGTTGATCCGAAAGACCCGACCAAGACCATTCCGGCACCGTATAATGCGTCGAACTCGTCGGGCTCCAACCTCGGCCCAACGTCGAAGGCGCTGGTTGATCGCGTGAAAGACGATGCGGCAAAGCTGCAGGCGGAAAACCCGGGCGTGCCGGTGCCGGCCGATCTGGTGACCACCTCGGCGAGCGGCCTCGACCCTGATATCACCCCGGCTGGGGCGCTGTTCCAGGTGCCGCGTGTCGCCAAGGCCCGTGGTCTGTCGCAAGACGTGGTGCGGCAGTTGGTAGAAGCCCACATCGACGGGCGGTTTCTTGGCCTGATCGGTGAACCGCATGTCAACGTGCTGGAACTCAATCTGGCACTGGACGCATTGGGCAAGAGTTAATTCATTTCCGTGCCGTTGCAATGATGCGGTATACAGGCGCCGCGGTGAGGGAGCCCAACCTTGCTGCGGCGTCTTGCATTTGCGCGGTGCTGCCGAGCGTGACGGACCGGCGATGCGGTGCGGCGCTTCCCCTTCTTGGGCGGGCGCACTTGTAATCAGGCGATTGTGGGAACCGACCCGATCATGTTCCCGCCTCAGCCATCTGCCGTATCTCGGATTGACCTTGCCCGATGTTTGGCGGCCAACTTCGTGACGTGCCATGCAACGTCAAGGACACCAGTCCATGAGTTTTCCACAAACCGGAGGATGTCAGTGCGGCGCGGTTCGTTACGAGATTACCGGCCCGCCGGAAGTCGTTTATGCCTGTCATTGCACCGAATGTCAGAGGCAATCCGGCTCCGCCTTCGCCATGGCAGCGGTTATTCCGCAAGAGCATTTCCACCTCACACGGGGTGTGCCAGAGATGTTTGCTCGCGCTACCGGCCAGACAAAGACGATGGAGTGTTGGTTCTGTCGAGATTGCGGCACGAGGCTTTACCACATGCCCGGCGGGACGTCGTATCCCAACCGGAATGTAAAGCCCGGCACGCTGGACGATACGTCATGGCTGGTTCCGACAGTCCACTTTTGGACGCGCAGCGCGCAGAAGTGGGTCGTCATTCCGGAGGACGCAATACGCTACGACACCCAACCCGAGATCCTGGGTTGGATCTCGCCCAGGTCTGACGAACAGAGGCCGGAATAAAGCTGTGGCGGCACAGCCGCCAGGGGGCAGCTTGACCGGTCTGTCGGAACCACCATGATGCCCGATAAGTCATCCAGCCGGACCATCGCGGCAAGACAGCGCCATCCGCTTGTCGGCTTATTCTGACGCTCCCGTGTGCGCATGGTTTCGTCAGGTAATCGACCGGTGGGTTCCATCCGGGCACATACTCGTAACCCGTGACAAGATCCTTCTGTCCTACTCGGCCGCAGAGAAAATGATGGCAATTCCACAACCGTAGGATGTAGTCTCACAAAGGGCGGTCACCAACGGAGATTTGTATGACGGAGGTTGATCCACCCATGGGGAAACAAGCCATTCTCTCGCTCGACGGCCTGCGTACGCTCATCGAGGCGTTGGCGAGGCTAGGTTATCAGGTCCTCGGCCCCACCGTTCGCGATGGCGCCATTGTGTATGATGAGGTCGCGAGGCTGGCCGATCTCCCCACCGGATGGACCGACCAGCAGGACGCCGGCCGATATCGTCTGGAACGGCGCTCCGACAACGCACTATTTGGCTATGCCGTCGGCCCACAGTCCTGGCGTCGCTTCCTGCAGCAGCCAGTCCAACGGATGTGGCAAGCGCAACGCACCGCGGACGGGTTCACTGTCGTCGCGGCCGAGGATGTGACGCCAAAATTTGCCTTCCTCGGCGTCCGCGCCTGCGAAATTCACGCGATCGCCATACAGGATAAGGTGTTTGTCCAGGGTCCGTATATCGATACGGACTATCAACGGCGACGCCGGGATAATTTCATCGTCGCGGTGAATTGCGGCCAGGCGGGTGGCACATGCTTCTGCGTGTCAACGAACACCGGACCGAAGGTCGACGCCGGTTACGATCTCGCATTGACCGAACTAATTGACGGCAACGGGCATCGCTTTCTGATCGAGACCGGGAGCGCTGCCGGTGCCAGGTTGCTGTCCGAACTGCCGCACGATGCCGCCGCGTCCGAAGATCTGGCCGCGGCCGCCGCCGTTGTGGCGCGAACCGCAGGTTCCATGGGCCGCAAGCTGGATACCGATGGGCTGAAGCAGTTGTTGCAAAGCAATCCGACTCATCCAAGATGGGACGACGTCGCCGACCGCTGCCTCGCCTGCGCCAACTGCACCATGGTTTGCCCGACCTGTTTTTGTACCACGGTCGAAGACCACACCGACCTTACCGGCCAGACAGCCGAGCGAGTCCGCCGTTGGGATTCATGTTTCACGGCAGACTACTCCTACATTCACGGTGGCAGCGTGCGGCCCGAGACAAAGTCGCGCTATCGTCAATGGATCACCCACAAACTCGCGAGCTGGATCGATCAGTTCGGCACCTCGGGCTGTGTCGGGTGTGGCCGCTGCATGACATGGTGCCCGGTCGGCATCGACATCACGGTCGAGGCGGCCGCCATTCGGGCCACGTCGACGTTGCCGCAGGAGGCCGATCATGGAGGGGCTTGAACGTATCGTCCTGGCGCATGCGTTCTTCGCCGGGTTCGAAGAGGAACTAGGCCCGGTAGTGTCCGGCTGCGCGCGCAATCACCGCTTCAATCCTGGTCAGTATCTGGCGCACGAGGGCGATCCCGCCAACGAATTCTTCCTGATTCGTCACGGCAAGGTCGCTCTCGAAATCCTCCCTCCTGGCCAAACGCCGATCGTGTTTTCCACCGAGGGCGAAGGCGACATCGTCGGCACCTCCTGGTTGGTGCCGCCTTATCGCTGGCGGTTCGATGCTCGCGCGGTGGAACTCACCCGTGCGATCGGCATCGATGCCAGATGTCTGCGCGATAAATGTGAGGCCGACCCGCGTCTCGGCTACGAAATGATGAAGCGTATCGTGCCGATTATCGTCGGCCGGCTTGACGACACGCGGATGCAGATCCTCGACGTCTACGGGAAAGGCCGCAAGTGACGGAATTGGCCGACCCGTTTGTCCCCGTGCCATATCGCGTCGGCCGGGTGCGCCGTGAGACCCACGACATTACGACCCTGGAACTTGCCCCGGTCACCGGTGAGCGGCCGGATTACCAACCTGGCCAGTTCAATATGCTCTACGTGTTCGGCATCGGCGAGGTCGCCATCAGCGTCAGCGGCGATCCGGCGGCAAGCGGTAGCTACGTGCACACCGTGCGCGACGTTGGGGTGGTCAGCGGGGCGATTGCCAGGCTTGGCGCCGGAGCGACACTGGGCTTGCGCGGACCGTATGGCACGCCATGGCCGGTCGAGGCTGCTGAGGGCAACGACGTGGTGTTCGTGGCCGGTGGACTTGGCCTGGCGCCGCTCCGGCCAGCAATTTACCACGTGCTGGCAAGGCGGGAGCAGTACGGACGTGTGGTGATCTTGTACGGAACGCGAAGTCCGTCTGACATCCTGTTTCGTCACGAAGTGGAGCGTTGGCGCCGCCGTCTCGACCTGGAGGTCCTGGTGACCGTCGATCGTGCCGATGCGGACTGGCGAGGCGATGTTGGCGTAGTGCCAAGATTGATCGCGCGGGCGGGATTCGACCCGCACAGTTCTGTCGGAATGGTGTGCGGCCCGGAAGTGATGATGCGTTTCACCGCCAACGCCTTGAGTGCCGCAGGCGTCGGGTCGGAGCGGATTTATTTGTCGATGGAACGCAATATGAAATGTGCCATCGGCCTGTGCGGTCATTGCCAGTTCGGGCCGGATTTCGTGTGCAAGGATGGACCGGTCATGCGTTACGACCGGATCGCCGACATCATGACCGTACGGGAGATCTGAGATGGCCGAAACTCGGCGGCCGCGTCTGGCGGTTTGGAAGTTCGCCTCCTGCGACGGCTGTCAGCTTTCGCTGCTCGATTGTGAGGACGAACTGCTTGCGGTGGCCGATGCGGTGGAGATCGCCTATTTCCCGGAAGCCTCCAGCGTAATGGCGAAAGGGCCTTACGACCTGTCGCTGGTCGAGGGTTCGATCACCACCGCACACGACGCGGAACGCATTCACAAAATACGCAGGCAATCGAAATTCCTGGTAACGATCGGGGCCTGCGCCACTGCCGGCGGCATCCAGGCGTTGCGGAACTTTGCCGATATCAACGACTTCGTCGCCGCCGTCTACGCGTCGCCGCAATATATCAAGACACTGGCCACCTCGACGCCAATTTCGGCGCACGTGAAGGTGGACTTTGAATTGAACGGCTGCCCGATCGACAAAGCGCAATTGCTGGAAGTGATTTCTGCCTTCCTCGCCGGACGTAAGCCGCAAATCGGCAACCACAGCGTCTGTATCGAGTGCAAGTTACGCGGTAACACTTGCGTCATGGTGATGGGGACACCGTGTCTAGGTCCGGTCACGCATGCAGGCTGCGGTGCGATCTGTCCGGCGTTCAATCGCGGTTGTTACGGCTGTTTCGGACCGAGGGAGCGGCCGAATACTGCTGCGCTCGCCGAAGAATGGTTGAAGCTGGGGGCGACGCCGCGCGATCTGCACCGCGTGTTCCGCACCTTTAACGCCGCCGCGGAGCCGTTCCGCCAGGAGAGCGATGCGCATGGCGACTAAAACGATTCGTGTCGACTATATCGCCCGCGTTGAGGGCGAGGGTGCGCTCGATCTGACCATCAAGGATGGGCGCGCGACCTCGGCGAAACTGAAGATTTTCGAACCACCGCGATTGTTTGAAGCGCTGTTGCGCGGCCGCGGCTTTGCCGAGGCACCGGATATCACCGCCCGGATCTGCGGCATTTGTCCTGTCGCCTATCAAATGAGCTCCGTGCATGCAATGGAGCAGGCGCTTGGCGTCACGGTCGATGGTCAACTTCGGGAATTGCGCCGGCTGCTGTATTGCGGCGAATGGATCGAGAGCCATGCGTTGCACGTGGTCATGCTGCACGCTCCGGACTTTCTTGGCTTCCAGGACGGCATCCAAATGGCGGCGAAGCATGGCGACGCGGTGCGCGGTGGCCTCGCGTTGAAGAAGATCGGCAACGAACTGATGCGCGTCATCGGCGGACGTGAAATCCATCCGGTGAATGTGCGCGTCGGCGGTTTCTACCGCGTGCCACGACGCATGGAGTTCGCGCCGGTCGAGGAACAGTTGAAACACGCGCGCGACCTGGCCATCGCGACGGTGCGGTGGGTGGCGACGTTCCCATTCCCCGACTACGAGCGCGACTACGAATTCGTCTCGCTGTGCCATCCCGGCGAGTATCCGATCAACGAAGGTCGCGTCGTCTCGAACCACGGGCTCGACATCGCGGTCGACGATTACGACAGCGAGTTCGAGGAACGTCACGTCGCGCACTCGACGGCGTTGCAATCGGTGCTGAAACGGCGAGGCAGTTATCTGGTTGGGCCGCTGGCGCGCTATAACCTGAATTTTGATCGACTGCCTGCCGACGTTCAGTCACTGGCCCGTGAGGTCGGACTTGGGCCGGTCTGCCGCAATCCGTTCAAAAGCATCATCGTGCGCGGTCTTGAGCTGGTCTACGCCTGCGACGAGGCGCTGCGCATCATCGCTGCTTATGAGGCGCCCGACGAACCGAGTGTGAAGTGCGAACCGCGTGCCGGGGTGGGTCACGGCTGCACCGAGGCACCGCGCGGCATCCTGTATCACCGTTACGAGATCGCTGGCGACGGCAGTATCGTCACCGCTCGCATCGCGGCGCCAACGTCACAAAACCAGGCGTGCATCGAGGAAGATTTGTGCGAGGTGGCGAACCAGTCGCTGGAACTCTCGGACGATGCGTTGCGTGACCGCTGCGAGCAGACCATCCGCAATTACGATCCCTGCATTTCATGCTCGTGTCATTTCCTCAAACTTTCGGTTCAACGGTCATGACGCCGGCGGCAGCAGCACGGGTCCTGGTCATCGGCGTCGGCAATCCCGACCGAGGCGATGACGGCATCGGTCCATTGGTGGTGCGACAACTGCTCGGGCGAGTGTCGTCTGACGTTGCCATTTTGGAACGGTCTGGCGACGCGCTCGCGCTGATCGACGACTGGGAAGGCCGTGATGCCGTTATCCTGGTGGATGCGGCAGCACCTGGCGGCACTCCGGGGAGCATCCACCGCATCGATCTGCTGCGCGATGCATTGCCGCCGGAACTCTCGCTGTCCTCGACACACGGGTTTGGCGTGGCGGAAGCTGTAGGTCTGGCTGACGCGCTCGATCTGCTGCCGGCCCAGGTCATCGCTTTTGCAGTTGAAGGCGCCAACTTTGATCCAGGTGCGCCGATCAGCCCCCAGGTCGCCGCCGTCACCGGTGAGGTCGCCAGGCGTGTCGCCGCCGAACTTCGATGCATGGGACAGCAACTGGCGGGAGAAGCGGATCATGCATGAGACAGGAATCATTCATAACCTCGTGCACCGTCTGGAGGCGGCGGCGCGTGATGCTGGTGCCGAACGGGTCTCCGGTGCGACCGTCTGGCTGGGTGCGCTCAGCCAGATGTCGGCGGACCATTTCCGCGAACACTTCGACACCGAGGTCCGCGGTACCGTCGCCGAGGGCGCTGCCCTGACAATTGAGGTGTCCGACGATCCCGCCGCGCCCGATGCGCAATCCATTGTGCTGCGATCCGTTGAACTGGAGGTCTGAGTCCGCATGAACCTTGTCCAGACGATCGGGGCAGGTGCCGAACGGGTAACCCGCGTTCGGCTGGATCTGACCGGCGCGATCCAGGGTGTCGGATTTCGCCCCTTCATCCACCGCCTTGCCAGCACCGAACGACTGGGCGGTTTCGTGCGCAACACCGGCGATGGCGTGTCGATCGAGGTCGAAGGCGCACCGCCAGCGCTCGAGCGTTTCCTGACCCGGCTCGACAAGGAAATGCCGCCGCGCGCCGTCGTCTTCAAGTGCAACAGAGCCCAGATCAGCCCGCGCGGTGACAGCCGCTTTGTTGTCGCACCGAGCACTCACGCGAGTGCCGGCGCGGCGGTGGTGATGGCTGACCTCGCAACCTGCTCGGACTGTTTGCGGGAAATTCTGGATCCCGCCGACCGTCGGTATGGCTATGTGTTCACCAGTTGCATGCACTGCGGCCCGCGCTACAGCATTATCGAGGCGCTGCCTTACGATCGTGCGCGGACCACGATGCGGCACTTTCCGCTCTGTGCCGCATGCCAGGCAGAGTACAACGATCCGTATTGCCGGCGATTTCATGCAGAGCCGATTGCCTGCCCAGATTGCGGTCCGCGCCTCGCTTTGTGGAACGACAGTGGCACGGTAACGGCGACAGCGCAGGCGGCCTTGCAGGACGCGGCTGACGCAGTGCGGCGCGGCCAAATCGTTGCCCTGAAGGGACTGGGTGGCTTCCAGCTTCTGGTGGACGCCGGCAACGAAGCCGCCGTGCGCCGCCTGCGCCAGAGGAAGCGGCGCCCGAGCAAGCCGTTCGCGCTGATGTTGCCGTCGCTCGAAGCGGCGCTCGGAATGGCGCATGTCGGCGAAATTGAGCGCCGCCTGCTGCTCTCGCCCGAAGCCCCGATCGTCCTGTTGCGCGCGCGTTCTTATAATCCTGGGCTTGCTGCTTCCGCTGCGCCGGACAGTCCCGCCCTCGGCATCATGCTGCCCTATACACCACTGCATCATTTGTTGTTGAAGGAACTGAACTGTCCAATCGTTGCGACCAGCGGCAATCTCGGCGACGAACCGATCGTTGCAGATGAAACCGAGGCGCTCGATCGGTTGAGCGGGATCGCCGATTGTTATCTGGTGCACGGCCGCTCGATCCGCCGGCCGGTGGATGACTCGGTGGTGCGTGTCATGGCCGGGCAACCCGTCATACTACGCCGTTCCCGCGGTTATGCGCCGATGCCGATCGCTTATGAGGCAGTGGCCAGCTCGGTTCTCGCTCTGGGCGGGCAACAGAAGAACGCAGTGGCGACGGGTTTTGCCGGACATTTGTTCCTCGGCCCACATATTGGCGACCTGGCCGCCGCCCGTACCCGCGACGTCTTCTCCTGCATGGCTGAGGAACTGCCCGCTTTGCACGGCATCGCCCCGGCGGTCGTCGCTTGCGACACCCATCCCGACTATCACAGCACCAGCGTTGCAATGGCGTCGGGTCTGCCGGTCGCGCGCGTGCCGCATCACCTCGCACACATCCTGGCCTGCATGGTGGACAATGGATTGGACGGGCCGGTCCTTGGCGTTGCCTGGGATGGTACCGGCGACGGTGGTGACGGAACGATCTGGGGAGGCGAGTTCCTGACCGTCGATGCCGAACGCTTCCGGCGGATCGCTCATCTGCGGCCGTTCCGGTTGCCCGGCGGCGAGGCGGCGGTGCGTGAGCCACGCCGTGCCGCACTCGGACTGCTGCACGAAATTTATGGTGACGACGAACTTGCCAACACGGAGCTCAGCCCGGTCGCCGCTTTCACCGCACAAGAACGTGGCGTGCTGGCAACGATGCTGCGCCGCGGTGTCAACGCGCCGTTCACCTCCAGCGCCGGCCGGCTGTTTGATGCGGTTGCCGCCATTCTGGGTTTTTGCCAACTGAACGATTTCGAGGGCGAGGCCGCGATGGCATTGGAGTTCGCAGCGTCGCGTGCCCGCGAGACGGCTGCTCTGCCGCCCTTCGTCGTGCGCGAGAGCAATGGACCGCTGATGATCGACTGGGTGCCACCATTGCTGGAATTGATCCAGGAGCGGAAGCGGGGCGCGCCGCCGGAACCACTTGCCGGGGCGCTGCACGATGGACTGAGCGCGGCGATCGTCGACGTCGCCCGTCGGATTGGGCGACGGCGCGTGGTGTTGACCGGAGGATGCTTCCAGAATGCGAGACTAACCGAACGAACCGTTGACCTGTTGTGCGCCGCCGGTTTCGCGCCGTATTTCCATCAACGCATTCCGCCGAATGATGGCGGATTGGCAGTCGGCCAGGCCGTCTTCGCCGCCCGCCCGCTGATTGAGGAGAAACCCTGATGTGTCTTGCCATTCCCGGGCAGATTCAGAGCATCACGGGTGACGACGACCTGACCCGCCAGGGCCGGGTCGCATTCGGTGGCATCGTCAAGTTCGTAAACCTCGCTTTTGCGCCGGAGGCTGTGGTTGGCGACTACGTGCTGGTGCACGCCGGCTTTGCCATCGCAGTCATCGATGCGGAGGCAGCACGCCAAACGCTCGACTATCTGGCCGAGATGGAACCGGAGGAAACGGCGTGAAATACGTCGATGAGTTTCGCGATCCGGCACTGGCTCGGCGTTACGTGGAGGCGATCGCGCGGATTGCCACACGGCCCTGGACACTGATGGAGATTTGCGGCGGCCAGACCCACTCCATCGTGCGCCACGGTGTCGATCAGTTGTTGCCACCTGGCGTGACCTTGCTGCACGGGCCCGGATGCCCGGTTTGCGTAACGCCGGCGGAGAGTATCGATACGGCGATCGCCATTGCCGGCGAACCTGGCGTCATCTTCTGCTCGTTCGGCGACATGCTGCGGGTGCCGGGACACGAAGGCAGCCTGCTCGCGGCGAGGGCGCGTGGCGCAGATGTCCGGATGGTCTACTCGCCGCTCGATGCGCTGGCCATTGCGCGGGAGACGCCGGATCGCCAGGTGGTGTTTTTCGCGATTGGCTTCGAAACGACGGCACCGGCGACGGCGATGACCTTGGCGCAGGCGAAACGCGATGGGGTCGGAAACTTTTCCCTGTTGGTGGCGCACGTGCTGGTGCCACCGGCGATCGAGGCCTTGCTGAGCGCACCGGACAATCTGGTGCAGGGGTTCCTGGCCGCGGGCCATGTTTGCACGGTTATGGGCTATTGGGAGTACGAGCCGATCGCTCGCCGCTACGGCGTGCCGATTGTCGTGACCGGGTTCGAACCGATCGACCTGCTGCAAGGGATCTATTTGTGCATCAGGCAGCTTGAAGCGGGCCGCGCGGAAGTGGAAAACCCGTACCGTCGTATGGTGCGGCGGGAGGGCAATGGCACAGCGCAGAGCCTGATGCGTCAGGTGTTTGCGGTGCGCACGCAGCGCTGGCGTGGGATGGGTGAGATTGCCAACAGCGGTTTGGGCGTGGCGCCGGATTATGCGCGCTTCGATGCCTGCCGCCGATTTGGTTACGTTTCCGATGCGCCGGAACGTCCAACCGAATGCCTGTCCGGTGAAGTGCTTCGTGGCTTGCGCAAGCCGGTCGAATGTCCTGCATTTGGCACACGCTGCACGCCGGAACGACCGCTCGGCGCGACGATGGTTTCGTCAGAGGGAGCCTGTGCCGCCTATTATCGCTATCGCCGTCCAGTTGAGGAGCCGGTATGACCGACGGGTTCGCGTTGTCTTGCCCGATCCCCGATCCAGGCGGCGACATCATCGAGCTGGCCCATGGCGGCGGCGGTTTGCTGATGCACCGGTTGATTGATCGAATGATTCGCCCAGGGTTCGGATTGCCGGAGGACGGTGTCGCGCATGACGGAGCGGTGTTCGAAGTTGGCAGTGCACGGCTGGCGTTTACCACAGATTCCTATGTGGTACGACCGCTGTTCTTTCCGGGCGGTGACATTGGTTCGCTCGCTGTCAACGGCACGGTCAACGACCTGGCAATGTGTGGTGCCCAGCCGCTTTATTTGAGTGTCGGACTGATACTCGAGGAGGGGTTGCCGATCGCGCAATTGCAACGGGTGGTGGCGTCGATGCGCAAGGCTGCCGATGCCGCCGGTGTCCGGCTGGTGACCGGCGATACCAAGGTTGTCGAGCGCGGTAAAGGCGACGGGGTTTACATCAACACCGCGGGCGTGGGGGCCGTCCGCTCCGGCGTCGCACTGGAACCGCGCCGGGTGCGGCCGGGTGACGCGGTGTTACTGAGTGGCGATATTGGCCGTCACGGCATCGCCGTCATGGCGGCACGCGAGGGATTTGGTTTCGAGGGCGACATCGCCAGCGACTGCGCGCCGCTCGCCGCAACCGTGATGCGGCTGATTGACGGGGGGATCGAGCTGCATTGCCTGCGCGACCCCACGCGCGGCGGATTGGCCACTACGTTGGTGGAGATCGCCCAGGCCGGCGGTGTGGTTATTCGTATCGATGAGTCATCTATCGCGATCTCTGAGCCGGTGCGCGGTGCCTGCGAGTTGCTTGGCCTTGACCCATTGTATGTCGCGAATGAAGGCCGCTTCGTGGCGTTCGTCCCGCAACACGCGGCAGAAACGGCTTTGGCTGTGTTGCGCGGTGGGCCAGCTGGGGCCAGCGCTGCGATCATCGGTCGGGTCGAGGCGTCCGGCCGAGCCGTCCTACTTGATGGAATGATCGGCGGCACGCGGGCGCTTGATATGCTGAGCGGGGAACAACTGCCGCGCATCTGCTGAGACCTGGGCGCGCGCAGGGCCGCGTCGACAGCGAACCGTGGCTGTCGCAGGATGCGCGGCCAATCAAGCCTCGGAAGGAAACCAGACATGTCCGAAACGCCCACCTTCGGCCGCTATGCCGAGATTCCCTATGACCAGATGACGCCGGAGCAGCAGGAAGGCTATCGCTCCATGATCGAGACCCGTGGAGGGTTGCCGGGGCCGAGCAAGATCTGGGTGCACAATCCGAAACTGGCGAAGGTCGCGGGGCCGTTCGGCGGCCATTTCCACGCCGGCCGTTACTCGCTGACCGAACGCGAGCGGGAGATTGCGGTCTGCATCATCACCAGCAAGTTCCATTCCGCCTATCCGACGGCGGCGCATGAGCGGCGCGGCAAGGAAGTCGGGCTGCCGGCCGACAAGGTCGAATTGATCGTTGCCGGCCTGCCAACGTCGTTTACCGACGAACGCGAGCAGGTCGTTTATGAGATGGCAACGGCGCTGGCAAATGCGCGCTGGGTGCCGCGTGGGCTGTATGAGCGGGCGGTCAAGGCGCTCGGGCATGTCGGCATCACCGACGTGATCACGCTGATGGGTCATTACAGCAGCGTCGCGATGACCCTGGCGTTTTATGATGTGCCGGCTGGGGCAGTGGGAATGGCGCGGTAAGCACCGCGTACGTCGCGTCGTCAAGGCCGGGGTTTACCCGGCCTTGTTGCGTTGCCCGGTTGCGGTATAGTTTTTTGTGCGAAAGGGATGGGCCGGTACTAAGCATCCGCCAGCCTGACCACAGAGATTACGCCCACGAAATGGCAACGATTGTCAGAAGGCGCCGGATGAAGCAGTGCCCATTCTGCTGCGAGGAAGTCCACGATGAGGCAGTCAAATGCCGATACTGCGCATCATCATTGGTGGCTTCAGCGGGTGCCAAGGACGACGCGATAGCTGACGGTAGCGAGGCCGGAACCATCGTTTTTGTAAGACCTGGCAAGGTCGCCTGGGTAATCGACAACGATCTGGTTCGGTTTGTTAAATTTGCCGGCGCCGCAATTGTAATTTTCTTCACAATCGGCGCAGCATTTTATGCCCTTGACGTCAAGCATGCGTACGATCAGGTCGGCGAGATGAACGACAAGATACATGACCTGGCTGATAAGCTGCATGACGCCAAGGCATCTGTTGATGCCCAGGCGGTGGCTGTCACTGCGGACAAGCAGCAGATCGAAATATACAGACAACAAATTGCCGAAATGTATGACGACATAAAGAAGAAAACCCCCGCTATTGAGACGGCCTATCAGATGGCACAGCTTATCAACCGCGGCCAACCCGGCTCAACTGAGCCGACCACGACGTCCACCATACCGACCACGCCTTCTGGCGGAGCATCGTCGCAGACGACCATTGAAGGCCAGGGTTACACGGGTAGGCAGCTTGCGTTGATTTATGGCTTTCCTCCCGCGCTCACCGGCGCCGGCCAGACGATCGGCCTGATTGAGCTGGCGGGGGGATACAACACCGACAGGTTGAACGCTTACTTCTCCGGCATTGGCCTTGCCACGCCGACCGTAACGGCGGTTTCGGTCGATGGCGGTAAGAACCACCCGACAGGTGATCCCAACGGTCCGGATGGCGAAGTCTATGGCAACATAGAAATCGCCGGAAGCAGTGCACCAGGCGCCCACATCGTTGTCTACTTCGCCCCCAATACGGATATCGCCTTTCTTCATGCCATCACCATGGCAATTCACGATGACACAAACAAACCGTCGGTCGTGGTGATTGGGTGGGGATCGCCCGAGGCCCAATGGACTGCGGCAGCCATGACAGCAATGAACCAGGCGTTCCAGGACGCGGCAGCGCGCGGGATCACGATCTGTGTTGCCGTCGGGGACAACGGTGTGGCCGACGGGATGGCCGATGGCCAGCCGCATGTCGACTTTCCAGCTTCCAGCCCCTACGTGTTGGCGGTAGGCGGGTCCAGCATGATTGCCACCGGCAACGCGATCCTCAGCGAAACGGTTTGGAACGACGGGGCCAGTGGGGGCGCCTCGGGCGGCGGCGTCAGCGGGTTCTTTCCGCTGCCGAACTGGCAGTCAAACGCTGGAGTGCCGATGGGGAAAGGTGGCTTTGCCGGGCGCGGCGTCCCCGATGTTGTCGCCAGTGCCGCGCCGAGAAATGGGTTTCGCGTTTCGATCGATGGCACAATCACTGTGCTTGGTGGCACTTCGATGGCCGCTCCATTCTGGGCAGGCCTCGTCGCACTGCTGAATCAGGGCGTTGGCCGTAATCTAGGCTTCATCAATCCCCCTCTCTACCAGCAGGTAGGACCCAGCGGAGCTTTTCGCAGCATAGCCAACGGTGATAATGGCTCCGGCGGTGTCGGCGGCTATCCCGCGGTCGGTTCGGGATGGAACGCCGCCAGCGGGTGGGGCAGCCCGGACGGCGAAAAGCTTTTGGCTGCGTTCCGCGCGCTGGCGATGCCGAAACAGCAGTAGCCAGCGCCGCGCCGGCACGTCTCTTTTGGGAATTTATACTATGGATCAGAGCTGGGTTATTATATCGACGCCGAACGATTTCAGTAACGCGGGAACGCGGACCGCCGGCGCACAACAGGCTGTGGGGTTGTTGCAGGGCGCGAAGTGCGCCCGCGGTCAGGCGGACGTTACTGTGGGTGAAGTAATGGGACGGCCCAGGTGACCGGTCTTGATCCAGACGGTGCTGCCGTCCGGACCCGTCCTGGCGGCAAGAGTCGCACCGGCGGGTATCCGCAGCCACGATTGCGCCTCGAAGTGCTCGCCGCTCTCCTCGAACGCGCCTTCAACGACCAGTAATTCTACCCCACCGCTCGGCGCCAGGCGGGTCGTTCCATTCGGTGCCCAGCGCTCGAGCCGGACATTTTCATGGGGATCCCGATACAATTCGAGCGCCGTGACGCCATCCCGGCCCGCCACCGGAATAAACCGCCGATCCCCGGTCTGGATCCGCACCTGGGTACGGTCCGCCAGATCGAACTGCCAAAGCTTCACCAACAGCACGCAGCCCGGCCTCGACCTCGGCGTATGCCGTGATGTCGGCGGATTGCGGATATACGACCCGGCCGGAAAGTCCCCGTGCTCATCGCTGAACTCGCCGTCCAGCACGAGCAATTCCTCGCCGCCGCCGTGGGTATGTGGCGAGAAGTGCGACCCGGGCGCGTAACGGACGATCGAGGTGGCGCGGGCAACCTCATCGCCAATCCGATCCAACATCCTTCGGTCGACACCTGCCATCGGCGATGGAACCCAAGGGATGTGGGCCGCGTGAACCGAAACACGCTTCGAGAAATCGGCGTTCAGCTCCATGATGGATCTCCGTTCGGCATGACCGTTGTGGGACAACGCACGATTTCTTGGGCTCCCCGGGCTGTCCGTTGTTCTGGCGCGCTCGCCGGGTGCCGTCCACTCGGCACCAGTTCGATCAGCGCGGCGCGCCCAGGATATCAGCCATAATTGTGACCCTGTTGCAATTCGTCATACCTCATCATCCAGACCGTCAACCGCGCATCTCGGAATTCCATATTCGCGGAGCGGCCGGTTCCGGTATGGTGAAACCCTCTGGTGTGGAGAGTTCAGGATGTCCGAGACCAGGCCGGAAGTGCCGCTCGACCTCTCGATGTTCGATGATCCGAAGCCCGAACCGCCTGTCTCCCAGGCGGTCGTGATCACCGAACCGACGGCAGTGGCCGACCCACGGCTTCAGCCCGAGCCAGCGCCGCCACGGCTGGTGGAGATCGCGAAGCTCAGTGCGGAGGACCTCGCCGCAGCCCAGAAGTCCGCCGGACAAGTGGATTTCCGCGTCACCACCTCGCTGCTCGCGCATGGCGACGGTGCCCTGGCGAAGATCGCGCAATCCTCCCGGCAACTGCTGACTGGTGTGCGTCTCGGCGATGCCGGCGAGGTTGGCGCCATTGCCGCCGCGGTGATCGATGGCGTGAAGATTCTCCGAATTCAGGACTTACAGGCGGAGTCTGCCGGCGGCCAACCTGCGGCACGCAAGGGATTGATCGGCCGTCTTCTGGGCTCGGTGGCCGACGCCCACACGGCGTTCAAGGGCTTCGCGGAAAACCGCAAAACCTTTCTGCAGCTGATGGACGGCGAACAGGCCAAAGCCCGGAAAACCAAGGCCGACCTGGCGGTTGCGATCGAGTTGCTGGATCAGCAGGCCACCGCAATCCGCGACAGCCTTCACGTGCTGAAAATTGACATCGCCGGCGGCCAGATCGCGCTGGACCGCGCTCAGGAAGAGCTGGAAGCTTTGCGCCAGAATGCGGTACGCACCGGCGACCCGGCGGATGCCGCGGATGTCATGGAGTTCCGCGGCGCGATTGCCAATTTCCGCGGCAAGATCGCCGAAATGCGCGAGAACCTGGTCGGCTCAGCACTGCTGATCCCGATCATCGGCCAGAACAAAAAGGCAGCCGAGACAAGGCTGATGAAGATCTCCAACGGCATGCTGGTGGTGATCCCCCGGCTGATGGCGGTGGCGTCGCAAGCGGTGGTCCAGGTGGATATCCGCCGGGCCGCTGAGGAAAGCGAACGGCTGGATGAGGCCGCCCGCCAGATTACCCAATTGGCAAGTAAAGGCGCGCACGACGCCGCTACGTCTGCCGCCCGTTCCCTCGGCGGCGATCAACGCAATATCGACGTGCTGGCACAGGTGGCGGATGAGGCCATCCAGACCATGCATGAGGTGATCGAAATTGAACGCGAAGTGGCTGTCGGCGACCGGGAGCGCGAAGCCAAACTTGCCGCTATCCGCGACAAGCTCGTCACCGGCATGCGCGGGGTAAACCAGCACGCCATTCAACCATGAGCGGAGACATCGATTTCGACCGGCAGGCCGCCTGGCTCCGCCGCTTCCGATCCGACGCCGAAAGCAATCTATCCGCTTTTGCCCAGAGGCTGAAAGAGGCGCTGCCGGATCAGGTCACGGTGCACGAAAGCAAAGGCTTCTTGTCGCGCGCCGCCAGGACCATAGGTGTGACGGTCAGCCTCGGTGAAAATCAGTACAAGCTGGAGATCGCCGGTGGACGCTTGCAGGCGAGCGTCGCCATGGTGGTGCGCGGCATTACGCTGAATACC
Organism: Acetobacteraceae bacterium; assembly: GCA_049519555.1. GTDB lineage: Bacteria > Pseudomonadota > Alphaproteobacteria > Acetobacterales > Acetobacteraceae > Rhodopila. Next base: position 76,814 of record JBEKQQ010000006.1, read on the forward strand.
AAAACCATCGATCCCGCAGAGTGGTTCTCGCGGCTGGCCCAGGAAACCAAGGCTGCGACTGAGCACGCCAAAGCTCTGAGCGGATCCCTCGACGCGTTCATGGGCAGTTGAAATGAGCAATTCAAACGGGGCGGACGATGCCGCTCACCAGGCCGCGCACGACCGGCGGGTCGCCGATATCACGAACGCGCTGCACACCGGCACGGTGCCTTACGCAACCCGCGCCAGGCTGGAAGCAGCGCGGGGCGGCAAGCTGCCGTGGCTGGCCACGTTGACGCCAGCGGAACTGATGGTGGCCCGCTCGCATGGGCTGAAGCCGATCGCCGCGGTGTCGGCCACCTGCTGGATGCACTACGGCTGGTCCTGGACCGAAGGTCACGCTCAGGGATGGGAGACGGCTCTGTCGCGGCTGCGGGCCGAGGCCAAAGCCGCGGGCGCCAACGCCGTGCTGGACGTGAAGATGCGCACCGTGCCGCTGCAGGTCGAAAGCAGTATGGATTTCACTCTGGTGGGCACGGCGGTCTACGTGGAAGGTCTGCCGCCCAGTACGGACCCGATCGTGGCCACCGTCCCGGCGCTGGAATTCGTCAAGCTGCTGGAGGCCGACGTGGTGGCTACCGGCATCGCCATCGGTGCGCAATACGACTGGCTGGCTGATTGGCGCGGCAACGCCAGCCAGACCTGGGCTGGCAATATCGAATCCACCTGGCTCAGCCATTTCTGGGAGACGATCCGCCACCGGGCCCATGCTCAGTTGCGCCAGAGCGCGGCGGGGCAGGGCAATGGGGTGCTCGCCCATGTCAATTTTGGCCAGCTGTTCGAGTTCGAAGGCGGCCAAAACCAACCGAAACGGTTTCTTGGCCGCCAGATCGTGATTGCCACTACCGTCGATACACGACGCGGAGTGCCGTTCCCGCACGACATCAAAATGGTGATCGATCTGCATGCCGACGGCACGCCGCTGACCGGCCATGAGCAGCACCACCAGTCCTATGCCTCCAACGAACAAACAGGAGCGATCTGAGCCATGCCCAACGACATACCGGTCCATGCCCGCGAGCGCCTGAAAGGATTGCGCACGTCGGCTCATTCCACCGGCGTGTTCACCTCGGATTTTTCGGTGAATGAGTTCCTGCTGGTGCGCAAGTCGGGGTTCGAGCCGATCGGGCTGTGCATGGGCACCTGCGTTTACCACGTGGGCGTGCAGTGGGGTGCCTGGAGCCGGAACCAGGAAATGGAGGTGCTGTCGAAGGCAATGTATCATGCCCGCGAGCTGGCCATGGCGCGCATGCGCGCCGAAGCCTCCGCGATGGGCGCCGACGGCATTGTCGGGGTGAAGCTCACCATCAAGCGGCTGGAGTGGGACGAGCATTTGCTGGAATTCATCGCCATCGGCACCGGCGTGGTGCATGGCGAGGGCCACAAGGGTTTCCGCGCGCATGACGGCGGTCCGTTTACGTCGGATCTTTCGGGGCAGGATTTTTGGTCGCTGCTGCACTCGGGTTATCGGCCGGTGCAGATGGTGATGGGCAGTTGCGTTTATCACGTGGCGCATCGCAGCGTGCTGGCCGGCATGGCGAGCATGGGGCGCAACGTGGAACTGGAAAACTTCACCTCGGCGATGTACGAGGCGCGCGAAATCGCGGTGGAACGCATGCAGTTCGAAGCCAGCGCGGCGCAGGCTGAAGGCGTCGTGGGCGTGGATATCCACGAAGGCAGCCACGTCTGGAAGCCGCATGTGATCGAATTCTTTGCGATCGGCACGGCAGTGGTGCCGCTGGACCAGGAAATCGCACCAGAGAAGATCGGCGATCCGATTATGGTGCTGAGCGTGAACGACTGAGGCAGGCGACGGGGTAGCGAGCATTTTGACTCGAAGCGCTGCCCGGCGCACATCCGACAGGCGTGACCAGGTTGTCCGGACCGGCCCGAAATCGATCTGTCGGCGTCGCAGTTGCTCACGAAAGATGTGAAATCCGGATGTTTCCAGCACTTGCAGGCCACCAAGAACCCACGGAGGACGCCAGCCGATGATAAGTCCGTGCATGAAAGTCATCTCGTGGTCGATGATCCGTAGTTGCTCTCCCTTGACCAGGCAGTTGGGATTTTCCGAACGGCGATCTGCGTTCTGGATGATTGCGTCGAACGCGAGGATGGCCAAAGCAGCGGGCACCATTGCGTCCGATATGCGATACCCCGCGGGCCATGCAGCATATTGACCCGTAATGAGACGTGAGCCAAAGGCGAGGGGTGAGCTTGCCTCAATTAGAGCCCGCTGCTCCGAATCAGACACTAACCGAGACCACTCGGGAGCGACCTCGACCAGGAACGGTTGAGGAATGGGCAGATCGAGGCCGGCAGCGAGACACGCCGAGATCACCTCCCGTGCGAGGTTTGCGAGGCCCTCATCGCACCCCCGCGAGAATTTGGTGACTACCTTGATTGCCTCACCGGCAGGTGTCTCGCAGACCAGTAGCGCTGGCTTCGTGCGCCCTGATCCCATCGGGCGAACATACTCGATTGCGCTGAGCCGGGTCAGCACTGATGGATGGGCGGGCAGGGTGGCTCGCTACCTGCCCTAAATGTGACCTGACGCTTCACCAATGTCTTTTCGCCAGATGGTGGAAGGCGGTCGACCGGAGGGAGGTCGACCAAAACTTCGTCGTAGCCTTTCGAAGTGTTTCCGGCGCGCTGAGTGCCATAACCCCGGAGTTTCAACATACATGGTGACGTCCAGGCAATCCATACGCTATCGCTACGGAAAAGCGCCTGTTTTCAAAGACTTATGGTGAGCCCGGTGGGACTCGAACCCACGGCCCCAAGATTAAAAGTCTCGTGCTCTACCAACTGAGCTACGGGCTCACGCGGGCGGGTTGAACGACAGGATCGGCGGCGGGTCAAGCGGCGGTTCATGGACGGGTGGTATGTCCCCCCGGCACCGGCGATGCGAAACCGGGTTGCCGGATCACCTGATCGGATTCGCCCGGCCAATGTCGGTGTTCAGCGATGAGCGGGTGGCGTGGCCGTGCTTGACAGTCGGGACCTGACGCCAAACGATCTCCGGCATGACCGACCGCTCCGCTGTTTTTCTCGATGCTGCCCGTGCCATGGTTCCGGTGCTGGCAGAGCGCGAAGCGGCCGCCATAACGGGGCGCTGTATTTCGCCTGAAACGATCGCGGACTTCCACCGGACCGGCATCTTGCGGCTGCTGCAACCGCAACGATTTGGCGGGCACCAGGAAAATTTCTGCGTGTTCTCCCGCATCATCGAAATTCTGGCCGAAGGCTGTGCTGCCAGTGCCTGGGTTTACGCAGTGCTGGCCGAACATCAATGGATCATTGCCTGTCTGCCAGAGCAGGCACAGAAGGACATATGGGGTGATGATCCGTTGGCGGTCGCCGCTTCGTCGCTGGCGCCCAGGGAAACGGCGCGAACCACGGCTGGCGGATGGCGACTGAGCGGACGGT
>JBEKQQ010000007.1:0-77548 GCA_049519555.1 Acetobacteraceae bacterium
CGACCGCCGCCACGGTGGCGACAGCGGTGTGCGACACCGTAACGACCGTGCTGCCGGCACCGATGCCAAGTCCGCGCAATGCGAGAGCGATGGCGTCGGTGCCATTGCCGCATCCCACAGCGGTGCCGGCACCAAGCCAGGCGGCAAACTCGGTCTCGAACGCGCGCCCCTCCTGGCCAAGGATATACCACCCGGATTCGAGTGCTCGGCTGATCGCGGCGTCGATTTCCTGCTTGTGGGCGCGGTAGCCGGCGCCAGGATTAGCCTGCGGAACGATGATACCGGACATGGGCGGTCCTCAGATTGTACGTGTCGCGTCGCTATCCCCGGGGTGTCTTTGACCGTGACCTCACAGATAATCCGCCAGTCTGGGCTTATACCATTCAATCGTCTGCCTGATGCCATCTTCCAGAGATACCTGCGGTTGCCAGCCGGTCGCCGCGCGAAACGCCGAATCATCCGCGTGATAGCTGCCGATGTCGATCTGAGCACGCTCCGCCGGAAATTGCTTCACCGTGTAGTGGGCCGGTGGACCCGCCAGGCGTACGACCAAATCAGCCAGCGTTCGCAATGACGCCGGCGGTGCACCACCGATATTGAATATCTTCCCGTAACATTGTTGCGTGGTCGCGGCCAGCAGAAACGCCTCGGTGGCGTCGTCGACATAGGTCAGGTCACGCAACTGCTCACCGCCCCAGACCTCGAACGGCTTGTTTTCCAACACCGAGCGGATCCAGATGCCCAGAAACGTTTGTCGCGCGTCACGAACACGCAGTCGTGGACCGTAACAATTGGTCAGACGCAAGGATACCACCGGACGCCCGCGCACACGGTGTTCCAGCAGCCAATATTGCTCGCCGGCGAATTTCGACACGCCGTTGGCATCGGGAGGCGCCACCGGCTGGTTTTCACCGACCGGCAATTTCGCGACCCGACCATAAAACTGCCTCGTTGAGGCATGCACGACGATCGCATCCGGCGCAGCCTCCCGCGCTGCCTGGATCAGCCGCACCTGGGCCACCGCATTCACTGCAATGTCGGCGAGCGGGTCGTTCTGTCCACCCATGTGACTGGTCTGCGCCGCCAGATTGAAGATGACCGACGCCCCCTCGCAAAGCGGACGCAGGTCAATCTCACGGATATCGCCGCGCACCAGTTCGACATCGGAGCCTTCGAGGTTCTTCGGGTTGGCGCCGCCGCCGAACAGGAATCCGTCGAGCGCAATCACCCGCGCGCCACGAGCTGCCAGCGCCAAACCAAGGTTTGATCCGAGAAAACCGGCGCCGCCTGTCACCAGCACGCGTTGGCCTGACCAGTTCATGCTGTCTCCACCCCGTTGCAGACTGCCCGCTATCCAGCCCCGACATTACATCCAAACCGTGGCGGCGCGATGATGGTTCCTGGGCGTCGGGCAATACAAACCGTGAACCCCGTTGCGGCCAGGCCGGGGGCCGGATTTTGGCACCATGCGGTTACAGCGATATAATAGAAGCGCCCGTCAGGGCCTCGCCACGCGGTTGAAACCATCATCACTTCAGGCTTCGCTGCCGACACCGGGTCTGCGATGACCGGGCACAGTGCCAGCCTGGCGATGTGCCGCGGAAAGCCCCTGGCTGTCGCCGTTGTTTGCGTCGGACGCGACGAAGCCGCGATCAGGTCAGCACGGCCTCGGTCTTGCGTTTGATCAGGTCAAAATCGATCTGGCCGCCAATCCCCGGTTCGGTAGGCGCATGCATCAGACCATCCTTGTCAGGTGTCAGGTCCTCCACCATGCCATACTTGTGGGCGCCATCCGGCAGTAACACCTCCCACATCGTGGTGTTCCGCAGCGCCATGCAGAGATGCAGGTTGGCCCGGTTGTTCAGTGAGTTACCGGAATGATGCACTTCGTAACGCAAGCCAAACGCCTCGGCCAGATGCGCGGTCTTCAGCATCGTGGTCAGGCCGCCTTTATTCGGGATGTCGCCGCGCAAAAAGTCGGTTGCCTGTTCGGTCAGCCAGATCGGATAGGTATCGAGGCCGCCGGCCGGGAATTCCGTTGCCATGATTGGAATGTTCAGCTTCTGGCGCAGCTTGACGTAGTTGTAGATGTCCTCGTCGGCGAGCGGGTCTTCGAACCAATAGTACCCCATTGCCTCGATCGCGCGGCCGACGCGCAGCGCATCTACGTAATCGTACGACCACGTTGAATCGAGCATGATGCGGTACTCGTCGCCAACCGCCTTACGCACCGCCTCACAGACTTTGATGTCCCGGTCAGGATCGCGTGGCGGATGGATCTTATAGGCCTGCCAACCGGCTGCCTTGAACGATTGTGCCTGATCGACGTAGGCGGCAATGTCAGGCAATACCTGCGAACTGGCATAAGCCGGTATCGAGTTGCGGAACGTTCCCATCAGCGCGTGCACCGGCATCCCGGCGATCTTGCCGGCGAGGTCCCACAGCGCGGTATCGACCGCGCCGATCACCCGATAACTGACCGCGCGATTGATCAACCGCATGCCGGCGTGGATTTTCTCCCGCTCCAGCGGATCCTTGCCCATCAGCATCGGTTTCAGCGAGCGGATCAGTTGCGCCCCATCCATCGCGGCCGGGTTGGTCGCCGACCCGAGGAAAGCGTGGCCCTCCAGTCCGGCGTCGGTTCGGATCCGCAACAGGCCCAGATTGCTGTTCCCGACCGTGGCCGTGCCAGTGTGATAGTTGGTGGCCGGGATGTTGTCCCAGGTGAAGATGGTCAGCGAGACGTCATCGATCTTCATGGTTGCGTTCCCTCTCGACCGGCGTTTGCGGCGGATCTGATAACCGCAGCATAGCGCCGGGAGAGGCTTCCGTCATCCGGACGGTAATGCCTCGACAGTTGGACGGTTGACCAGGACGAGGCCGGATAAGGCAGTCGGCGACCGACGAATCCGGCACCGGTTCCTTGAGCACTCCCGCCCGCCGCACCGTCCGTCCGTCTGTCTTGGCCCAGGCGGCATAGGCCGCGACGCGGGTTTTCGTGCAGTGCGATGCGTCGGTGAACAGCGTGACGAGCATAGTACTGCCCGAACTGGTCGTTTCACGATAGTGCGGAAAAGCCGACGTACCGCCAAAGGTTGTCTTCAGCCCGCGCGCGCAAGGCCGCTCGCCGATCCGACCGTGTACTACCGGCGTCCGGCGTGCGACCTTCGAAGTTTCAAATCACGGCAGTCTGTTATGCGATCCGTCGCAGCGCGGCTTGTTGCCGCTTTGCTTGCACCCACAGAACGAGACCGTTCCATCCTGTTCGGCATCAAACTTCATCGGGGTGAACGCGCTGCCCTTGTGCGATCCGTCACAGAACGGCTGCTTGCCGCTCTTGCCGCAGGCGCACCACCAATAGGACTTCCCGGCCTCGACATCGATTTTATAGGAGCCCTTCTGGGCCATGACAGGCAGTGATTCGGACATCGGCGTCTCTCCCTCGATGGCGGCCATCCGGCGTTCCGGCGGCATCTGTGCCAGGGTAGCGGCCCCAGCAGATTCCGCAAAGACCCGCGCACGCGCCCTGCTGGCCTGTGCCAGGCCGCTCCGCTATGCTGCACCCAACCCGAACGCAGGAGACAACACATGAGCGAGGAAGTCGCGGTACTGGGCGGCGGCTGCTTCTGGTGTCTGGAAGCCGTCTACAAGGAACTCCGGGGCGTTACCGCGGTGATGTCCGGCTACGCCGGCGGCCACGTCGCCAACCCGGACTATCACCATGTCTGTCAGGGAACCACCGGACACGCCGAGGTCGTGCAGGTGAAATTCGACCCCGACCAACTCAGCTACGCCGATCTGCTGCGGGTGTTTTTCGCGATCCACGATCCCACCACTCTGAACCGCCAGGGCAACGATGTCGGAACGCAATATCGTTCCATTATCCTGACCCACTCGGACGCGCAAAAAGCCACCGCCGCGGAGGTGATGCAGGAAATCACCGAGGCCAATATCTGGGGCCGCAAACTGGTGACCCAGATCGAGCCGCTCACCGCGTTCTATCCGGCGGAGGAAGAGCATCACGACTATTTCGCGCGCAATCCGTGGTCCGGCTACTGCCAGGTCGTGGTGGCGCCAAAAGTCGCGAAATTCCGCAAGCAGTTCACCGACCGGCTGCGGCGCGACGCGGCAGAATAACCGAGGAACCGTCCGATGGACCTGAACTTCACTGCCGAAGAGCTCGCGTTTCGTGACGAGGCGCGGCACTTCTTCCGCACCGCCATTCCGGAATCCATTCGTGCCAAGGTGGCGGAGGGCGAGGGTCTGAGTCGGGACGACATGATCCTCAGCCAGCGCACGCTGAATCAGCACGGGTGGGCGACGCCGAACTGGCCGGTGGAATGGGGCGGCAAAGCGTGGTCGCCAGTGCAGGTCTATCTGTATCAGGACGAGATGCAGCAGGCCAACGTGCCCTCGCCGATCCCATTCAACGTGTCGATGGTCGGGCCGGTGATCGCACAATTTGGCGGTCAGGAAATCAAACAGCGTTTCCTGCCGATGACTGCCAATGCGGATATTTTCTGGTGTCAGGGATTTTCCGAACCGGGTTCAGGCTCCGACCTCGCCTCATTGCGCACGCGGGCCGAGCGCAAAGGCGACAATTATGTCGTCAACGGCCAGAAGATCTGGACCACACTCGCGCAATACGCCGATTGGATTTTCTGCCTGGTCCGAACTGACACGGCAGCGAAACAGCAGGAAGGCATCTCGTTCCTGCTAATCGACATGAAGACGCCGGGCGTCACCGTACGCCCAATCGTCACCATCGACGGCGGCCGTGAGGTGAATGAAGTGTTTTTCGACAATGTCGAAGTCCCCGCCGAAAACCTCGTAGGCCAGGAGAATAAGGGCTGGGATTACGCAAAATTCCTGCTCGGCAATGAACGCACCGGCATCGCTCGGGTCGGCGCGTCCAAGGCGAAAGTGGCACGCATCAAGGAACTCGCCGCGATCGAGCGCTCCGGCGACCGGCCGTTGATCGACGATCCAAAATTCCGCGAGAAACTCGCCGCGGTGGAGATCGAGTTGAAGGCGCTGGAAATGACCCAGCTTCGCGTCGTCGCCGATGAACGCAAACTGGAAAAAGGCCGACAGAACCCGGCATCGTCGATTCTGAAACTGAAAGGTTCGGTCATTCAGCAGCAGTTGACCGAACTTGTGATGGAGGTGGTTGGTCCGTACGCCATGCCGTACCAGCGCGACTTCGACGGCCGCAACGAACCGGTTATCGGCCCCGAGTACGCGACCGAGGCGGCGCCGATGTATTTCAACTATCGAAAAGTATCGATCTACGGCGGCTCCAACGAGATCCAGCGCAACATCATCGCCAAAGCCATCCTGGGGTTGTGAGCCGGGGGGTTGTGAGCCAGGGGGTTGGGAACCAGGCCGGCGCCGCCGGGAGGAAACAATGGACTTCGATCTAAGCGATGAGCAGCGCCTGCTGAAGGAAAGCGTCGACCGGCTGATCCTCGACCAGTATCAGTTCCAGCAACGCAAGCAATACATGGCCGAACCTGCAGGATACAGCGCCGCCATGTGGTCGCGCTTTGCCGAGCAAGGGCTTCTCGGTCTGCCGTTCGCGGAATCTCTGGGCGGCTTCGGCGGTGGTGCAGTCGAAACCATGATCGTGACCGAGGCATTTGGCCGCAGCCTGGTCGTCGAACCTTATTTCGCGACGGTGATCCTCGCGGGTGGGCTGCTGCGGCGAGCCGCCGATCAGGCGCTGATTGCCTCCCTGGTGCCGCAGATCACCGCGGGCCGGCTGAAACTCGCGTTCGGCCATGTCGAGCGGCACTCGCGCTATGACCTTGCAAATGTCACAACCACCGCGCGCAAGGACGGTGCCGAATATCTGCTGAGTGGTGCGAAGAGCGTCGTGCTGCATGGCGATGCGGCGGATAAGATCCTGCTCACGGCGCGGATTTCCGGTGCGCAGAGGGACCGCAGCGGAATTGGCCTGTTCCTGACCGAGTCTGACGCCCCCGGCCTGTCCCGCCGCGGCTATCCGACGCAGGATGGGCTGCGCGCTGCTGAGGTCACGCTCGACGGCGTGCGCGCCGTTGCGCTCAGCGACGACGCCCTGCCGCTGATCGAACACGCAGTCGATGAGGCGATTGCAGCTCTATGTGCCGAAGCCGTCGGCACCATGCAGGTGATGCACGACCTGACGCTGGAATATCTGAAGACCCGCAAGCAGTTCGGCCGGCCGATCGGTTCGTTCCAGGTTTTGCAGCACCGCTCGGTCGACATGCTGGTGGCGCTCGAGCAGGCCCGTAGCATGGCGATGTTCGCCGCGGTCATGGCGGCGGAGGAAAACCCGATTGAGCGCCGGCGGGCGATTGCTGCTGCGAAAGTGCAGATTGGCCGCTCCGGACGGCATATCGGGCAGGAGGCAATTCAGCTGCACGGCGGGATCGGCATGACGATGGAGTATTCGGTTGGCCACTACTTCAAGCGCATGACGATGATCGATCAGCTATACGGGGATGCGGACCAACATTTGGCCGGCCTCGCACAGCTAGGCGGGTTGTTTGGCGCGACCAGCTAAGGTCAGCTGCGGCGATGGGATCGCCTCGTCGCATCATTCGCCGGCAGCGACAGCGCCACCCCGGCGCAAATCAGGCCCATCGATCCCAACGGCAGCCACGCCGGCCTGACCAGCAATGGGCTGGCGACGTAATCCCACACCCAGGGACCGATGATCCGCACCAACCAATGGTGCAGGTCGCTCTCGGCGGTGGTGCTGAGATAAGACAAGACCGCACCCAGGCTGACCATCTCGGGTCCCACCGTGGCAAGCCCCACCGAGCCCACGAACAGGACGGCAGCCAGAACAGCCAGGATGCGTTGCGCGTTCACATAAACAACTTCTCTGACTTGCGGTTGGAATACAACCCGGCGACGAAGTCCCCGTAACCATTGTAGATTTGGGTCGGCACAACCTCATTCGAGCCCAGCAGCCGCTCGTGCGCCTGACTCCAGCGCGGGTGGTCAACCGCGGGGTTCACATTGGCCCAGAATCCGTACTCGCTGGCGTTGATGTCCTGCCAGAAGCAGCGTGGTCGCTTTTCGGTGAACGTCACCTTGACGATCGATTTCACCTGCTTGAACCCATATTTCCACGGCGTCGTGATGCGGATTGGCCCGCCATTCTGCGGCGGCAATGGCTTGCCATACATTCCCGTCGTTATGAACGCCAGTTCGTTCCCTGCCTCGTCGATCGCCAGCCCGTCGACGTAAGGCCAAGGATACAACGGTTCGTTCAGACCTTCCATAGTTTTGTCCTGGACCGTCTCGAACGCCAAATACTTCGCCGAACCCAAAGGTTCCGCCAGTTTCAGCAATTCCGTCATCGGAAATCCGGTCCACGGCACAGTCATGGCCCAGGCCTCAACGCAACGGTGGCGGTAGATGCGTTCTTCGACGTTGACCTGTTTCAGCAGGTCCTCGATGGCGATTTTGCGCGGCTGTTTCACCAGCCCGGCAAACTCGATCGACCACGGGCTGGTCTTCATCTTCTGGGCCAACTGCCAGAGATCCTTGCTCTCACTGAACTCGTAATAGTTATTGTAGGTAGTGGCGTATTTTTCCTCGGTCAGCGGTCGACCCGCGGGATATTTCGGATTTGGCTCGGCATGGGCGAGGCCCGGCGCAATCAAAGCGGGCGCGGCCAGCATCGCGGCGGTGCCTCGCAGCAGGGAGCGGCGGTTGACGACCACTGCTTCCGGTGTGACCAAACTCTCGGCGATTTCCCAGCCGCGCCGCCTGATGATACGCATGACACTCTCCATTTTCTGGTCTCGTGCTCCTCAGACGCGCCAGCCCGGAAAATATTACACCCACCCGGCGCCCGCGCCGACTTTTTTGTGTGCCAACCTTGTTGTGTGCCAACCTTGTTGTGTGAAGGACCCGAACGCATGCACCTCGCCCGCTTCCCTCGCGTCAAACTGTTCCCCGCACCGACTCCGCTGCATCGGCTGGATAACCTCACCCGGGAGTTGGGTGGGCCGGAGATCTGGATCAAGCGGGACGACTGCACCGTGGTCGCCACCGGCGGCAATAAGGTGCGGAAACTGGAGTGGCTGATCGGGGAAGCGAAAGCCCAGGGTGCGACGCACGTGGTAACCCAGGGTGCGGTGCAGTCGAATCATGTGCGGCAGACCGCGGCGGTGGCGGCGATGTTCGGCTTGAAGTGCACTGCGCTGCTGGAGCATCGGATCGAGACCAACGATCGGGACTATCTGAACAGCGGCAACGTGCTGCTGGATCGGTTATTCGATTGCGCCATCGAGTACCGGCCTGGCGGGATCGACATGAATGCAGAGGCCGAGAAAAAAGGCGCCGAACTCCGGGCCGCCGGAGAGAAGGCATACGTCATCCCGGGTGGGGGCTCGAACAAAGTCGGGGCGCTTGGCTACGTCTCCTGCGCGCAGGAGCTGGTGCGGCAGGCGGATGAGATGGGCCTGCGAATCGACCGGCTGGTGACCGCGACCGGCAGCGCTGGAACCCATGCCGGCTTGGTGGTGGGGTTGGAGGGTGAAAACGCCGGAATCCCGGTGCTCGGCATCGGCGTGCGGCTGCCGCGCGAGAAGCAAGAGGAAAACGTGTTCCGGTTGGCTGAGGCCACGGCGGATTTTGTCGGGGTACGTGGCGGTATCCCTCGTTCCGCGGTCGTGGCGAACTGCGATTATGTCGGCAAGGGCTACGGCATCCCGACCGAAGGCATGGTCGAGGCCGTTCGGATGGTCGCGCGGCTGGAGGGGATTTTGCTCGACCCGGTTTACTCCGGCAAAGCAATGGCGGGCATGATCGACCTGATCCGAAAGGGGGAAATCCGCAAGAGCGAGACCGTGGTGTTCCTGCACACCGGCGGGGCAGTCGGGTTGTTTGGCTACACCAACGTGTTTGACGCGGCGGCCTAACGACGATCACGCCGAGGTATGGGCAGGGGATAATCCATGGAATTCGGCATTTTCCACGAGTTTCTGTCCGCCGGAGCCGGTTCGCAGAACGAGGCTTTCGCGCAATCCTTCGCGCAAATAGAGGCAGCCGAGCGTTGGGGACTGGATATCGTCTGGCTGGCCGAAATCCACATGAACCCGACGCGCTGTTTGTCAACGGCACCGCTGACGTTAGCCAGCGCTGTCGCTGCGCGCACGCAACGGATCAGGGTTGGTACGGCGGTCCAGGTTTTGCCGTTGGGTCATCCGCTGCGGCTGGCTGAGGAGACCGCGACGATCGACCAGATCAGCGGCGGCCGGTTTGTCTTCGGCGTCGGCCGCAGCGCCTTTCCGCGCGCCTACAACGCCTACGGCATTTCGTACCAGGAGAGCCAGGATCGTTTCGCCGAAAGCCTCGACATTATCAAGCTGGCATGGATGGAGCCGGTATCGTCGTACAGCGGGCATTACTGGAGCTTCGAGAATTTTACTCTTGTGCCGCGGCCGTTGCAGCAGCCACATCCGCCGATCCGTATCGCAGCGAGCCAACCCGACACCTATACGGCGATCGGCAAACTTGGTTACCCGCTGCTCTCGGCGATGCGCGCCAGTCCGATGGATGCGCTGCCCGCCAATATCCGAGCCTACCGCGACGCCTGGCGCGAAGCCGGCCACCCTGGGCGTGGCGAGGCCTATCTGCAGGTGCCGATCTATGTCGCGGAGACGCGGGAACAGGCGTTGTCGGACGCCGAGGAAGGGTTGATGCGATTTGCCACCTATCGGGCGGACCTGTTGCGCGGACCGTTAACCTATGAAGCGGCATTACAGCAAAAGGGCATCGTCGGCACACCCGACATGGTCGCGGCGCGGATCGCGGAACTGCAGGAAGCGGCAGGACTGGACGGGATATCAGCGGAAATCAACGTTGGCAGCCTGCTGAGCCATGAGCAGGTCATGCGATCGCTCAGCCTGTATTGTCAGGACGTCATGCCACGGTTCAAATAACCGGCAACCGAGATAACGGCCGAATGGAGACTGACGTCCTCGAGAAATCTACCAATTTGGTCAGGCCAGGCTGCCACTGAAGGATTCACCATGCTCCACAGCACCCACCGCATTCTGACCACGCACACCGGCAGCCTGCCCCGACCGCCGGCGTTGACCGCCCTGTACGCGCGGCGTGCGGCGGGTGAAACGGTGGACCCCGCCGCGATCGAAAGCGAGGGCAAGGCTGCCACTCGCCATGTCGTGCGCCAGCAAATCGCATCCAGCATCGACGTCGGCAATAACGGCGAGCAGCAGCGGGAGGCGTTCTTCCTTTACGTCCGCCACCGCATGACCGGCTTCGGCGGCACCTGGACCCGGCGTCCTGTCGCCGACCTCACCCACTATCCCAAGTATCAGGCCTGGGCCGCCGCGGCCGATGGCGCGCGGCCCTCGGTCAGCAATCGCGGCGTGATGCCTTCTGCCACCGGTGCGGTGACATATATCGATCCTGCGCTGGTCGAGGCGGAGTGCGACGAATTCCAGGCGACAATGGATGAGATCGGTGCGCCGGGGTTTCTCGAGCCGTTCATGACCGCCCCCTCCCCCGGCATCATCGCCGCCGCGATGCGCAACGAACATTACGATACCGAGGCGGCGTATCTGGCTGCTCTGGGCCGCGCATTGCAGGTCGAATACGAGGCGATCGTGCGGCACGGCTTCCTGTTGCAGATCGACGCGCCGGACCTTGCACTGGAACGGCACATTACGTACCAGGATCAACCGGTGTCGGCGTTCCTTGATTTCGCCGAACGTGTGGTGGCAACGATCAATGACGCTCTGGTGAACATTCCCCGCGATCGGGTGCGTATCCATGCCTGTTGGGGCAACTATGAAGGACCGCATGATTGCGACGTGGCGATGGCAGAAATCCTGCCGGCGATCAGTAAAGCCCGTGTCGGTGGCTGGGTTTTACCGATTGCCAATCCGCGGCATCAGCACGAGTACCGGTGTTTGAAGGATCTGCCGCTGGATGACGGTCAGGTGGTGGTCGCCGGCGTGATCGATCCGTTGACCAACTTCATCGAGCATCCCAAGGTGGTGGCGGACCGGTTGGAGAACGTGGCGCGGGTGATTGGCGATCCGTCCCGTTTGCTGGCGGGTACGGATTGCGGGTTCGACACTTCCGCTGGACGAGGCCGGGTGACCGAAGACGTGGTGTGGGCGAAGCTGGCGGCGATGGCAGTGGGCGCGAAGATCGCCTCGCGGCGGTTGGGAATGGGCTGACAAACCGCTCGACCACTCGGGCTGGGTCGTCTTCGTTGTTGCCATAATCCCTCGGTCGGCCTATATCAACCAGTCAAATCGACCAATCGTTTTTATGGGTGCCCGCCATGCGCGAAGTTCAGGCCTCTGAAGCCAAGACCCACCTCCCCCAACTTCTCGACGAGGTGGAGCGCGGCGAAACCCTGGTGATTACCCGCCACGGCCGTGCGATCGCGCGGATCATTCCCGAGACGCAAAGACGACAGGAGGAAATCGACAAGGCGATCGAAAATATGAAGGCGCTTCGAAAGCGCACCGCGAAGGTCACCGTGGACGAGATCCTTTCCGCTCGCCATGAGGGTCACAAATACTGATGCCCTTTGTTCTCGATGCTTCGGTTGTGGCATGTTGGGCATTGGATGACGAGGACGATTGTGTCGCTGACCTGACATTCGAGCGAATTCGCACCGACGAAGCGCGTGTGCCCGCGCTGTGGTGGTTCGAAGTCCGGAATATTCTCGTTGTGAACGAGCGCCGCAACCGATTGACCGAGACGGCAACGGCGGCGTTCTTGCGTGAACTCGCGCAAATGCGCGTGTTGGTCGATCGATCACCTGATGAAACCGACGTTCTCACGCTCGCCCGCCGGCATCGGCTAAGCGTTTATGATGCGAGCTACCTGGAACTCGCGCGGCGGGGTGATATTGCACTGGCGACGCTCGACAAAGAGCTGGCGGCTGCCGCATCATCGATCGGCGTACATCTGCTGGGAAGCACCGCCGGATGACAAGTCGCTCGGCAGCCAAACCAAGAATAACGCCCGCAGGCGATGGCGGGATCGACGGACAGGGCACACTGTCACTGAACAAACTCCTTTCCATCAAGGCTTTGTTTCAGTGCAAGAAGTACCAGGGGTCGGTTTCGGTGCAGCATGTCCGTAACTTTCAGGGAGCCATGGCCGGCCGCGCTGAATACGGCCTTATCATCACCACCGGACATTTCACAGCGGAGGCGCGGCGAGAGGCGACACGGGACGGCGCGCCAACCGTCGAACTCATTGACGGCGTTAAGCTGGTCTCGCTTTCAGAGGACCTGCAGCTCGGCGTTCGCCCAATTCAAACCTACGAAGTCGATGAAACATTCTTCGACGGTTTTCGTTTAGAGGGGCGGTCAGACCCGCGCTCGACGCGTCAAACTGGCGGCACTTAGGCCGCCGCCGGCCCCCATGCCAACTCAAATCTCCCTGATCTGCACCACCACCTTGATCGCGTCCTCGATCCGCTCGCGGGCGTAACGGATTGCCGTCGGCACTTCACCAAGCGGAAAGCTGTGGGTATGGATCAGCTTGGCATCGAAGCGCTTCTGCGCCATCAGGGCCGCCGCACGATGCGTCGCACTCCGGCCCTCGCCACGGATGCCGAACAAATAGATGTTGTTGCGGACGATATGCGCCAGATCGACCGGCACTGCCTCATGTGGAAACGCCGCGAGGCAAATCCGCCCACCGCGATTGACCATCCTGGCGGCTTCGTTCACTGCATTGGCAGCGCCTGAGCACTCCAGTACATACTGCACGCCCTTCCCGCCGGTGATGCGTTGCACCGCCGCCACCGGGTCCTCGCGGCCGATATTGATTGTCGCGTCGGCGCCGAGCAACCGTCCCATCTCCAACCGTTTGTCCCGCGTTCCGGTCAATATCACCGGCTGCGCTCCCAGAGCCTTCGCCACCGCAACGCCCATCAATCCGATCGGTCCCGGGCCGACCACCACGACGCCTTCTCCCGCGATGATCCCGCCCATCACGTCGAGGCCATACATCGCAGTGCCGGCAGTGACGATCAGCGTCGCCTCGGCGTCGCTCATTTCATCGGGAATATGCACCATGGTGTTGACGTTGTTGACGGCATATTCGGCAAACCCGCCGTCGGTACTGAAGCCGTTGGCGCGATGGCCTTTGGCGCGGAAACCATAATTGAGGCAGGAGGTGTACATGCCTTCGCGGCAGCGCTGGCAACGGCCGCATCCAGCGTGGACCTCCACGGCCACGCGATCGCCGATCTGAAATTCGTCCACGGTCGGACCAAGTTTGACCACCGTCCCCATATACTCATGGCCCGGCGTAAAGCCTTTGTTGAACGGCAATTCGCCATCGATCATCGCCGGCAGCCCATGGCTGAGGATCTCGATGTCGGTTGCGCAAACGGCGATGGCGTCAACGCGCACCAGCACCTCGGCCCGGCCAGGCTCAGGGACCGGTTTTTCGACCATCGACAGTTGCTCGGGATCGCCGAGCACCCAGGCCTTCATGGTCGGCGGAATGGTGAATTCGTTGCCACCCTGCCGGGTCGCGCCGCCTTGTGTTGAAGCCATGACGAACGTCCTTTACTGCCGCCTGGTCGTGATGTTCAGAGGGTTTGCCCACCCGGTCAACAGACGCCAACGGCCCGCATTCAGATCAATGCAGCGGACCGCCTTCGATGGTGATCCGGTGCATCAACCGCCGTTGCCCCTGGTAGTCGTTCAGCGCGTAATGCCAGGTCGAGCGGTTGTCCCAGAACGCCAACGACCCATTCTGCCATTGCAGGCGACAGGTGAACTCCGGCCGTGCCGCATGCTGAAACAAAAAGCGCAGCAAAGGTTGCGATTCCTCCGCCGTCCAACCCTCAAAGCGCAGCGTGAAACCCGGATTGACGTACAGCACCCGCCGGTGGCTCTCCGGATGTGTGATTACCACCGGGTGAATCGCGTCCTGGGTTGCCAGCTCAGGATTGCCGATACGGCCTTGCATGGCCGGCCGTTCGATACCGAATACGTGCCGGCTGGAGTGTACCGCACGAAGCCCGGACAAAGTTTGTTTCAGCCCGTCCGATAGTGCGTCGTAGGCCGCGTACATGCTGGCGAACATCGTATCGCCTCCGCATGGCGGCACCTCGCGCGCGTACAGCATCGAACCCAGAGCCGGGTGATCATCATAACTGTGATCGGTGTGCCAGCCGCCGCCAATATTCGCCGTCTGGTCAGGTTCTTTCGACACCAAAGCAATCTCCGGATAACCATCGGCATAGGCGAAGAAGCGATTGACGTTGATCTCGCCAAAACGGCGAGCGACGGCAATATGTTGTTCCGGCGTCAACGTCTGATTGCGGAACACGACAACGCCATACTCGGCCAACGCGCCGCGGATCCCGGCAACCGTTGCATCGGACAAAGCGCCTTCGAGGTCGACCCCGCCGATTTCGGCACCAATGGTGCCAGACATTGGACGAATTTCCAGGTGATTGCTGAGCAACGCCGCCTCCCTCGATAACCGGAAGACGGTGCCACGCCGGGAAGCGATTTGCCAGGGAGCGATTCAGCCAATCATTTGGAACCCGTGCAGTGCATCCGCCACCCGCTGCATCACGCTGGCCCAATCTCCCGGCGTCGTCTGCCGAAACAGGCGCATGGTTGGATACCATGGGCTGTCATCCCGGTCCCTACCCCACCGCCAGCAGGCATCGTGGCGGCTCAGCATCCAGACCGGTTTGCCAAGAGCGCCGGCCAGGTGGGGGACAGCGGTGTCGACGGCGATAATCAGGTCCAGTGCGGCAACCAACGCCGCCGTGTCGGCAAAGTCGGTCAGGCGAGTGGCGACGTCGATCAACGGAAACGGCGCAGTCTCGAGTTGGGCCGCCGGAGGGCCAAGCTGTAACGACACGAACACGTGGTCCGACACCGCACCAAGGGGCGCCATCTGCGCCAGCGCCATCGATCGCCGCCGATCGATGGCTGCTGCGTGCGGTTGTTGCGGGCGGCTCGCGCCAGCCCAGACCAAACCGACCCTCAATCCCGGAGCGCCGGAGGCTGTTTTGCCTGGCGACGGGACGATCGAATGCCATGCGGCGACCGCATCCGGATCTGCCGCAAGGTAAGGAACCTGCCAGGGGATGGTTTGCTCGGTCGTGCCAAACGCCCAAGGCAGGCTCATCAGCGGGCAATGCAGGTCGAACGTAGGCAGTGCGTCGTCTTGCGACACCACCTGGTCGACGCCCGGGAGCGACCCCATCAGGCGGGTGAGCGTCGCCGGCACCGCCAGGATGACGCGTGCGCCAAGGCCGGCGACCATTGGGGCATAACGGCAGAATTGCAGAACATCGCCAAAACCTTGTTCGCCCAGAAGCAGGATGGTTTTCCCGGCGAGCGGCGCCGCGCCTGTCCACCGTGTCTCGGCCGGCAATTGGGGTAACGAGACCAGTGGCTGGACGCGCCAGCGGGCCTCGTACCACCGCCAGCCTTCCTTCAGCCGGAATTGCGTCAGCAGAATCATCCCGAGGTTGACTGCTGCCTCGGGGTAATCGGGATTGGCTGCAAGGGCGTCACGGCAGACTGCTTCGGCCGCGTCCAGCCGACCCAGTTCGGCCAGTGCCAAAGCGAGGTTGTTGCAAACCCGGGCTTCATCGGCACCAAGCCCCCGGGCTCGGCGGTACAGCGCCGCCGCCTCCTCCAGGTGGCCCAGAGACTGCCGGATAACGCCGAGGTTGAGTGTGGCGTTGGCATGATCGGGCTCAAGGCGAAGCACAGCGCGAAAATGGTTCTCCGCCTCGGACAAGGCATTCAAAGCATGCAGGGCGATGCCGAGATTGTTGAGCGCTTCGACGTTGTCCGGATCGATGCGGAGGGCCTGGCGTTCGCACTCGATGGCCTCCGCCGCCCGCCCTTCCTGCAGGATGGTCAGGCCGAGATTGGACCAGGAGTCGGGGCGTTCGGGGGCAAGAGCGAGCGCGGCTCGGTAGAAGGTTTCCGCCTCAACGCGACGACCCGAATTCTGCAGGTCGACCGCAACGGCATGACAGAGGTCGGCGTCGATTGTGAAGGGCGGCTCGCCCTCGGACGCTTTGCTGAGCGGTGAGTCGGCTGGATCGCCGACCCAGGTCAGTAAGATTTCGTCCGATGCGTCCTGCGGCGAGAGGTGAGACAGGGTGGAGTTTGGCGTGTCTGAATCCATGCCCCTATCAGGGCACGGACTTAAATCCGCGCCAACACCTCATCGCGGAATTTCTTCATTTCGTCGATCGCCTTGTCGGTGTCGCGCCCCTCAAAGTCGAAATCCATCGCGGTGACGCCCACGTCGCGCAATGCGGCGATGTCCTCGATCACATGGGCGATCGAGCCGGTAAACAGCTTGCGACATCCATCGGAGGCGAGCGGTGCTGGTTGGCCGTGGCGCTTAATGCGGTAGGCGATACCGATCCTGGCCGGATCGCGGCCGACCTGTCGGGTCAGATCGCGAAGCTTCGCAATCCCGGCCTGCAACCTCGGCAAGGTGTCGAGCATGTTGGCCTTGTTACTGCCGATCGGATACCAGACATCGCCCACACGGGCGGCGCGGCGCATGGAGGGGCCGGTTTCGCCGCCGACCCAGATCGGCGGGTGCGGTTGCTGCACCGGTTTGGGATCGACCAGCAAACCATCGATGTGGGTGTATTTGCCGGCGAAGGTGACGTGCTTCTGGGTCCAGACGGCGCGGAACGCATCGAGGTATTCGTCGGTGACGGCACCGCGTTCCGCGAACGGCGTGGTGGCGACGGCGTCGATCTCCACTTTCTGCCAGCCGGCACCGATGCCGACGTCGAGACGCCCATTGGACAGCACGTCGATGGTGGTCAGCATCTTGGCGGCCAGGATGGCGGGCCGATGCGGCACCACCATCACCGCGAGCACCAGCCGGATTTTGGTGGTTTTGGCGGCAATCCAGGCAGCCGCGGTCAATTGTTCCATGCGATGGCCGGGATCGGGGGAGTAGAATTCGCCTGACTCCGAATACGGGTAACCGGGGACCGTCACATCGGGCAACGCGATGTGGTCGGTGAGAGTGAGGTAGTCGAAGCCGAGTTCCTCGCCGAGCTGGGCGACGCGGGCCATATCGGTGGCTGTGGCCATCGGGCCGGAGATCGGAAGGTTGAAGCCGATGAGCATGCAGGGGCCTTTGCCGGACGCGGTGAAAATTCGCCTCAGGTGATAGACGAGACTGAGTACTGGGCAAGGGGGTGCCCATTCAACCCGACAACCCACCGATGTCGCCACCGTCACCTGCGATCGTGGCTGCATTGCTTGTTTGCGCCACTTGGGTAGATGATTTCCTCAAACGCCCCGCCAGGAGGAAAGCCATGCAAATCACCGCCGCCGTATTTCGAGAGGTGCACCAACCGCTGACCATCGAAACCATCGATATCGATGAACCGCGCGGCCGTGAGGTGCTGGTCCGCACCGTTGCCACCGGGGTTTGCCACAGCGATCTGCACATCGTGGACGGCCTGGGCCGCTTCAACCTCGACCGGCCCTTCGTACTCGGTCACGAGGGGGCCGGCGTGGTCGAAGCCGTGGGCGACGACGTTACCGCGGTGCGCAAAGGCGACCACGTCGTTGCCTGCCTGTCCGGCTTCTGCGGCAATTGCCCGCAATGCCTCAGTGGCCATCCCAACGTTTGCACCGGCGGCATCGTCGGACGGGAAAATCGGCTGTCACAAAATGGCCAGCTGTTCCAGCAGTTCGCGAATATCGCCAGTTATGCGTCGCACATGCTGCTGCACGAGAATTCGCTGGTGCGGATCGATCCGGATCTGCCGCTCGACCGGGCCGCTCTGGTTGGTTGCGGCGTGCTGACCGGGGTCGGCGCGGCGCTACGCAGCAGCGGATTGCAGGCGGGCCAGACCGTCGCCGTGTTCGGCTGTGGCGGCGTCGGACTGTCCATCGTGCAGGGCGCGCGGATTGGCGGCGCGCGCCAGATCATTGCGGTCGATCAGTTCGACTCCAAACTGGAAATGGCGAAAGCCGTCGGCGCCACCCACACCGTCAATTCGACCCAGGACGACGCGGTCAAAGCCGTGCGTGCACTGAGCAAAGGCCTTGGCGTCGATCACGCGTTTGAGGCGGTCGGTCTGTCCGTGCTGTGCCGCCAGGCGATCGAGAGCCTGGCCGTGCGCGGCACCGCAACGATCGTGGGCGTGCTGCCGCCCGACGCAAAGATCGAGTTCCCGTGGCTGGCGATCCGACCGGAGTGCAAAGTGCAAACCTCGCGCATGGGATCAAACCAGTTCCGCACCGATATTCCGAACTACCTGGAGTTCTATCGCCAGGGCCGTTTGGACCTCGACTCGATGATCTCCCGCCGCGGCGTACTCGGCGACATCAACGATGCGTTCCGGGCGATGAAAGCCGGGGAAGTGGCACGGTCGGTGCTGCTGTTCGACTGATCTCGCGAGAACGTCAGAGGCATCATAGACTATCGGCCATGGCCAACACCCCTTTCCTGCTACGCGACGATCAGGACGGCATCGCCACGCTGACCCTGAACCGCCCGCAGACTCGCAACGCTTTGTCCATCGATCTCATGGAGGCGCTCGACACTGAACTGGTGTCGATCGCTTCCGACCCAACCACGCACGTTGTCGTTATCGCCGCGGTCGGTCCGGCGTTCTGCGCCGGGCACGACATGCGGGAGATGCGCGCCTCGCCGACCCGCGAGGCGTACGAAGCGGTGTTCGCACTGTGCTGCCGCCTGATGCAGCGCATCGTCAGCGTGCCGAAACCGGTGATTGCGCGGGTGCACGGCGCTGCCTCCGCGGCCGGCTGCCAGTTGGTCGCCACTTGCGATCTCGCCATCGCCGGCGAATCCGCCCGCTTCGCGACGCCCGGCGTCAATATCGGCCTGTTCTGCTCGACCCCGATGGTCGCTCTCAGCCGCGCCGTCGGCCGCAAGGCGGCCATGGAAATGTTGCTGACCGGCGAGCCGATCGACGCCCATCGCGCCCGCGAAATCGGCCTCGTGAACCGCGTCGTCCCTGATCGCGAACTCGACGCGGCGGTCACCGGTCTGGCCTGTCAAATTGCCGGCAAAAGCCCCCTCACCCTGGCCATCGGCAAGGAAGCATTCTATCGCCAGGCCGAACTCGATCTGGCCGCCGCCTACGCTCTGACCGCCAAGGTCATGACAAGCAACATGCTGGCCCATGATGCTGAAGAAGGGATCGATGCGTTCCTGGAAAAACGTCCGCCGATCTGGACCGGGACTTGATCCGCTCGCGTTCCGGGCTCAACTACGCAGGCCATGAGAGACCCATACGAAATTCTCGGCCTGACACGCGACGCCGACGAGGCGGCGATCAAAGCCGCCTACCGCAAACTCGCCAAGCGGCATCACCCTGACCTGCATCCGGGCGACAAGAAGGCCGCGGAACGGTTCCAGGAACTGAACAACGCCAATGACCTGCTATCGGACCCCGAACGCCGTGCCCGCTTCGATCGCGGTGAGATCGATGCCGAGGGCCATGAAGTCCCTCCGCGCGGCGGATTCTATCGCGATTTTCAAGGCGGACCCGGAGGCGAACGATATGCCACGGGGTCACAAGGCGACTCGGCGGGCTTCACCGAGGACGACATCGCTGAATTCTTCGCGCGCCAGTTCAATGCCCGCCACCACGGCGGCAACTTCCGCGCCGCCGGTGCCGACCTGAATTACGCCCTTACCCTGGGCTTTTTGGACGCCGCGAACGGAACCTCACGGCGGGTTCTGTTGCCGGACGGGCGGGCGCTTGACGTGAAAATCCCCGCCGGCATCGAGGATGGCCACACCATCCGCCTGAAAGGCCAGGGCCGGCCCGGGATCGGCGGTGGCGCTCCGGGCGACGCGCTGATCGAGGTCACGGTTGCCCCGCATCCATTCCTGCGCCGCGTCGGTGACGACGTCATCATCACTTTGCCAGTGACCTTGCAGGAGGTGGTGCTTGGTGCGTCGGTTTCGGTGCCCACGATCAAGGGCACCGTGAAGCTGACCATCCCGCCAGGGTCCGGCGACGGCACACGCCTGCGCCTGCGCGGCCGCGGCATCCGTGCGGGCCACCAGTTCGTCGAATTGAAAGTCGCCATGCCGCCCGGGGATGAACCGGCTCTGGCCGAGTTCCTGCGCGGCTGGAAACCGGCGCATCCGTTCGATCCCCGCAAGGGAATGGAGGAAGCATGATGCGCCTCACCGCCGTCATAGCCCAGTTCAGTAGCCAAGGCCTTGCCGATCTGGGCGAGCCGGAACTGACCGCCTGGGTTGAACGTGGTTGGATTCGTCCGGACCAATCCGGCGAAGATCCGGTGTTCCACGACATCGACATCGCCCGCATCCGGTTGATCCACGATCTGCGCACGCTTATGCAGATTGAGGACGAAACGATTCCGCTGGTGCTGTCTTTACTCGATCAGGTGTACGACTTGCGGGCGGGCCTGCGCGCGGTTCTGCGCGCCGTCGAAGCGCAGCCGGAACCGGTGCGACAGGCGATCATGGCCGCGATCGACTGACCCGCCGGCGGCGTCACGGGGGCAAAACCAGATGAAGATCGGCATGACGATCGCAGACTCGACACCCTCCTGGCCTGCACCACCCAAAGCTCCTGCCGGCGCCCCGAACATTCTGGTGATACTGTTCGACGACACCGGTTTTTCCGATTTCGGCTGCTACGGTTCGCCGATCCGAACTCCCTCGATCGACCGACTGGCCGCCGAGGGCCTGCGTTACACTGGCTTTCACACGACGGCGATGTGCTCGACCACACGCTCGGCATTGTTGACCGGTCGCAATCATCATTCCGTGGGCGTTGGCTGCCTCGCCAACTTCGACAGCGGCTATCCGGGCTACCGAGGCAAGATCGCGAAAGAGGCCGGGACCCTCGCAGAAATGCTGCGGCCGCACGGCTATCGCAACTATATGCTCGGCAAATGGCACGTCACGCCGCTGACCGAAAGCGGCGCCACCGGTCCATTCGATGGCTGGCCTCTGGGCCGCGGTTTCGATCGGTTTTACGGTTTCATGGATGCGGAAACCGATCAATACGCACCCGAACTGGTATGCGACAATTCGAGTATCGAACCACCCGGAACTTTCTCCGATGGCTATCACCTGACTGCAGACCTCGTCGATCAGGCGATCCGTTTCCTGGCCGGCCACGTCGCCGAGCGGCCGGACGATCCGTGGTTGCTCTGGCTCGCACCGGGGGCCACGCATGCGCCGCATCAGGCGCCGGCCGAACTCATTCGCAGTTACGATGCCGTGTTCCGCGACGGTTGGGATGCCGAACGCGACCGTCGCATTGCCCGGCAAAAGCAACTGGGCATCGTTCCGAAGTCGACCCGGTTGCCGCCTCGGAATGACGGCGTGAAGCCTTGGGCGGAGCATTCCGCCGACGAACAGCGTTTCTTCATCCGGTTGCAGTCGGCGTTCGCCGCGATGCTCGATCACGCCGATCAGCATATTGGCCGGTTGATCGGGTATCTCGAACAGATCGGGATACGTGAGAACACGTTGGTGCTGGTGCTGTCCGACAATGGCGCGAGCCAGGAGGGCGGTTTGTTCGGCGGCGTCAATCTGACCGGCCCGCGCAATCTGCGTCCCGAACCGATGACTGAGAAACTGGCGCGCATTGACGATATCGGCGGCCCGGGAACCCACACGAATTATCCGCTCGGTTGGGCGATGGCGTCGAATACGCCGTTGCGCCGCTACAAGCAGAACACCCACGGCGGAGGGATTCGCGACCCGTTGGTAATCTCCTGGCCGAAAGGGATCCGGGCGCGCGGCGAATTGCGGCACCAGTTCGCGCATGCCTGCGATCTGGCTCCGACCTTGCTTGATGTCATCGGGATCGTCCCGCCGGCGACGGTCAGCGGCGTTGCACAAATGGCACTGGAGGGCAGCAGTTTCGCCGCCACTTTAAACGACCCCGCGGCGGCCGCGAGATCGCGCCCGCAGTATTTCGAGATGTTCGGCCATCGCGGCATCTGGCATGCGGGATGGAAGGCGGTCGCGTTTCATCCACCGGGAACCCCGTACGAAAACGACCGCTGGGAGTTGTTTCACCTCGACGAGGATTTTTCTGAAACCAACGACCTCGCGACCGGGGAGCCGGAGAAACTCGCGGCGTTAATTGCACTCTGGTGGGAGGAGGCTGCAAAGCACAACGTGCTGCCGCTGGATGACCGGTTCGCGCCACGGTTCATCGAGAATGCCAGCCGGTTTCACGGCGCTCGCACGCGTTATGTGTTTCACGCCGGCATGGGGCATTTGCCGACCGAGGTGGCACCCGATGTCCGCTGTCGCAGCTATGCCATCGAGGCACTGGTATCCGTCCATCATGGTTCGGAGGGTGTATTGATCGCGCATGGCGACGCGACGTCCGGGTATAGCCTCTACCTTCGGGACGGCCGTCTTGTGCACGACATGAATGTCGGCGGTGAACATGTCGTCGTGGCGTCCGATGGTGTCGTGCCGCCCGGGGATTGCCGGCTCGGCGTCCGGGTCCGCCGCCTGTCGCGGGAGGCGCGCCCCACCATGGCAACCGGCCCGGGAACGAGCGAGTTCACCTTGCTGATCGATGGCGAGGCGGTCGGGCAGATCCGATCCGGACTGGGTTTTGCCAACTTTATTTCCTGGTCGGGTCTGGATATCGGCCGCGATCGGGGATCGCCGGTTTCACACTACGATGCGCCATTCGCATTCACCGGCCGGTTGATCAGGGTCACAGTGAGCATGGACGACGATCAGACGCTGGACGGCGATGGCGTTGGGCTCGCGCAGCTGGCGCGGGAGTAACCGCGATTGCGTCGGGACGACGCCCAATTCATTGGGTGCCATTGCTTTGTAGGCTGGTGGATCGCCGGCGAGACGCGAATGCGCAGTGGCGTCCGCCACCATTCCAATCGACTCAGCGTCCGGGCTCGGCGCGTCGATACCGCCGGACGGGTTCCTGCGCCGAGGCTCGGCCATGGACCGGGGTCGAACCGTGGTTGGACTGGTCCTCCGTAAATCGTGGATTTGCGTTTGCCTGATGAGAATCGGTTAAGTTTGATCAAAATTTGACATTGCATTGACGTGTGGCCAGCGATTTTCGAACGCGGTCTCAATAGTGTCCGCGCCGCCCAACGTGACCGGCCCAGACCCAATGCTACTTAATTGTTCCGCAAGACAAAGTTCGAATCGCGCCGGAACGCCCCCGCTGTCATCGCGGCGAAGGCAGCCGCTGCCGCCCGGGAGACAAGACAATGATCCGGTTCATGGCTGTCTCAGGCCGGTGTGTCGGCCAGACCCGAGCGGCCCATTGCTGATCGGCCCCAACAGCCATTCCGCAGATTGGCCGATCCGCGGCAGTCAGCATCACGCAGTCGCGACAGTCCTCGCGTCGTTGTCGCGGCCCAGAGGCACATCGGAAAGCCGGCGGCTGACCGCGAATGGCGTTCGTGCGATCCACACTCTTGTTGTGACCAGGCGTCATGCACGAAACCATACCGCTTCGCCTGGCAAAACTGATTGCCAGAATTGTCGTACCGTGGGCCAGAGTTGCACGATGGAGAGCTGCAAATGTGCAGTGATAGTCGATAACATGAAACATTTCATCGATCTTGATGGAGCCCTTCGTCAGATCATTGAAGCCGTACCGAACGCCACGATGGTGGTCAACGGGACCGGTCTGGTCGTGATGATGAACTCGCGGGCCGAACAGGTATTTGGTTACAAAAGAAGCGAAGTTCTTGGCTTGCCGGTCCGGCAGTTCGTCACGGAGCGTTTCCGCGGCGGTCGTTCGGACTTGCGATCCGCATTTGTTGTCACTCCGTGGTCAGGCCCGATGGCTGCAGGCCGTGACCTGTACGCCTTGCACAAGGATGGCCACGAATTCCTTGTGGACATCGGCCTGACCCCGATCGAAACCAGCGGCGGACCGATGGTTGTCGTGGGAATCGTCGACATATCCGCAAGGGGACAGGAGGAGATGCGTATCCGGATCGCGCTTAAGGAAAAAGACCTTTTGCTTGGCGAAATCCACCACCGGGTCAAGAACAATCTCCAGATCGTCTCCAGCCTGTTAGATCTCCAGGCCGCGCGGGTTGCCGATCGGGCGACACAGGACCTGCTGCGGAACAGCCGGAATCGCGTTCACTCGATGGCACTCATCCATCAGACCTTATACGAGTCAAAGGATTTCGAAAGTATCGACTTCGCGCAGTTCTGCCAGACCTTGCTGGCGGCACTGATCCGCTCGTACGGCACCGATCCAGGTCGGATCGCCATTCGTGTCGATGTGGAGCCGGTCCATCTGCCGATCAATATCGCCGTGCCGTGTGGCCTGGTGGTCAACGAGTTGATTACCAACGCCCTGAAGCATGCATTTCTGAATCGGGACGGTGGAGAGATCCGTATCGCGCTAACCCGGCAAATTGGCAATGAAGTGCTGCTGACCGTGTCCGACGACGGGATCGGACTGCCGGATCAAGTGGATATCGCAAATACTGAAACGATCGGCCTGCAGTTGGTGGGACTTCTCGCCAGCCAACTGGACGGTGAGATTTCCCTCCACCGTTCTGATCCGACCCGATTTTCGTTACGTTTCCAAATCTGATGACAAACCGGAGGTACCATGACGGCACCGCGCATTCTGGTTGTGGAGGACGAACGGATCATCGCCCTCCATCTGCGGCAGCAGCTTACGAAGCTTGGCTACGACGTGCCGAACACCGTTTCGACCGGTGATCACGCCCTGCGCAGGATCGAGGAATCGCAGCCAGATCTGGTACTGATGGACATCAACCTCAAAGGCAAACTCGACGGGATCGCGACGGCCGCTGCAATCCGGCAGTCGTATCTCATTCCCATCATTTACCTCACGGCTTATTCTGCGGACGAAATGCTGGCCCGGGCGGCGGCAACCAACCCGCACGGCTATTTGCTCA
This sequence comes from Acetobacteraceae bacterium, assembly GCA_049519555.1. Classification (GTDB taxonomy): domain Bacteria; phylum Pseudomonadota; class Alphaproteobacteria; order Acetobacterales; family Acetobacteraceae; genus Rhodopila. The sequence goes on from JBEKQQ010000007.1 coordinate 24,933, forward strand.
AGCCATTTTCCGAGCGGGAACTGCACGCGATGATCCAGGTGACGCTGGCACGCTGCCGGGCCGAACGTGCATCGCTTGCCGCGCAGGAGCGCCTGCTACAGACACGCAAGATGGAAGCACTCAGCCAGTTGGCCGGCGGCATCGCCGATCAAGTCGACGAACTGCTTACCACTCTCTACGGTCAACTCGAGACACTCGGTGGCCACCTCATCGGCGAGCCCGTCCTGGCCGATCCAATTCAGGACGCATTCAGCGAAGCAATAGAAAAAGAGCGTCTTGTCCGACGATTGTTGGAATTTTGCGGACGACGGAAGCTGACGCCGGTGAGCATTGCGGTGAGCGATCTGATGGCGCGGGTCAGCGGCCGGTTGCACCAGATCGTTGGTGATACCATACCGATCCGGGTGTTGTTGCCAAATGACCTCTGGCCAGCCCGTATCGATCCCGATCAACTCGCACATGCGCTGGCGAATCTCGCGTTAAACGCGCGCGCGGCGATGCCGGACGGCGGCGACCTGACGATCGAGGCACAGAATACCGTCATGGACCACCATCACCTGGATGGCGCGAGTGGTGCAGGTCGCTACGTGCTGCTGAGTGTGACCGACACCGGGACCGGTATGCCGGAAGCCGTAGTGGAACGGGCATTCGAGCCGTTCTTTACCACCCGGCCTTCGGGCGGTGGCAGCGGGCTTGGCCTGAGCCTGGTATTCGGCTTCATCCGACAGTCCGGCGGCCACATCAGTATCGACAGCAAACCCGGGAACGGAACGACAGTCAGGATTTATCTTCCCACGGCAATCGGCAACGGCATGGCTGACACGGCACCGGAAGCGGATGAACTGCGGTGGGCCGCCGATGTCGACCCACCCGGTGAACGTGCGACTGCAGCCGGGTTGGACGCTGTGTTGGATGCCGGCATCGCCGTCCCGCACCGCCCCGGCGACGATCGCATCAGCCGCCGGCTCTCGATAACCCCCGAGCAACACGTGACATCGGCGGTACTCTGGCACAGGGCGGAGAATGCGGTGTTTGCTACGGTGCCGGGCCCTTCCGGTCAGGTTCATTGCCGCCTCATCGTCGAACCCATACCCCGGCAAAACGGCTGGGACTGGACGGTCTGGCGGCCAGGCAGCGACGGGCGCCAGTCGTGCTATGGTCGCGCGTCGTCGGTGATCAGCGCCATGGCTGCCGCCGAGGACGCTGCAGGACATTGGTGGAAGACCGGGTCGCCCGACGATTGACCCGGCACCTCAGACGGAGGTCGGTAACGAATGTCTGGTCATTGGTCCGTTGCTCGGACACCTACGAATGCCGGGCAAGATTGACCAGCGGAAAGGCGCACCCACCTTCCTTTCCTTCGTCATCGCCCCGCCCTGGTCGTTTTCCGCAGGATGGCCGTGACAAGCTGCGATTGACGGAGAAGCAATCTTGCCACCGGCTGGGTAGTACAACATAACCAAAACACAGTACAACCCGAGGATTCCGGGTGTCTGCCATGTAATTCACGCACCGGGAACATCCAAAAATCCATACAATTCAACCAGGTTTTTCGGTTTCAAAAATGTATCAACGTTTATGATCTGAAGTAGCTCATTTACGACTCCCAAAATTACATTCCTGGCAATGTGGACCTTGAACGATCCGGCTTATCGACTTATTATCCCGTGCGACCGGCCAAGGGACAGACGATTGACCGAATATGATACTATCCCGCGGCCGAATGCCGCGATCTGGCAATCGCTCGAGACATCGACAGTCGAACCTGCCGTCGCATTATCTCGCAAACGCCCAGTAATTTCAATGGATTCTGCGACGGTGTGGTGTTGCTGATGCCGGATGACCTGCGAACCATCTATGAACGCGCGCATTTGCGTTTTGGGGAAGAGGTCTGGCTTCGACTCTCTGCGCACGAACAGACCAAAGCCGTTTATGAAGAATTGCGCATGCTGGACTCCGGTCAGCACGGCACGTGGGAGCAGCATCGTTCCGCGACTGGCGAACTGGTTTCATCCGGCACCACCGGTTCTGTCGTCGTCCGTCTGCGCCTGACCGGCCATATGGATGCATGGACCGTTTCAAATGAAAGCGTCTTGCCGACGGGTCGGAAAACGCGCGCGCTGCTGGCTGCCGTTGCGCTATCGGCGCCGCGGCCGGCATCGCGCGGCCGCCTTGCCGAGCTGCTCTGGAGCCGCCGGCCCGAGGAGCAGGCGCGGGCGTCGTTACGCCAGGAAATCCAGTTGCTGCTGAAGGCACTCGCCCCGGCAAAAACCGAAGTCCTTCGCGTCACCCGTGATCAACTTTCGCTGACCCAGGGCGTTACCTGGGTCGATTTCGACGAGATCATGCGAGCGGCCAACTACCGGCCCGCGGCGTTGTCACTGCTGGATGGCGAACTGCTTGAAGACCTGGACGGAATTGATCCCGCCTTCGACATGTGGCTGACGGCGGAGCGGGAGCGTTTGCGCGATCGTGCCCGAAGCATGGCCGAGGCGCTGTTGCGCGAACAGACCGATCCCGGCACCGTCATTTCATCAGCGCGGCGCTTGTTGCAGATTGATCGCGCGCATGAAGAGGCGTGGCGTGCCTTGATGCGCTCCCATGCGGGACAGGGCGAGCGCGGCATGGCCATTCAGGCCTATGACCGCTGCCGCGCGGTGCTGGCTGAAATGCTCGACGCGGCACCTTCGGCGGAAACTCAGACTTTGCTGAATGAAATTCGTGGTCCGTCCAGCAAGCGCCTGCCATCGCGACCGCCACGACCGGTGCTGGTCGCGGAACCGGCGAGGCCCGCGGTATCCGAAGCAGCGGCAAGGACCGCGGTAGCGCCGGATCTGCCCTGGCATGGTGGCGCCCGTGTCGGTGTGCTGCCAATGCGATGTGTCGGTCTGCCGGACGACGCTGCTTATCTGGGACCCAGTCTTGCCACCGAAATCACCACGGCACTTTCCCGGTTTCGCTGGGTGTCGGTGATTTCATTGAATTCGCTCGCGCGGTTTGCGAACGACGGCAGCGACGGACCGGCGCTGAGACAGGTCTGCGGGATTGACTTTCTGCTCGACGGTGCGGTCCAGCGCAGCCGGAACAAGCTGCGCATCACGCTGCGGCTGCTTGATCTTCGCGCCGATAATCAGGTGGTCTGGGCGCGGCGGTTCGATCGGCCGGCAGACGATCCGCTGTCGGTGCAGGAGGAGGTCGCGTGCGAAGTCGCCGCGCAGATCGACCCGGTCATGCTGCTGATCCAGGCAAGACGCAGTATCGCGCAGACGGATTCGTGTAATTCGGCCTATCCGCTGATCCTGCGCTCAGCACTTCTCATCACGCGACTGGAACGTGAGGGCTTCAGGCAGGCCGGCGAACAGCTGACACAGGCAATCGCATTGGAGGCAGACCATGCCTCGGCGCATGCGTGGTACGCCGCCTGGCATGTTCTGCTGGTCAGCCAGGGGTGGGCCACCGACCCGCGCGCAGCCGGAGCGCGCGCCTCCGAACTCGCACAACGAGCGGTCGTGCTCGATCCTTACTCTGCTGCCGTGTTCGGGGTTGCCGGGCATGTGCGCGCGTTTATCGATCGCAATCTGCCGGAGGCCGTCGCACTGCATGAACGCGCCCTTGACCTGAATCCAAACCTTGCTGCGGCATGGGCGTTATCCGCGATCACGCAGGTCTTGCGGGGCGATGTCAAAGAAGCCGAGCGGCGCTATGCCCGATATAAGGTGTTGTCGCCACTCGACCCCTATTCGTTCATGTTCGACGCCCTGTTCGGAGCAGTGCATTTGTTGAAGCACGATTGCCAGGCCGCGGTCACAGTTGGACGCACGGTCACTCAGCTCAATCCGACATATACTGCGGGCCACAAGCTTTATCTTTCGGCGCTCGGACACCTCGGCCGCGGCGAGGAGACCGCGGTTGTGCTGCGCCGGCTGCGGGCGATCGATCCGGACGTAACGGTCGAGCGGTGCCTCGCGACATTTCCGCTGGAACGGCCAGCCGACCGGGACTATTTCGCGGAAGGACTGAAGCTCTCCGGGCTGCATTGATCGGACCGCCACTCCGGGTTCCGCCGTGCCCCCAACATGGAGATTCTTTAACCGACGCCTGCCAATTCCACGTATCGCGACACATTCGGCAGGTTTTGGGCCATCGGCACATGGCCAGGCAAGGCGCGCGGGAAGCTCACGATTGCTGAAATTTCCGTGACGAAGTTATACTGCGCGGGAACCGGGTTGCCTGCTTCGACGTTGAGACCCTGGTGGCCGGTCCATGGGCGAACTCCGTGCGAGTTCGGCGCGCGAAGCATAAGGGAAATCATATGACACGCCTTGTGGTCGTTTCAAACCGGGTCCCGGTTCCCGGCGACCGCAGCCCAGCGGCGGGGGGGCTTGCGATCGGGCTGGCAGATGCGGTGACTGCCGGCACTGTCTGGTTTGGATGGAGCGGCCGGCGTGGACCCGCGACCTCGACCCGTCCAACGGTCAGCGAGCACCGCGACATCACCTATGCGACCATCGATCTGGCGGAAGCCGACTACCGGCATTTTTATGTGGGCTTCTCCAATGGCGTCCTGTGGCCGCTGTTCTCGTACCGGCTTGGCCATGTCAACTTCCGACGCAACGATTACGCCGGCTACCGCGTCGTCAATGAGGCTTTTGCGACGGCGTTGGTGCCGTTGTTGCGCAGCGATGATATGATCTGGATCCATGACTACCAGTTGCTGGCCGTAGGCCACGCATTGCGAGGCCTGGGTGCCGAGCAACGCATCGGATTTTTCCTGCACACGCCATTCCCGCCGCCGGCAATCTTTTGCGCGCTGCCGCGTGCTGCGGAATTACTCGAGGCCTTGTGTGCCTGCGACCTGGTCGGTTTCCATACCGCCGACTATCGGGACGCGTTCCTGCAATGTGTGCGCGTGTTGCTCGACACTGCGACACATTCCGATGGGACCTTTACCTATCGTGGACGCCGGGTACGGGCGATCGTCGATCCGATCGGCATCGATGTCGGAGGCTTCGCCGCGACCGCAGCGCGCACCGTTGGCAATGCCGCCGCGCAACGTCTCGTGGACAGTCTCGGCGGACGGCCGTTGGGCGTCAGCGCCGATCGGCTGGACTACGCCAAGGGCCTGCCCAATCGTGTCGAGGCGCTGGACCACCTGTTCACCAGCCACCCGGAGCACCGCAATCATCTGGTATTTTTGCAAATTGCTGCTCCGTCACGCGAGGAACTGGCGGTCTACCGGGCCTTACGTCGCGAACTGGACCGCACCATAGGCGACATCAATGGCCGCTATTCGGAGGCTGACTGGACGCCGGTTCGTTACCTGACCAGGACGGTCGGCCGTTCGACCCTGGCTGCCTATTATCGCCTCGCCCGTCTCGGCGTCGTCACGCCGCTGCGCGACGGGATGAACCTGGTGGCGAAAGAATATGTCGCCGCCCAGAATGCCAACGATCCGGGCGTGCTGGTCCTCTCGCGCTTTGCCGGCGCCGCCGAGGATCTGACCGACGCGTTGATTGTCAATCCATTCGACGCGGAAGAGATTGCCGAGGCGATGCACCAGGGCCTGGCAATGCCGTTGGACGAACGCCAGGCCCGCCATAAATCGCTGCTGGCACGGATCAGGGCGTCGTCCGCGCGGCAGTATTGTTTGACTTTCCTGGCGGCGCTACGGGCTGTCGGTGACGCGGTGCCGGCGCCACGGGTGACACCGGAAACCTCACAGGCCAGGCGTGCTGTTGCGGCAAAACTGCCGCGGCGAAGCGACCATGTCACGACGCATCGAGCTGTCATGGCAATGGCGAACGGCGGGCTGCCGCACAGTTGAGTTGCGCATCCTCAGGAAGCGACAGTCGCGGTCGAACGCCTCGACCGCGGCTGACCACTCTTGCCATTTCCGCCGGTCCCCTTATCCCCTCCCCCACCGTTTCTTTCGGCCGCCATCGGGGACCGTCCATGTCAGGCTTTGACGCAGCTGCCGCCATCGAATCGTTTTGGGCCGCCCACGCCCGCGGCGAGTGGTTTCCGGCCGCATGGCACGACAAACTTACCAACGAACAGGCCTACGAGGTCCTGTTTGGCCTCATGGCCCGCCGGTCGGCTGCCGGTAAGCGGCAGATCGGCTGGAAAGTTGGCCTGACGTCGAAAGCTATCCAGCAGCAATTCAACGTCCACGAGCCGGTGTTCGGCTGCATCCTCGATTCACAGCCGTCCGGGCACGCCTTCGCTCCGGGCGACCTGATCAGCCCGGGATTCGAGAATGAACTGTGCCTGCGTCTCGGAAAGGACCTGTCTGGCAGCATCACACCAGACGAGGCACGGGCCGCGATTGATGCGGTGTACCCCTCGCTGGAAATCATCGAGACACGCGGCAATCTGACCGAGCAACTCGCCTTGGCGCTGGCCGACAACGCGCAACAGAAAACCGTCATCCTGGGGACGCCGATGACGCTGCTGCCGCATCCGGAAACGGTCGAGGCCCGCGTTATCATCAATGGCGACGTTGTCGCGACCGGAACCGGCGACGCGGTGCTCGGCAATCCGCTGAATTCAGTCGTTTGGCTGGCTGCAAAACTGGCCGAATTCGGACGCTCCCTGAAAGCGGGTGAGATCATCATGAGCGGTTCGTTCACCCGCCAGTTCCCGATCAGACCAGGGGATAGCATACGCTGCGAGTTTTCCGGCATCGGTGCGGTCGAGACGAGCATGACAACCGCATGAGCCAGATCCGCGCTCTGCAAATGCTGTCCGACACCGACCTTGCGCTGCGTTTGATCGACCCGCCACCGCCGCCTGGTCCGGGCGAGGTGCAGCTCCAGGTCCGCTATGTCGGGATCAATCACATCGATGTCTTTGGCCTTCGCGGCATGGCATTCGCCAAACGCCTCTACCCGCTGTCGGTCGGCGCCGAGGCAGCGTGCGAGGTTGTTGCCGTTGGCGAGGGCGTCACGAATGTCGCGCCCGGCGATCGCGTGGTGCCGTTCTCCGCCTATACCTGCGGCAAGTGCCGCCAGTGCTTACGCGGCCGCGACAATTTGTGCGAAAATGTCCGGGGCATTCGTGGCTTTCACGTCGATGGATGGGCGCAGGACATCACCAACCACCCGGCGCGACTGATGGCGAAAATCCCCGATGGCGTCGCGATGCAGGACGCCGCCTGTGTCGGCGTCGCGTATTCCACCGTCGAGCACATGTTGTTCGATAATGCCCAACTGGAGCCGGGCGAGACGATCCTGATCCAGGCCGGCGGTTCCGGTATCGGCACCATCGCGGTCAAGGTCGCAAAATCGCTTGGCTGCACTGTCATCACCACCGTCGGCAGCGCCGAAAAAGCCGCAAAAGTCAAAGCTTTGGGCGCCGACCACGTGATCAACTACCGCGTCGACAGGTTTGAGGGCGTGACCCGCAAACTGACCGCGCGCAAGGGTGTCGATGTCGTGTTCGAACATGTCGGCGCCGACACCTGGCAAGGCTCATTACTTTGCCTGAAACGCGGCGGCCGGCTGGTTACCTGCGGCGCCACCTCAGGCCCGGCTGCGACCATCAATCTGATGCAATTGTTTCAGCAGCAGTATCGAATTATTGGCTCGTTCGGTTCACCGATCGCGGCGCTCAGCCGCGCATTGGACCGCATCGCGAGCGGGGTACTGCCGGTGATCGACACGATCTGTCCGCTCGACGATTTCCGTGCCGGGGTGGAACGACTGGCCCATCGTGACGTATTCGGAAAAATTCTCGTGGAACTTTGAATCTGCGAATGCAGCGGTTTTTGCTTCGGCTCAGTAACGGCATTGTCGGCGGCATCGTGCTGGCGTTGTTCTGGCTGATGCGCCGTCTTGGCCCAGAGCGAGCGCCTGCCGTTTGCGCTGCCGTCGCTCGCACGGTTGGCCCGTGGTTGCCGGTGCATCGCGTTGGCCTCGCCAATATCCGCGCCGCTTTCCCTGAAAAGGATACCGCCTGGCACCAGGCCACCTTGAAGCTGGAATGGGACAATCTGGGCCGGGTCGCTGGTGAGTACGTGCATCTTGGTAAGCTTTGGGACTTCGATCCCTCGCATCCGCACCGGGGGCGTATCCAGTCCGACGATATCACCCTGTTCATCGACCTGTTGACCGATGGCAAACCGGCGTTGTGCTTCTCGGCGCATCTGGCGAACTGGGAGCTCGCGGCGTTGGCGCCGCCAGCCTATGGCATGGAATCTGCCGTGGTCTACCGCATGCCGAACAATCCGATCGTGGCGCGGGAGATCCAGCGGATCAGGGCAGCGTCAATGGGCCAGTTGATCCGCACCCGCAACCAGGCGCCAATCGAGATGGCAGGCGCGCTGACGGCAGGCAAACATGTCGGGATGTTGACCGATCAGCACTTCTCGCGGGGCGTCGACATCACGTTTTTTGGCCGGCGCTGCAAAGCCAATCCGGCGATCGCCCGGCTGGCGCGGCACTTCGATTGCCCGGTGGTTGGCGTGCGGGTGATTCGCCGCGCTGATGGAGGGTTTTTCATCCAGGGCGTCGGTCCCCTCCAGCTGCCGCACGACGCGTCGGGCAAGGTTGATGTTACCGCCGCAACGCAGATGATCAACGGCATCGTTGAGGGCTGGGTGCGCGAGTTCCCAGGCCAGTGGCTCTGGTTCCACCGGCGTTGGCGTTGAGTGTCGCTGAGCTTAACTGAACTACGGCGGTTGCGATGCGGTCTGATACAGTCCGTGCGATTTTCGACTCAATCGGGACACAATCCTGTTATAAACCTGCATCTCAGGAGGTTACCATGTTGCTCACGCGTTCGCCGAGACATTGGGCATCCAGGATTTGGGGACAAGGTCTTCGGGCGTCGCTGCTTCGAGGCTCGCTCGCGGCGGTGCTGCTGTGCGGCGCGTTGGCCGGCGCAGCGCAGGCCCGGATTTGGGTCGGCGTCGGCATTCCGTTGTTCGTGCCGCCAGTGGTGGTGGGGCCGCCGGCGTATTACCCGCCGTACTACTACGCTCCGCCGGTTGGGTATCCGCCAGCTGGCAGCACATTCACCTATACGCCACCCGGGTCGCAACCACAGAGTCTGGCGCCTCCGGGCGGCTATGCACCGCCCCCAGGCTATGCACCGCCCCCGGGCTATCCACCGCCCGCGGGTTATCCACCGCCCCCGGGTTATCCAGCGCAGGGCGGCTATTCGCCGTCCGGAGGTTATACGCCCTCGATGGGCGGCGGCCCTGAGGAGGGCGCGCAATCCTGCCAGGCCGGTGCTTATGTTTGCCCGCTGGTGCAGGACACACCTCCGGGCGGCGCGTGCACCTGCCCGGGCCCTGGCAGACAGCCGATCAGGGGACAGGCGGACTGACGGCGGATACCATGTCGCTGTCGTGGATTTGGTAGAGCGGCATTGGCCCGGATCGAAGATTATGCGCTGATCGGCGACTGCCATTCCGCAGCGCTGGTTTGTCTGGACGGCTCGATCGATTGGCTGTGCCTGCCGCGCTTTGACAGTGCCGCATGTTTCGCTGCTCTCCTGGGCTCACGGCAGAACGGGCGGTGGCGCATTGCTCCGGCGGGCATCGTGTCGCGCACCACGCGCCAGTATCTGGGCGACAGCCTGGTATTGGAGACCGTATTCGAGACCGCCGATGGAGCAGTCGCGCTGATCGACTTCATGACGATTGAGCCATCAAATGTTTTGCGCATCATCGAGGGCCGGCGTGGTACCGTGCCATGCCAGTTCGAACTCATCCTTCGATTTGATTACGGAATTTCGATCCCATGGGTGACTCGGCTCCGCACCGGGTATGGGATTCGTGCCGTCGCCGGACCGGATCAGGTCATTGTCCGGGCCGACGTCCCCTTGCAGGCCAGGGACATGACCACCGTCGCCGACTTCGCCGTGAACCAGGGCGAGCGCATTCGGTTCTCACTGACCCACGCGCCATCTCACCTGCCCCTGCCGGACGCTCCCGACCCTGACAACGCCCTGACTGAAGCCGAAACGCATTGGAACGAGTGGTCAGATCGTTCCACCTATAGCGGACGGTGGCAGGCTCCGGTTCGCCGCTCGCTCCTGACGCTCAAGGCGTTAACCTATCTTCCCACCGGCGGGATAACGGCTGCAGTCACAACCTCACTTCCGGAAGCGCTAGGCGGTATGCGCAACTGGGATTATCGGTTCTGCTGGCCGCGAGACTCGAGCTTCACTTTGCTCTCTTTGACTGACACGGGCCACCGTGACGAGGCGCGCGCATCGGGCGATTGGCTGCGCCGTGCGATCGCCGGGGCGCCAGAGCAACTGCAGGCGCTGTACGGTCTTGCGGGCGAGCGCTTCATACCCGAACGCGAAATCCATTGGCTGGCCGGCTACGAGGCGTCGCAACCGGTGCGGATTGGCAACGCCGCCATGGAACAGCACCAGCTGGATGTGTTCGGCGAAATGGAGCTGGCGTTTCGCCGCGAGATCGACCTTGGTTTCGTGGCGCCTCGCGCACATTGGACCCTGCGTCGAACGCTGATCGAGCACCTTATCGCGATCTGGCGTCAGCCGGACGAAGGCATCTGGGAAGTCCGCGGCGGGCCGCAGCAATTCACTTATTCCAAAGCCATGGCCTGGGCTGCGATGGATTGTGCGATCCGTTCCGCGGAAGAACACGGATTGCCCGCTCCTTTGGATCAGTGGCGCAAAGTGCGCGATGAAATCTTCGATTTGGTATGCGAGCGCGGCTACAACGTGTCGGTAGGCGCGTTCACCCAGACGCTGGACGGCACGAATCTGGATGCAAGCCTGTTGTTGCTGCCGCTGATCGGATTTTTGCCGCCGAGTGACCCTCGCATCGTGAGCACGGTCGATGCGATCGGCCGAGAACTGATGGCCGACGGCCTGATCCGGCGGTACCACACACACGAAACCGAGGATGGACTGCCTCCCGGTGAAGCCACGTTTTTGGCCTGCAGCTTTTGGTACGCGTCGAATCTATCGTTGCAGGACCGGCAGGATGAGGCGGTTGCGTTGTTCGAACGGTTGCTGGGGTTATGCAACGATGTCGGCTTGTTGGCCGAGGAGTACGATCACGAGACAGGCCGGCAGCTCGGCAATTTCCCGCAGGCATTCTCGCATTTGGCATTGATCGGGACGGCGTTGGTGCTCGATGGCACGGTGCGTACGTTGTGACCGATCACTCCGCCGGTGCCGTACCAATGATTGATTTGCGATGCCCCACCAGCCGCTCCAGCGCCAGCCACACCACGGGCGTCGTGTAAAGCGTCAGCACCTGCGACACCAGCAATCCGCCGATGATCGAAATCCCCAGCGGCTGGCGTAACTCGGCACCCGTGCCGAAAGCGAACGCCAACGGACAGGCGCCGAACAATGCTGCCAGGGTCGTCATCATGATCGGACGGAAGCGGACGACGCAGGCCTCCCGAATCGCCTGCAGCGGCGTCAGCGCACGTTGACGTTCCGCCTCCAACGCGAAATCGATCATCATGATGGCGTTCTTTTTCACAATGCCCATCAGCAGAATGATCCCGATGATCCCCATGATCGATAGCTCCGTCCTGGTGATCAGCAAAGCGAGCAGCGCGCCTACACCGGCTGACGGCAATGTCGACATGATGGTCAGCGGGTGCAGCCAGCTTTCATACAACACCCCCAGAACGATATAGATCGAGATCAACGCGGCACCGATCAACAGCGGCTGAGTTGCCAGGGATTTCTGGAGAAATTGTGCATTGCCCGCGAACTCGGTCCGCACATCATCGGGCAACCGCAGATCGACCGTGGCCCTTTCCACCGCCTGTTGCGCGTCCCCCAAGGCGTATCCTGGTTTGAGATTGAAGCTGATCGTCGCCGCCGGATACTGGCCCTGATGGCGGACCGCCAACGTCGCAGTGCCGCGCTCGAACCGGGCGACCTGCGACAATGGCACCTGCATGCCCTTGGCGGACCCGACGTAAATCCGATCCAACATTGAGGGGTCGACCTGCAACGCCGGATCGATTTCCAGCACCACTTTGTACTGGTTGCGTTGCGTGTAGATCGTCGACAGTTGCCGTTGCGAATAGGCATTGTTCAGCGCGTTGTCGATTGCCACCGTGCTGACGCCAAGTCGTGTCGCGGCATCTCGATCGATGACGACGTTGACCTGCGGCCCGGCCCGGTCCTGGTCCGATGCCACGTCTTCAATGCCAGGAATTTCCTTCATGCGGTCTTCCAGCCGCAGAGCCCGGTACCGCAGTTCCGCCACATCCGGTGCAATCATCGCATATTGATACTGCGAGCCGCCCTGGCGTCCACCGCCTCTCAGGTCCTGCGCCGCGAACAAAAAGGTCTGGATGCCGCCGACGCGATTCAACCTCGCGCGCAACCGCTCGATGACCTGCTCGGATGACACTTTGCGTTCGGCCAACGGTTTGAGGCTGACGTCGATCCAGCCGCGGTTCATCGAGTTCCAACCTGCCGACACGCCGATCCATGATCCGGCGCTTGCCACCGCCGGATCGGCCAGAACTACCGCGACGGCGGCCCGTTGTCGCTCGCTCATGGCCTGAAAGGAAATGCCCGGATCAGCCACCGTCGAGCCGATCAGAATGCCGGTGTCTTGTTCCGGTAGAAAGCCCTTCGGCACGACCGTATAAAGTTTCACAGTCAGCACGATAGTCAGCACGGTGACCATCAGCGGCAGCCACCGATGGCGCAAAGCCCAGTCGAGGCTGCGTGCGTAGAACCCGGTGGTAGCGGCGATACCGGCTTCGATGACGCGCCAGACGCGGGCGGGCGGCTTGTCTGTCGTGTCGCTGCGCAGGAAGTGTCCGCAAATCATTGGCGTCATCGACAACGAAACGACCGCCGAGATCAGGATCGCCAACGTCAACGTCGTGGCGAACTCGTGGAACAGCCGACCCAGGATACCACCCATGAAAATCAGCGGGACAAAGACGGCAACCAGGGACAATGTGATCGACATCACGGTGAAGCCGATTTGCCTCGCCCCGAGCATCGCCGCGCGCAACGGCTTCTCGCCTTGCTCCATCAGTCGGACGATATTCTCGATCATCACGATGGCGTCGTCGACCACGAAGCCAACCGAGATGGTCAATGCCATCAGCGAAAAATTGTCGATCGAGAAGCCGAAGAACCACATGCCCACCAAAGTGCCGCAAATCGACAGCGGCACCGTGACCGCGGCGGCAGCGGTGGCAGCCAGCCGGCGCATGAAGATCAGCACCACCAGCAGCACGAGAGCGATGCTGATCAGCAACGTCGTCCGCACGTCACTGACGCTGGCGCGGATCGTCGTCGTGCGGTCGGATATCACGGTCACCTTGATGCCCGGCGGCAGCCACTGCATCAGTCGCGGCAACAGCGCCTTGATACCGTCGACCGTGTCGATGACGTTGGCCCCCGCCTCCTTCTTGATCGTCAGCAGCACGGCGGGTTGCGTGCCATTCCACGCGGCGACCCGGGCATCCGCGCTGCCGTTGATGACGTTGGCGATGTCGGACAGCCGCACCACGCCGGAGCCACTGCTGCGCACGATCAGCGGCGCCAACTCCTCAGCCTGCGAAATCTGTCCGTTGAGGCCGATTGTTTCCGCCGTATCGGGAGTCTGAAACGAACCCAGTGGGGCGAGCACATTGGTGCCGCGAATGGCATTATACACGTCCTGACCAGACAGTCCGGCAGCCGCCATCCGCACCGGATCGAGCCGCACCCGGATCGCCGGCTTATCGGCACCGTTGATCAGGACCTGTGCAACCCCATCGGCGCGCGACAGGCGCTGCACCAGAATATTGTCGGCAGCATCGTAAATCTTTGCCGTCGACAAGGTGGACGAGGTCAGCGCCAGTTCCATGACCGGCGCCTCGGCCGGGTTGAATTTTCGATAGAACGGCCGGATCGGCAGATCCGACGGCAGATCGGCATAGGCCGCATTGATCGCCGCCATCACGTCGCTTCCCGCGGCGTTGATGTCGCGTCCCAGATCAAATTGAATAATGATCGTGGTATAACCGATCGAAGAGAGCGAGGTGATTTCGGTGACGCCGCCGATCTCGCCCAGTCGACGCTCGAGAGGGGCGGCGACGGAATTGGCGATGGTTTCGGGGTCAGCGCCTGGACGGCTGGCAAACACGACGATGGTCGGAATGTCGACCGATGGCAACGCTGCGACCGGCAGGAACCGGTACGCCAGGCCTCCTGCCAGGAACAAGCCAATCGCCAGCAAGGTCGTGGCCACCGGACGGGTGATGAAGATTGCGGAAAAGCCCATCAGGCCTCCGCTGCCACCGAACGCGGGCCATACCAGGATGCACGCAGCCGCTCAAATGCGAGGTAAATTGCCGGTGTCGTGTACAATGTCAGAAACTGCGACAGCAGCAAACCACCGACAATCGTTACGCCAAGCGGGTAACGTAGCTCAGACCCTGCACCGTGCTCGAGGGCCAGCGGCAAAGCGCCAAGCAGCGCGGCCATGGTGGTCATCATGATCGGTCGGAAGCGTAGCAGGCAGGCCTCGCGGATCGCGTCGTGAGGTAACACGCCCTGCTGACGTTGCGCATCCCGCGCGAAATCCACCATCATGATGGCGTTCTTCTTGACGATACCCATCAGCAGTACGATCCCAACCAGCGCCACAAGCGACAGGTCGATGCCGCAAATCATTAGCGCCGCCAGCGCGCCGATGCCGGCGGAGGGCAACGTCGAAATGATCGTAACGGGATGGATCCAGCTTTCGTACAGCACTCCCAGAACGATGTAGATCACGATGACCGCCGCCAGGATCAGCCACGGCTCGGATGCCAAAGAACGGCGAAACTCGGCTGCATCCCCCGACCAGTTGCCGCTGATCGTTTCGGGCATGTCAATGTCGTGCTCCGCTCTGGCCACCGCGTCGACCGCGTCGCCGAGCGAATAGCCCGGAGCAACGTTGAAGCTGAGAGTGACGGCGGGAAATTGCTCCTGATGGGTGATCGCCAAAGGAGCGACGGTCTTTTTCATCCGCGCGATAGCCGACAGCGGCACCTGCGTATCGGTGGTACCGTTGGTCGCCGGAATGCGCATCAGATTAAGAAAGTCGGGGTTTTGTTGCCAGGCCGGATCGGCCTCCAAAATCACGCGATATTGATTGGCCTGGCCGAAGATCGTCGAAACCTGACGTTGGCCGAACGAGTCGTAAAGGGTGTCCTCGACCGCCTGCATCGGCACGCCAAGCCGCATCGCCGCGTCCCGGTCGACCACGATATTGGTGCGGTAGCCGTCGTCCTGCTGATCCGACGCCACATCCCGCATTTCCGGCATACCTGCCAGTTTTGCCCGCAACCTGGGCGCCCACTGGGCGAGCACATCGGCGTTCGTGTCCATCAGCGTGTATTGAAACTGCGTCCGGCTCAGCCGCGAGCCGATCTGGATGTCCTGGACTGGCTGGATATACGCAACCAATCCCGGGATGCCCGACACCGCCCGTTGCAACCGAGCAATGACCACATCGGCCGGGTCGCGCCGATCGGGCGGCTTCAGCGCAATCGTCAGCCGTCCGGTGTTCGGCGTAGCATTGATCGTGCCGGCACCGACAAAGGATACCACACCGGTGACGGCCGGATCCCGTCGCACGATCTGCGCCATCTCGGTCTGCAACCGATCGAGCTTCGGGATCGAGATGCTTTGTGCCGCCTCCGTCACCGCGACCAGCACGCCGGTATCCTGTCGCGGCAAAAATCCCTTCGGCACAACGATATACATCCACGTCGTGCCGACCAGCGTCGCGGCGCCAACCAACAACACGAACCGCTGATGCCGAAACGACCAATCGAGCGAACGTTGGTACCCGGTCAGTAGCCGTTGAAATCCGCGCTCCGTCCAGCGGGCGAACCAGGTCGGGTGTTCCTCCGCCGCCGGGCGCAGCAATCGGCCGCACATCATCGGCGTCAGGGTCAACGAGACAACGGCGGAGACAATCACCGAGACTGACAGCGTGACGGCAAATTCGTTGAACAACCGCCCGACCACGCCGGTCATGAACAGCAACGGAATGAACACCGCGATCAGCGAGACGGTCAGCGAGACGATGGTGAAACCGATCTGCGATGCACCCCGGAACGCTGCCTCCAGCGGGCGCATCCCGGCTTCGATGTAACGAACCACGTTCTCAATCATCACGATCGCGTCGTCGACCACGAAGCCGCTGGCAACGGTCAGCGCCATCAACGACAGATTGTCGACGCCGAAGCCAAGCAGATCCATCACGCCGAAAGTGCCGATCAGCGACAGCGGCAGAGCAATCGCCGGGATGATGGTGGCGCGCACCGAACGCAGGAATACGAAGATCACACCCACAACCAACATGACCGACAGGATCAAGGTGAACTGGACATCCCGCACCGAGGCGCGGATCGTCTCCGTTCGGTCGCTTACAATCGTCAACCGGATTCCACTGGGCATGGCGCGCCGCAGTCTGGGCAGTTCCTGCTTTACCGCCTCGACGGTCTGCACGATGTTGGCACCAGGTTGCCGTTGAATATCCAGCACGACCGCCGGTCTGCCGTCATAGGTGGCTGCAACCCGCGCGTTCTCCACTCCCGCGATCACGGTGCCGATCGCCGATAGCCGCACCGGCGCACCGTTGCTCGTCCCTGCCCCCGACATCGCTGGCGAACCCGCGATCCCGGTCAACGATTGTGCAGACGATCCGAATGTCGGGGTGGCTGATGCCAGCGACGCGGTGCTCCGCCATGCAATCACCAGGTCCTTATACGCTGCGGCGTCAGCCAGCTGATCGTTGGCCCCAAGCGCAAACGCCAACCGCGGTCCGTCGAACCCACCTTTGGCGCCATTGACGTTGGCGTTGGTGATGGCGGCGCGGACGTCCTCCATCGACAGTCCATAGGCAGCGAGCCGGGCTGGGTCGACCTGGATCCGCACCGCGGGCCGCATGGTCCCCTGCACGGTCACCCGGCCGACGCCGTCGATCTCGGATAGTTTCGGCTGCAACATGGTATCCGCGGCGTCTGACATAACGTCCACCGGCCGCGTGTCGGAAGTCAGCGCCATCGTCAGGATCGGCGCATCCGCCGGATTCACCTTCGAATAGGTCGGCGGGTACGGCAATCCGGCGGGCAACGTTCCGGCTGCTGCATTGATCGCCGCCTGCACGTCCTGCGCTGCAGAATCCATCGAACGACCAAGCTGAAACTGCAACGTGATCTGGCTGGTGCCCTCAGCACTCTGTGACGTCATCGTCACCAGACCAGGGATTTGCCCGAACTGCCGCTCAAGCGAGGCAGTAATCAACGTCTCAACCGTCTCCGGCCCGGCACCGGGCAATTGGGTCACTACCAAAATGGTTGGAAAATCTACTTCCGGCAGCGCCGATACCGGCAGCCAGTGATAGCCAAGCCCCCCTGACAGCAAGATGGCCAGCGCCAGCAGCCAGGTCGCAATCGGCCGCGCGATGAACGGGGCCGAGATGTTCATCGTGGGAAGCGCCGGGGTTTCACCTCGGACCCCACCAGGAGGCCCATCGATCCGCTTCGCGGCTCGATCCTGGACCTCCGCCAAGGGCAGTGGCCCTTGGAACCATTCATTTTGATTGGGGAATGGGAGAGGGCCGATTGTGAGATATAAAGGTCCGTGTCGGGCCTCTCCCATTCCCCAATCAATGGACAGATTGCAAAGGGCCTTGCCCTTTGCCGAGGGGTCCAGGGGAGCAGAGCTCCCTTGGCGAGTCCGAGGGCGGAGCCCTCGCTTTTCCGCCGCTCAGCCACTCTGGCCCTCGCCGTGCTGCCGCGTGCCCGGCGCGGCGGGACGGTTGATGCCGGTTGGCGTCTCCGGCTCCGGTGCGACGATCGAGACTTTGTCGCCATCGGTCAGTCGCGATGCACCATCGACCACCACGTGCTCGCCCGGCTCGATGCCGCTGGTCACCACCGAGCCCAGGTCGTCCTCGTAGCCGATGGTGACGTTCCTGCGGTGGGCGGTGCTGTCCGGGTCGACAACATAGACAAAGCTTCCGCGCGGACCGCGCTGCACCGCGGACTGCGGGACGACGGCCGCGTCGTGCACTGTGTCGACCCGCAGCCTTATGCCAACGAAACCACCCGGCCACAGCGTACCGGTCTTGTTCGGAAAGGTCGCCTTTAGTTTGATCGTACCCGTGGTCGGATCGATCTGATTATCCAGCACCATCAGGGTTCCTCGGTCGAGTGGCTTGCCACGCCCAGTACCGCTGCCCTGCTCATAAGCGACGACCTCCGGCCCTGCTGCTCCGGCAGCCGCCATCGCAGCTGCCACTTGCGTCAGCGTCTGTTGCGGCAAATTGAACACCACCGAAATCGGCTGCAATTGCGTGATCACCACCAACCCTGTGGTGTCCGCCGCATGCACGATGTTGCCCTTGTCCACCAGCCGGATGCCAACCTTGCCGTCCAGCGGCGAAGTGATCGTGGTATAGCTCAATTGTGTCTGAGCCGTATCGATCTGGGCCTGGTCCTGACGAATCTGCGCCTCGGTTTGAGCGACCGTCGCTTTTGCGGTATCCGCCTGCTGCTGGGTCGCGTAATTCGTCACCACAAGCTTCTGGTAGCGTGCCAGATCCAGCCGAGCATTGGCCAGCGTCGCCTCGTCCAGCGCCTTCTTGGCGACCGCGTTGTCCAGCGCAGCCTGATAGACGCGAGGATCGATCCGAACCAGCACGTCACCAACATGGACGGTCTGGCCTTCCTTGAAGGCAATGTCGATCAATGGTCCATCGACCATCGTCTTCACGGTCACCGTCTGAAACGCCTGCACCGTGCCGAGACCATCGAGCCAAATCGGCATGTCGCGCCGGATCGCTTGCGCCTGCACGATCGGAATGACCTTGCTGGCTTCACGCTGAAGCGCTGCCTTGTCGGCCGGCGGCGCAACCGGCCAGCGCCAGATAGCAACGCCAATGCCAGCGGTCACCACGACGCACACCAGCGCCGCCATCCACCGGCGCGTGCGGCGGGTGGGGGGAGCAAGCACCGGCTCCCGGGTCAACGCATCCATTCGTACTCCCTGATCATCACCGGCGCGACCGAGCGGTCACCTGGAACAATGCTGCGGCAACGTCAGGCTGCTGCGTTCACGCCGTCATCGGTTGCCGCCAATCGGCAACGCGACGCCGCCTTCTATCATACCTGGCGACAAGCCCGGAAATTTCTCCGCATCCGATCTTTTCCAACCACCACCGAGCGCCTTGTATAAATTCAACAGCGCCTGGACCCGTGCCAGCCTGACCTGGACCAGAGTGTCTTCAGCGGTAAACAGTGCCGCCTCCGCCGTCAGCACAGCGGTGACATCGGCGGTCCCCGCCAACATCTGCTGTCGCGCGATCATTGCCGCCTGGCGGGCGGTATCGACAGCAACCACCTGCAGTTTTTCCTGTTCGGAGCCGTAGCGCCACGCCGTCAGCGCATTGTCCACGTCGGTGAACGCCTGCACCACGGCTTTGCGGTAGTCGGCCAGCAATTCGGCCTGGCGGCCTTTGGCCTGCTCCAGCGCGCCACGTAACGTGCCGGCATCGAAGATCGGCGCCGCCAACCCGGCCGCCAACGAGGCAATGAAACCGCCCGGACTGATCAACGCATTCAGCGCCGGCGCCTGGTAGCCCGCCGACCCGGTCAGATTGACCGCGGGATAGAACGCCGTGCGCGCGGTGGTTACGTCGAAGCCGGACGCGATCAACTGGGCCTCGGCCGAGGCGACGTCGGGTCGCCGCTCCAGCAGCGCGGACGGCAGTCCGGGCGAAACCACGGGAAGTTTCAGCGCCGTCAGCGTCCCCGGTCGCACCGTGATCCGTTCCGGTGGCTCGCCCACCAGAATGCCGAGACTGATCAACGCCTGCTCCAACTGGCTTTGGAAACTTGGGATGTTCGCCTGCTCGCCGGCGACCAGCGTTGCCTGATTGGCGACATCGAGCGCACTGGCGGTGCCCGCCTGCAACCGCCCGCGGATCACGGCAAGCGTCTGCTCGCTATCGGCGACGTTGCGCCTGGCCACTGCCAGCCGATCGGCCAGCGCAAGGGCGGTGAACCAGGTGTTGGCAACGTTCGTAATCACCGTCAGCGCGACGGTGCGTTGGTCGAAGCGGCTGAATTCCGCCGACGCAACCAGAGATTCCCGGTGCGCGAGATTGTGACCCCAGAAATCCACCTGGTAGGCCGCACTGAGACCAATCCCATAGCTGCGAAAATCGGCGCTTGCGTTGCTGCCCGCGGCGCCCCGGAATGAGGAACCGCCGGCGTTGACCCCGAGATGCTCCCACTCGGCAGACGCGGTGCCATTCAGTGTCGGCAGCAGCGCCGCGCCAGCGATCCGCACCTGCGCATCGGCCTGACGGACCCGCGCAATGGCTGCCTGGATGTCAAAATTCTGTGTGCGTGCCTGCTCAATCAGCGCATTCAGTTCCGGCGAGGCGAAACCGGTCCACCACGTGTCAGATGGCCATGCGGCCATTGCGGTTGCTGCGCTGGCGCGAAACGCCGCAGGAATGTCGAGCTCCGGCGTGGCCTGGTCATGCCCGGTCGCACATCGCGCCAAAGCCAGACTCGAGACACTCAGAACGCTTCGCACGATCGTGCGTCGCGACCAGACTGATTTCAGGCGTTTCACTCTCTGGTTCCATCGTCTCATGATTGGCGGCGGACGAATGAGCCGCCAATCGCCTGTTCCCGTCATGGAGCGGTTCCCGCTGCCCCGGTTAATGACGGCAGGAGGATGGAATCAACCTCAACGCCCGGAGGTCTTATACCACGAGGCGAACTCGCTCGCTCAGGCGGGTGCCTCGGTAATCAAAGTATTTCCGCGGCCCGAGCCACGGTTTCCGCCGCTTGCGCCTGGATTGCCGTTGTGCGACACGCCGCCCGCACATTGCGCCAATATGACAAGGAGACGGCCGGGGGTGAGTGACACCATCCTGGAGACCGACGGGCTGACTCGCGAGTTCGGCGGCTTCCTGGCCGTGGACGGCGTCAATCTGCGCGTGAAAACCGGACAAATTCATGCCCTGATCGGGCCGAACGGCGCCGGCAAAACCACTTGCTTCAATCTGTTGACAGCGTTTCTGCCGCCGACCAGTGGAACAATCCGTTTCAAGGGCCGTGACATTACCGGGATGAAGCCGGCCATGGTTGCCCGCCTTGGCCTGGTCCGCAGCTTTCAGATTTCCGCTGTCTTTCCGCATCTGACGACGCTGGAGAATGTCCGGCTCGCGCTGCAGCGCGCACGCGGTGCCAGCTTCGACTTCTGGCGCTCGGAATCGGTGCTGCGGGTTTACGACGAACGTGCCCGCGCATTGCTGGACGATGTCGGACTGACCGGCGAGGCGGACACCGTTGTCGTCAATCTCCCATACGGTTTGAAGCGCGCTTTGGAAATCGCCACGACACTGGCGCTGGAACCCGAAATGATGCTTTTGGATGAGCCGACCGCCGGCATGGCGCACGGCGATGTCGAGCGGATCGTCGACCTGATCCGCCGCATCCGAGGCGGGCGCACGATCCTGATGGTCGAGCATAACCTGTCGGTGGTCGAAGGACTGTGCGACACCATCACCGTGCTGACCAGAGGCCGCGTGCTGGCCGAAGGCGATTACGCGGAGGTTTCGAAAAACCCCGAAGTCATCGCCGCCTACCTCGGCAGCGAGCATGTCGATGCTTGAAGTCAACGGCCTGAACGCCTGGTACGGCGAAAGTCATATCCTTCACGGCGTTGACTTCAACGTTCAGGAAGGCGAGGTGGTCACGTTGCTGGGCCGCAATGGTGCCGGCAAGACCACGACGATGAAGTCGATCATGGGCATCGTCCCCCGCCGCACCGGCAGCGTGAAGTTCAAGGGCCAGGAAACGATCAACCTCATGCCCAATCTGATCGCCCGCGCCGGCATCGCCTATTGTCCCGAGGAACGCGGCATTTTCGGCTCGCTCAGCGTGACCGAGAACCTGATGCTGCCGCCGATCGTCGCCCCCGGCGGGCTTTCGGTCGATGAGATTTACAGCTTGTTTCCCAACCTGCAGGAACGCGCGAACACGGCGCACGGCACCCGGCTGTCGGGCGGCGAGCAGCAGATGCTGGCTATCGCCCGGATCCTGCGCACCGGAGCGCGCATGCTGCTGCTGGACGAGCCAACCGAGGGCCTTGCGCCGGTCATCGTGCAACAGATCGGCCGCACCATTCGCGAAATCAAGAGCCGAGGCTTTACCGTGCTGCTGGTGGAACAAAATTTCCGCTTCGCCGCGACCGTCGCCGATCGTCACTACGTGATGGAACGCGGCGTGATCGTCGACATGATCGACAACGCGCAACTCGAGTCCAGCATGGATAAACTGCACGAATATCTTGGCGTGTGACAGCCGGGCTATCGGAAGGAATTTTCGCAATGAATCTGACCCGCCGGACACTGCTGACGACTGCGGCCGCAGCCCCGGGTTTTGTGCGATCTGTCCGCGCGCAGGCGACCCCCACGCTTAAGATTGGCTGCCTGACAGATATGTCGGGGCCGTATAAGGACCTTGCCGGTCCCGGAGCGGTCGCTGCTTTGAACCTGGCGCTGGCTGACTACGGTGTGTCCGGCAAAGGCATGAAGGTCGAGGTGCTCGCGGCGGACCACCTCAACAAGCCCGATGTCGGCGCGACCGTGGCGCGGCAATGGTTCGATCGCGACGGCGTCGATCTGATCGTCGAGGTGGCAAATTCCGGTGTGGCGTTGGCGGTTGCCGGCGTCGCCAAGGAGAAGAACAAGGTCTACCTCAATTCCGGCGCAGCGACCTCCGATCTGACCGGCTCGGCCTGCAACGCCAACACGATCCACTGGGTGTACGACACCTACATGCTGGCGAAGTCGACCGGCGGAGCGATGGTGAAAACCGGTGGCGACAGCTGGTTCTTCATCACCGCCGATTATGCGTTCGGCAAGGCACTGCAACGTGATACGACGGAGTTCGTGCAAGGTGCCGGCGGTAAGGTTGTCGGCAGTGTGGCCTATCCCTTCCCCGCCACCTCGGATTTCTCGTCGTATTTGCTGCAGGCGCAGGCGAGCGGGGCGAAGGTTCTGGGGATTGCCAATGCCGGTGCCGATACGATCAATACGATCAAGCAGGCCAAGGAGTTCGGCATCAAGTTACGGCTCGCCGGGCTGTTGTTGTTCCTGACCGACATCCATTCACTTGGCCTGGATATCGCCCAGGGGATTGTGCTGACAGACAGTTTTTATTGGGACATGAACGACCGGACGCGAGCATTCTCCAACCGGTACTCACCAAATATGAACGGCGCACGGCCGACCATGGTGCAGGCAGGCGTGTATTCCTCGACACTGCATTATCTGAAGACGGCAACCGCAATGGGCGTAGACAAGGTGAAGCTCGACGGTGCGGCAACGGTCGCCGCCATGAAGCAAATGTCGACCGACGACGATTGCTTCGGGCCCGGCGCAATCCGCGCCGACGGACGCAAGCTGCATCCGGCCTTCTTGTGGGAAGTTAAGAAGCCGGCTGAGAGCAAGGGGCCCTGGGACTACTATAAGCTGCTGGCCACTACATCGGCCGATCAGGCGTTTCGCCCGATCGACAAAGGCGGCTGCCCACTGGTGAAGAGCTAAGGGCGACGGATGACCTGCGATCCGGCCCTTCCGTGTTTGTCAAAATCTGTAGCCAATCCGGCAAAGCACCATAGGGTCTGACGAGAATGGGCGGAATTCTGGGTTATAGTTTCACGTTCTTCGGTACCACGATAACGGTGTCGGCATTGCTCGGGCAGGCGACGCTTGGCCTGATCAACGGCTCATTCTACGCCTGCCTTTCTCTGGGCCTCGCCGTCATCTTCGGCATGCTGAACATCATCAACTTCGCGCACGGCGCGCTGTTCATGATGGGAGCATTCGTGTCCTGGATGCTGCTGACCTACCTTGGCATCGGCTATTTCCCCAGCCTGATCCTCGCGCCGTTGATCGTCGGTGCCTTCGGGGTCGTCCTGGAGAAGACGATCATCAGCCGGCTTTACAAGCTCGACCATCTGTATGGCCTGCTGCTGACCTTCGGCCTCGCCTTGGTCATCGAGGGCCTGTTCCGTAATGGCTACGGTAGTTCAGGCCTGCCGTACCGCATCCCCGAGGTTCTGACCGGCGCCACCAACCTTGGCTACATGTATATGCCGAACTATCGCGGCTGGGTCGTCTTATGCGCCGCCTTTGTCTGCTTCTCCACCTGGGCGATCATCGAAAAGACCTCGCTTGGCGCAACGTTACGCGCAGCTACCGAGAATGCGCCGTTGGTGCAGGCGTTCGGTGTCAACGTGCCCAGGTTGGTTACTTTGACCTATGGCGCCGGCATAGCGCTCGCCGCGTTTGCCGGCGTGCTCGCAGCACCAATCTATTCGGTGAACCCGAACATGGGCAGCAATTTCATCAACACGGTGTTCGCTGTCGTGGTGATCGGCGGCATGGGTTCGATCCTCGGCTCAATCATCACCGGCTTCGGTCTGGGCGTGATCGAGGGCATGACCAAAGTCTTCTACCCGCAGGCCTCGGCCACCGTCGTGTTTGTGGTGATGATCATCGTTCTGCTGACGAGGCCGCGTGGCCTGTTCGGAAAGGCCGCCTGAATGCTTGGGTTTTCACGTCCCCAGTTCATTGCCTTCGTGGTGATGGTTGCATTGATCATCGTCGGTCCTTTTGTATTTTACCCGGTATTCCTGATGCGTGTGCTGTGTGCTGGCCTGTTCGCCTGCGCCTTCAACCTGATGCTGGGTTTTGTCGGATTGCTGTCGTTCGGTCATGCGGCGTTTTTCGGCATGGGTAGTTACATTACCGCGTGGACGATGAAGACCTGGCACCTCGACGCTTTCTTCGCGATCGGCCTTGGCGGATTGACCGGCGCGGTATTGGGCTTGTGCCTTGGCTACCTGGCGATCAAGCGCTCGGGCATTTATTTCGCGATGATTACGCTGGCGCTGGCGCAGCTGGTCTACTTCGTGTGCCTGGAGGCACCCTTCACCGGCGGCGAGGATGGCATTCAACAGGTCCCACGCGGCTACTTATTTGGCTTCATCGACCTTTCCAACGACATGACCATGTACTGGGTCGTCGCCGTGGTGTTTCTCGGTGGGTTCCTGATGATCCACCGTATCATCCATTCGCCGTTCGGCCAGGTGCTGAAAGGCATCCGCGAGAATGAGCCGCGTGCGACGTCATTGGGTTATCGCACCGACGACTACAAATTGATCGCCTTCGTGCTGTCGTGCGGCCTGAGCGGCCTGGCCGGCGGCACCAAAGCGCTGGTGTTCGGTATCGCGACATTGACTGACGTGAACTACCCCACCTCCGGCGAGGTGGTGCTGACCACTTTGCTCGGCGGACTGGGCACCGTGTTCGGGCCCGCGATGGGCGCACTGATCGTGACGGCGATGGAGCAATATCTGGCTCAGGCGGGGCGTGGGTAACGGTGATCCAAGGCGCGATCTTTATGGTTTGCGTGCTGGCATTCCGCCGCGGGGTGATTGGCGAAATCGCCAATTGGCGGAAGCTGACGCTATAGTCGGCGACGTCGCTACGTTATGGCAGGACCTGGCCCTGCCATCTCGCGCCGCAGCACGTCGGGGTACGGACGGCCGGGATTTGTCGTCAGCGGTACCAGTCGCGCAGCGTTCGGATTTGCGGTAAGCTGCCTGCGTCCGGCCGGGGGAAAGCGTCCATGTGCAGCCAAACAGCCGAGTTGATCGACGGCCAGGTCAGAGTCGTGCCGAGGCACGGAGCCCCCGCAGCTCCCAGGCTTGGTGCCGAGATCAGCGGCATCGATCTGCGCACGATCGATGCCGCAGCGTTCGCCGCCATCCATCGCGCCTGGATCGACCATCAGGTCCTACTGTTTCGCAGCCAGCATTTGACCGATCTGGATTTGATCGCGTTTTCCCGCCGGTTCGGTGATCTGGATCACGCCCCAATCCAGGAGAACGGTCAGCGGATTGCCAATGGCTTACCGGAAATCTACGTCGTTTCAAATGTGATCGAAAACGGCGTGGCGATCGGCAGCCTCGGTTATGGTGAGGCCGTGTGGCACACGGACATGTCCTATCTGACCGCTCCCCCAAAGGCGAGTATGCTGTATGCGCTGGAGATCCCGCCATTCGGCGGCGATACTTCGTTCGTCGACATGTACGCGGCGTTCGAGGCGCTGCCGGAATCGTTGCGGGTTCGCGCCATGGGTCTGCGGGTCAAGCACGACGGGACCTATAATAGCGGTGGCTACGTCCGGCAGGGCGTGACGCCGACCGACGATCCACGATTGGCACCCGGCACAATGCATCCGCTGGTTTGCACGCATCCGGAGAGCGGACGGCGAATGCTGTATCTGGGGCGGCGCAAGATGGCGTGGCTCGAAGGGTTTGAGCTGGCGGACTCCGACACACTGCTTGATGAGATCTGGGAATTCGCGACGCAGCCGCAATTCGTCTGGACGCATCAATGGCGGGTCGGCGATCTGGTGCTATGGGACAATCGCTGCACCATGCATCGGCGCGATCCGTTCGATGCTACGACACGCCGGATCATGCATCGGACACAGGTTAAGGGAAGCGCGCCGCCTATGGCGTAACGGAACGAGCGGTCCGTCGCCTTTTTCGGTCAGCCTGCGGCACCGCCCGAGTGCGTTTGCCCCATCAGGCCGGGCACCAACGCACTGACCGCGCAGCCAATCGCGACATAGCACGCGAGATACCAGGGCCGATTGCCGTTCCAGGCCACCAACAAAGTCGCCAATATTGGCAGCGGTGCCAGGAAGATGATCGCGCCGGTGCTGAGGCACAGACCAAGCGCGAAGCCAATCTGCGGGAAGCTGGCGTGAAGGCCGCGGTTCTCGGGCGGGGCATATTCAAACGCCATCAGCACCGCGCCGCCCCATTCGCGCCCATGGCGAAGCCCTGGATCAGCCGCAACGCGATCACCATCAGCGGTGCCGATCGCGGCGCAGGTCGGCACCAGGCCGAGCAGGCTGGCGAAGGCAGTCAGCCGGATGGCTCGCATGCGCTCGGCTTCGGTACGCGCGACCGCCGCGGCGGTCGTGGCATCGTTGGCCATCGTTGCCTCCGTTGGGTGCAGGTGCGCCGCTATGTCGTTGCGTTGATCAGAGCCGTGCCGGCGACCAGCGCGCGCAGTTTCCCTTCAGCGGCCCGCCGCGACAACGGCATCATTCCGCAGTCGGTGCAGGCGAACAGATGACCAGGGTCGGCGTGCTTCAGCGCCGCGCGCAGCCGGTCCGCGACGGTTTCGGCACTTTCCACGGTCTCGCTGCCGACATCGACAACGCCCAACAGCACGTCCTTGCTGCGGAGAGCGGATATGACGGAAACGTCAACGCCGCTCGCTGCGGTTTCGACCGAAACCTGATCGATCGTGGAACTCGCCAGCAACGGCAACGTCACTTCGTAATGGCTCCAGTCGGTGTTGGCCGTCTTCCAGCGTTTCACGTCTGCTGTGCCATAACCGTAACAGATATGCACGGCCTTGGTGACGGTCACACCGCGCGCAGCGCGTTCCAATGCCGCCATGCCCCAGTCCTTCACTTTGTCGATGTATACATTGAAGCACGGTTCATCGAACTGGATCACTGCGGCGCCGGCTTCTTGCAGTGCCAGCGCCTCCTGGTTCAACAGTTCGGCGAACCGGAACGCAAGTTGCTCTTCGGAGCGGCCGCCGACGGTATCGATCAGGCTGTCGACGATGGTCATTGGACCAGGCAATGTGACCTTGATCGGTTTGTCGGTCATCGCTCGCGTGGCGCGCAGCGCGGCGGCGAAGATCGGGCCGCGCCATTCCGGCTCACCAATCATCCGGGCGGCCGAAATTTCCTTGTGGTAACGCCCGCCACGCTGCGTGCGCTTGCCAGGATTGATCGTATCTATGCCGTCGAGGCCGTCGTAGAAACCCCAGATGTAATGCCGCCGGCGCTGTTCGCCATCCGTTACGACATCCAGCCCGGACTTTTCCTGCTCGGCGATCCAGATACGGACTGCGTCGTCCTGGCCTTCTCCCAGAGTTTCAGCCGGCAACCGCCAGTTGGCGAACATCTCGCCCGGTCCGCACAGCCAGGACGGCTTCGGCAGACTGCCGACGATGGTGGCGCGGACCTGGTTGCCCGGTGTGTTGGTCATGGACGGTTGCCTTGTGTCATCGATTGTCGGGTGATCTTCCTACCTGGCTCGTCGCCTGGCAAACAAACTTCGGGTGTATTCCAGGGCAATCACTCGGACTGTGGAAACGTTACGACCTCAGGTCAGGTGGTTGCGGACGTCGGTGCCGCGACGCGCCGGATCGTGCTGCAGGCGCAGGCGACGGGAAGCGCACCGCCGATCGCGTGACCAGCCGTCCGCCCTGCCGTTATGATCAGCGAAGCGAGGCTTTCTCCCTGTGTAGACCAGAATATTTGCTGGCCGGAGCGAACCGGCTCGCCGCGCAATGCCAGCGGAAGAAATTTGATTCAAATCAATGATCCGGCCCGCACGGCCTGCGCAATGTAATCAGGCGTTCACACCACACATGCACGAGGTTTCATGATGCTCAAGGTCGTAGGCCCAATATGCTGCGCCATGCTTCTGTCCGGCTGTATTACGTCAGCAATTGTGGCGGGGACCACGGCCGGGGCAACCCAGGGCCGCGGCACGCAGGTCCAGCAGTCGCAAATCGATCAATTCCAGAAGGGCGTCGCCACCGTAGCGGATGTCGAAGCAAAGCTAGGCAAGCCGCAAACGATCGGTCAGACAGCAAACGGCGACCAAACCTTGACGTATGTCTACGCCAAAGGTTCGCCGAATGCGGCGAGCTTCATCCCGGTTGTCCGCTGGGCAGCGGGAAGCGCCAAGTGGCATTCGACGAGGGTGGACTTTGAATTCGACAAGACCGGCCACCTGCTCAGCTCACAGTCCAGTCAATCGGACACCGACTGTAGCCTGGCAGGCAAGTGCAATGCCGGATAAGTTCACTTCAGATTGCGATCGGTCTCGGTTTACCCGCCGGGGCTGAACGCTTAAATCAAACTTCCCTGGACAATGCTTACTGAATCGTCAGGGCAATCCGGAGCAGGCGGCTGCCGCCATCAACCGGCGTTTCCTCGAACGTCAGCGTATCCGAGCCCGTGAAGCCGGGCGCCGGTGTGTAGATCACGGCGACGCCGGGCACCGTTGACACATTACACTTCGCAAATGGATGCGCGGGGGGAAAGCGCGGATGGCCATCCTGCACCAGGATCGCGGCCATGCCGTGCAGAGGCGCCTCGCTGATCCGAATTTTGGCCAGCCCACGCGAGGTACAATCCGGGTTGACGGAGTAGGCAAAATTGAGCGTGGACGTTTGTCTCGCGGGCACCGTCCGTGCAAAATCTCTCGGGACCTCCTTGCCGCCAGCCCAGACAACCTGATCGTCGATCGCGTATGGTGAGCAGTAGATGCCTGCCTTGTTGCACAGCACCAGCGCCCGGCTGAGCGGATCGAAGCCCCCATCGGCCACGGCGAATCCTCCAGCCACCGACAGCACGAAGACCCGCGGGAAACGTCGGGTGAGGAATTGCCGGTACGCGTCTCGCCCTTTGTCGTTTAGCCACGGTACAGCGGCGAGGTCGCTGATCGCGGCGAAGTGCGACGGTGGCGGAACCGGCTTCGGGAGATATTCCGGATGTGTCATGGACGACGGCAGCCCGATCCGGGTGAGGAATTCGTCCACACGTGGCGTCCAAATTGGCAGGCCTTCCGGAAAGCTCAGCAGTTGGTGCGAGTCCGCCATGAACTGCCCGACCGGCACCAGTTCCGCGGCCCTTCCCCCACTCGCATAAGCGGCGAAAACACCACGCCAGGTCGCGACCGGCATCACCGTGTCATTCTCTCCATAAAACCACAATGAGGGATATTTGGCCCCCGAACCAAACTTTAGAGCGTTGAAAATCATCGCCTGATCCTGCCACTGGAAGTCGGACGTCCGCAGCGCCGGAGAGAACCCGATCAAACCATGCACGCCCGGTATGTCCATGGTGCCCAGTGCCATGGTGGTCCAGCCGCTGAAACTCTGGCCGGCGATGACAATTCGGCCGGTGTCGATGCCGGGTTGATGTCGCGGCGCTTCGATTACCCCCATCACATCGCGCGCGTTTTCCAGCCCGACGGTGTCCAAAGCGCAGCCCTCATGGACAATGTTGCCGCCCGACCCGGCGAAACCTCGCGCCATCGGCAGTGCAACCGCGTAGCCTCTGGAGAGAAAGTAGTAAGCGTTGAATGTGTAACGATAGCGGGTACCGCGATTGCCCGCGCTCGCATTGGTGGCGCCGTGATTGAGTACCGCAAGAGGGAATGGACCGGTACCCGGAGGCATGTAAAGGGTCACCTCAAGCGTGACCGGGCGCTCGGGATCCCCGGGCAGATGCAGCACCTTTTCGTTCAACGGCGCCGGCGGCGCCAGCGCCTGATTAAATCCTTCAATCTGTCCCTGGGCTTTTGCTGCGATGGTCAGCAAGAACAGCAGTGTGATAAGTCTCGGCAATCTGATCGTCACATATCGCTGCAATCCGGCCTGTTCAGCGATGGTCACGACCTTAGCTCAAACTTCCGGCATGGTCGCGCCAGATACTCGGTTCCAATCGCGGCTCCGGGTCGAATTCACGCCAATGCGCGATCACCGTGGATGCGGTCGCATTCCAAACTCCAGGCGAACTGCTGACTAACTGGAGGAAAGTCTCCAGCAGCCGCACGCGATGTCCGAACCCGGACGCGTACGGATGCAACGTCATGTGAAAATGCCGGCCACGGCGAAATTGCGCGTCGAACTCTGCTCGCCAGTTGCGGAACAGCGAGCCAGCATGTTCCAATCCGGTTCCCTTCGATGGAAACAACAGAAAGAACTGGTCGTCGTAATGATAATAGTACGGCATCGTCAGGATCGCTCGCTGCGAGGCCGCATCCGTTACCCAGTAATGCGGAATGTCGTCCGCCAGCCCGTTGCCGAAATACCGGTATCCCCTGTCGATCAGCAGATCCATGGTGTGTGGGCTGATCGAGCCGCCGGCGAACTTGTCGCCCTGGCGTGGCAGCGAAAACCAGCCATCAGGCCGCCGCCCGGTGATATCGGCCAGCACTGACGTTGTCAGATCGATCCGCTCCGCCTCCGCCTCGCGCGACAGGCCGGAGACATCCTCATGACGGAAACCCTCCGCCGCAATCTCATGCCCCTCCTGCGTCAACACGCGAAGCCGGTGCGCCTGCACCCGCGCCATCACCGCGGGCGTGGCGAATGTCGCTTTCAGGCCGAAACGATCGAGCGCATCCTTAACCCGATCGAGCCCTTCCCGCAGCCCGAATTGCGCCTTCGGGCCGGTCAGGTCCGCTTCGGTGATCCCCTCCGGACCGGATGCAACGCTCAGATCGACCGTGATGCTGAAGCAGCAACGATTCCCATCCGGCCACTGCACCTCGGCATCGGTCAGGCTGCGTTCGTCGGATATTGTGTAACCATCTTTCCAGGGCACGCTGCGCGCTCCTTATGGATGCACGGCGAGGCAATGCCGCGCCACGGTCTCACAGGTCGGCATCCAGACCCCTGGCATCGCCTTCATCCGAGTGATCAGCCGATCGAGCATTTCGATCCGCTGCGCCCGCCCGGACACGAACGGATGCAGGCAGACATTAAGATATCCGCCTGCGTGGTATTGCTGCAGAAACGCCTCCCACCACAGGTCGAACACCCGATCGGTATCGGTGATCCGCTGCGCCGCATTGCCCGAGCCAAGCCAGGCGAAACTGTAGAACATTGCATCATCAATGGCGTAATGAAACGGCAGATTGAGCATCTCGTTCCCGCCGTCGGCATCGCGCAGGTAATATGGCAGATGGTCGGCGCATTCGTGCGACGTGTAGACAAAGCCTTCCTGTTTTAGCAGCGACAGCGAATGGTCGCTGCGCGTGCCAACCGGCTTGCGGCCGGTGATCGACGCCAACGCGGCACCGGTCTTTTGCAGGTGATCCAGCTCCAGCTGCATATCGCGCGGCACGTGATGTTCCCACATGTGATCGGCGATCTCGTGCCCGCTGGCGTGCACCGCGCGCAACGCCTGAGGATACAGCTCGCGAATTCGGCCAGGCGTGAAGATTGTCGCCTTGATGTCATGGCTGTCGAACAACGCGATCAACCGCCAGATGCCGACCCGGCCGCCGAACTCCCCCTTGGCGAGCTGCATCGGTGGTTCGTTCAACAGCCGGCGCAACAGCATGGCATCGAAATCGGCGGTGAAATTCACCGCCATGCGCTTCCCCTCGGGCCAGGCAACCCGAGGAATGCGCCGGTGCCGCGCGTCGTAGCGCCGCGCCGCCGCGCTCAAGGCCGACAATTCCCCTTCGAGCAATGCCGTCATCACCATCCCCCCTCCCCTGGGCCAGCCAAGAATAGCGCGCCTCGGTACCAGTGGTAGAGTGGCGCGACAAATCAGGCGGAGTGACACCATGGCAACCCGGGAAGGCGCGATCGGACGCGCGCTGACGTTCTTCGACGGCGACGGCTTTCGAAATCGGCTGGCCTCCCTGGTGGCCATCCCCAGCACCTCGCAGGATCCGGCCCACTTACCAGATGTGCAGCGTTACCTGAGCGAGGCAATCCGACCCTGGCTGGAGCAGCTTGGCTTTACCGTTGCGATCCATCCTAATCCGCGTGACGGCTTCGGCCCGATCCTGACCGCGGAACGCATCGAGCATCCCGGCTTGCCCACCATCCTGACCTACGGCCACGGCGACACCGTGCGCGGATTGGAGGAGCAGTGGACACCTGGCCTCGACCCCTGGACGCTGACCGAGCGTGGCGAGCTTTGGTATGGCCGCGGCACCGCCGACAACAAAGGCCAGCACGCGGTCAATCTGTCCGCGCTCGAGGCCGTGCTGGAAGAACGCGCCGGCGAGCTCGGGTTCAACGTGAAGCTGGTGCTGGAAACCAGCGAGGAGCGTGGCTCCACGGGACTGCGCGAGTTTGTCGCCGCCAACCGGGACATGCTGGCCGCGGATGTGCTGATCGCCAGCGACGGACCGCGCGTGATGCCGGAGGTGCCGACCATCGCCACCGGCACGCGCGGCACCTATCACTTCGATCTCGTGGTCGACCTGAGGCCGGGTGGCGTACACTCCGGACATTGGGGCGGGCTGACTACCGACCCGGCGGTCGTGCTGGTCTCCGCTCTGGGCTCGATCATCGATCGCCACGGCAAAATCCTTGTGCGGGACTGGCTGCCGCAGAACGGCGTACCGGCGGACGTGCGTGCCGTGCTGGATGGCTGTCCGGTCGGCGGTGGCGGCGAAGCGGCAACGATCGATCCCGATTGGGGCGAACCGGGCCTCACGCCGGCGGAAAAGATTTATGGCTGGAACAGTTTCATCGTCCTGGCGATGACCTCCGGCCGGCCCGAGGCGCCGGTCAACGCCGTGGCGCCGAATGCCCGCGCGCATTGCCAGATCCGCTACACGGTCGATACCGACCCGGCTGGGTTTGGTGAGGCAGTGCGTCGGCATCTCGACGCCGAGGGTTTTGCCAATGTGCAGGTCGAAAACCCGGGTGTGCGCATGCCGGCGAGTCGCACTGACCCTGCGAACCCCTGGGTGCGTTGGACGGTCGCCAGCATGGAGCAGTCTCTGGGCAAACGCGTGCAGGTGATCCCGAACTCATCCGGCGGCCTGCCGGGCGATGTGTTCGTCGATCATCTCGGCACGCCGCTGGTCTGGATCCCACACAGCTACAACGGCTGCAAACAGCACGGACCCGACGAGCATTTTCTGCGTGGCCCAGCGCGCGAGGGCATCGCCGCCTTTGCCGGAATTTGGTGGGATCTCGGCCAGCCCGGGATCCCACTGAACAACCGGTAGGCGCTACGCCGCTTCGGCGAACTCCATGTGCTGCCTGTTCAGCAGATCGCGGTACGGCCCAGGACGATTGGCCAGAGCGGTGGGGGTGCCATCGTCGATGATCTGGCCGCGATCCATGACGATGATCCGGTCGAACCGGCGCAACGTCGACAACCGGTGCGCGATCGCGATGACCGTGCGGCCTTTCATCAGATCGTCCAACGCTGCCTGGATCAATTGTTCGGATTCGGTATCCAGCGCACTGGTCGCCTCGTCCAGCAACAGGATCGGCGCGTCCTTCAGCAGCGCCCGCGCTATCGCCAACCGTTGCCGCTGACCGCCCGACAGCATGACCCCGCGGTCGCCGACCACAGTGTCGAAGCCTTGCGGCAGTGCCTCGATGAATTCGCGGCAACGAGCGGTTTCAGCCGCCGCCATGATCTCGGCGTCGGTCGCATCCGGGCGCGCGTAACACAGGTTTTCCCGGACTGTGCGGTTGAACAGTGAGATGTCCTGCGGCACCAGCGCCAGCGCTTCCTGCCGGCTGTCCTTGCTCATGTCGCGAATGTCGTAACCATCGATCAGGATCCGGCCACTGCTGACGTCGTGAAACCGTTGCAGCAGCGACAGCACGGTAGATTTGCCGGCGCCGGAATAGCCCACCAGACCCACGCGCTGGCCCGGGGCCAGCGTCAGATTGAAGTTTTGCAGCACCGGGGCGCGGCCGGGATAGGCGAAGCCGACATCCTCGAAGGTCACCTCACGCGGCCCGGAAGGCAACGCATTGGCGTCCGGATGGTCCAGCAGGTCGCGCGGCTGCAGCAGCGCGACGGTCGCCTCCTCCAGGCGAACAATATATTGCGTGAGGTCAACGAGCGAGACAGCGAGGTCGCGCGTGCCGTGCAGAATGGTGAACGACAAGGAGGTGACCAGCGCGATGTCGCCAACGCTCGCCTGACCAGCAAGCCACAGCCGGATCCCCACGGCCACCACGCCAGCGGTCAGGAACGCGGTCAGCACGGCATGGATCAGGCGCAGGTGCTCCATATAGTAAAGACTGTGCCGACGGCTGGCCATTTCCACGCCCATCGTCCGCTCCAGCCGCGCCTGCTCCCGCGCCGTTGCGCCAAACGCGCGCATCACGGTGAAGTTGGAGATCACATCCACCAGCTCGCCATCAACCCCGGCGGCCTTTTCGGCATACACCCGATGCCGCGGCGTGCCACGGCGCGCCAGCATGAAAACGATGAAACCCAGAAGCGACGCCAGCACCAGCAAACCGGAAGCGAGTTTCACATTGACCGAGCCGATGAACGCGATCGCCAGACCCACCGCCACCACCGAGGGAATGACGCTCCAGACCGTGGTGTTCATCACGATGAACGTGTTGTTGGCAGAGGAACTGATCCGGCTGGCAAGGCCTCCCGGCTGACGCGAGTTGAAGTACCCTGGCGCGTGGCCCGACAGGTAGCCGAACAGGTCACGGCGGATATCGCCGGTCACGGCGACAAAGGTGCGATGCGCGGTATAGCCGGCGACCCGCCAGAACAGATTGTCTCCCGCGACCAGAACGCATAGCAGCGCGAAGGCACCCCATACGAATGCGGCACCCGCCTCCCGCCCCATGGAGACGACGTCGATCAGGTGCTTCATCGCGAATTGCGTCGAAACGCTGCAACTGACGGCGATCAGCACGGTCAGGAGCACGGTCGCATGGCCCGCGGGATGCAGACAGATATAACGCCACAGGAAGGCCATCGGCCGCCCACGTAATCTGGTGAGCGAAAGTTCGGTATCGGTCGTCATGCGGAGCTCCGGACGGCGCGCCTCGCGAGAGATGGGCAATTCCCATCGGCCTGGCTCACCAGTGCGGATAGAAGCGGCAAATCATGGCAGTTTCGCGGCACCACGGAGGTTTAATTCGGATGAGTTTCGCCAACTCGATCAACCTGGCCGAAATGAACGCAAACGTGCCGAAATCGCGCCATATTCGGCGTTCACAACCGGGAACCAGTCAGCGACCCCGGGAGTTCACCGGGGCCGGCAGACCAAACCCTGGCCGACTGAACCGAGGCACACCCCCATGCGTATTGCGCAAATCTCTCCGTTATTCGAGGCCGTTCCGCCCAAGCTCTACGGCGGCACCGAACGCGTCGTCTATTCCCTGACCGAGGAACTGGTGGCGATGGGGCATGACGTGACCCTGTTTGCCAGTGGTGATTCCATTACTTCGGCGACCCTGGCACCAATGCGGGACCGCGCGCTGCGGCTCGATCCGTCGGTGAAGGACTGGGTCGCCCTGTACCATCGCATGGTCGAGCTGATCTATCGCCGCAAGGACGCGTTCGATGTGTTGCACTTTCACATCGACTATTTCCCGCTGTCGCTGTTCAGCCGGCAGAACGTGCCGTTCCTGACCACGCTGCATGGGCGGCTGGACCTGCCGGAGTTCGTCGAGGTCTACAACACGTTCCGCGATGCGCCGTTCGTGTCGATCTCGAACAATCAGCGCAAACCGATCCCGGCGCTGAACTGGGTCCGCACCGTGCTGCACGGCATGCCGGCCAATCTGCTGACGCCGCAGCCGGTGAAGCAGGAATACGCTGCAGTGCTTGGCCGCATTTCGCCCGAGAAAGGCGTCGACCAGGCGATCCGCATTGCCGGGCGGGCCGGGATGCAATTGAAGATCGCGGCCAAGGTCGATAACGCCGACAAGGAATACTACGATACCGTGATCAAACCGCTGATCCGCGACAACCCCTTCGTCGAGTTCATCGGCGAGATCAACGACCAGCAAAAGCCCGACTTCCTGTCCGGCGCGCATGCTCTGTTGTTCCCGATCGACTGGCCGGAACCCTTCGGTCTCGTGATGATTGAATCGATGGCCTGCGGCACCCCGGTGATCGCCTATCGTTGCGGCTCGGTGCCCGAGGTGATCGACGAGGGTGTCTCCGGCTTCATCGTGGACGATGAGGATGCGGCGGTGGCGGCGACCAGGCATCTGCACGAACTGGACCGGGCGAAGGTACGTGCGACGTTCGACCGCCGCTGGACGGCCCGGCGCATGGCCGAGGACTATCTCGAGGTCTACCAGGAACTTGCCCAACCGGTGCGGCGGCTGCGCGCCGTCAACGGCTGAGGCGATATGTTAAGCGACTGAAACGACAGCATCCGCGTGCCCATCACGGGGATGCGGTCGACGAACGTGACGCAAATGGCCCCGTGACCAACACGGGGATCGCGGGGCAGGCACGATCTGGACAACCCATTCGACCGGTGGCGACACACGCGACAGCAGCGCCACCGGGTCGACCCGATGTGGGAGACCCACCATGCGCATCGCGCAAATATCTCCGTTAAATGAGGCGATGCCGCCCAAGCTTTACGGCGGCACCGAGCGGGTGGTGTCGTGGTTGACCGAGGAACTGGTCGCCATGGGCCACGACGTCACGCTGTTCGCCAGCGGCGACTCGGTCACCTCGGCGACGCTGGCGCCGATGCGGGATCAGGCGATCCGGCTCGATCCGACGGTGAAAGACCCGCTCGCCCTGCATTATCGGATGATCGAACAGGTCTACCGCCGCAAGGACGAATTCGATGTCCTGCATTCCCACCTCGACTATTTCCCGCTGTCGCTGCTGACCCGGCAGAACGTGCCCTATCTGACGACGCTGCATGGCCGTCTCGACCTCGAGGACTTCGTGGAGATCTTCGGCACATTCCGGGATGCGCCGTTCGTGTCGATCTCGAACCACCAACGTTTGCCGGTGCCACAGTTGAACTGGCTACGCACCGTGCCGCACGGCGTCCCCGTCAACCTGCTGACTCCGCAGCCGGTACGGCAGGAATATCTTGCGGCTCTCGGCCGCATTTCGCCGGAGAAAGGCTTCGATAAAGCGATCCGCATCGCCGCCCAGTCGGGAATGAAACTGAAGATCGCGGCAAAGGTCGATAACGTCGATAAGGAATACTACAGTACTGTCATCCGACCGATGATCCAGGACAATCCCAACGTCGAGTTCATCGGCGAGATCAACGATCAGCAAAAGCCGGCGTTTCTTTCCGGCGCACACGCTCTGCTGTTCCCGATCGACTGGCCGGAGCCTTTTGGCCTCGTGATGATCGAGGCGATGGCGTGCGGTACGCCAGTCATTGCCTTTCGCGCAGGCTCGGTACCCGAGGTGATCGACGAGGGTGTGACCGGGTTCATCGTTTCGAATGAGGCGGAGGCGGTTGCCGCCACCAGGCGTTTGCATCAATTGGACCGGGCAACGGTGCGGGCAACTTTTGATCGGCGATGGACGGCGCGCCGCATGGCCGAAGACTATGTAAAGCTCTATCAGGCGCTGGCTGCCCGGGCCTGGCGGTTGCGCGCCGTAGCCGACGACTGACCCGCTTCGCCTCCGCCTCGGTCGTAGCCGACCCGACGGATGCTTAAGCGGTGGGTCTTCGCATCTTCCATCTGGTATAGAGCCGTGCCGGTGCCGCCGGCGCGGCCATCAGGATGGAGCTGACTACTTGATTCCACTCGTTCTGCCGGCGAACGACACGGCCACGTTTCGCGCCGGGCGTAATGCGGTTCACGCGTTGAACTTCTTTGTGGCCGCAATGCAGACCGGGTTTGGCCCCTTCATCTCGGTCTGGCTGGTCAGTCAGGGTTGGTCGCTGACCGATGTGGGAATCGCCCTCAGCGTCGGCACGGTGGCGGGTCTGGTCGGGCAACTTCCGGGTGGCGGATTGGTCGACCGGATGCACCACAAGCGCCCCATTACCGCGATTGCCATTGCGGTGGTTGCAGTCAGCGCCATGATGATCGCTGTCACGCCTTCGATCCCGGCGGTATGGCTCGCACAGGTGCTGCACGCACTGGGCAGCGCCGTCATTACACCGGCCATTGCGGCGCTGACGCTGGCATTGTGCGGGCCCGACAGCTTCAGCGAGCGGCTTGGCGGCAACGCGCGGTACGCCGCACTGGGAGGCGCACTCGCTGCAGGCGCTTTCGGCCTGGCGTCAACCCGCCTGGGTGAGCAAAGCATCTTTGTCATTACCGCCGCTTTGGCGCTGCCGGCGACAGCGTCGCTGTTCTCGATCCGCCAGGGGCCCTCTCCACCCACGCCGGCGGAGCACATGGCGCTCGCACACCCAAGAGATCGCGACACCGCACCCTGGACAATCTTCCGCGATCCCACGATGCACATTTTCGCGCTGTGCGTCATTTTGTTCCATTTGAGCAATGCCGCTCTGTTGCCGCTGGCATTGGGAGAGTTGTCACAACGCGGCGAGGCCTCCGGGTACATCGTTCCCGCCGCAATCATCGTGCCCCAGCTCATCACCATGATTGCCTCACCCTGGGCCGGTGCGAAGGCGCAGACCCTCGGACGGCGCAAGGTGCTGTTGGTCGGCTTCATTGCGCTGCCGGTGCGCGCGGTGCTGTTCGCATTCAGTCCAGGTCCGGAGGCGGTGGACGTGATCGAGATACTCGATGGGGTGAGCGCGACCGTGCTCGGGCTGATGCTGCCGCTGATTGCCGCGGACCTGACGCAGAAAACCGGACACCTAAACCTGGCGATCGGGTCATTCGGTCTGGCCGTCGGACTGGGGGCAACATTCAGCACGATGGTCGCAGGCTGGGTCGCCGACCGGATGGGAGCCGAGATGGCGTTTCTTGGGCTGGCACTGGTGGGCGGCATTGCGACGGTCCTGCTGGCGCTGGCAATGCCGGAAACACGGCCGGCGACCGAGGCAGGCAGTGCCGCAGCCATGGCGTGACCCCGGGGGCGCCTCTTGCACGAAGCCCGCCGCGCATGCCTGATACCACCCATAGCAAACGGAGGACCGGCCATGGATGAACCCAAACACCTGCACGAACCCGGCGGCGATTTTCAGTGCCTGCACGAGTTCATTCCGGTAGCACGCAAGAAACTATCGGACCACACGTGGGGTTACCTGGTCGGTGCCGCCGAGAGCGAAACGACGCTACGGCGCAACCGGATGGCGATCGATAGCCTGGCATTGCGTCCACGCGTCTGTGTCGACGTGTCGAAGATCGATACCAGCACAAAATTGTTCGGCAAGACCTGGCGGATGCCGGTGTTCCTGTGCCCGGTCGGCTCGCTGGAATCGTTCGATCCGGGTGGAGCGGCAACCGCTGGACGTGCCGCCTCGGCCTTCGGTGTGCCGATCATGTGCAGTTCGGTCACCCATCCCGGGCTTGAGGAAATCGCCTCGGCCACGCCAGGCCCGAAGATTTTCCAGTTGTATGTGCGAGGCGATACGGCCTGGGTTGACGAGGTGGTGAAGCGGGCGGTCGACCACGGCTATGACGCGTTCGCGATCACGGTCGATACCGCGGCCTATTCCAGACGCGAACGGGATATCGCCGGACGCTTCGTCAAGCCGTGGCGTGCGGCGGCAACGGGGCATACCTATCAGGCCGGCTTTACCTGGGACAACGTCAAGCACTTTAAAGATACGCACTCAGTTCCGCTGATCCTGAAGGGCATCGCGACGGCCGAGGATGCCGCCTTGTGCTGCGAGCACGGGGTCGACGGCGTTTACATTTCGAACCATGGCGGACGGCAACTGGATCATGGCCGTGGCTCCTTGGACGTGCTGCCCGAGGTCATGGCGGCAGTGCGCGGTCGTGCGAAAGTCATGATCGATGGCAGCTTTTGCCGCGGCACGGATATCGTGAAGGCGATTGCTTTGGGGGCCGACGCGGTGGGGATGGGGCGGATGTATTGTTACGCTCTGGCGGCGGACGGCGATGCCGGGGTGCACAAGATGCTGGAACTGCTGGAGCACGAGGTAGGCGTGGCGATGGCGTTGTCAGGGGCTCGGTCGTTGAACGAGTTGAACCCGTCGTTCGTGTTCAGGAATGCCCCGATCGTGGCGCAACCGCATCAGCACAGTGCGTTTCCGTTGTTGCAGGAGACCCCGGAGTATCAGGGGTAATCGCAAGCGTCATTGGCGTTGGAGTATTGCCCAGTCGTCGTGGCCCTCCGCTGGCTTGTTCAGCGGAGGGCCAACTGGCGCCGTACAGTGCTCGTTCGGACGGCTCGCACATGCGGATCATGATGTTGAAAGGGAGGTTCCGTCGGACAATCGTCAAGATGATTGGTATGGAACGGATGTTGTTGCGAAGGGACAAAGCGGCAATCGAGGTGAGCCTTATCAAGGTCGGCAGAACTGACCCCGGGGCTATGACACCAGCAGATCCCGCCAAAGGCAACTGACGGAGTTGCGCTTGTGCGAAGACCATGATCCGAAGGATCCCGCCCTTAGGTTTCTGATAGCCTGCTCCTGATCGCGACCGATGACCGATGAAGAGGTAACGGCATGAGATGCGATCCGCTGAAGACAAGATCGGCGAGGCAATGCTCAGGAGAACGCGGACCGCCCAGTTAGCTTGTATTGTGACGGGCATTTGCACGCATCTGTTCCTGTCAGGGATGGTGCCCACGACCGGAGATATCGGACACCAGTACCGGTCGTGCTGGGAAGACACTTTTTCGGTCGCGACAACGGTGGGTTTTATATCGCTAATTCTCAATAAAAGGTGGAGCGATAAAATCATTGAACTCGACGAGTCCTGCAGGGTATATTCCCTGAACAGGGAAGACCTGATAGACAACTTACGAGTCGACATACTCAAATCCGCAAGAGCGTTACTTTTAACCAACTATTTTATTATTTGGGTGGGTCTGGGAGTATGGGGTGGTTGTTTGTTTGACGGCGTTCTTTACGGAATATAGCCACTTCCGTCCGAGATTGCCGTACACAACCTCATGGCCGGGTACCGCTGCTGAGATTGAAAGGGCCACGTCGCCACATATGGCAGTCGCGTCGCCATTGTCACAACAGCAGAACGGGATTACCGGCGACAATCCAGGTTGTCCCGTCAACTCAATCCTGTCACCCGTAACTAAATCGCGGTGACCACCCATCGGCGCCTTCCGGCAACAGATCCAGCAAGTGCCACAACCAGCAAAAATCGTCGTCCGGCTGCAATCCCGTGTCAGCTACGCGCACAATGCGATCCGCCTCGCGCCGGAATACCGAAACGCCGGGCAGCTAACTTCCGGGTGTTCATTGATTGGTCACTTTGCCATTGCCGGTGCGGCCAATTCGACGCCAACCGGAAGTTTGCTTCGCACCAGGGCAAGGACGTCACCCATGCTTTCGATCCGATCGACCTCGGCTTCCTGCAGCGTGATGCCGAATTCGGCTTCCACAGCCAGAACAAATCGCACGAAGCTCGCGGTGTCGTAGCCGGCAATTTTCCGCAGTACTGTTCGCCCATGGTACTCAAAGCCCGGCAGCCGGAAGGCCTCGCGCGATACTTCGGCCAGGCGTGCCACAATGAGGGCGTCGCTGTGCTCGCTGGATTGCAGAAGCTGAGCCTCGCGTTCCGGCGCGACGACGCCGCGGGCTCGGCGTATCACTTTCCCGGAAACCACAGCCTCCGGCATCGTTTCGGTCTGGAACAGTGCGATCCGGTGTAACGAAAAGCCCAGGATTCTGCTGTCGTTACTGCCAAGTACTTCGGATGGGCGGGCGGCATCCGGGAAGCGTAGCGTGAGCTCGATCGCACGTCCTGATCGCGCCACCGCCGCCGGGACCGGAATGGAGAGAACGCACGTCTCGCGCGCCTGCACCGTCCCGGCCGCGTGTCCGTTGAGCAGCACGGTCACCCGCTGTACCGGAAGCGCGGTGCCATGCGTGAATGGTGAAGCGGTGATATGGAGCCGATGCTTGCCTTTGCCTCGGATCGGCGGCAGCAGCAGGCAGCTTTCAGGCGCATTGCTCCAAACGAAGCCTCGCTCGGGAGGTGCCCAGCCCTCGCGGGTGAACATCTCGCCGGTGCCGTCGCGACCGAAAATCAGTTCCAGGACCTGGCGTGAGGTCGATCCGTCCTCGCTTTCGGCGACATAGTTT
This sequence comes from Acetobacteraceae bacterium, assembly GCA_049519555.1. Classification (GTDB taxonomy): domain Bacteria; phylum Pseudomonadota; class Alphaproteobacteria; order Acetobacterales; family Acetobacteraceae; genus Rhodopila. The sequence goes on from JBEKQQ010000007.1 coordinate 67,707, forward strand.
TCAGCGAAAGCGGCCAGGGCGATCGTGCCTTCTGCCGCCATGATCGGGTCCTTGTGCGTCTTACGGCGGTCACGGCGGCCTGCAGGTGCACTCAGTTCATAGTCGAAATCACGTAGCAACGCGCCAAACGCCACTTCGCATGCCTCGACCTGCTGCGGCGTCAGATCGTTTCGCCAACGGCCTATCGATGCCGCCGGGTCGCTGCTGGTGCGATGGCTATCGGGGATCGGCTCCGCCGCAGCTTCCGGTTGGTTAAGCAGATCGAGATCGAGAAACCGTGACAACGCCTGCCTTGTCGACACGGGTTCTCGCACGAGATCTTCGTAACGGATGACGATTGTATCGGGGTCGGCATGGCGGGCGATCCGGGCGAGGCGGGAAACGGTCGACGCCAGCATGGTCAACGCCATTTCCGGCCGAAGCTTCCAGAATGCCATCGCCGAACACAACAGGTCGCGCGGATCGCGCACGATGACGATGTCCTTCACCTGATCGAAAAACAGCCTGGAGCCCAGTACCGCTGCCTCGTCGAGGTCGCCCTTCTCACAAAAATACGGTGCCGACTGCTTGCCTTGCGCATTCGCGAGCGTGGCATAGAAGTCCACGATAAATTGCCGGAACAGCGTTGCGTACCCAGTCGGGACCTCGGAATGATAAAACCCGCGCAGCGCATTCTCGCCGCCGCCCAGACCAAACAATCCGCTCATTTTGTACGGGTTGCTGCCGATGATGCTACGCATCTCCGGCGCCAGCATCGTCTCTGGCTTGGTTGACCGCTCCCAGTCGGCATCCGCCACCAGCGCGCGGAAAGCTGCCGCATGGTAAGCAATCTGCTTTATTTCATAAGGAAATCGATCGCCAACCACGAGATCGGGATGGCGGGCGAATTCGCTCATCAGCAACGTGGTCCCGGTACGGCCGGTCGACGTCAGCAGGACAGGAATCATTCCCTTTCCATTGCCATCATGCGACTGCGGACGCGGCAAGACCCAGGAGCCATTTCGCAGCAGCTGACCGGACCAGGTCTCAACCACCTCGATCCGCAACTCTTCAAACGGCGACAGCGGCGGTTCAAACTCGAAATGGAAGCCGCATTTGCCTGACAGTTTTTCGCCGTTCGGCAGGACAAGATCGTCCCGCGCGTGTGTTGTGAGACACATGCCGCGATGCACGCCATTGACAAAAATTGATAGCGTGACGGTGGCGTCGGGACATTCCCTGTCGATCACCCAGCCCTGTATGACCGAACGTGAAATCTCATCGACATGTCCGACCAGGTCCATGTCAGGGCGCGTTCGGCGCAGGTTGCAGCAGCGTCGCATTGGCGAGGACCCGCAACCAGTCTGCCGGATCGGCTGCCTCGATATCCGTGTCGGGAGCGAACCGCTCGACGTAGCCTCGCATCAGGCCTGGCAACATCAGCTCGACCTCACCTGGCAGCCGATCATGCGAAGCCTCTGACACACACAACAATGTCGCGGTCCCGGACCGGTTCAGTTCCATCAGCAAAGCGGCTGCCTCTGCTACCGGAACCGGCCTGCGCTGTTTCAACACATATATTTTCCGGCCAGTACGCAGCCCTTCGTAAAATTTCCGCCGCAAATATCCAAGCGTGACCGCATTGGTGCTACGCGAGGTCTCCAGGTCGGCGTCGTTCTCGCAAACAAATGCCGGCCAACGCAGGTGGTATGACGACGCAGCCAGGAAAGGGTGTCCTGCGTTATCCACCATGAGCGTGACCTGGTCCGGATTGGTCGCCGCTTTCAGGTCGTCGGTCAGCGCCTGGATCAGGTCCGCCAAGGTCCCACTGCAGAAACGGAACAGATTGACTACCTCAAGACCCAATTTTCGTTGCACGACACCGAACTCGTGATCGGTGCCGAGACTTTCAAATCGTCGCACCATGGTGGGTATATCCGTTCCAAGTGCCGCCTCGATCGCAGCTGGAAGAGCGCTTGCAGCATCCTTCAAAAACCGGCCTGACACTGCGACAGACCGCAGTACTCCCGCCTGCTCGGCGCGTAAGCAGGCAACAGGCGTTAAACAGCGCGGTAGCGGAAATAAGGCGATCCGAGTGACGGCAATCCCGTTCGGCTGAGTGGCTTCGAGAGGACCGAACCCAGTTTGGCCCGTGGCTTCCGGTAACCTGAAACTCAGCCGCAAGACATCCCGTTTCTCAGTGAGTTCCCTGGGCAACGCCATCACCCACGCCGCAGGTTCACGAACGCAGACCTGGCCAATCACCATCCCATCGAGCAGAACGGTTGCTTTCAGCCCCAGTGACGCACAGGAGTCCATCAGCGGACGAGCGTCGACGCGTAACGCGTAAGTACCTGCCGCGCGAGGTGCCAGCAATTTCAATTGGCCGGAGGAACCCTCGGCCACCGAGAACTCATTCTCGCCACCATCCTGGTCATCCGGTCCCGCGGGCAACGCGTTGTGCGACAGGCCGAAGGTGTAGACTTCCGGCGCCACCCTGGAATTCCCATACCTGATCGGCGGAGAGGCGACGATTTCGGGTATATCGGGCTCGCTGGCCGGGAATTGCGGCCCGGGATGGAACATGTCCGTGGTATACAACCGCACGAACGTGAACCAGCAGGACAGTGGCCGCTGGTCGACGGAGTCCCCCAGTCCTGCCGGCACGTAAAAACCGGGGCATTCGAATTCGATTTCCAGGATACCGTCCGGGCTCGACAGGGCTGGGTCGATTTCGCACCGAAGCATCGACAGGGCCTCCAGCCGGATGCCACCAACTGGCGACCCATTGACCCGAACGTGCACGATCTGTCCGGCGATCTCCGGCGGTGCGTGACAGGGACCGAGTTCCGCTTCCAGCATCATGGGCCTGCCGGATGCCTGCAGCGGCACTCGCAGCACACTACGCGGCCCGATGGCCCAAACCCGATCGGACTCCTGGCTGCTCCAGCCCTCGCCGCGGAAATGTCCGCTGTTGCCCTGTTCAGAGAAATCGATAACGACGAGACCTCCGCCGGTGCCCATTTTGTCATCCGATTTTGTCTTGCGGCCGAACGATGCATTGTCCCGATCCAATCGTCTGAACGGTTCGGGCTGCACGGGGATCATCACTCTGGGACCTCTCGCGAGGCCCCGTCAAACAGCATGCCACATTGAATTTTGTGATCATAATCAGGTTCATCGCATGATTACGAGTTTTCGTAAGATTGCCAATCAGAATTCTCGATTCGGCGACTGCTCCCCCGGCTGCTTTGGCATGGTACCTAAGGTCTTTGTAAAAAATTCGTTAACCAATCATTAATACGGGTACATCATCCATGGCAGCCGTACCGAACGATTCGACCGGATGACCGGCAACGGTCCAGACCACATCGTCGGGGCAAACTGGCCAACCGCCCTTATATCATCTGTTAGATATCAAACCGATTTCGATTCCAAGGTTTGCAGCGTTTCAGGATGATCCCCATGGAGAATAAATCCTGGAGCTGCGAACCCCACTTTCGGCGCCGACAGCCTCCCGGCCCACGAGCAGCGCTGCTGGGCATCTGGCCTTTGGGGTGCCCACGACATCCCTGCTTCAGACCGGCCTGCGGAAGGAGCGTCCAGTTTCTTCTTGCCAGGACGATACGATATTTCACGAAACATCGTTGACAGATTGCTTTGGCAGCAGTAGCAACGCGCCATAGGTCACCCGCTCCCTGCCGAAAGGAACCATCCGATGGACGCTTCCGACATCAAAACCATGGTGCGTGAACGCTACGGCAACATCGCTAACTCCGGGCCGGCGAGCTGCTGTGAACCTGCGGCCTCCTGTTGCGCCCCTTCAACGCCGGTTGACGTTCAGGACAAGGCAAGGCGGATGGGTTATACGGATGCCCAACTGGCGGCGATCCCCGAGGGCGCCAATCTCGGCCTCGGTTGCGGCAATCCCCAGGCAATCGCCGCCCTGCACCCTGGAGAAACCGTCGTCGACCTGGGCTCCGGCGCCGGCTTCGACTGTTTCCTGGCCGCCCGACAGGTCGGTCCCAACGGCCACGTGATCGGCGTCGACATGACCCATGAAATGCTCGCCAAGGCACGCGACAACGCCGGCCGCATCGGTGCGGCCAACGTCGAATTCCGACTGGGCGAACTGGAACATCTGCCGGTCGCCGACAATGCAGCCGATGTCATCCTGTCAAATTGCGTGATTAACCTGGTGCCCGACAAAGCTCAGGTGTTTCGCGAGGCATTCCGGGTTCTGAAACCGGGTGGTCGACTGGCGATATCCGACATCGTGAATACCGCGCCGCTGCCCGACCCGCTCCGCAGCGACATCGCGTTGCTTTGTGGCTGCGTGACCGGCGCAGCCCCGGTCGAGCAGATCAAGACCTGGCTGGAAGCGGCCGGCTTCTGCCGGATCGAGGTTACCCCCAGGCCCGAAAGTCGCGCACTTATTGCCTCCTGGGCGCCCGGACGCGGCATCGAAGATCACGTCGTCTCTGCCACCATCGAAGCCCGCAAACCGTAGCGATGCAATCGCCCGATGCGGTCGAGGCTCTGGGCGCACTTGCGCACGAGCATCGGCTGTCGATCTTTCGTTTGCTGGTTGAACGTGGACCGGACGGACTGGCAGCCGGCGTGATCGCAGAACGGCTTGGGATAGCGCCGTCGAGCCTCACCTTTCATTTGCAGCACCTGCAACGGGCTGGCCTGATCATGCAGCGCCGAATCAGCCGGCACCTGATTTATGCCGCGGATTTTGAACGGATGAATGCGCTGGTCGGGTTTCTCACCGAGAACTGCTGTGCCGGCGGCGAACGAGCCTGCCCGCCTTGCGTTGGGCAGACGTTGGCCGAATAGGGCCAGGACCGCGCTCGCATGCCGGCGCTCAGTGGTCGTCGGCGAGCCGGCATCGCCGACAGCGATGGCTTTTTGAGTGCCAGGGGTTGTGTGGGTAGATCAATTCTGTCATTCTGGAAATATGGAATCTCCTGAAGCCGCAGCCGCACTGTCAGCTCTGTCCCAGGAGACCCGGCTTGAGCTCATGCGCCTGCTGATCGCCGAGGGAACGAACGGACTGCCAGCCGGCGACATCAGTACCCGCCTGGGCGTGCCGCCTTCGACCCTGTCCTTTCATCTCGGAGCGCTGGAACGGGTCGGTCTGACTCGATCGACCCGCCACGGGCGGCAGATCATCCATGCCGTGGAGATTGCGGGCCTGCGGCGGCTGCTGAGTTTCCTGACCGAGACCTGTTGTGGCGGCCGACCCGAATTATGCGGCGACCTCGCTCACCTGCTTCCCGAATTGGCAACTGAGGACCCGGGAATGACCGCCGCCTTCAATGTGCTGTTCTTATGTACGCATAACTCCGCCCGCTCGATCATGGCTGAAGCCATCCTACGCAGGCTCGGCGGTGTGGGCTTTCAGGCATACTCCGCGGGGACCGACCCGATCGGCGAACCGAATCCGGAGGTCCTGGCGAAGCTCCGCGCGCTTGGTCACGACACGGACGACCTGCACAGCAAGTCCTGGCACGAGTTCACCGGGCTGAACGCGCCGCGGATGGATTTCGTGATCACGCTTTGCGACGCGCCACAAGGGCAGGTCTGCCCGGATTTCGGCAACCTCGCCGTCACCGCCGCCTGGCCGCTGCCGGACCCTGCCAAATTCGCCGGCAGCGCCATCGAGCGCGCCTCGATGTTGAACATGCTCTACGCCAGCCTGCGGCGACGGATCGAGATTTTCACCGCCCTGCCTTTCGGCTCCCTCGATCGCATGGCGTTGAAGGCGCGGCTCGATCAGCTCGCCGACGGCGGCATACCAGCGCCGGCAGGAGGCCGTTGACGATGCGCGTGGGCATCAATGGCATGGGCCGGATTGGCCGGCTGGCGTTACGGGCGGCCATGGGCGGCATCTATCGCGCGCCGGATGACCCTCGCGCCGATCATCGCCTCGACGTGGTGCATGTAAACGAACTCAGGGGCGGCGCGGCAACGACCGCGCATCTGCTTGAGTTCGACAGCATCCATGGCCGCTGGCGAGAGAGTTTCAGTGCCGAAGACGACCGCGCCATCCGGATCGGCAACCGGCGCGTCGGTTTCAGTGATACCGCCTCGCCGGACGCAGTTCCCTGGGGCGATCTCGGCTGCGATCTGGTATTGGAATGCACCGGCCGGTTCGTGCAGACGGCACAGCTCGATGGGTATTTCAGTCGCGGTGTCAAACAGGTCATTGTCGCGGCGCCGGTGAAAGATGGCGGCACACTCAACATCGCCGTCGGCGTCAACGACCAGCTTTACGAGCCGGCACGGCACCGATTGATCACGGCAGCGTCCTGCACCACCAACTGTCTCGCCCCGGTGGTGAAAGTGCTGCACGAAGCCATTGGCATCCGCCACGGGCAGATCACCACCATTCACGATCCGACCAACACCAATGTCGTGGTTGACGCGCCACATAAGGATTTGCGGCGGGCCCGCTCGGCTATGCTGTCGCTGTCACCGACGACAACAGGAAGTGCGACCGCCATCGCGCTCATTTATCCGGAACTCAAAGGCAAGCTGAACGGCCATGCCGTGCGCGCGCCAGTGCTGAACGCCAGTCTGACCGACTGCGTGTTCGAGATGGCGCGGGCGGTCACCGTCGAAGAAGTCAACCAGCTGTTCCGCGACGCCGCAGCCGGACCGCTGGCCGGGATCCTCGGCTTCGAGACAAGGCCGCTGGTGTCGGCCGATTATGTGAACGATACGCGTAGCGCGATCGTCGATGGGCCCAGTACGATGGTTACCGACGGCACGCTACTCAAAGTTTATGCCTGGTATGACAACGAGGTCGGCTATGCCTGCCGTATGGTGGACCTTGCCAATATCGTGATGCAAAGGAGCGTGTGATGTCCGCGGTACGCAACTATGCAATCGTCACCGCCAGCTACTGGGGTTTCACGCTGACGGATGGCGCGATCCGCATGCTGGTGCTGCTGCATTTCTACAGCCTCGGCTACACGCCGTTCACCCTGGCGTTCCTGTTCCTGCTGTATGAGGCCGCTGGAATTTTCGCCAACATTGGCGGCGGCTGGCTCGCTTCCCGGTTTGGCATTCCGCGCATGTTGATGACCGGCCTGATGTTGCAGATTACCGGACTTCTGCTGTTATCCGCACTCAATCCAGGTTGGAGCACGAGCTTGTCGGTCGCCTGGGTTGTGGCCGCGCAAGGCATCGCCGGCGTCGCCAAGGACCTGACCAAGACCGCATCCAAGTCCGCGATCAAGGCCACGTCCGAGGGTGGATCGGGCCAGTTGTTCCGTTGGGTCGCCTGGTTCACCGGATCCAAGAATGCGATGAAAGGCGTGGGGTTTTTCCTCGGTGGCCTGTTGCTGGAAACAGCCGGTTTCCGCGGCGCCTTGTGGCTCATGGCCAGTGGCCTTGCAGTTGTGCTCGTCGGCGTGGCACTCAGTTTGCCGCGGACGCTTGGCCGTGCGCAGGCATCAAAGTCGTTTCGCGAATTGTTCGCCAAGAGCCGCGCCATCAACCTGATGGCAGCGGCACGGATCTTTTTGTTCGGCTCGCGCGATGTCTGGTTCGTGGTCGGCCTGCCGGTATTCCTCTACGGTCTGGGCTGGCACTACATGGAAGTCGCCGGCTTCATCGCGAGCTGGACCATCGGCTACGGTCTTGTGCAGGCGATCGCGCCTTCCGTCATTCGCCGCAGCCGCGACGGGTTGTCGCGCGAGGTGCCTGAGGCCCGCCTGTGGGGCGCGGTCCTGACGGCAATTCCGATCGGTCTCGCGGTGACGCTCGGCAACCTGCACATGGGCCGGCCCGATCTGATCGTCACCACTGGTCTTTGCGTGTTTGGCTTCGCATTTGCCGTGATCTCGTCACTGCATTCCTATTTGATCCTGGCTTATGCCGGGTCAGCGAAGGCGGCAGAGGATGTCGGATTCTATTACGCGGCAAATGCCGGCGGCCGGCTGATGGGTATTTTGCTTTCGGGCGTTCTGACCCAGTTGGGCGGGCTGGCGGCCTGTCTGTGGGGTTCGGCGGCGATGCTGGCGCTGTGTCTTGTTGTGACCTGCCTGCTGCCGTCTGGCGCGGCCGCGCGCTCGATGCCGGCCGTGACCCTCAACTGAAAACGGATCATGCAACAAGCCATCGCACCGGTTCGTCCGAGCGCTGCGCTCGGAATTTTCGAACGCTTTCTGACGTTGTGGGTCGCGCTTTGTATCGTCGCCGGGATCGCTCTCGGCAGCATCGCACCGGCACCGTTTCAGCTTCTGGGCGGGCTGAGTGTTGCAAACGTGAACATCCCGGTCGCGCTGCTGATCTGGCTGATGATCGTGCCGATGCTATTGCGCGTGGACTTCGGAGCGATTGCCACCGTCACCCGGCACTGGCGCGGCATTATCGTTACCTTAGTGATCAACTGGCTGATCAAACCATTCTCGATGGCCTTGCTTGGCTGGCTTTTCATCCGCGTTTTGTTTCGTCCGTACCTGCCCGCCGATCAGATCGACAGCTATATCGCCGGATTGATCTTGCTCGCGGCGGCGCCCTGCACGGCAATGGTGTTCGTCTGGTCCAATCTTTCCGGTGGCGACCCGAATTTCACCCTCAGCCAGGTGGCGCTGAATGACGCAATCATGATCGTTGCGTTTGCTCCGATCGTCGGGCTGTTGCTCGGGTTGTCCGCGATCACCGTGCCGTGGGACACGCTGTTTCTGTCGGTGGTGTTGTATATTGTCATTCCACTGATCGCAGCGCAGCTCTGGCGGCGTATGCTGCTGGCATATGACGAATCTGGGCTCGCCCGTGTGCTGCATGCGTTGCAGCCGGTATCGCTGGTCGCCTTGCTGGCGACGCTGGTTTTGCTGTTCGGGTTTCAGGGGCAGCAAATTTTGCAGCAGCCGTTGGTGATCCTGATGTTGGCGGTGCCGATCGTCATCCAGGTTTATTTCAACGCCGGTCTCGCTTATGTGTTCAATCGTGCCTGCGGGTCGGCGCATAATGTCGCCGCTCCATCAGCATTGATCGGCGCCAGCAATTTCTTTGAGCTGGCAGTGGCAGCAGCGATCAGCCTGTTCGGCTTCCATTCCGGCGCGGCGCTCGCGACCGTGGTCGGCGTGTTGGTTGAAGTGCCGGTGATGCTTTCGGTTGTGCGGATCGTCATGGCGACGCGTGGTTGGTACGCGAGGTCCTGACAAGGTTCTTGAGCAGCCAACGCACGCGTGCGCCGGTCACCTGTTGCGTGGCCGCAGCAGTCCCTCGCGTGGGCCGGCCAGCAGGCTGACGATCCAGAACCCGCCGGCCGTCAGCACGATGGCCGGACCGGCGGGGATCTCCACGTTGAACGAAATCAGCAACCCGAGCAGCGACGCGGCGATCGCCAGCACCACCGCTACACTCACCTGCCCCGCCAGCGAGCCCGACCAATGCCGGGCAGCAATCGCCGGTAGCATCATCAGGCCGACGGACATCAGCGTGCCCAGTGCTTCGAAGCCCGAAACGACGCAGAGCACGACGAGGGCGAGGAAACTGCTGTGCCAAATTCCGCCATTGCCGGAGGCTGACATTGCACCGCCCGGCAGGCCGGGGTCGAGACTTTCCAGAACCATCGGCCGCCAGATCACCGCCAGCACCGGCAGGGTCAGCGTGGCCGCCGCCGCCATCGCCAGCAGCGCTGTGTTATCGACCGCCAGCACGCTGCCGAACAGCAGATGGGTCAAATCAACACCGCGTTGGGCGGATATCAGTGCGACCCCCGCCGCCAACGCAACCAGATAAAGCCCGGCCAATTGGCTGTCCTCACCCATGCCGGTTCGACGTGCGAACCAGCCGGCAAGTAGGGCGACCGCCAGACCCGCCAGCATTCCGCCGGTCCCCAT
>JBEKQQ010000008.1:0-70392 GCA_049519555.1 Acetobacteraceae bacterium
CTGAGCGCCGCGGCATCGTTCGGGCCGTTTCATTTGATCCTGGACTCGGTTGGCGGCTCGGCACTGGGCGCGGCGCTGGGGATGCTGCGGCCGGACGGTACGTGTGTGACGTTCGGCGTCTCCGAGAGTCCTAACGCAACGTTCGACAGTGCGGCGTTTTTCCGGTCGGGCGGCTCGCGGCTTTATGGTTTGGTGTTGTTCTCTGAATTGAAGAAGGTCGAGCCGGCGTCCGAAGGCCTCGCATCGCTGGCGGGCCTGATCGTACGGGGCCTGTTACGGCCTCAGATTGAGATCGAGGCGTCCTGGACCGAGATCGGTGCGGTGGCGCGGCAATTGCTGGACCGGAGCTTCATGGGAAAGGCGGTGTTGCATTTAGGTTGACTTTCTGCCGGCGACCTCGCTCGGGCACGTTGAACCAATCGTGCACTACTCGGACGAGGCCGGAGAACTGCGGCGACTCACCGATACCGAGCAACACCCGCGCTCCGACGAACTGCCGGAACTCGCCCACGAGGCCGCCCTGAGCCTGGGCCAGCGACCAAATGAAAATGCCGGCGCCTGGATGTTTGCGTGGACCAAGCCGGTCTACCAGTGCTCCGGCAGGAAGCTGGAACACGGCATGGGCCCACAGGAAAGCCGACAGCAGCATCCCCATATCAGCGATCGTCAGGCTGAGGTCCGTGCGAATGAGCGGATTGGCGATCGAGAGAGATGAACGATCCACGTAATTTAAAGCGCATCCCGAAACCAACAGCGCGACAGAACTGCGATGGATCCGTTTCAGTCGCGGCGATGCGGTAACGGCTGCCATTCCGATGCTCCTTGGTCGGGATCAGCGTCCCGATGGTTCGTCTCCGAGCCGGACGCTGCCTGAGCTTGCGACGACGGTCGAGCCGGTGGCAGGCGCGTGATGTCGGCCGCGTCATGCGCGCGAACGCGCCAAAGTAAAGTCAGACACTGAAGTTATGTCAGGAGCCGTGCAGGTGAATTGCGGCGGCATGGCAGGATTGCACCCGGGGCCTATGCTCGTGCGTCAATTCCCAGTAAAAGCCACGTATGAAATCCAATGCTTATAAGAACGATAGCTTCACAAACCGTCTGACTTCGTCGGCGAACGCGAAAAACGCCTTGTTGGAGAGGTTCCGCGCGCGTCCCGGCCCCGACGACCCGGCCGTTGTGGCGCGCCGGGCAGAGCAAGCGGCGATTGAGGCTGCCCGCGAGATACGGGTCGCCGAGCGCAAGGCCGCTCGTGAAGCGGAAGCGGCCAGACTTGCCGCCGAGCAGGTGGCGTTGGAGGAAGCGCGGAAAGCCCAGGACGTCGAGTTGTTGGCCCGAAAAGCCGAGGAAGCCGCCCGTGCAGCGGAGCGCTCGGTCGAGGCGAAGGCAGCTCGCGACGCGCGTTACGCTGCCCGCCGCGCTCGCCGCCGCTGAACCTGCCGGGGTAGTTGGGTTCTAGGTGCCCGGCTTCCCAGTCATCCGGGCAAAGGTCATACGATCCTTGTTCTCCCGCATCAGCATGGTGAACCCTGGAATTGTGTCCAGTCCCAGGCCCAACGGCAGGCCGGTATCCGGGTCGGGTTGGATCTTCGCATAAGGCTGGCCTGCCACCTTTTCCCACTTTCCGGCTGGTTTTTTGATTTCGACGTTGGCAACGGTCGCCTTGAGCGATAGCCGGACGATCGCCTCCTGCGGACGTGACGGCCGGGACAGGCTTGGGCATCCGGCAAGCATCTGCCAACCATTTGCCAACGCCCAGGCGGTCAGTTCATCCTTGTCCATATCGCTTCCTTTTCGTGCAAAGGTCGGGTCCGCGTCACCCGCGGATTACAGCATACCGCGTTCCTCATAAACTTCCTTTGCAATGCGGGCGGCGGTCATCGATCCGGGCCAGCCGGAATAAAACGCCAGATGGGTAATGATCTCGGCGATCTCGTCTTTCGTGACGCCATTGTCCAACGCGCGCCCGAGATGACCCCGCAACTGCTCCGGCCTGTACGATGCGATCAGTGCGGCAACAACGATCAGGCTTCGGTCTCGCTTGCTTAGTCCCGGGCGCTCCCATATGTCACCATATATGACGGTCTCGGACAATTCGATCATCCTGGGCACGACAGCGCGGGCGGCCTCACGCGAGGGATTGGGTTTGACGGCCATTTCCTGCTCCTTTGATGGTGGATCGCGGCAATCTAGCCCGCGGGCCGAGGCACGGCCAGGGCGCGCACTTCGTGGGCGGATTGCTGCATTTCCGATCCGCTGGTGCCCGGCCTGTCGTTACGAGCCGAGCAAAGCAATCTGTCTGGCTACGTGGTGGAACCGGAACGTTGTGTGGTCGCTGTGGGCTTCGCAATGACAGGAGATATTCTGTGGCTTGCCAAAACCCTGCGACCGGGACAGCGTGCGGGCCACGATAAACTGCGACCGGAAGGAAACCGTGGCCATGGCAAGCAAAATTCGCGTTGGCATCGTCGGTGCGAGCCCGAGCCGAGGCTTTGCCTCGATTTCCCACATTCCCGCGCTGCAGGCATTGCCCGATTTCGAGATTGTCGCGGTTTGCACGTCCACTCAGCAATCCGCCGACGCGGCAGCGAAACATTACGGAGTTTCTCTGGCATTCGCCGATTCCGCTTCGCTCGCGGCGCATCCCGATGTGGATCTTGTCACGGTCAGTGTGAAGGTGCCGGACCATTACCAGTCCGTGATGGCCGCGATCGACGCCGGCAAACATGTTTATTGCGAGTGGCCGCTCGGCCGTGACACCGCAGAAGCGATCCGCATGCGAGACGCGGCGGATCGGCGCGGCATCTGCCATGCAGTTGGTCTGCAAGGCCAGGTTTCGCCGGCGATCAATTACGTGAAAGACCTGATCGCTGACGGATATATCGGTCGCGCATTGTCGGCAACGCTGTTCGTCAATGCCGGAAACTGGGGCAAGACGATCGATCGAGCCTACCAGACCGACCGAGCCAATGGTGCCAACCTGATGACAATTACCGGCGGCCACAACCTCGACCTACTCTGCCATTGCCTGGGCGAGTTTCGCGCACTGTCCGCTTTCGCGGTCAGTCAACGCGACCATATCCCATTGCAAAGCACCGGTGAGATGATCGCCAAGAATGTGCCTGACCAACTTGTGGTCAGCGGTATTGTGGGTGATGGCGCGGTGGTGTCCTGCCAGGTGCGCGGCGGCATGACCCGCGGGCACGAATTCCTGTGCGAAATTCATGGAGAGGACGGTGACCTGGTACTGGGCGCATCCTCTCGCGCCTCGACGCAGCGCCAGGAGCTCACGGTACAAGGAGCACGTGGCGCAAGCGACCCACTGGCGGAGATGGCGATCCCGGCGAAGTATCGTTGGGTACCTGATACAGTACCACAAGGTTCGCCGTACAACGTCGCACAGCTCTACGCGCGTCTGGGTGAGGGCATTCGAAACGGCAAGCCAGTAACGCCGGGGTTTGCTGCGGCGGTTACCCGGCATCGCTTGCTGGATATGATCGTGCGGGCGGCGGAAACCGGGCAGCGGCAAATCGCCTGATGTGGCTGATCGCCTACCCCAAATCCTCGTGCCAGGTCCGGCCGTCCCGCTCGATCAATGCGATCGCCGCAGTCGGGCCCCAACTTCCGGCGGGGTAGGGGCGCGGGTGATCCGGCCGGCCCGCCCAGGCATCGAGGATCGGTTCAACCCAGATCCAGGCAGCCTCGACTTCGTCGCGGCGCATGAACAGGGTGGCATCGCCTCGCACGGTGTCCATCAGGAGGCGCTCATACGCGTCAGGGAAGCGCATGTGGAAGGTCTTCTCGAAACGGATATCCAGACCGGTTGGTGACAGGCGCAGTCCGCCGGGGCCCGGATCTTTTGTCATCATCTCCAGCCGCATGCCTTCTTCCGGCTGCAGCCGGATGATCAGGCGGTTTGGCTCCCACTCCGCTGCCTGGGCCGGGAAGATCGAGAACGGTTGGGCGCGGAACTGGATCACGATCTCGGACACTTTTTGTGGCAGCCGCTTGCCGGTGCGCAAATAGAACGGAACATTGGCCCAGCGCCAGGTCCGCACTTCGGCTTTCAGGGCCACGAAGGTTTCCGTCCCGCTGGGCTCGTTGTCGCCTAAGTCGGTCAGGTAGTCACCAACCGGTTTCCCCTCGATCGCGCCATGCGTATACTGGCCGCGCACTGTCAGCGTCCCGACCTCGTGTGGCTCCATCGGCCGCAACGCCCGCAGAACCTTGAGTTTCTCGTCGCGTACGCGGTCGGCCTGGAGTGACACCGGCGGCTCCATTGCGATCAGGCAAAGCAATTGCAGCAGGTGATTCTGCACCATATCGCGCATTGCGCCGGCGCGGTCGAAGTAGCCGGCGCGGCCTTCCAGCCCGACCGTCTCGGCGACGGTGATCTGCACGTGGTCAATGACATCGGTTGACCACAACCGCTCGAAAATTGTGTTGGCGAAGCGCAGTGCCAGCAGGTTCTGCACGGTCTCCTTGCCCAGGAAGTGGTCGATGCGGAAGGTCTGCGCCTCCGTGAAGACTTCGCCGACGTGACCCATGATTGTGCGGGCAGACTCCAGGTCATGACCGATGGGCTTTTCCAGGACAACACGCGATTTCTCGGTCACCAATCCTTTGGCACCCAGGTTATTGCAGATCGGACCGTAGAGATCCGGAGCCGTCGCCAAATAAAACACCCGCACCCGTTTGGGGTCGAGCAGGGCTTTCAACGCGCTCCAGTCCGCCTTGGCGGAGGTCGCATCAATCCGCACATAATGCAGGCGGTCGAGGAACTGGCGCATGACCTCCGGGTCGAGGTCTTTCTTGTCGACATGATCCTTCAGGGACGCGACTGCGCGATCACGGAATGAGTTCTCATCCAGATCGGATCGAGCGGCACCGATGATGCGGGAATCCTGCGGCACCTGACCGTCCCGGCACCGATAATAAAGGGCCGGTAGCAGTTTCCGCAGTGTCAGATCGCCGGTCGCCCCGAAGACCACGCAGTCGAAAGTGTCAACCGGAATGATTTTTGCCATGTGTCCGCCGTGAGCCCTATGGATTGCCCGGCCTTCCGTAGCTGACGGCCGGCCCATGTTGCGCCGTTGCCTGGCGAGCAGTGTCGTCAGGAAACCTGATCTGCATCTGCATGGCCTTGGATCGCTGACGAAGCTTACGACCAGCCGGACACTGCCGTCCATGTGGGGCGTTTGGCCGCTGGCGGGTAGGGTCTGGCCGACGCCGGGCGAAATTCGTCCCGAATTTTGACGAAGCTGCTATCTCAATGAACCTGTCAGGCGGCGCGCCATAGCAGGCTCAGGTAGAACAGCCGGCGCCTCGCGATGCCCCGCGTCAGGTTTGGCTACGCACTGAGGAGATCGGCGTCAGCCGAGACGCCGAGCTCCTCCTCCCGAATTGCCGCGATCAGCCGAACCAACTGATCGTGAAAAACAAATATCCGGTTTGGAGGCACCCGTGCGACCGCGACGACGATGGCGCCGGACTGTGCATAGTTGCTCGCGCGGTCAATGGCGCGCCGCAGACAGCCGCCGACGCCAAAAACCCGATCACCATGGCCGTGGACAACCCAGGTCCCGGGCTCGTCAAGCATCATTTTCAGTTGTTCATCGGTGCGGTGAATTGGCGTTCTCTTTTCCATCGGAGTTTTCCCAACTCGGAAACTCGGAATTGCACCGCCACCGTTTGCAGCGTCGTTTCTATTTTGCCCTGTGGTCGATAAAAAACATCACCTTGTCACCCGCTCTGTGCCGGTCACGGTGTTTGTTTGCCCAGGCCATGCTATTGCGATGTATTTTCTTATTTTCTCCACATTCGGCACTCAGGGCAGGTCGGGCGTTTGAGGCAGCGCAAAACCCGGAAATTATCCAGGGCGGGTGACCTCGGTCACCGGCAAGGTCCAATCAAACCTGGATTTCTCAGCCGCCTGCCAGACGCCACGGTTCACCCTTCCGCCGCGACGGCGACACTTACGCTGCCTCTCGCAGCCCGCACCATCGCCGCGCCTTTTTCGGCAATCATGATGGTCGGCGCGTTTGTGTTGGTCGAGGTCACGGCCGGCATCACAGAAGCATCGATCACGCGCAGCCGGTCCAGCCCATGCACGCGCAACTGGTCGTCGACCACCGACATCGCGTCGGGACCCATCCGGCATGAACAACTGGCGTGGAATACGGTCGTCCCGGTTTGCCTGGCATAGGCGATCAACTCGTCGTCGGTCTGCACGCCCGGCCCAGGCAGAGTCTCTGCGACCACGTAGCGGGCCAAAGCCGGCGCCTTGAACCACTCGCGGACGATCCGCATGCCGCCAATCACCGCGCGCCGGTCGCGTTCGTCCTCCATATAGCGAGGGTTGATCGACGGCTGGTCCTCGGGGCGGGGTGAGCGAGCCTCGACGTGACCGCGGCTCAATGGCCGCATCTGCCAGATGCCTGAGGTCATTCCCGGCTTGTCGTCAAGCCGGCGCGTCGGGCCGGGTGCATAGCTGGCAGAGGCGAACAGCGCCTGAATGTCCGGCGTCTCCGATTCCGGCAGGACCTTCACTGACGCGGCGACCAACGACGCGGCATAGGTCAGCAACCCGCGGCCCGTCAGCACATAACGTAGTACCTCGCCGGCCAGACCCAGGCCACGCGACCGCTCGTTCATCGAGGCGATACCCTGGACGTCGCACGAAACGCGAACCAGGAAATGGTCCTGGAAGTTCTTGCCGACACCGCGCAACGCGTGGTGCACCTTGATGCCGACGCGGTCGAGGTGGTCGGGATCGCCCACGCCGGAAAGCTGCAGAATGTGCGGCGACCCAACGGCTCCGGCCGACAGGATGACCTCGCCCGCTGCGTTGGCTTGTTCCATGGTGCCGCCGTGGGAGAATTCGACGCCGGTCGCACGTTTGCCGTCGAACACCACGCGCTGCACCAAAGCGCCGGTGACAACCTGCAGGTTGGGCCGTTTCATCACTGGGCGGAGATAGGATCGGGCCGTGCTCGCGCGGAACCGGCCGCCGCGGGTTTGCTGCACCCAGCCGATATGGTCGCCAAGCCCGGGCGGCAGGTCGTTCACATCGGGGCGGTATGCCCATCCCATCTGCTGTCCGGCTTCGACCGCGGCCTGGCACAGCGGCGGCTGGTCTCGGGTCGGAGAGGTGAACAACGGACCGCCCTTGGAGTGGACCGAATCAGCGTCACCCTCCCAGTTCTCGGCCTTGCGGAAGAATGGCAGCACGTCATCCCACGACCAGCCACGATTGCCGAGTTGCGCCCAATGGTCGAAATCCTCGGGTTGGCCGCGGATATAGATCATGCCGTTGATGGAACTTGACCCACCCAAAACACGGCCGCGCGGGTAGGGGATTTCGCGTCCGTTGAGGCCGGACTCCGCGTCCGCCTTGTAGCCCCAGGTGAGCGTCGGGTGGTCAAGCAGCTTCATGTAACCGGCGGGAATGTGGATCATCGGGTGCCAGTCACGGCCACCGGCCTCAATCAGTATGACGCGCGTATTGGTGTCCTCGGTCAGCCGGTTGGCCAGGACGCAGCCGGCTGAACCCGCACCGACAATCACGTAATCGGCCTCCATTGGCGTTTTCCCCAAACTGATTGTTAAAGGCACTGGCCGTTCGTTGACCGCACCGGTGTTGGCATCTAACGGCGGCGGTGCGACGGTGCCAAGCTACCTCCGGCCCGCATGGCCGGTGGCGATAAAGAATACGCCTGTGTTGGCTGGTTGGCCCAGGCGAAAGGTGAGGAAAACCCAATGACTTTGCCCGGCATGGCAGGAAGCGAACGTTTTGACGTAGCGTATCTTGTGCTCAGCGGCACGACGACCGCGGCCCGCTGTCCCGAGTTGTTGCGTGACCTGGTCGGGCTTGGCTTCTCGACCGTCATTGCGATTCCGACCCCTAATGCCGCCCGTGTGGTTGCGTCACGCGAGCTTGCGGATATCGCAGGTGTGCGGGTTGTCGAGTCATACTTCGATGCGGCCATCCGTCCGCGACCGCCGCGCGGCGTGGTGTTGTTTGCGCCATGCAGCTTCAACTCGCTCAACAAGCTCGCGCACGGTATCGCTGACAGTCTTGCGTTGTCGGTGGTCGCAGAGGCGATCGGACGGGCCACGCCGGTAGTCGTGGCTCCATCGCTCAATCAACCGTTGCTGGACCACCCCATGGCGCAGGCGTCGTTGAAGACGTTGCCGATATGGAATGTGATAATCGTACCACCGGTCGATGAGGGCGAAGGGCCACGGCTCGCGCCTTCAGAGCGGCTGCTCGATGCGGTTCGGCCGTTCGTTCGCTAAAGATAACAATACCGGCACCCAGAATCGTCGGAACGTAACTCATCCCTTCTGTCATCGTGAGCGCAGCGACGCGATCTCGTTAAAAATGCACACCAACGACGGGATTGCGTCGCTGCGCCTGCAATGATCGGGGCGTCGCGCGACTCACGTTCCAATGATAGTTGGTAGTGGCACGTGGCGATTTCGCGCCCGGCGCTGTTACGCCGCTCGGTTCGACGCAGCGCGGCTGCGGGCGGCAGCCAGCGCCTCGAACCTTGGCGAGATCATGATGCGTGTCCGTTCCCAGGTCGATCGCACGTCGTTCAGAGCGGTATCGACGTGCACCTGGCCCTCGAGCCTCGCTGCGTCTTCCAGCATAAGCAACCCATCCGCCAGATTGATCGCACCGAGCGTTCCGGCGATCCCGGACAGGCTGTGTGCCAGGCGTCCAAGCTCGTCCCATTCATTGCCGTTCATCAATCGTGCCATTGCCGACAGATGGACAGTCGTATCGGCAAGAAAAGCCGTCACACAAATGCGGGCGCGTTTGACACCGACTTCGGCCAGGAGAATTTCCAGGTACTCATCGTCGATTTCGAGCCCACCCTCAATTTTCCGACCCATATCGCCATCGGCTTCGCCAACGGTGGCGACATGTGCGGCGGCAATGACCTCGCGCAGCCGCAACGGGAGACACGAAAAGTCGACTGGCTTATGCAGCACCAGGTCCATGCCGGCATCGAGGCATCGCTTGCGTACGACCGAGCCAGTATGGGCGGTCAGTCCGATGATCGGGATCCGGTAGCGCCGCTCGCTGGTACGAATGCGCCGTGTCGCTTCGATGCCGTCGATTTCCGGCATTTGCACGTCCATCAGGATCGCGTCGAAGCCACCGCGGCGCACCGCCTCGACGGCTTCTTTGCCGTCACTGGCAGCAAACGTGGAAAACCCGGTTCGATTGAGCTGATCGACCAGCAGCGCCTGATTGATGCGGTTGTCCTCCACGACGAGCACGCGGGCCTTGGGTGCCGCAGGAGCGCGTGGATTGATTTCTTGCAACGGCGACCGGGCGCCAAAGAAGTCCGCAACGACGTGATCCAAATCGCGCGCCTCGACCGGATGCGGCACGGTGGCGTCCGCTCGCCCTTCCATCAAGGTGGCGACGGCGCCATTGGCAACCAGCACGGTCCGCAGGTGCTCGAGCGGCCGACTCGCCTTCAGGCGCGCCAACAATGCGTCCGCCGACAACCCGACCAGAGCCGCGTCGAGCACCATCAGGTCCAAGGTCCCGTGTTGATACGCCATCCGCTCTGCCAGACCGATGGCCATGAAGCCGTCGCCTGCGGTCTCGACATCGAACCCGATATTTTCCAGATGCGAGGCAACCCGGCGGCGGACGCCCTCCGACAGGCCAACCACGACGGCGGTGCGGCCAGCCAGCGGACCACCAAGTGCCCCCTGCGTCTGGGCGGGCTCAATCGGTATCTCGAAGGTGAAGACGCTGCCGACACCTTCCATACTGTCCAAGGTCAGTCTGCCGCCGAGCAACGCAGCGATTTCGCGACAAAGCGCGAGGCCCAGACCGAGACCCTCCTGGCCGCGGGAAACCTCGTCACGGCCGCGCCGGAATTGTTCGAAAATGACTTCGCGTTCATCCTCGGCAATGCCCAAACCGGTGTCGGAAACCCGTAGCCGAAGCATCTGATGTCCGGCTTTGTCGCGCTCCGTCAGTGCTCGGATCTCGACCGAGCCTGCCACAGTGTATTTGATCGCGTTGCCGCAGAGGTTGAACAGCACCTGGCGGAGCCGGGTCGAATCAGTGTTCCAACAGCCAAGTACGCTCTCTTCTACTGCAATCAGCAGGTCGAGTCCCTTATCCTCCGCTTGCGGTCGCAGCACGTCGCCCACCTCCTCGACGAGGCTGGCAACATCGATCGCCTCTCGATGGATTTCGGCGCCGTCGACGCGCGCCGCAGCGATCTCCAGCATGCCGTTCAACATGGCGAGTAAGGCTTCGCAGCTAGCCCGGATTCGCCGTAGCCATTTACGCTGCGTTTCATCGAGGTCGCCGTCCAACAAAAGTGCGCAAATGCCCAGGATGGCGTTCATTGGGGTGCGCACGTCATGGCCGATCGCGGCGAGCACGCGATCCCGCTCGCCCGCCATCGCGCTGAGCTTCCCGCGCAGCTCGACCATCTCCTGCGTGGCAACTTCGCCCGGTAGGAGCGGAGCCGACACCGGGGCGGCAACGAAGATCCCGGGCCACCGCGGTTCTACGGCCTCCGAAACGATTAGCAGACTTGTGAGGCCGCCGAACGTAATGAGCAGAGCGAGCACGATTCTGGCATGCTGCTCGATCTCGCCGGCGCGCAGCGCTAGCTCGGTCTCCGGGCTGACTGTCCCGGTCCAGGTCAGGTTCCCGGCCTGAGCGGTCGAGACCGCTGGTGCTGGCATGAGCCATCGCGTCGGGAGCAGGGCGTAGTACAGACGAACCAGTGGCTCGTTCGTAATCGCGGCCGTTGTCTTGCCGGTGACCTGCAGCAACTCACATCCGTCTGGGTCACGCAGCCGGTAGTCGAGGGCGGTAGACGCAGGCGCAACCAAAGTGCGCAATGCTGCGGCGGACAGGTCGCTGGCCACCTGGCCGGCGGAACCGTCAGGAACGGCGTCGATGCCGCGCGTCAGCATCCAGCCCGACACCTCCGGATCGGTGATGCCACAACCGGTGACGACCGCCTGGCGTGCCGGTGGCGGCGCGCCGGTCCGGAACCACCAAACGGGCACGTTGTTCGCGGTCGTCCCCACGGAGGATGATGCGACTTGCAAGCCCCGATTATTCACGACTGACAAGCCGGTGGCCGGGGCAACGAGCGGCTCCACGCGCAGCAAACGCCCGGTAAGCGAAACTGTGTCCCCTTGTAGATCCTGCGCTCGCAGTGAAGCGGTCGCTCGCTCAAAGCGCGAGAACATGTCCAGCAGCGCACCCTGAATACTGGTCGAGCCTGCCTCGGCCAGCAACGCCGCCTGGGCATGGGCTTCCGTGGCTTCCCACGCCAGCCAGAGGGCGGGAAGCGAAAAAACCAACACTATTACACCAGCGAGACCGAGGCGGCGAAGAACCGTTCCGATCAACGAACGTGCGGCGTCGCGGCTCATAATGGGCCTCCGGTCGCGTCATGGCCCGGTTTTCCGGCCGTTTCGGGAACACTATTGAAGGCACAAATTCGTTAATCAAACGTCAACGGAAGCGTGGATACCGTCATGCGGGCAAAATAGGACCGTTACGGAAACAGCTGCCGGCGCACACACTCAAACCAATCACGTCCGGGCACGCCACTGTTAGGCACCTGGAGCACAGGCAAGCCCTCGTTGGGTCGGCCGACCCGCACGACGCCGCCTTCCAACAAGACCAGGATCTGGCCGGCCTGGTCCTCGGTCATCGGCTGATATGCGATCACCCGATGCGAGGCGGCTTTGCGGCCAGTCACCGTCCAGGTTCCGGCGGTTCCGGCAAACTCAATTGTTACGGATCGGCTGGCCGGCGTCGGCGTGCCGCGGCCCATCCGAGCGTTCAGCGTCAGCCTGCTGCTTGACGCGGATACATCCAAAGCAAGGGCACTACTGGAAGCCGATGCAGTGCAAAGGTCGCCGCTGTGAAAATTCCAGCCAGCGGCAACCGGCCGGCGAACCGGGGGCGGAGGCGCCGGCGGGGGAGGTGGAACGACGGCGACTGGCGCAGGCGGCTTTTCGCAAGCGGCGAGTGACATCACCATCACAGCCGGCAGAACCAGTTTGAACAGCGCAACCCTCATTCAACAGACTTCCAAATGGCGTAGGTTCCGTCCGGCCAATCAACTATCTCGCACCGCATGGAACCTGCTGGTCTGCGATCCGCTTCCAGAGTGCGACGGCGGCCAGTCATGCCGCCTATTGCATTGATTTCCGGTTAAGATGCTTCGCGTCCTCCGCCATTTAACGTCCGCGGAGTTGGATCGTCTCGCCTACGATAAGGGCAATGCCGAGGCCGTGCCATTGCGACGACCGATTAAGGCGGGTTCCCGTCGTTCGGTTACAGTGCGGCGATCCGCACCGATGTATCTACTCCCGGCCGGGTTGGTCTGCGGTGCCGGTTAGTTGGCTTCTGCGGGCGGCCTCTTTGAATATCCGGCCACGTCGGCGTATCCATGTGAAAATCTTTTCGGCGAATTCACCAGAAGGCACCACACAGTGATGAACCTGACATCCGGACTGATCGGCGCGGAAACGACCGGCCCTGTAGCCTGGCTGATCTGGGACAATCCCAGCAAACTGAACGCCCTCTCGCCTGGCATGTCCGAGGACGCGCTGAGCGCGATCGAGGCCTTCGCGGCCGACCCCGCCATCAAAGTCGTGGTCATGCGCGGCGCCGGTAAGAAAGCCTTCATCTCCGGCGGCGATATCAAGAGTTTCGACAAGACCCGCGCCAATGCCGAAGCCGCGCGGCTGGCGCGCGAGGCGCCGGGCAAATTGCGCCATGTGATGCTTAACCTGGAAAAACCGCTGATCGCAATGATCTACGGCTATTGCCTTGGCGGTGGTTTGGGCATGGCGCTGAATGCCGATCTGCGGTTCGCGTCCTCGGACGCGCAGTTCAGCGTGCCGGCTGCCCTGCGCGGCATTGCATACGCGCCGGAGGGCCTGAAATCGTTGGTTGATCTGGTCGGGCCAAGCGTCGCCAAGGACATCATGTTCTCCGGCCGGCGGCTGAAATCCGACGAGGCGTTGCGGATTGGCCTGATCAATCGCGTCGTCGACGCCGAAGAACTGGAGAAGGAGACGATCGCCTACGCCGAAACCCTCGCCGCAAACGCACCGCTGTCCATCCGCGCATCGAAGTACTTCATCAATCAGTTAGGCCTGGAACGCGCGCAACGCGACGAGGCGCGCATGGACGCCATGCAACGAGAGGCAGAGAACAGCGAGGATTTTAAGGAAGCGACGCGGTCATTTGTTGAGAAGCGCAAGCCGGTGTTTCATGGCCGGTAAGGCCGTCCGCATATCCCGGCATCCTGATTGACCCGATGCCGCTACTCATCCGCGGTCGAGGCGTCTGGAACGACCTACGCCCGCGCCACGGCTGAGTGATGCCAATCGAACGGCTCGCTGCGATTGCGATGCAACCGAACCGGGGGTGCCGCACTTAACTCCTCGAAAAGACGGGAGCTGCGGTCGCATGCGCCGACGCGAGCTATTGCCACTATTGGCCACGCTTGGTCTCGCGCCGGCGGCTGCGGTTGCTGCCAATGACCGGACCCCGGGCGGTGCGTTCGATGCTGCCACCGTGCGCAATCTCGCGCGCGGGCTGGCACTGAAACCGTATCAGCCGCCGGACAGCAAACTGCCGGACGTGCTCGCCAATCTCAAATACTCCGATTACCAGACGCTGCGCTTCGACAAGAGCAAAGCGCTCTGGCGCGGTGATGGCGGCAGGTTCACCGCGGAATTCTTCCACCGCGGCTTCCTGTTCAAGGATCGCGTCGAGATGTTCGAAGTGGTTAACGGCGAGGCGCGGCCAATCCGCTACAGTACGGACATGTTCGACCTGAGCAAGCTGCAGCCGAAGCCGGAAGGCGATATCGGTTTCGCGGGATTTCGTGTGCACTATCCGCTCAATCGGCCCGATGTGGACGACGAGGTCTGCGCGTTTCTCGGCGCCAGCTATTTCCGGGCGGTTGCCCGAGGTCAGGGCTATGGGCTTTCGGCCCGCGGCCTCGCCATCAAGACCGGCGATCCGACCGGCGAGGAATTCCCGTTGTTCAAATCGTTTTGGCTGGAACGGCCTGCCAAAGGCAGCGACGTGATGGTGATCCATGCGTTGCTGGACAGCCAGAGCGCCGCTGCCGCGTTTCGCTTCACGCTGCGGCCTGGTGCGGAAACCGACATGGACACGGAAATGGCGCTTTATCCGCGGGTTGACCTCGCCCAGGCGGGACTTGCGCCAATGACCAGCATGTTTCTGTTCGATGCGAACAACCGTGCCGGCTTTGACGACTATCGCGGCGCCGTGCACGATTCGCATGGCCTTGCCATGATGAGCGGTAAGGGCGAGCGCATCTGGCGCGCCCTCAACAATCCGAAAACGCTGCAGATCAGCGCGTTCGAAGACGCCGGCCCACGCGGCTTCAGCCTCGTTCAACGTGAGCGCAACTTCCTCGACTACCAGGACCTCGAAGCGGTCTACGAGAAACGGCCCAGTCTGTGGGTGGAGCCCCTGGGCGACTGGGGCGAGGGCGCCGTCCTGCTGGTCGAGATTCCCAGTGATCGCGAGGTCAACGACAACATCGTCGGCTTCTGGCGGCCTAAAGATAAGTTTGCCGCCAAGAGCGAACATATCCTGGCCTATCGCCTGCACTGGTGCTGGGAGCCCGCCGAGGATCCGGCGCTGGCGCAGGTGGCCCAAACTCGTTGCGGCCTCTCATTCGATATGAAGAACCGGCAGTTTATTGTTGATTTTGCAGGAGGTTCTCTGAAGGGGCGGCCGAATGCCGAACCGCCCGAGATCGACGTCAGCGCGGATAAGGGACATGTGAACGATGCCACCTTGCAGCCGATGCCGGGTGGCCAGGCATGGCGGCTATCCTTCCAGCTCGCAACCGGCGACGAGAAGCTGATTGAGCTGCATGCCAGATTGCTCGACTCCGGTCGTCCGATCACCGAGACCTGGGCGTACCGATGGACGTCCTGACCGGCGCGGCCCGGGCATGCGCCGTTCCACCCGACGCACCGATCGCGATGGCCACGCAGTCGTTGCACGTGGCCCCGGACCGTCCACCACGTCCGCCGTCATCACCCAGAGGAATGGGTCTCCGCCGGCTGCTGGTGATCGGCGGCGCGGTCGCCCTGACCGGCCTCGCAATATGGCAGATGAAACTGGTGCTGGCGGCGAATGGACTGACACCGCTCGCTGTTATCATGCTCGGGCTGTTCGCGATCCTGTTTGCCTGGATCGCTCTGTCGGTTGTCAGCGCCGTCGCCGGCTTCCTCGCGTTGATGTCCGGAGGTGGTCAGCGGCTCGGCGTCGGTTCCGCGGAGTTGCAACCCCCTGCCACGGTCACCGCGTTGCTGATGCCATGCTATAACGAAAGCCCTGCCCGTGTGACGTCCGGCCTGCAGGCGATCTGGGAATCGCTGCACGATGCCGGTCTGACCGAGGCATTCGACATCTTTATCCTGAGTGACACCACGGATCCTGAGGTGTGGATCGACGAGGAGGTAGCATTCCTGGCGCTGCGCCGGCGCACCGGATCGGATCGTATCTTCTATCGCCGGCGTAAGGACAACGTTGCCCGCAAGTCTGGCAACATCGCCGATTGGGTGACCCGTTGGGGCGGCGCTTATCCGCAGTTCCTGATCCTTGATGCCGACAGCGTCATGCAGGCGGCGACCTTGGCAAGGCTGGTGGCTGCAATGGAACGTCATCCGGACGTCGGGATCATCCAAACACTGCCAATCATCACCGGTGGCGTTACTCTGTTTGCCAGATCACAGCAGTTCGCCGGCCGGGTCTACGGCCCTCTGATTGCTCAGGGCATTGCCTGGTGGCATGGCGCGGAGGGCAATTACTGGGGCCACAACGCCCTGATCCGCACTTGCGCTTTCGCCGAGCACGCCGGATTGCCGGAACTGCCCGGACCCAAACCATTTGGCGGCCATATCCTGAGCCATGATTTCGTCGAAGCCGCGCTGATCCGGCGGGCCGGTTGGGCCGTCCATATGGTCCCGGGCCTGGTTGGCAGCTATGAGGCAAGCCCGCCCGACCTGACTGAGTTGGCGGTACGTGACCGGCGCTGGTGCCAGGGCAATTTGCAACATCTCGCAGTGTTGCCGGCACGCGGACTGCACTGGGTTAGCCGGCTCCACTTGCTGACCGGCATTGGGTCGTACATCACCGCGCCGTTATGGTTGCTGTTCCTGTTCGCCGGCATCCTTATCGCGCTGTGGGATCGCCTCGTTCCACCAGATTATTTCCCGGCCGGAAAGTCGCTGTTCCCGGTCTGGCCCGTGGTCGACCCCGTCCGAGCCATGTGGATGTTCGTCGGCACGATGGGACTGCTGTTGATACCGAAGGTTCTGGGTTGCCTCGCCGTGCTGATGAACCGGGCCGAGCGGCGAGGCTGCGGGGGCGGGCTTCGCCTGCTGATCAGCATGCTGCTCGAGACCGTGATCGCCGGCCTGATCGCGCCGCTGATGATGCTGACCCAGTCGATAGATGTCGTCTCGATCCTGTGTGGCAGAGACTCGGGTTGGAAGCCGCAGCGGCGGGACGGCGGCGTGCCGCTGTTCAGAGACACCGTGCGCCGTTATCGACGCCACACGGTATTGGGCCTGGCGATGGGGATTACCGTCTGGCTTGTGTCGCCGTCTCTGGCGCTGTGGATGTCGCCGGTGACGGTCGGCCTCGCTTTGGCGATCCCGTTGGTCGCGCTGACCAGCCGTCGCGATGTGATACCCGCTGCTCTGGGCTTGCTGCGTATCCCTGAGGAGGTCTTTCCGCCCCGGGTTTTGGCGCGCGCTGCATCGTTGGCGGGTGAACTGGTTTCGGCCGGACCGGATGGGCGTTCGATACCTGAACGGTTGGCGCAAGATCCGGGTCTGCTCGCTGCGCATCGTGAAATGCTGCCGCATCCGCGGCTCCCGTGGGTCGCACCGTTGGAGATTCCGCTGCTCACCGGGCGGGCGTGGTTGGAAGAAGCTCCGTCGCTCCCGATGGCCTGGGAGCGCATGACGAAGGAGGAGCAAGTTGCCTGTCTTGCAGACGGCCCGGCGCTGGAAATCATCATTGAGCGCGCACAACACGGCGTCGTCCGGCGAGAGACGCGGACGCTCGCGTCGGCCACGACCTGAGTTGCTTGTTCAGGGTGACATTGCTGCGGCACTCGCAGTCGTAACGACATAATGGCCTGCGGCAGACCGGTGGCGCGTTACAACGGCTCCGAACCGATCACAGTGGTCCGGTGCATCAATCGTCGCTGCGGCAGCGCGTAATCGCAGATCGCCAAATGCATGCAGGTGGCGTTGTCCCACATCAGCAGGTCGCCGACCTGCCAGCGATGCCGGTAAAGGAACTCGGATCGCACGCAATGCGTGTCCAGTTCGGCAATCAGATCGACCGCCTCGTCATCCGGCATGCCGACGATCCCAATGCATTCGCCGGCAGCGATGTAGAGCGCCTTGCGACCGGTGTAAGGATGCGTGCGAACGATCGGATGGGCAATGTCGGGCGTCTCCGCAAGTTGCTCGGCTGTTAGTTTCGGTCTCGGACTGTTGTCGATGCGCCGCCGTTCGGAATAGCGATGGATCGCTTTCAATCCGGCCAGGCGCTGCTGCGTTGTTGACGGAAGAGCCTCGTATGCCGCGATGGTGTTGGCGAACACCGTATCGCCCAGTGGCTGTCCGTTCTGGTGCGGCACTTCCTTGGCGTAGAGCAGTGAACAGCGGCTTGGGCGCCGCCGGTACGAGGTATCACTGTGCCAGGTGAAACCTGCATCGGCGAGACCAATATGCTCGCCTGCGTTGTTCCTCACATTCGAGATCAGCAGGATCTCCGGCCAGCCTGGCAACAAATATTTCTTGACGATATGAGTTTCCAGTTCGCCGAACCGGCGGCTGAACGCAATGTGCTGGGCTTCGGAAATTGTCTGGCCGCGAAAACACACGACGATGTTGTCGTGAAAATGTCGCTCGATCTCGGTGAAGGTCGCGTCATCGATCGGCTGTGACAGGTCGAAGCCGATTTCAGCACCACAGGCGGCACCGGATTTCGTTACCGGGATCGACATCGCATTGACCTTTCCTCCATTGCTACGCGGTACTCTCGCTGGCGCGGATTGGCGAGTCAAACAGATCCGTCACGGCCATGTCCGACAGGTGGCAGAGTTTTGACGGTGCGATCTGTTTCGATGAATGTTATATCGCGCTGCAATCGTCTTGTCAGGCGGACCTCCAGTCGATTCGCTCGAACAAGGACCACAGCTTCGCCTTCGCCCAGGGATGTGGCGCGAGCAGAGCCGGCGACGGCGGATGTCACGGTTGTGTTGTTTTCGTTCATGCCGTCTGCTCTGGATAAACCGGCGGCACGCCAACCGAAAGTTCATCCGTGGCAGAGGGTCTAACGGTCGAAGATCCCAATGGCCGCCGGTCACCCTCATGTTACCAATCGTCGGATAGTTCGCCTTACCGGAAAGCTTGATCGGACCCGGTTTTACGAACTACATGATATGAGCAATGCCGTGTCCGGCATGATCTCCGCAGGAGGTGGCGATGACGCATAACCGCCGCCGCGCGTCGGTCGGCCAGGCGTGAACCAGGTCCGACCGGCGCTTGCCCTCGAAATCCGCGGGCTAGCCAAGAGTTTTGAGCGGCCGGCAGTCGACCGGTTGGATCTGAGCGTGATCGCCGGCGAGTTCTATACGCTGCTCGGGCCGAACGGCGCGGGCAAGACAACCACGTTGCGTATGGTGACTGGCTTGCTCCGGCCGGATCGTGGCTCGATCGCTGTCTTTGGGATCGATGCGCTGGCCGATCCTATCGGTGCGCGGCGGATCATGGCCTGGGTCTCGGATGAACCAATGATCTACGAAAAGCTGACGCCCCTGGAATATCTCGGCTTCGTAGCCGGGTTGTGGGCGGTCGACGGCACGGTTGCCGCGGCACGGGCGCGCGATCTGCTCGGATTGCTCGGTCTGACCCCGAATGCCGAGGAGCGCTGCGAGCGGCTGTCCAAGGGCATGCGGCAGAAGGTGGCACTGGCTGGAGCGCTGATCCACGAGCCGAAACTGATCATCCTGGACGAACCATTTACTGGCCTCGACGCCGGCTCGTCCCGCGTTGTCAAGGAGGTGTTGCGTCAGCGTGTCCAGGAAGGGTGCTCGGTCATTATGACCACCCACATCCTCGAGGTCGCCGAGCGCATGGCCGATCGCATCGGAGTCATGGCCAATGGCACGCTGATCGCTGATGGCACATTGGATGAACTGCGCCGCCAGGTGGGTGCCGCCCATACCGGACAGGAGGCCATCATCGCCAGCCCGGACCGGATTGGGTCTGGGCTGCGAGGCCTGGCGGACGTCGGGGCGGGCCACGCCAGCCTGGAGGACACCTTTCTGGCCCTCGTCGCCCAGGATGCGACGGCCACGTGAGCCAGCCCGGGACGATTGGTTGGTTCGCCCAGCACGAAGCGCGGCTGGCATGGCGCGACTGGCTGTCGCTGATGACTGCGGGGAGCCGCCGGCGGGCTCGAACCGTGGCGATTGGCTTCATCATATTCGCCTGCTTCGTTCACGGGCTCGCCTATATGATGCTGACTTCGTCGCCGAACTTCGCTAATTCCAGTGGCACGCGCGTCCTGGTGGTCCTCACCGGCACGCTGGTAACGTCCTGGTCGTTGATGCTGTCGCAGGCGTTGGAATCGGTGACACGGGCGTTTTATGCACGTGGGGACCTTGAACTGATCCTGTCGTCCCCAGCGGCGGCGTCGCGGCTGTTCGCGGTGCGTATCGCAGCAATGGCCGTCACGATCGTGGCGCTGGCGCTGGTGTTGGCAGGCCCGTTCATCAACATGCTGGTCTGGCTCGGCGGGCTGCACTGGCTTGGCGGATATGTGGCCATTGTGGCTCTGGCGATGGACGCGGTCGCGATTTCGGTCGTGCTCACCGTGGCGCTGTTCCGGGCGATCGGGCCAAGGCGCACGCGAGTCGTTGCGCAGATCGTTGCGGCGGTGGTGGGTGCTGCGTTCGCCATCGGCATGCAGATCGCAGCGATCGTGTCGTACGGAACCATGTCGCGGATGGCCTTCCTGAGTTCGGCCCAGTTGGTCAGAATCGCGCCGGACCGTGACAACCTGATCTGGTGGCCGGCCCGAGCCGTCCTCGGCGAGCCGGCGGCGCTTGCTGCTTTGCTCGTTTTCAGCGTCGCCGCACTGGCGGCGACAATCTACCTGTTCGCCCCGCGCTTTGGTCAGTTTGCGTTGTCGGCCGCCAGCGTGTCTCATAGCCCGGCGCGACGCAACCAACGCAGGTCCTGCTTCCGCACCGTATCGCCGGCTCGGGCGATGCGCCACAAGGAGTGGACGCTGCTGCTGCGTGATCCCTGGCTCATGTCGCAGACGTTGATGCAGTTGCTTTATCTTTTGCCGGCCGTTTTCGTGCTTTGGCGCAGTTTTTCCGGCGGCGGCATGACAGCTTTGTTAGTCCCGGTCCTGATCATGGCCGCGGGTCAACTGGGAGGCGGCCTCGCCTGGCTGGCGGTTTCCGGGGAAGACGCGCCCGAACTCATCGCCACCGCGCCGGTGCCGGCGGCGCAGGTACTGCGAGCCAAAACCGAGGCAGTGCTTGGCGGGGTGGCGGCGGTCTTCGGTCCGCTGGTCGTACTGCTCGCCATTGTGTCGCCGATCGGAGGACTTGTTGCATTTGGCGGCGTGGTCGTGGCCGCAGGGTCATCCACTGCAATTCAATATTGGTTTCGAACCCAGGCGCGACGCAGCCTGTTCCGCCGGCGCCAGACCTCGTCGCGGATTGCCACCTTCGCCGAGGCGTTGTCGTCGACCCTGTGGGCCGGCACCGGTGCTCTGGTCGCAGCAGGAACATGGCTTGCTTTCGTGCCCGGCGTTTTTGTCGTCGCTATTGTTGCTGGCGCCTGGTTGATTAGCCCGGAACGCAGCGTAAAAGCCGGCCAGGTCTGATGGCCTGGAAGGCCGCGGTAGACCATCCGGCCATCTCGGTATTGCTCCGGAGCGCGATGACTTCCAATATCCCGATGCCTGCCTTGTCCGGCTGCTTGCGTCCCGGCCGTCGGACCGGATCAAGAACGGAGCAATTTCATGGCGAAACCGCCGACGATCGATGAAGGTGACGAGCCGGTCGAACTGAATATCGGACTCGACAAGCTTCAGGACGTCGTTCTTAAAGCTCGCGAATTCGACCAGGAGGATTTTCCGGATGAACCAGATCCCGGTTCTGCCGCTGACGCGGATCAGGACCGTGAGGAGCGGCTGGACGAAGGCGAGGATCCGACCGAGGCGGAATTGCGCGAATTGATCGACGACCTCAACGACGACGAGGTGGTCGATCTTATTGCGCTGGTCTGGATCGGCCGTGGCGACTTCGATATCAACGAACTTGGCGAGGCCCGCGAACTGGCGCGGGAGCGGCACCAAGGGTCCTCATCGCGTTATCTCATGGGTATTCCGACCTTGGCAGAATATCTCGTCGAAGGGCTTGCTGCCGCTGGGCACGATCTCGAGGGCCTCGATCCGACCTGATTGGCAGCTGCGATCAATGCGCCAGTGCGGCCTTGAGTAGCGCGCCAGCCCGGGCAGCCAGCTCGTCGACCGTAAACGGCTTGTGCATGATCTCCATGCCCGCAGACAGGGGTGCATCATCCAACGCAGTGCCGGCATAGCCGGTAATGAAAAGCACCGGCAGTCCGGGCCGGCTCATGCGCGCGCCCTCGGCGAGCTGGCGCCCGTTCAACCCGGGCAATCCCACGTCGGTGATCAGCAGATCGATCGGCCCAGGGGATCGCACTTCACCCATACCGTGCGGGCCATCCTCGGCTTCGAGTACTCTGCATCCCAGATCTTGCAGCGCTTCGACGATCTGGGTACGGATTCCAGCTTCGTCCTCAACAACCAGCACAGTCGCCCCTGCCAGTTCCGCGGTAGAAGGATCGGTGCGCGGAACGGCCTCGGCCTCCTCCGGCATCGTCGTGAGCGGCTCCTTGCGGGAGAGAAACAAATGGACGGATGTGCCTTTGCCTGGCTCGCTCTCCAGCCGCATGAAGCCACCGGACTGACGAATGAACCCGTAAACCTGTGACAAGCCCAGACCGGTTCCATGCCCGGTGGGTTTGGTAGTGAAAAATGGTTCGAAGACGCGTGCCAAAACCTCGGAAGTCATCCCGGTGCCGGTGTCGGTCACGGTGATCTCGACGTAGTCGCCAGACTGGGCCTCGTCCTGATCGGACAGGTCGGCCGGCGCAAGGTGCCGGTTACCGGTCTCGATCGCCAGCGTGCCACCATCCGGCATGGCGTCACGGGCGTTGATTGCCAGGTTCAACAGTGCTGTCTCCAGCTGGTTCGTGTCGGATAACGCCGTCCACACATCGGCCCTCGGGCGCAACTCCAACCGGATCGAGGGTCCCAAGGTGCGTTGGATCAGCTCCTCCATTCCGCGCACGAGCTGGTTCGGCCCGATGACCCGGAGCTGCAAGGTCTGCCGCCGCGAAAAGGCCAGCAATCGATGGGTCAGGGCCGCGGCGCGGGCCACTGCCTGGTGTGTCGCGGCGGCATGCCGTGCCACGTCCTCCATGCGGCCCTGCGCGATGCGGCGCTCCATCAAATTGAGGCCGCTGCCGATAACCTGGAGCATGTTGTTGAAGTCGTGTGCGATGCCGCCGGTCAGCTGGCCCACCGCCTCCATCTTCTGCGCCTGATGCAGGCGTTCCTCGCTTTCGCGCAGTGCCGAATTCGCCTCCCGCAATTGGGCCGGAGACGGCAAAGCGAGGGCCTGCGGCATCTGCCACCAGAGCGCGATTGCGGTAACCAGAGAAACGACCGCGGTCGTGGCCTTGACGATCGCCTCCAAACCGTAGGCTGGCACCCAAAGGGTCAGCACATCGAGCCAATGCGATGCGCCGCAGAGCAGGATGAAGGCGACGAACAGCCAGAATATTGGGCGGAACACCAGATCGCGGCGGCGCTGGACAAAGATCGCCAGCGCGAGGGGGATGGTGAAATAGGCAATGCCGATTCCGATGTCTGAAACCGCATAGGTCCAGATCAGCGTTGGATCCCACAACAGACAAAAGCCGTGCGGGGTAAACCCCGACGGATCGGTCAACAACCGGGCGAGGCTATTCCACATGCGGCAGATTCTCTTGCGTGGAGTGAGGGTGGCAGGCGACGCACGTTTGACATTGTGACGTCATCGCACTCTTTTGGAACGAAATGTCGGTTCTGCACGCGGTTGCCCGGATCAGGCAGGTCCGGCGGGGTGCCCGGAAGCACCACGCAGTCAAAGGACACCGATGCCAGGGACCACCGGGAGCACGATCATCATGAGATTGATACCGGACCTTTTGACTTTCTTCAAGGCAGCGTCACCGGATTCGCATGTGGCTGCCCGGAGGGTCAGGCTCGCACCTCGTCGGCGACCGGCGTGATGGCAGCAAGGATTGCTAAACCGGTTGGCAAGGCGCTAACAAAGCCCGGGATCCAACGAGGAGACGGTCGGATGACATCGCAGGCTCGCCCGGAGGAGAATGTGATTTACAGCGGGTATCATCATCGTCAGGCCCCATCCGAAGCAAATCCGTTGACCCAGGTTGGGCCGGGGACCGCCGGCGGTGAATATATGCGCCGTTACTGGCACCCGATCATTTTGGCGTCCGAGGTTAAGGAATTGCCGAAAGCCCTTCGTATCCTCGGCGAGGACCTTGTGATCTTTCGCGACCGCAGCAACACCATTGGGTTGTTGCATAAGCATTGCATTCACCGCGGCGCGTCGCTGGAGTTTGGGATTCCCCAGGAACACGGCATCATGTGCTGCTATCACGGCTGGCACTTCGATACCAACGGTAGGGTCCTCGGTGTCGGGGCAGAGCCTGAGACAAGTCGCATTCCGACGAATTTTGGTCAGGGCGCCTATCCGGTGCGGGAGGCTCACGGGCTTATCTTCACGTATATGGGCCCACCGGAGCAGACGCCGGAATTCCCGCATTATGATACTTTTACTCATCCGGATGATAACGCGCTGTATCCCATCAAACTGACGATCCCCTGTAACTGGCTGCAGATCGTGGAGAACGCGTGCGATCCAATTCATAATGCCTATCTGCACGCGATCGTTAGTGGCGAGCAGTTTTCACCGGCTTTCAAGGTGCTGCCGGCGCTCGATTTTGTCGAGACGCCGTTGGGTTTTCTGTCGATGGCGACCCGCAAGGTCAAGGACAAGGTGTATATTCGGGCCAGCGATATCATCCTGCCCAACGTTGCCCAGTTCGCCAGCGGCAACAACAATGCCGACGACGAATGCTTCAACATTTCCTGCGGCCTGACCCGTTGGGTCGTTCCGATCGATGATCACAACTCATACTATACCGGGCTTGCCCATTACAGCGAACGAACCAATGCGTATCGCCGTGCTGACCCGTCCGAGCTGGGTGTCGACAGGATGGGCTTTATCGGACAGACGGCCGACCGACCTTATGAGGAACGGCAGATGGAGCCGGGCGATTACGATGCACTGGTAAGCCAGGGTTCGATCGCCAACCATAAGGGGGAACACCTCGGCACGACCGATCGAGGCATTGTGATGTTCCGGCGCATGCTGGGTCGGGCGATGGAAGCGGTTCGCATCGGTGAGGTGCCGGATCAACCCAGATTGTACAATGAGGGGCCGGTACGGACCTACAACCACGAGGTCGTGCTCAATTTGCCCAGTCAATCGAACATTACCGACATGCGGTCGCTGGGGGACTTTGGCCGCCGCGCGGCACAGGTCGTTATCGATACCGATACGCTTCCGCCGCTCGAACGCGAAGCCGTGGCAGGAGAACGCATTCGGCAATTGTTGACAAACAGCCTCGTCGGTTGATCGGATCTTAAGTGATGAATGTCATTACCGTCGATCAACAGTCGAATCGCGCCAAGATTGGGAGCGATATAGTTCTGGTGAATGGGTGGGGCATTACCTCCGGACTGGGACCGGTGGAGCTTGCGAACGATCGAGCTCCTTTGCCGGAGGGGATTGAACGCCAAACGGCGAAAATTCTGTCCAACCTGGAGATATTGCTGAAAGCCGCAGGATTGGGCCGGAAAAACGTGGTGGCGGTCCGGGTCTATCTGGTAGACGCCCCGCGCCTGCTGGAACGTTTGAATGCCGCTTACGTGGGGTTCTTTGCGGCCGATCGTCTGCCGGCCCGCACTGTGATCGGGGTCAACCATTTGACCCGTGGATCCCAGGTTGAAATGGATTTTGTCCTTTGCTCTCAGGTCTGAAGGATTCCATCGCGAGGATGCAAAGTGGACCTCGGTGAACCCATCGCTCGGTTGCTGACTGAGGTTAGGATAAGCTTTTGGAATGTCGATGAAGGTGACTGACAAGACCATCGAGGTTCTGCTCAGGTCGATCACTTACGAAGCGGACGACGTCATTACGTTGGACCTCAGGCCGGTTGCCACAAAGGTGTTGCCGGCGTTTACTGCAGGGGCCCATATCGAACTGCAGCTTCGCAACGGTATGGCGCGGAACTACTCGCTGGCGAACCCGCAGCACGAGCGGCATCGCTATTGCGTCGCGATCCAAAAGGATGCCACTGGTCGAGGCGGCTCTCGCTTTATCCATGAAATGCAGCGAGCGGGCGACATCCTGCGCGTGAGTCCGCCACGCAACAACTTCGCGCTCATTGAGGCAGCCGAATGTTCCGTCCTGATAGCGGGTGGCATCGGCATCACGCCCATTTGGTGCATGGTACAGCGGCTGGTCGAGTTAGGGCGGCCGTGGAAGCTGTTCTACGCCGTGCGGTCGCGCCGCCGGGCAGCATTTCTCGATGAAATCCTGACACTGGATGCCGCGCTGAATGTGCATCTGCATTTCGACGACGAGCGTGAGGGCGCATTTATCAACGTCGACGCGGTGGTGCAGGACAGCGCACCAGGGAGCCACTTTTACTGCTGCGGGCCGCTGCCGATGCTCGCCGCGTTCGAGGCAGCGACGGTCGGATTGCCGGCGGAAACGGTCCATGTCGAGTATTTCGTCGCGAAGGAGCCGGTCGCGGCCAGTGGCGGCTTCGAGGTTATCCTCGCGCGATCGGGCCGCAGTGTGTTCGTTCCGCACCATTCAACGATTCTGGATGCGCTGGTCGCGGCTGGTATCGCTGTCGAGCATTCGTGCCTCGAGGGCGTCTGTGGCACATGTGAAACGAAAGTCCTCGAGGGTATCCCCGACCATCATGACATGGTGCTGTCTGCCCAGGAACGCGCCAGCAACCGCACCATGATGATCTGTTGCTCCGGGTGCAAAACCGGACGTCTGGTGCTTGACTTATGATCGAGCGGAAGACACGGCAGAGGGGAGGCGACTTTGCGATTGAGGCGTGGTAGTCACGCGGCACATTCCGATGTCATGAGCGAGGTCATGACAGTTTGAAGACAGTGACTCGCGCCCTGGCGATACAACGGAAAACACTACGAAGGAGGGACAACAATGCCTATAAGCGGAGATTTGCTGAGCAGCGCCATGGCTGGCATCGCATTCATCGGCTGTGCGCTTAGTGCAACACCGGCGCCAGGCGCGCCGCCACAGGCTCGAGGGCGTCGGCGCGAGGTCGTGGTCAACGGCCAACGGGTCAAGACCATCGACGTGCACGCCCATTGCATCGTCCCGGCGGCCGCCGCCCTGGTCAATCATCCGCTCGAAGCGCCGGCATTGATGATGCACGACACCAGCACGCGTATCGCGGCGATGGATGCGCAAGGCATCGACGTCGAGGCACTGAGTATCAACCCATATTGGTATCGCGCCGAGCGGGATGTGGCAGCCCAGTTGATCAAGGTGCAAAACGAAACATTGGTAGAGTTTTGTGCGGCCAGCCCGGATCGCTTCGTGGCCTTTGCGACGGCTGCGCTACAGTTTCCCGACCTCGCTGCGCAGCAGGTCGAATACGCTGTCAAAACGCTTGGTTTTCGCGGCGTCGGCGTTGCCGGCAGTGTCGCGGGCGAGGAGCTGGCCAATCCCAAATTCCATCCGTTCTGGGCGAAGTGCGAGGAACTCGGCGTGCTGGTCTTCATGCACCCGCTGGGCACGCGTGAACTGGAACCGAGCGGGCGGCTCGCCGGTAGCGGGTTGCTGACGAACACGATCGGCAATCCGCTGGAAACCACCATCGCCTTGTCGCATCTGATCTTCGAAGGTACCCTCGACCGGTTTCCTGGGCTTAAGATTTGCGCTGCGCATGGCGGTGGATTTCTGCCATCTTATGCCAATCGTTCCGATGCCGTGACGCGATGCTTCCCCGATCGGGTGGGTCCGTTGCCGCAAAAGAATCCCACCGCCTATCTGAAGGATGGGCAGCTGTTCTTCGACACGATCGTGTTTACGCCTGAGGCGTTGCGTCACCTGATTGCGGAAACCGGGCCGGGTCAGATCATGATCGGAACCGATTATCCATTCCCGTGGACCAGCACGGAAGTTGACCTCGTGCTCAATACGCCAGGGTTGAGCGATGATCAGCGGATCGCGATCCTCGGCGGTACGGCAGCGCGGCTTCTGGGTATTGCTCCCTGAGCGGTCGGTTTTGGCGCGGCCGGGAGGATGCACCGGCCGCGCCAACCATGGCGCCATTTGCAAAACCCGGCAAACCGAACCGGACGAGGACGAGACCGGCAACACAGCGCTGCTCCTCCCCGCCGCCGCTTTATTGCGCTTTCCAGACAGTTCCCGGCCTTTGTCTGCTCCAATCCAGCCGGCGGGTCACGAACCTAACCACCGATAATGCAACGAATAACGCAACCGTTCCGACCAAAAGGGACAAACTCTCCATGTAGAGCACGACATAAAGGATGCCGAACAACAGACCGAGCATTGGCCTGCCAATCGTGCGGGGAATCGCTTCAAGTGTTGGCGACAGCATCACGTTGCTGCCTACGACTGACGGGGCAGAATTCTTCATCACTCTGCCATCCGCAGTCTGACGGAGGAAACGGAGTATCGGATCGCCTTGGTTACCGGGTGCAGATAGCCGGAGTTTTCAGCGTCGGCCGGCCATTGCGCCAGTGTTGCGACGCTCTTCCTCCACGCGAACGGTGTCGAGTAGAAACTGCGGACCCAGTGCATCCAGGTTCACCGCGCCGATTTGGCCAAGTACAAGATCGATCTCACGTTGCAGGATGGAGACGGCTTTCTTCACTCCGGGCAGGCCACCGGCGGTGGCGCCATATAGAGTGGCCCGACCGGTCAGTACGAAATCCGCGCCCAGACACAGCGCGGCGACGATGTCGGAGCCGCGCCGGACCCCGCTGTCCAGCAGCAGTGGCACATCCGGTCCAACGGTTGCCCGGATCATCGGCAACATGTCCAGGGGCGACGGCGCCATGTCCAACTGCCGTCCGCCATGGTTGGAGACGATCAGTCCGTCCACTCCCATACCAATGGCAAGCCGGGCATCTTCTGGATGCAGCACGCCCTTCAGCAGCAGCTTGCCGGGCCAGGCTCTGCGGATCGCTTCCAGGTCTCGCCAGGTCTGGCCGGGATCGGGCGTCTGGCTGGCGAACAAATCGGCCACCTGATCCGGCGTCGCATCTTTCGCGGCATAAGGCTGCCAGTTGCCCAACATCGGCAGGCCGCCGGTGCGGTAGTAGTTGATGACCCAGGCCGGGTGCAGCATGGCCTCGAGTATCGTCGGCAGCGTCATACGCAGTGGTCGGACGAAGCCGTTACGGCGATTGCGTTCGCGGTTCGACGCCACCGGGACATCGCAGGTCACCGCGATCGTCGTCAGGCCGAGATCGATCGCCCGCCTCACCAGATCGGCCGCCACGGCCCGGTCGCGCGCGCCATAGATCTGATACCAGAGGTTTTTTCCTGCCAGCTTCGCGCCCTGTTCCATCGATGCGTTGGACGCGCCCGACATCAAATAGGGCACGTCCGCTTCGGCTGCTGCCTGCGCCAGGTACAACTCGGCATCGCGGCGGAATGCTCCCGCCATACCGGTGGGTGCGATGCCGAACGGGCTGGCGTACGTGCGATCGAACAGCGTGGCGCGCTGCTCGCGTTTGGACGTGTCGATGTAGTAACGTGGCACCAGCCGCAATTTTCGAAATGCGTCGGCGTTGGTGCGCAGGCCGACCTCATCCTCCACGCCGCCTTCGATGAAGTCGAACATGATCTTCGGCAGCCGGCGCTTCGCCAGCCGCCGGAGGTCGTCGATATTGATCGCGCTGTCGATGCCGGACATGTGACGATTATCGCCTGAACCTGTAATGAAACCGGTCGCCATCCGAGGTCACCAGGCCGGCGGTGGGCGACGGGAAATGGATGGGCATCAGCAACGTGTTGGTATCTGCGACTGCGGCCAGGAACGTCCGGCGTGATACCGCCGCCTGCTTCGGATCCCAGTCGACGCCGGGCGACCAGTCGACCTCCCGGCATTGGATGGCGTGGTGCATCATGTCGCCGGTCACCACCGCGCGCTGGCCTCCCGAGAAGATGTTGACGCAGCAATGGCACGGCGAGTGGCCGGGCGTCGGAGTTAATGTGATCGTGTCGTCCAGGGCATAGTCGTCGTCCACCAGCAGTGCCTGGCCGGCCTCCACGATCGGCAGACAATTGTCCCGGAATACCGTGCCGGGCGGGTTGGCGCCCTTTGCGTGCTCGGCTTCCCAGGCCGCGTATTCCTTTTTGTGGAAGATATATTTCGCTTTCGGGAAGGTTGGCACCCAGCGGCCGTCGCGCAACGTGGTGTTCCAGCCGGTGTGGTCGATGTGGAGATGGGTGCAAAATACGTAGTCGATTTCGTCATAGCTGACGCCCAGAGCGAACAGCTCGTTGCGCCAACGTTCCTTGCCGGGGAAATCGAATGGCGCGGGGTGGCCTTTGTCCTCGCCGGTGCAGGTGTCCACCAGGATTGTGTGACGCGGCGAACGAACCACGAAGGTCTGATAGGTGATGCACATCTTGCCCGAGGCGGCGTCGAACACTTCCGGTTCCATCACCGGCAGTTGGCGCTGAAAGGTGGCCTCGTCGTAGAGCGGGAAGAAATCCTTCGGTAGCCGCCAAGGCCCCTCGCGCTCGATCACCGCGTCGATGGTGATGTCGCCGATCCTGATCTGCCGCATGCCTGTTTCCCCCTTTGTGGCCAGGCCAAGCGTAGCAAGTGCGAGCCGACCAGAACAAGGCGTGGCCAATCTGCACGGCTTGCAGATGTCTCAGCTGGGCGCCTGGCGTATCCCTGCCACAGGTTGTTGTTGGGGAGTTGTGATGCCAATTCGTCTTGCACCACTCTCATCGCAGTGTTTCTTTGAAGCAGCCGGAGGGAACAATGATCTGCCGTCAGATCGCCATTACAAAATACCCACAGCTCGAAGGATTGGCGTCCGGCTTACGGCAAATTGGTTTGCTTGTGCAGTCAGTTCGGTAATGTTTTCCTCGGGTGTCACCAACGGAACCCCGTCTTTGAGAACCCGGTGCCCCTGGTCTGCGAGCAGTTGCCAGGCGAATCCCGCCTGGTCCGCCGGCCGTTCGTACCCAAGGCTGTGCGCCAGCAGAAAAAGTTGCTGGAACCGCCCAACGGCAATGCCGCCCCCGGTAATTGGACTGGCAAGATAATTGATGTCGTCGCGGGTTCGCGCGCGCGCGAGCAAATGCCGGTTTAGCGCGGCGCATTTTTCGCGCACCAGCCGGACGGACGTTTCGGCCTGACAGGGTGCCGCATGGCCTGCACCAACCAGCACCGCACCGGCCATCGTTAGTTGCGGCAATGAAAGTCCCGGCAATAATTGTAAGAGATCGCCGAACGATTTTGGCGCGTAGTCCTCGCTGGCCAATGCGTCGAGAAGCGGCCGAAAAATGGCGTCCTGCAGCTTTGCCTCGCCTTGTCCACCATTTACCGTCATGGGGATTGCATCGACCATCTGCTCAAGCACGATGCGGGTTGCCAACATTTGCTCATGCAGTTCGGCTGGGGCGAGCCGGCGGATACCACGCTGATAAAGGTCCTTGCGGAACTCCTGATTGACGAAATAATCACGAATTTGCTCGCGTAGCAATGGGTGGTTGATTCCGTTCAGGAACGCAATGCCCTCGGAAGTCAGGTTTATCGTATCGACCACGTCCAGCGGTTCGGCCGTGGCGGCGAACTCGAGCTTTGCCTCAGACAGCGCGTCGGCAACCTCAGTGAAATACATGCAATTCCAATCGCGGTTGAAATACTCATGCGCAAGGTAGTCGCGACTTTGTCCGCTGATCCGCTGCAATCGTTCGTGCACGCCCGGTGCGGTCCGAGCGAACCGCGGGCCGGTAGCCAGGACTGCCCCGCTGAATTGCAGTGCTGCGTCGATCCGCTGTGCGTTGTCTGGCAGTCCGGGCGCGTATCGGTCATGCAACGCGAAAAGCTGTCGTAGCGGATAGCAAGCGGCCCAACCGGGAAAGCAGTTGTAACTGAGGTACAGCACGCCGCCAGGCAGGAGGTGGCGAGCGGCAAATTTGGTGATAAGGTGGTGATTGTCGCGGTTTACCCAGGTCCAGATGCCGTGCAGGCTGATGCTATCGAACGAGGGCATGTCGTCGCGCGCGAGCAACTGCTCGAAGCTGTCGTCATACAGACGGAGGTTGCCGCCGGCGTAGCGCGCCATGCCGATTGCGTGAGCGGCGTGAGCGGGGTTGAAGTCGGTGCCGACGTATTGGCCCGGGTTGGCAGCCGCATTGATGTTGACAGACACTCCCTGACCAAAGCCCAGTTCGCAATGGGAAGCTGGCTCGCCCGGATCGCTACAGGCCAGTCCCCGCAGCAGCAGGCAGAAGCGTTGGAAGACCGGCGAAGTCTCCCGGTGATAACCATAGGTATAACCCACGCCGGTAATATAACCCTGGCTCCAGACATCGCTCATGGCAATGACCGATTGGCGGACCGCATTGTCGTGGTTTTCCCAATCTGCGAGGGCGCACGAATTCGCGGGCAAGGTCCATTCGCATGCAGCACCGGTCGTCTCGCACGAAACATTTTGTTTACTCCGCCATAGTGGCAGGCGTCGACGCTGTGGAGCGCCACAAAACACCAGAAAAGTTAACCAACCGTGAGCGGACCCGACAGGTGAATGCCCGCGCTGCCTCATATTGCGGTTCAGATACAATCCTTAACCATTGGGTAAGAAATTTCCCGCACCCTTCATGCGCTGCCTGGGGGATGAAACTGCCATGCAATCTGGCCAGGCTGTCCTGACGAGGAGACAACTGAATGCGGCTGAAAATATTCTCCTGCCATAATCGTCGACCGACATTCGCCTGCAACACGGAAATATTCCAAACCCTCGTGTCGAACCTGCGGGCACCGGACGACGGCTCCTTCATGTCCGACCTTGGCGGCATCAACATGGCCGAAAACGATCTTTACTCCGAACTTCGGCATCAGTTTTTCGTATGGAAGAATCTGCTCGATTGCTATGACTACATTGGATTCGAGCATTATCGGCGGCCATTTTTCATCGACACGCTGCCCGCGAAGCAGCTGACCAACGCGTTCAACGATATTTGGGACATGCGCCTCTATTTCGCCGCCTTCAACAACGTTGGCCTGCGCTGTGAACCTGAGATCTTTCAGCAATATCTGACCATGCGGCAGTCGCTCGACCCGACCGCCGTCATCCAGTTGAAGCAATGGATCGGCGCCTATGACGTCATTGTTCCGCGACCGAACATCGGCAATATCGAACAACAGTTGAAAGCGTGGCTCCCTGAGGATACATGCTGGGATACCATGGTCGAAGGCGTAAACCGCAGCGAGATCTTCCGAGCGCGTCCAAATCTTGTGTGTTTTCAGTTGGAAGTCTGCTATTTCGCGAACATGTACATCATGCGGAGCGATTTGCTGCACGAATATCTGACGTTCTGTTTTCAGGTACTGGCATTCTGTCAATCTCGGCTGAAGCTGGGGAGACGCGCGCTTGGCTTCTTTTCCGAACGGTTGTTTTCATTCTGGCTGTATCAGAAACGGATCGAAGTGCCGACTTTGCGGGTGCTTGAGTTGCCCTTCCTGATGCTGCACCCATCGCCGTACTCTTGTCAGCACATCTGAAAATCGACAGCTGAGGTTCTACTCGTTTTCGCCCAAAAAGCTGGTATAGGATTTTGCCAACTGACGAACGGCGGTTTCGTAGAACCGCTTGCCAAGTTCGGGGGTAGCGAGCCCGGGGTTCGAGCCGATGCGGCCGTCCGGGAAACGCCGCCGGTAGTCAGCAGGACCATGAAACCGCCCGGTTGGTGCGCGTGGCGGATCGAGCGTCGCCTGCTTGATCGTATGCGGGAAGGCGAACTGGGTTACCGCAACTTCGCTCGCGGTGGCGTGGCTGCCCTCATCGTCCCCGAAGACATCTTTGGCCAGGCCCTGCATCACCCGCCCGTCCCACCAGTTCGCCAGCCGGCATTTCAGTTCATCATTCCGCCGCAGGCCGATCGCGCCTTCGAACTCCGCGTAGATCTCGGAAAACGCGGCTTGCACCGTCGCGATGTTGCCGCCGTGTCCGTTGATGAAGAAGAACCGGCGAAATCCATGTCGGGCGAGCGAAAGCACGTAATCGTGGATAATTACGATCAGCGTTGAAGGTTTGACGGTCATGGAACCGGCAAAGCCCATGTGGTGCACGGCAACTCCGACCCCGATCGTCGGGCCGACCATTGCATCGGCAGCTTCACCAACGCCTCGGGCAATGACTTCGG
Organism: Acetobacteraceae bacterium; assembly: GCA_049519555.1. GTDB lineage: Bacteria > Pseudomonadota > Alphaproteobacteria > Acetobacterales > Acetobacteraceae > Rhodopila. The sequence continues at coordinate 33,741 of JBEKQQ010000008.1, forward strand.
CACAAATCGCGTCAGTGCCGATCAGGCCGTTCGGCCCGTGCTGCTCGGTTGAGCCGATCGGCAGAATGATACCACTGGAACGGCTGAGGTAGACTTCGACTTCCTGCCAGGTCTGGTGTTGCAACATCATGCGATCGGGCCCTCCTGGCGACGAGCCTATCGCATCGTTTCGCGCAAGGCGACCACCCGCAAAGAATCATTGCCATCATTCCTGACTTATGCGACCAGTGAAACCCGGACGCATTTGACAAGTGTCAGGGAATCCTCAACCCTGATACGAACCGGGAAGCCGCCAGTTCGGGATTGCCTCCCAGCTTCGCCGCGCCGCAATAAAATCAGGGGAGAAAACCGATGGATGCGCTTGAAGTTCGTACTATGGCCAAGGTGTCACGACGCCTCATACCATTCGTGATCATCTGCTATTTTATCGCCTTTCTGGATCGGGTGAACCTCGGCTTCGCCGCATTGGAGATGAACAAAGACCTCGGCTTTAGTTCCACAGTTTACGGCCTGGGCGCCGGCATGTTCTTCCTCAGTTATTTCTCGCTGGAGACGCCGTCTAATTTGATCCTCGCTCGCATGGGCGCGCGTCGTTGGATTGCACGGATCATGCTGACCTGGGGTCTCATGTCGGGCGCGATGGCCTTTGTGCATGGGGAGACCAGCTTCTATATCGTCCGCTTCCTCCTGGGTGCTGCCGAAGCGGGGTTTTTTCCCGGCATCCTGTTCTATCTGACGCTGTACTTTCCGGCGGCCTATCGTGGCCGTATGGTGAGCCTATACATGGTGGCAATCCCATTCTCCGCCGTGATCGGCGCGCCGCTCTCCACACTGATCCTGTACGCCGACGGATTTTGGGGGCTCCACGGTTGGCAATGGATCTTCATCTCCGAGGCTATCCCAGCACTGATCATGTCCGTTGTGGTGCTGCTGTATCTGACCGACGATCCAGCCGAGGCGACGTGGCTCGCGGACGACGAACGCGACTGGCTGGTGCAGCGCCAGGCTTCGGAGCGGCGGCAACGGGAGGAGGTGCACAATCCCTCGGTGTTGCAGGTGCTGGCCAACCCGCGCGTGCTGACCTTTGGCGTCGCCGGATTTGGCATCGGCTATTCCGGCTACGGCATCTTTTACTTCCTGCCGCAGATCGTGAAAGCGTTCGGATTAACCAACATGCAAACCGGCCTGGTATCGGCCATCCCGTTTGCGATCGGTGCCTGGGGGATGATCTGGTACGGCAGACGGTCCGACCGCCTGATGGAGCGGCGCAGCCACACCTGCATTTGTTTCATGATCACTGCGATCGGAATGGTCGCGGTGGCGTTGACCCCCAATCCATACGTCCGGATGGTCGGGCTATCGGTCGCGGCATTCGGCTCGTTTTCAGTGCTGCCGGTGTTCTGGGCCATGCCGACGGCGTTCCTGAGCGGCACCGCGGCCGCCGCGGGTGTTGCCTACATCAATTCGATCGCCAACATCTCCGGCTTCGTCGGGCCGTTCATCATGGGTTACATCAAGGACGTGACCGGCAGTTTTGATGGCGGCCTGCTGGTGATCGCTGCGGTCAGCCTGATTTCCGGCATTGCCACTTTGTGCATTCACCACGATTCGGAACTCGAACGGCAACCGGCGCTGGCGGAATAATTCCATCAGCGCATCGGCGACCGCCGGTTCAGGCAGCGACGAGGCGGGGCGTCAGGGGCTTGCACACCCTGACGCCGGAATGCCCAAGCAACGTCTCGGCCGCCGCGCGCGAGGCTACAACCGCGATTCCACGCTGTCGCACGCTGCGGTCGAGCCCGATAGATTCTGTCCATTGCACCGGGATGGGCACGCTGATGCCAGCCTCGACGATCACCAGAGCTCCGTCCATCGGCACGTCAGGCGTTTCATCGACACCAGAGAGCAGATTTCTGTGCCAGTTGTTCATCCGTTCCCGCCACTCTCCGGTGCCCCCTGGGCCGGCCTTGGCACGGTAGGCGACGCTGGTGAACACATCCGGCCCGGTGACCTGATGCAACGCGACAAAGGGCGATTCATGTGGCGCCAGCGCCTCGAACCGCTGAGTCGCCTGAATTCCGGGGATCGAGATCAGCCTTTTCATGTGGGAGAGATACCAGTCGTCCCACTCGGCGCGCCGTGCGATGTCAATCAGCGCCATCTCTACCATGTAAATCATTTGCTGTGTCCCGTCGTTGAATTTTGTCGCATCAACGCCCAGACGGTTCCGTGGTCGTTCCGCCCAGACGGGCGGATTCTCATCCTACGCCGCCGGGGTGTAAATACCATGATGCACTGTCCAGGTCCGAACCGGCGCCGTTATGGCGGGACCCCTTGACCCGACGCGAACGTTCGGGGAACCACCCTGGATATGCGTATCCTCCTGGCTCTGGCTGTTGTTGTCGTCTTTGCGGCGCTGATGATTTTCGACACCACTGCACTGGTGCGTCTGACCATGGCATGTGTCACCGGCGGTTGCGGTTTGCCTGTCCTGTGGATCGCGATCGGGGGTGGCGTGCTGGCGTTGGCCGCTTTGTTTTCGTTTCGGCGGCCCGGTGCCAATGTGAAGCGCGCAAATGTGAAGAAAGCACGTGTCAGGAAGGCTGGCCAATCGCGGCCGGCGCGCGGTAAAGCCACGGCGCGAAAGAAGCCGAAACCGGCAAAATAGTGCACTGCCTGATGTCTGACGGACTGCTGCAAGACGGCTGCATCGATCGTGATCGCTATTTGGCCTGAGAACCGCAGGCCGGCGAGTCTCGCAGGACCCGGAACAAAGCGGCAAAGTCCGATCGCGCCTCCAGGGCGAGGCACGCGGGGATGAAGTTCGCCAGATCCGGGTCCGCTCCGGCTTCCAGCATCAGAACGAAATCGAAATCACATAGCGCCGGCAATGCGCTGTCCGGATCACCGACCAGACGGGCGTGCGAAGGAATGTCGTGCGCCTCGCGAGCAAGCTTCGCGTACGCGGGTTGCAGACGGATTGGCTGCTGCGCCGGGTTGGCGAACAGTACCGGCCAGAACGCGCCTCGTTCGATCAGCAAAAGCGCGGGCAAGTGATAATCGGCACGCAGCCCGTTGGAGAGACGGCGGCTGCGTGGTCCCGCATCCCAATAGGCTGGTGCTTCTTCCTGTGGAATGTTGGTAAAGAAGACCTTGGCGCCTGGCGGGACAGCGGCGATGACGGCGCGCAATTCGGCGATGTCGCGCCGTTGATCGGTCCACACGTCCGCCAGGGTTGCCATCCGGACGGCGAACAACACGGCGTAGCCAACCGCGGCAATGCGGTACGCCCGAGTGTCACGTCGGGGAACAAGCCGCATCACGCGGCCTGACGCGGCTGCCTCACCCGTGATCGGAACATGTTGGGGCGCCGGATCGACCGCGGCGAAGAGCAGGAAACCGAACATGACGGCAAACCGCATGTCGAGAAAGCTCGCGCTCATCAGATCGAACGGCAGAACGAAATAGGCGACCGGAAGTAACACGAGGGCGGCAACAGCGCGCGGCGTTACAACGAGCCATCCGACGGCGACACCCAGCGCAATGCTGCCGTAAACAAGCCCGGCGCTGATCATGTCGAGCGGGAACACGTAATTGATGAACGGGCTGGCCGCATTTACCAGCTTTACATCCAGTCTGGGCCAGTGCGGTGCAGCCTGCGTGTCATGGAGTATGGTGTGCATTGCAAGAACGATTGGAGCCACCAGGACCGCCAACAGTCCTGCGCAGCGGATGACCACGGCCCGCAGGTCTCGCATTGCACGCAGCTCGGCGCTGGCGATCAGCACGAGGAAAAACGCCAGGCCCATCAGATGACAGAAAAACAACAAAATTGCTGCCACCATGGCGGCCGAGATGGTCGCGACCGGCCTGCGTTCTCGCCAGATCAGCCAACCGGCGGCACAGAGCATCGCAAGCCCACTGCTGATCTGCCAGTTCATAAACCCGAGCAGGAAGGTGCAATTATAGGCGACGAGGCTGGAGCCAAGGGGCCAGAACGAGCGATGCCCGAAGTATGCGCGATGCAAGGCGAGCACGCCGGCCAGGTTCAGCAGCAATATGCCCCCCAACAGGCAACGCCCGGCGGCGTGGACGGGCAACAGGTGCAGCAGCGTCAGGCCGATCACGTCACCGGCCAGATTGGGGATGATTGTCCAATCCGGCGCGAAAACCGGTCCGAGCACCGTGTCGTTTGTGCCGGCAGCGAGCAGCACCAGCCTCGCCAAATGGTTCGGGTAGTCCAACACCGGTGGCACATCGGTGATCAGCAGCGGGGCAAGCAAGATAACCGACAGTGCAGCCAGCATCGCCCACAACGCCAGGCGCCCACTTCCACGCTTCTCAGTGATAGGTCGGGCCATCGTGATGCCGCCTGACCGTCAAACCAACTGGAAACTGCTGCTCAATGGCAACGATGGCGGCCCGAGGCATCAAACTGGTGCCGGTTGCCGTCGCGGATCGATACGCCGGCTCAACAGGACGGATGGGCGATCGACCAGGCGCTCGAAACTCTCGGCGGCGAGCCAAACAACAACGGCGAAACCAATGAATGTGATGGCAACCGCCACCGGCCCCGGAAACATTGCGGTCAATGGAATGAAGCCGGCGCAGGCGAAGGTAAACAGGATCGGAAAGTGCAGCAAATAAATGCTGAACGACAATCGGCCGAGACCCTGGCATGATGCCGTTAACCGTTGTGCCATTGGGCTTAACAGTACGCCGGTGAACAGCGCCACGGCGGCCATTTGGCTTTGGAACTGAAACAAATTCGGTGCCGACGCGGGAGCGAAGCCGGCAATTGCCACGCGAACGGTTTCCAGAAAAGCCCAGTTTTTGGTGGCACTCATGGCCAGGCCCAGGGCGACCAGGCCTGCACCGGTCACTGGCTTAGGCGGTTTTCTCAGGCGGCCAGCGCAAAGATGGCCGAGGACAAACAAAAACATGGGGTGCGTGCCGAACAGGACGGCGCACATCGTCACGGCCACGAAATGGGCGCGCGGCGCCTGTGCGCGCAGCATCACGAGTCCGAGCACCAGCATTGAGCCATACAGTTCCAGATGCAACGACCAGGATGGCGCGTTGAGCGCATGTTCCAACAATGGCAGCCGGTCGGCAAAGGGCGTGAACAAAGTGTATTCGCGGTAGCCGAGCAGCAGACTGTCGAGGGTGATCTCGCGCAACAGATGGGTCAGTGTCGTCGCAGCGCTGGAGTCCATGGCCAGCCAACCTGACCCGGTCAGTCGCGCTGCGATAAGATGCGCGTCCGGCATCGCTGCCAGCAACACCAAGGCGAAGATCGCGGCGGCGGCGATCGGCAGGCCGAGACGGACGAGCCGTTTGGCTGCCTGACGCGGCCAGCGGCCACCACGCGCGAACGATGGTGTCAGCACGGCGCCGCTGATCAGGAAGAAGACATAAACCGCGGTGTGGCCGTCCCACATGATCTGCAGCGGTGGTGCAACGTGATCCGCAATGTGGGGCAGGAACCCGGTGACAAAGTGCAGCAGCACGACCTGCACCGCCGCAATGCCTCGTAACCCCTCCAGATATTGCACTTTGGCCGGTTGCGTCGCGCGGGTCAGGTCCAGTCCGGCATCGCCCGAGGCCTGGCCGAAATCTGGTGCCGACCGGTCCACCATGTGGGTCGGTCCGGGGCGGCAGGGTCGGGCATCGGTCATCCCGTCAGCGTTCCGAAGCCGGGCGACGCCCACAAATCCTCAATGCCCATGCAACCAGCGTGTCCAGCACGTCGTCCAGCACCTGCCGGTCTGTGGTTCCTGACCGCACTGGAACGTGAAAGGAATGATCGGCTTGCTCGATCAGGTGCGACGTGGCCACCGGTGACAACCGCTGCAACACGGTGGCGAGAACCTGACGGTCGGCGAGGGCATCCCGGGTTCCCTGCAAGAACAGCATTGGTATGAGCACTTCCGACAGATGCGCCGCGCGGTCCTCCGATGGCTTGCCGGCGGGGTGCAGCGGGAAGCCGAGGAAGGCAAGCCCGCGCACGTCAGGCAGCGGCATTTGCGCCTGGGCCTGCGACGTCATGCGCGCGCCAAACGATTTGCCTCCGGCGATGAGCGGCAGAGTCGGAGTGAGGCGAGAAGCCGATGCGACGGCAGCGCGCACTGTGGCATGTGCCAAAACTGCCCGATCTGGTCGCTTCGATCCACGCTCCATGTACGGGAACTGATAGCGCAAGGTGGCCATGTGGCGCGCATGCAGACCCTCGGCGACGGCGGTCATGAAGGGGTGCGTCATGCCGGCACCCGCGCCGTGGGCCAGCACATAACAAGCGACTGGCTGCGCCGGAACCAGTAGAAGGCCGGAGACGATTTCGGTCTCATTGACCTCAATGGTGATCTGATGCGCGCTCATCGGTCCCTGGCTGCGTGAAGATAACGCGTATCATGGTCCAGGCCCGGGAGGAATTTGTTGTCAGAGGGGCGTCCGGCCGACCATTTGCGGTACACGGTAAACCAGGCCATCGATCCGGCCCTGACTGTCGGAGCAACCGGGTTCGTGGCCCGATGCTATCCCTCCAAACCGTGATCAGCCAATCCAGCGGATCGTTGGCGTGTTGCGCGGCACAGGCGGTACGATCTCGGTTGGGCGACCAACGATAATCGGCGCGACAGGTACACAGGTGGCAGGAAGGCCGAGTTCCTGCTTGCCGAGTTGCGTGTTCAGGTAACCTTGCGCGAAGCCAATCCAGCCGCTGCCAAGTCCGGCCGCATAGGCGGCCAGCATCAGATTTTCCGCGGCCAGAGCGCAATCTTCGACGATCCATGGACCTTCCGAGATCGCCGAAATCAGGATCAATACCGGCGCATGATAAAAAATCTGAAAGCCGGGATCGCTGAGCCGTGATCGGAAATGGTCGGCATGCGGGCTTTCCGCCAGGGTCGCGAGCATGTGCACCTTCGCGCCTCTTGAGACGCGATCGAGAACGTTTTGATCGCGCACCACGGTGAATGTCCACGGCTGCTGGTTGACTGCGCTCGGCGCATGCACAGCGGCGTCGATCAGACCTTGGATTGTCTGCTTGTCGATTGCCTCGGTTGTATATTCGCGAATCGTACGACGGCCGGTGATTGCCTCGTTGAGATCCATTGTGTTGCTCCCTTTGCATTACCAGCAATTCTCGTGGTGTGCCTGGCCGGTTATGACCAGCGCAACATTGATCCAGATCAGGTTCGACGTCGGGCGCTGCTCGCGTGCAAACGACTGATCCAGATCAATGACAATGGCCAATGAGTGCGCGAGTCCTGCAACCAACGCGAATCGAGATATCTGGTGCCGTATGTGCGGCGGCCGCCGTCATGACCTCAGGAGGAACCTGCAGATGACCAACGCGAGCGTTTGGCCAGTGCGTGTCACTATGGCGGTCGGCGTGGTGAGCGCGCTCGCGCTGGGATCGACGGCGGCGAATGCATCGACGTGGGTTTTGGCGCAGGCCACACCAGCTCCAGGGGCTCCGAACTCGCCTCCGCGACTGACGCAAGGTGGGATGGCCGCGTCGGGCCCAGACAGACCGGCGGACTTGTCCGAGGCCAGAATTACCGAACTTCGCACAAAGCTACAGGTTACCGCGGCTGAGGAAGCGCAGTTCAGCGTTGTCGCCGCTGTCATGCGTGCCAACGCACAATCGATGGAGGCATTGCTTGCGGACCGGGAAAAGGACCCCGACCGAACGGCAGTGTCGGCACTTCGCTGGTACGAGCGACTCACCGACGCGCATGCCGAGGCGCTGAAAAAATTCGTTCCGGCGTTCGAAGCGTTCTATGCCGCTTTGTCGGACAGCCAACGGAAGACCGCCGACGCGATGTTCCAGCAGTTCGCGCAGCGACCACTCCCGCACAAACCCCAATAGCGGTCGGGTGTTGCATCTCGACGTCAGCGCGTTCGCAATGGAGCAGGGCTCCCGGAGGTTACGATGAGGCGGGACAAAACTCTGAACGGCGCGAGCGCAGTCTTACCGGGTATTGCCTTCGCCGTTGCCTTGTGTGTGCTGCCGGTGACGGCTGGCGCGCAGTATGGCTACCCATGTCCACCCGGATATTATTACTACCCTAACTACGGGTGCGTGCCGCCGGGATACTTCTATGGCTCGCCTTATTATGCTTACCCGGATTTCGGGTTTGAGTTTTTCTACGGGCCAGGCTGGGCCCGGCGGTGGGGCGGCTATTACGGTCCGGGCCGCGGCTTTCCCCATGGCGGCGGAGCTTCTCGCGGCGGGGGCTCTCACGGCGGAGGCGGCCATGGTGGGGGACACGGAGGTCGATGACTGTGGCCGCCAGTTGGCAGGCCCGACGGTGAGCGAATTTGGATGCAGCAGATCGGATGGCGATTGCTAAGATCATGGCGCGCGACGACGGCCGCCTCAAGGCTTCCAGTGCAGCTTCCGGCCTGACAGTGCCGTCTTTAGCCTCCGCCGGGAGGTGGAATTTTCCGCATCCGGATGCTACGGTAACGAACTGGGCGCGTGGGCAACGTTGCTCAGGGACAAGGCGATGGGGCAGGGGCTTTGTCGCTCCCGGCACCGCTTCATTCCCGGCAAGTGCCAGCGTCGTGAGAGGTTGGAAACGATGCGATTGAAGGTCTGGCTGTTGGTCGGCGCCGTTGCCTCTGTTTTGGTCGCCGTCGCGTATCGTTCGGCGGTGCAGGCGCGGGCGCCAGGCCAGGATTGGAAATTCTACGGCGGAGTGTCGAGCCCCAACGGGCAGGCCTGGTGCTTCTATGATGCCAGGAGTGTCGCTCGGGAACCGGCCGGGCACGTGCAGGTCGCGGCGAAATGCCTCCCGCAAACCGATATGGACGATATCGATGTCGAAACCGAGTTCGGTGGAGTCATCGCGCGAAATGTCGCGCGGAAACGGCGTAGCCATTATATGCCGCCGTACGCCATGGCGGAGACCCTGGACAGAGCTCAGGCAGCCGACATCGCGCGGCTGGAGGAGATCGCAGATATTGCCGATGTCGAGCCACGCGTCCGGATATCTTACGAACTGGATTGCACGAAGCACCTGGCCCGACAGTTGAACCTCTATGTCAAGGTCAATGGTAAAGTTCGGACGGTCGATAAGCCGGGTGATTGGAAGGCCATTTCGCCAAGGGAAAACAGTGTCAGATTGTTCAGAATTCTGTGCCGGCCACGGTTGGACGGCGCCCCTCGCGACCTGCCCAGGCCGCAAGCCACGCCGACTTCTGCCAAGCCTGATGATGTTCAATAATTATACCTGCCATGATTCAAGATTTGTGCCTCTTGCAAGGCATCAAGAACGAGAATGTGTTTCGGGCTTAATTGTCGCCACAGATTGAGACAATAACCGCCGCCAGCGTAACGGGCTCCTTGCTGGTCCGTTGAATGTTGTGAACGTCGTCTATGCACCTGGCACCTGCGATTTTGCGCAGGTCTCAGATCTTTGTCAGAGTATTACAAAAGCCGCGGACGAGAAATCACCTGACGCTTGCGGGTCAACAACATCCGGTGTCTAACCAATTCGACCAAAAAACGGGGGTGAGCTACTCGATGGCGGGTCATGCACGACCGCGCACCACGGCGCAGCCCGTCCGGCGGCCGCGGGCTCCCGGAAAACGTGCGCTCGCGACAGGTGAAGCCAATTTCCCGGTGGTCGGACTTGGCGCTTCCGCTGGCGGGTTGGAGGCGTTTCGGACGCTCCTCGAGGCGCTTCCGTCCCGCAGCGGCATGGCGTTCATCCTGGTTCAGCATCTCGACCCGACGTATGCGAGCCGGCTGGTCGACCTGCTCGCTCCGCACACGCCGATGCCGGTCCTCGAAGCCCGCCAGGACATGCCGCTCCAACCCGACCACGTTTACGTCATTCCCCCTGGACATTTTCTTGCGGCGGACAACCGGGGGTTCCGGCTGTCGCTCCCCCCGGACCGTCATAGCGTGCGAATGTCGTTCGATTTCCTGCTGCAATCTCTCGCCGCGGCATTCCGTGAACGCGCTGTCTGCATCGTCCTCTCAGGCACCGGCAATGATGGCAGCGCCGGGGCTCAGGCGGTTAAACACGCAGGCGGCCTGGTGATCGCCCAGGAACCCCAGGAGGCGGAGTTCGATGGGATGCCGCGCGCAGTGATCGCGACCGGCGCCGCTGATCTGGTTCTCCCGGTGGCGAAGATGCCGGACGCCATCGCCAGGTACGGTGGTCATCGCTACGTCCGGAGCGGCGAGAGCGGCACAGCGCTGCCTATGGGCAACGAGCTGCGGAAGATCATCGATCTGCTCCGCCAGAGGACATCACATGACTTTGCGCTCTACAAGCCAGGGACGCTGGAGCGCCGGATCGGGCGGCGCATGGCGTTGGCCGGTATCGAGGACATCGACCACTATCTCGCGTTGCTGACCAGCGACGGCGCTGAACTCCAGAACCTCACCGACGATTTGTTCATTAACGTTACACGTTTTTTCCGTGACCCGACGGCTTTCGACCTGTTGACGAAGAAGATCGTTCCCGAACTCGTGCGTGGTCAGCCGCCGAGCCGGCCGATCCGGATCTGGGTGGTGGGATGCAGCACTGGCGAGGAAGCCTATTCCATCGGCATGGTCTTCCTGGAGGCGGTCGCGGCAACGCGGCGAAACCTGAAGCTGCAGATCTTCGCCTCCGACATCGATGCCGATGCAGTTGCGTTCGCGCGGGACGGTCTTTACCCGGCATCAATCGAGTCCGATGTGTCGGCAGCCCGGCTGACCCGGTTCTTTACCAGGGAGGATCATGCGTGGCGGGTATCGCGGGAGCTCCGTGCGGCGATCATCTTTTCGGTACACGATGTGGTGACCGACGCGCCGTTCTCACGGCTCGATCTGATCAGCTGCCGCAATCTGCTCATCTACTTGCGCCCCGACGTGCAGCAGAGGGTCCTCTCGTTGTTCCATTTCGCGTTGCACGAGGGCGGGATCCTGTTTCTCGGCCCGGCGGAAACCGTCGGTGGCGCCAGCGAGCATTTTGAGCCGATCTCCCAACCACAGCGAGTCTATCGCCATATCGGTCACGGCCGGCCGGTCGAATCCGGAAGTCCACTGGGCCACGCGCAGGCCGCGCGGTCACTGTGGCTCAGATCCGCACGATCGCCTGTGCGGCCACGCGCCACCGTTGCCGATTTCGCTCAGAGACTGCTGCTTGACAGCTATGCGCCGGCGTCGGTGCTGGCGAACCGAAAGCATCAAGGCCTGTATTACTTTGGCCCAACCGACCGTTATCTGAGAACGCCAGCCGGCGTCGCGAGCCATGACCTGCTGGCGGCGGCGCGGGAGGGGTTGCGGCCAGCGATCCGGGCGGCGTTTGACAAGGCAAGCCAGGAGCCGGGTGACGCGATCGCCGCCCACCTTATGCGCGATAGCCGCTCCGTCGCGGTGACCGTTAACGCCCAGATCGTGAAACACGACGATGAGGAGCTGGTTCTGCTCAGCTTCCGCGATCTGCCGGAGCACGCACAGACGTCCGAGGCGGTAGTCGAGCCGGCAGAGGACGCAACGCGGCTTGCACGCACCGAACAAGAGCTCGATGCCACGCGCAAGGAACTCGAAGAGGCCATCCGCGACCGCGAGATTGCCGAAGAAGAAAACCGGGCGACCAACGAAGAAGCGATGTCGGTGAGCGAGGAATTCCAGACCACCAATGAGGAACTCGAAACCTCAAGGGAGGAATTACAATCACTCAACGAGGAGCTGACCGCCCTCAATGGCCAGTTGCAGGAGGCGCTTGGTCAGCATCAGGCCATAGCGAACGACCTCGAGAACATTTTGAACAGCGCCGACGTCGCGACGTTGTTTCTTGACGAAGATTTCCGGATCCGCTTCTTCACCCCGGCGGCGCGGGCGCTGTTCAGCGTGATCGCCTCCGATGTCGGCCGACCGCTCGCCGATCTCGCGCGGCAATTTGCCGACCGAAATCTGCTGGACGACGCAAGGGCGGTGCTCACCAGCCTCGTGCCGCTGACGCGCGAAATCGAGACAGAGAATGGGGCCTGGTACACTTGTCGCATCCTGCCGTACCGGACCAAGGATAACCGGATCGAAGGGGTGGTCATCACCTTTGTCGACATCACCGCGCGGAAACAGGCGGCGGACGCCATGGATTCTGCCAGGCGGCTGTCGGAGAATGCGAACCTCGGAAAATCACGCTTTCTCGCCGCCGCCAGCCATGATCTTCGGCAGCCGCTACAGACGCTCAGTTTGCTGCAAGGGTTGTTGATGCGGCAACTTAAAGATGGCGACGCGTTGCAACTCGTCATCCGCGCCGATGAAGCGGCGTCCGCGATGTCGGGCATGCTGAATGCGCTGCTCGACATCAATCAGCTCGAAGCCGGCGTGATCCATCCCGAGTTCACTGATTTCCCGGTCAACGACCTGCTGGAGCGTATGAAGAGGGAGTTTGCGTACGACATGCAGGCCCATGGGCTGGACTGGCGCGTCATTCCCTCCCAGCTCGCGATTCGCAGCGATCCTCGCCTGCTCGAGCAAATGATTCGCAACCTGCTGTCGAACGCGATGAAGTACACCAGGAAGGGCGGGGTCCTGCTCGGCTGCCGGCGGCGCGGCGACAAATTGCGGATCGAGACCTGGGACACCGGCATGGGCATCCCAGAAGGGCAACTGCAGGCGATCTTCCGGGAATTCCATCAGATCGATAATCCACCCCGCGACCTGAGCCAGGGACTGGGCCTTGGTCTCGCTATCGTGCAGCGCCTGGGCGATTTGCTTGGTCACACGGTCGACGTTCGCTCGTTACGGGGCAGCGGCTCGGTGTTTTCGGTCGACGTTCCGCTGGCACCGTACGGAAAACCCTTGGCGCCCTTTGGTGTTGAGCGAGAGCTGGCGGAGATCCCAAGCCCTGATGGCCTAGTCCTGATTATCGAAGACGATCCGGCGTTGCGCTATTCGCTCGACGCTCTCATGCGTGCCGACGGCTATCGCACCGCTGCGGTCGCCGATGGCGATGCGGCAATCGAATTCGCCGCAACCGCGCCTGCCCAGCCAGATATTGTGATCGTCGACATCAATTTGCCGAGAGGGCTGACCGGCCTCCAGGTCATGGCGCGACTTCGCGAGCTGGCTGGGCATGATCTCCCGGCGCTGGTTCTCACCGGCGACATCTCGACCGAAACCCTCAGTGAGATCGCGCGGCAGGGTTACGTCCATCGCGCCAAGCCGATGCCAGGCGCCGAGCTGAGCCTTCTCATCCGGACGCTGCTGGCCGGCAGGCGTCTGGTGGCGCCGAATGAAGCGTTGCGCCGTGGCACCATTTTCGTGGTGGACGATAACGCTTCCGTGCGGAACGAACTGCGCCGATTGATCGAGGCGGCGGGCCGGCCGGTCGAGGTCTATGGCAGCGGGCGCGAGTTTCTTGCTGCCTGGTCGCCACGGCGGAACGGTTGCCTCGTCGTCGATTGCCGGATGCCTGACATGGATGGGATCGAGCTGCTTGAGCGACTCAAGGCGGAGGGCCATCAGTTGCCTGCGATCATGGTCACCGGCTACGGCGACGTGCCGCTCGCGATCCGTGCGATGAAAGCCGGTGCGGCGAGCTTCATCGAGAAGCCGGTCCGGGGTGACGACCTGCTTGCCGCCATCGATCACGCGCTGCAACAGGCGCTCGGCTCGTCAGAGCGCGCGGCCTTGGGCGAAGAGGTGACCACGCTCATCGCGGCCCTCACCCCGCGCGAGCACCAGGTGATGAAGTTGGTCATCGAAGGCAACCCAAACAAGCAGATCGCCCACCTTCTTGGCATCAGTCAGCGCACGGTCGAAACCCACCGTGCTGCGATGATGAAAAAGCTTGGAGCGAGATCGCTGTCCCAGCTCATCCGGCGCGCGCTTGAGGCGGCACCGCCCGTGGAGTCCGGGCCAGCGCGGTAAACCTCGCGTGGTGGCGCACCATACGCGCCTGCGGCGAACCGGACTTGCCTCTCTCGTTTTGCCCCTCGATCATTCCAACCGGGAAGGGGCATGACGGCGAGCGAGCCCCTGCCATTCGCCTTGCCATAGGATCTCAGTAATTTCCGAGGCTGGCCTCGGTAGTTTCCGTGGGTAGCCGGCATCGCGCCCTTCTACGATCAATACTGTTCCAGCGCGCGCGGTCTCTGAGGCCGGTTTCGACTTTGACCTGGATCTGCCGCGCACCGGCAAAAAAGGGGAGTGGGTTGGGATGTGGAAGGATCCCGGACCGCACGTGCCGCCGGCGAGCGGCCGAGGCGATGCCGATGGTTGTGGTCTGGAACCGTCGTCGGCCGAGCCGGCCATGCTGATCCGGACCTTAACGGGGCACGTCACCTCCTGGTCGGCGGGCATGGAACAACGTTACGGATTTCTTGCCGAGTACGCGCTCGGGCGGGCGTCGCATGAGTTACTCGGAACCGCATTTCCGCGGGCATTGCCGGACATCGTAGCGGTGCTCGTGTCGGAGCATACCTGGAGCGGCGGTCTGCTGCATCGTCACGCCGACGGCAACATGGTCATTTCGGTAAACCATTGGTTTCTGAATTGTGACGATGCCGCGCAGGACTGGCGCGTTACGGAAGTGCATTCCGACCTCGTGCCAGGGAGCGATGACGCTCGCGACCAGATCGCCGACCTCCTTGAGGTGCTGAAGCAGGAGCTGAGCGAGCCACTGACAGCCTTGCGTAATTATGTTGACGGAGCGCAGCGGATTCTCCGGCCCGCATGGCCGGACCTGGAGAACCTGCGAAAGGCGGTGACGCAAATGTCGGCACAGATCGATCGCGGTGTCGCAGGTGTGCACCTGCTACGCGAGCTGGCCGCTGCCATGCGCGCAACCGAATGAATGACGCAAGCCGGAAGTTCGGCCATGGCGGTCGATTTAACGGGGAAACGCGTGTCGGTTCACGGTCAATCGCGATCACCAAACCCACACGATCAACTCTGGCGTTCCGAGGGCAGTCACATTGATCCAGATCAATGTGACTGCCCTCGGAACGCCTCCAGTTTGACGACGGTTCGGGCTGCAACCGATACGGTCACGGCACGGACCCGGGCCACGATGGGGAAACGGTCAAATGCATGATGTCTTGGGTGTCGGCATGTTGCGCGAATGGCTCGCCCACTGGTCTGCCCAACTGCCGGTTTTGGTGGCGGCCACAGCGATGTTCTTTGCTGCCGCCACAATCCCGCGTTACAGGGCCTTGATCCGTGTGCGCCACGGGCGGACGCTTCGGATCGGCGTGGCGCACGCTGAACGGTTCGTGCCACGTCGCCTGAGGGGCGCTTTGTAATCAAAGTATCACACCTGATCATGGTAGAAGACTGCAGATCACGACTGATGGCCAGCAGCTGATACGGGAATGTCGGAACAGCCGGGGGAGAGCCATGCGGACGAACGAATACCCACGGCTCTTGTTCGTCTGCGCAGAGTTCTACCCGCTCGCCAAGACCGGCGGGTTGGCCGACGTTTGTGCCGCGCTGCCGCGGGCACTTGCGCGGGAAGGCACCGATGCGAGGGTCATGTTGCCCGCGTATCCGTCCGTACTCGACAGCGTCGAGGACGCGCGGGTGGTCATGCTACTGCCCGATGGCGGTAAGATTTTGCTGGCTCGGGCTCCGGACAATCACCTACCGCTTTACTTGTTTGATCAGTCTGATCTGTTCCGCCGGCCGGGCGGCCCCTATCAGGATCCCGAGCGCCGCGATTGGCCCGACAATCACCTGCGTTATGCTGCCTTTTGCCGCGCCGCCACGGTGTTGGCGATGTACGGCGATGCGACGGGCTGGATGCCGCATCTGGTGCATGCGCACGACTGGCACACTGCGTTGGTGCCGGCCCTGCTGGCACTGCACGATCGACCGCGGCCTCCGGTCGTGCTGACCATCCACAATTTGGCCTATCAGGGTAATTTTCCTTTAGGTGCAGCGGCTGAGGCTGACCTCCCTGCGGCACTGCTGGGCACCGGCGTGGCTGAATTCTACGGTCAGTTTTCGTTTCTCAAGGCGGGGATCAGTACCGCCGATCGATTGACTACAGTCAGTCCGACCTACGCCCGGGAAATCCTCACGCCAGAACACGGGGCCGGGCTTGACGGCGTGTTGCGCACACGCGCTGCGGACCTGGTTGGAATCATGAATGGCGTCGACGCCGACGTGTGGAACCCGGAGAGCGACCCGTACCTGGCTTCGCATTACACAGCGCGGGACCTTAGCGGCAAGCTCGCCTGCAAGGCGGCGTTGCAGAACGAACTCGGCCTGGAATCGTCGCCGGAGGCGCCGCTGATTTGCTTCGTCAACCGGCTGACGCATCAGAAGATGGCCGAAGCTGTGCTTGAGCTGCTGCCCGCAATGGCCGGCCGCGGCATCCAGTTCGTCCTGCATGGTCAAGGTGACCCTGACCTGGAGAATGCTTTCGCAGCCCAAACCGGCCAGTCACCGCAGGTCGTTCTTCGGGTGGGCTATCAGGAAGATTTGGCGCATCGGCTGACGGCTGGGGCGGACATTTCGCTGATCCCATCGCGGTTCGAGCCATGTGGCCTGACCGCCTTATATGCGATGCGCTACGGCGCGCTGCCGGTCAGCCGTCCGGTGGGCGGCCTTGCCGACAGCGTTGTGGATGCAGGTGACGCGGTGGAGCCCAGTGGCGACGCGACGGGGTTCAGCTTCGCCGGGGACGGTGCATCCGGTCTGCTGGCTGGCCTGGATCGCGCGCGGGCCAGATTCGCGAGCCGGGGTACGTGGCAGCGGATGCAGCGAACCGCAATGGGGCGTGACTTCAGCTGGCACACGGCGGCGCGTCATTATATGGCGCTGTATGACGAACTGATGCCCGGCGTCGGGTTCGGTTCGGTGGCGGAAGGGCGCGATGCCGCATAAGCAATACGCGCCTGGCAGCGCAGCGGTCACCTTGCTGACGCCGTTGCTGATTGTTCCAGGCGGCCAGGCCTTGTCGTCGCGGCCACTTCCGTAAGCAGGACGGGCCGGAAATCCCACACATCCACGCCGACGTCGAACTGACGCGGCTGCGGCTTCAACCTACCGTGACTATGGCCATGGAGGTTGATCGAACCTCGGCCTATGTCCCGCCAGGTCCGGAACGGGTAGTGACAGAGAATGAGCCTCGTTCCATCGACCGTTACCTCTGCGTAGGACTGGACGCTGTTCCAGCCAGCGCACGCTGTCACAGCGGCATCATCGTTGTTGCCGGCGACGAGGTGCTTCTGGCCATATAGTTCGCTCAGCAGGGACGCCACCCGTTCCCGCGATTGGCGAACGGCAAAATCGCCCAAATGCCAGACCTCGTCCTCCGGTTTGATCACTGAATTCCAGCGGACAACCATTTGCCGATCCATTTCACTGACCGATGCAAACGGGCGGCGGTACAGGCTGCGCGCGCCGGAATGGCCGAAGTGGTGGTCGCTGGTGAAGTAGATGGACATGGTTTGGCTCTGGACGTGCGGGTCGCTTGATTCGCGACCAGCGGCGGATATCATGCCATACTCTGACAAGGGTTTCGCCCGGAAGGGGAGAGACAATGGCTTACGATGGCATGATTGCGGAAACCATTTCGATCATCGGTGACAAGAACAGGCCGATCTCGGCCTATGCAGGCGCTGGACGGGTGGAAAAAGGTGTTTGCGTTTTGCCAGAAGTACCTGTCCGCATAACCCTGTCATGTGCACATCGATCGTTGAGGCGGTCAGCGCGTGCGGTTCCGGCAAGGGCGTGGACGGGTGGTTCGATCTGACGCACTTGGTGGTGTCGTACGACCAGCCGCACCACGCGCTGCTGGAAGAGGCGATCACCATCGATTTCGTAAACTCCGAATTGGGTCCATGGGCGCGTGTCGCTGTCGAGTTGACGCTGGAGGCGGCCAAGGAGTTGAGAAGCAGATGTTCTGGCGGTCGGTGTCAACCGCCGCCTTTGGTGCAAGAAGACCCGTTACCCTGGCGATCGGAGGTGTCTCGTTGAGGCGTCTGCTTGATCGGGACGCGCCATGTGAACAGGCTCGTGCGGAAACCCCCACTTTCTGCGGGGGTGATAACGTCCCACTCAAAAAGGAATCCCCCAATGGCCATAACTCCCGTCTCCCCCGGCTGCCTCTCTGGCATTCGCGTGCTGGATCTGACCCAATTCGAGGCCGGAACAACCTGCACTGAGGCACTCGCCTGGATGGGCGCCGACATCGCCAAGGTGGAGAACCCGAAAGGCGGTGAAGCCGGCCGCACCGGCTTCGGCGACGCATATTATTTCATGATGTACAATGCCAACAAACGGTCAGTTACGGTCAACCTGAAATCCGAACGCGGCCTGGCACTGGTCAAGGACATGGTGAAGCACGCCGACGTCTTCACCGAGAACTTCGCCCCCGGTGCGGTCGAGCGTCTGGGCCTCGGCTACGATGTCGTGAGTGCGATCAATCCGAAAATCATCTACGCCCAGGTGAAGGGCTTTGGCGATGGCAGCCCCTATGAGAAAGGCCTCGCGTTTGACCCGATCGCCCAGGCGGCGGGCGGCTCGATGAGCATCACCGGTGAAAAGGATGGCAGGCCGGTCAAGCCCGGCCCGACGATCGGCGACACCGGCACCGGCATGCTGCTGGCATTCAGCATTGTCAGCGCGCTGTTCGAGCGCACCCGAACGGGCAAGGGCCGCAGGCTGCAAGTGGCGATGCAGGATTCGGTTATGCACTACAGCCGCGGCATGTTCATCACCCAGGCGCGCACCGGCGCCGCTGCGCCGCGTCGGCCGCCCGCCAACAACCCGCCAGGCGGCATCTATCCCTGCCAGCCCGGCGGCCCCAACGATTACGTCTACCTGCTGACCAGCCGCGCCAACCCAGAACATTGGCCTCGCCTGCTGAAGTTGATTGGGCGCGAGGACCTGATCGGCAATCCGCGCTACGACACCCCCGACGCCCGCCTGAAATGCGAGGCCGAGGTCGACGGAATCGTTTCCGCCTGGACGCGGCAACGCACGAAGCATGAGGCGATGACGCAGCTGAGCGCGGTCGGCGTCCCCGCCGGCGCCGTCCTGGACTCCATGGAACTGACCAACGAGCCCAGCTTCCGTCAGCGCGGCATCCTGCAAACCATGACGCACGGGGAACGGAAGTTGACGATGCCCACCTGGCCGGTGCGCTTCGATGGCGTCCCGGCCGAAGTGAAGTCGGCGCCATTGTTGGGCGAGCACACCGCGGAAGTCCTGGCCGACTGGCTCGGACTCGACGCCGACGCGGTTGCAGGTTTGCGTCGGGACGGTGTGGTATAGGGCAAACGCAGTAGGACCGTAACACCGTTCCCGACCGATTGCGGGTTCCGATCCAATCTCGCCGGACCGGTGCGTCGATGTGCTGCGCCACCGATGCTGCTGACTTATTCTCCATGAAAGCTTCACTGCTTCGGGCTTGCGCGAGCCGTGGATCGGCCTGCAAGCTTGCTGTGAAACCGGGTCCATGTAGAGCGGACCAACACCCAACGCGGCGAACACGGGCGGACCGCCCCTGGCGCGGGAAAGGCTGAAACCTCTCGTGATGATGAACTGTCATTCGCTCGGGTCACCGGCATGATCCCTTGGCGGGAACTGCCGGCACCGCTGGCCGCGCTGCGCGATCTGGCGCTGGATCTGCGCTGGACCTGGAGCCACGAGGCCGACGCACTATGGGCCCGGGTCGATAACGAATTCTGGCAGCGATGGGGTAACCCGTGGACAATCCTGGACAATGTTTCAGCGGCCAGGCTGGATGAACTCGCCGCCGACCCCGACTTCGTCTCGCATCTTTATCAACTTGTCCTGGCGAGGCGTGCCTATCTGGCTGATCGCAGCTGGTTCGTTGATGCTGCGGCCGGCAGGCCACTCAAGGGCACTGCCTATTTCAGCATGGAGTTTGGCCTCGGCAGCGCGCTGCCGCTTTATGCGGGCGGCCTTGGCGTCCTGGCGGGCGATTTTCTGAAGGCCGCGAGTGATCAGGGTATCCCCGTCATCGGTATCGGATTGTTGTACCAGGAGGGCTATTTCCACCAGATGATCGATGCTGAGGGACGCCAGTTTGAGGCGTTTCCGTACAATGATCCGTCGAGCATGCCGGTCGAGCCGGCCCGCACCGCCGAAGGCGCCTGGCTGCACATCCCGGTTGAGTTGCCGGGCCGCACTCTGCAGCTGCGTGCATGGCGTGTCATCGTTGGCCGGACACTGCTGTATTTGCTCGACACCAATGATCCGGTGAACGGTCCGATCGATCGCGGCATCGCCGGCAAACTCTACGGCGGCAGCAACGAGATGCGCCTGATGCAGGAACTCGTCCTCGGTGTCGGCGGTTGGCGGCTTGTCGAGGCACTGCATCCGGAGATCACGGTCTGCCACCTGAATGAGGGACACGCCGCCTTTGCCATTCTCGAGCGGGCGCGCCGGTTCGCTCAGAAAAACGCGCTGAGCTTCAATGAGGCACTCTGGGCCACACGCCCCGGCAACGTCTTCACCACGCATACTCCGGTGGAGGCAGGGTTCGACCGTTTCCCGCTGCCCTTGCTTGCGCGATACGCCCAGGCCTGGGCAGGCGAAAATGTTGCCGTGGGCGACATCCTGGCGTTGGGCCTGGAGGATGGCCGTGCCACCGGTGGCATGTTCAATATGGCCTGGCTTGCGGCTCGCGGAGCGCTGCTGAGCTTCGGCGTCAGCCGACTGCATGGTTCAGTCAGCCGGCAGATTTTCCAGCCCCTGTATCCACGTTGGCCGGAATCCGAGGTGCCATTCGATCACATCACGAACGGAGTTCATGTTCCGACCTGGGATTCCGCGATGGCTGATGCAATCTGGACCGAGACCTGTGGCAAGGATCGCTGGCGCCGTGAACCAGAGGATATGGGGCAACGCATCCAAACCGTCGAGCACGAAGCCCTCTGGGCCATGCGTGGCAAAGCACGCGAGGACCTGGTGCGGGAGGTGCGTTCGCGATTGAACGTTCAACTGCGTGGACGCGGCCATCCGCCGGATGTCGTGGCGATTGGCGAGACGGCGCTCGATCCCAACGTGTTGACGCTCGGCTTCGCACGCCGCTTCACCGACTATAAGCGCACCGACCTGCTGTTGTTCGATCGTGCCCGCCTCAGACGCATACTTTGCGATGAGGCGCGTCCGGTGCAACTCGTGCTGGCGGGCAAAGCTCACCCGGACGATACGGCCGGCAAGCGAATGGTTCAGGAGTGGATCGAATTCGCACAGGATCCGCAGTTTCGCAGGCGGGTGGTGTTCCTCGAGGATTACGACATTACATTGGCGCAGCAATTGGTTCAGGGCGTGGATGTTTGGATCAACACACCCCGCCGCCCGTGGGAGGCATGCGGTACCAGCGGCATGAAGGTGCTGGTCAACGGCGGTCTTAATCTGTCGACATTGGATGGTTGGTGGGAGGAAGCATACGCACCCGGTCTCGGTTGGGCCATCGGTGACCACCATTTCAGTGCGGAACTGGAACAGGATCGCCATGACGCCGAGGCATTCTACACGCTGCTCGAGCGTGAGGTGGCGCCGACATTCTATAATCGCGATGCCGCGGGTATCCCGCGTGCATGGGTGACCATGATGGGGCGCAGCATGACCGAACTGACGTTGCGCTACGGCGCAGTGCGGATGGTGCGGGAATATCTCGAAAAGGCGTATTTGCCAGCCGCTGCCATGCTCGGTGACCGCACGGCCAATGGCGCCGCGGCGGCCAAGGCGATGGACGCATGGGACCAGCAGCTGCGGCGTGCCTGGTCAGGCGTGCACATTGGCGAGACAGATTTTGCGCGGCAGGAATCCGGCTGGGACGTTTCAGTACCGATATATCTCGGTGAGGTTGCAACGCAAGATATTCGGGTCGAGGTGTTTGCCGAACCGAAGGATGGTGCGGCCGCTGAAGTGATCGCGTTGGCCGCTGATGGGCCCGTTCCAGGTGCTACCGGCAGCTATTTTTACCACGGCACGATTATCGGAGTCCGGCCAGCCGGCGACTTCACAGTGCGCGTCCTGCCGGCACGCCCTGGAGTGCACGTCCCAGCGGAAACCGCGTTGATACGTTGGCAAAGATAATGCTACGGCCCGGGCTTTTTCGCTGGCTCCGATCTTGCCCCGCTCATTGGCAGCTGCAGTTGGTCGGTGGGACCGCGGCGAGCACTCCATCGCGGTCTTTGATTGATCGGAATGTCGTGCAGCCCTTCGAGCCTTCCTCATATGCGAGCCGGTAGATTGTGGAAAAATCGGAAAATTCAGTTGCTGCCGGGATATTGATCGTTTTCGAGATCACGTTGTCGACGGAGGCCTGGATTGCAGATTGCATTGCCAGGTGCGCCGAGATCGGCAATTCCAAAGCAGTCGTCAACGCCTCGGGCGCGCCATGTGTCCGGCTCGATTGTTCACGCCACAGCCGGATCGCGTGATCCGTCATGCGGCAGCATTGCGACTCGCCTGCCGCGTTCAATACAGTACGGTCAAGGTCAGCGGCAAACACGGGTTCGATCCCGCTCGACACGTTCCCGGCAAGCAAGCTGATCGCGCCGGTCGGCGCAATGGCCAATAGATGGCTATTGCGGACGCCAAAATGTGCGATCTCGTTTCGGATGTCGTCCGGCAGCCCCTGGATGAATGGTGCCGCAAGAAAAAGCTCGTGTTCGAATGCCGGGAAACAGCCTTTTTCCTCGGCAAGGGCCACGGATTGCCGGTACGCGGTACGACAGATTGTGCGCATTGTTGCGCTGGCGAAGTCCCGTGCGGCATCGCTGTCATAACGGATACCCAACATGATCAGCGCGTCCGCAAGACCCATAACCCCGAGACCGATCCGGCACGCCGTATGGACGGCTTCGCGCTGCTGCGCCAGTGGAAAGCGAGACGCATCAATCACGTTGTCGAGCAGTCGAACAGCAATCGCCGTGATCTCGATCCGGATCTCGCCCCGTTCAATCGCCCGCATGAAGGCGTCGGTCACCTGCACCGACAAATTAAAATGCCGGAGCCGACCCGGATCGCGTTTGGCCTCGATAAAAGCAACGATGTCCGGATGTTCGCACCGAAGCGTCGCCATCATCGCGCCTCAGCGGGCTCCGGTGGACTGGATCGTGGCGCACATCGCGTCCCACACCGTCATGAACGATACTGGGCCTGAGGCGATGGTGCCGGTGGTTTGCGTCTGCGCGCCATAGGGTCTGAGCGTCGAGAAATCATAACCGACTCCACCACCGCGCTGCATCGTGACCGCGCCTTCTTCCAGCGCACGGCAGATGCCCGGAATCGAGTCCTCGATCGTACCCATTGCGAAACAGTTGTACAATGTCATGTCGCGGTCGGTGCCTGCCCCTGCCTGAATGCAGCCGCGCGGCAGGAAGTGAAAATCGCGCAGGATGTCGAGAATGCGCCGCTCCCATAATGGTTTGTCAGCACCCTCGACAGCGGCCAGGGTGCGCGCGATGCGCGCCCAGGAGGCGTCGATTGATGGTTCGGCATTGGCGCGGTAGCGAGTACTCCAGATGTGCCGGGCAATTGGCGTATCGAGTGGCCCATTGGAAGTCATCGTGACCGCTCCGGGGGCGGCGGATGCGGGATCGGCTCCGGGTGTGGGGGCAAGCCAATTGGTGGTGGCGGGACCGGATGCGGGTCGGGCTTCGGATGGCCCGGTGACTGTCCGAGCCGACCCGGGTTTGCAAATCCGTACAATGGCAGAGGATCCATCAAGGCGTGCATTTGCGTGGCTCCCACGACATTGTGATTCGGAAATAAGCCAGTGCCGGGGGCTCCCCGGTCGTCAATTCGCAGCGTCCACGCGAAAGCGGCGTGCCATATCCGGAACCGATCGCATTCCGACTGACGCGACCGGTTCGGGAGTGCGTGCTGTGGATCAGGCTGCCGCTTTCACTTCGATTTTCTTCGGCTCGGCCACTGCCGCCGAGTTCTTCGGCAGGCTTAAAGTCAAGACGCCTTTGCTGAATTCCGCACTGATTTTGTCCCGATCGACACCGTCAGGCAGAGTGAAGGTGCGCTGAAATGATCCGTAGCTTCGTTCTGACAAGGTATAATTTTTGTCCTTGCGTTCGCTCTCTTGCTTCTTTTCGCCTTTCAGAGTCACGGTGTTGCCGGACACGGCCACTTCGATGTCCTTTTCTGCCATTCCAGGCAGTTCCGCGGTGAGCTTATAGCCTGTCGGCTCTTCAACGATGTCGATCGCCGGAGACGGCATTTCAAAGCTGGTCCGTAGCTGAGCCGCCGGTTCCAGATCGAACCAACTGCGGAACGGCTTCATGCCGAAGCCGAAGCGGTCGAACAGGCGGTCCATTTCAGTGCGAAACGCCTGCCAGCTGTCGGTTGCCGGGACGGGGGCCGGGGCAGAGCGTTTCACTTCGACCGGAGTATTTGCCATGTTGTCCTCCTTATTTTTTACAACGACCCAACTCTGGCGTGACTTTCGCAAAGCCGCCTTGATATGGGTCAATAATCTGGCCGCTCCTTGACGCCGTCCTCTCAACCAGGCGGCAGGCGGCAACATCGTTCGGAGCCATCGAGGCGGCGATGACTGCAGGTGCCCAAGCATGGTGGGTGCCGGAGACCTGGTCCGGAGCGGCTCGAACGTCCTGTTGTCCCGGTTCAGCGGTTCCTATGGGACGAAGCGAGATTGCCGGCCTGGAGCCTGGGTTTCGGTCTGGAACGGCAATATCCCAAGCACCATATAGCCAATGCGGGCCGGACCGGATGAACACCCGGCCCAGGAGAGAATTTTGGCCACTCTGTTGCCTGGACCGCTGACCTGCTGCCGATGGGAGCTGGAACGGCGGCGAATGATACCGCCCTCGAACTTCGCCCTGCGAATTATTATCGAGGAAGATCCCAGCCTGGTACGGGATCTGAACGCACGCTATGCCGGCGCCGCGCCCGACGGCGGTCTGGAAACCGTCGAGCGGGATAAGTTGTTCGATGTCATCGGCAAGCACTTCACCGGCCGGCCGTGGCCGCGCTCCGGCGGCATGGACGCCACAAGGCGGTTCATGGCCGACCTCCAATCCGGCATGATCGCCACTCGTTGGAAGGTTGACCTATTAACGATGGCCTGAGATCGGGACATGCGCCGCCAATCGATCGCACGCAGCAGCCACCGGCCGGAGTCGTGGCCCGGAAAAAGCCGATCAGAGTTCATCCAATGGCGTCTCCGGCTTGATCGAGATCAAGGCAAGCGCCCCCGGCTTTGGTGTCTGTCACACCAGACGAGGCAGAAGGCGGGAATCATGATGGACGTACAAATCTCCTTTCGCGGCATGGAACCATCGCCGGCAGCAGAGGCGCAGGTGCAGGGTCGCGTCGATGAGCTCGAACAATTCTCGGATCGCATCAGCGCCTGCCGCGTGGTGTTGGAGACGGGCGACCGGCACCACCGGCATGGCCGAATCTATCATGTGCGGGTCGATCTGACGGTCGCTGGCGGCACGGTCGTCGCGAATCGAGACTCTGGGCTGAACCACGCTCACGAGGACCTGCACGTTGCGATTCGGGACGCTTTTGACGCCGCGCGCCGTCGGCTGCAGGATCACATGCGCCGACTTGACGGCCAGACGAAGCAACATGAAACGGCGTTAACCGGCCGCGTCGCGAGCGTATTCGCCGAGCGTGACTATGGTTTTCTGGAAACTGCCGCCGGTGAGGAAGTTTATTTCCATCGCAACAGCGTCGCAGGCAACGGCTTCAACAAATTGAAGGTCGGCGAGCACGTGCGATATGTGATCGACCCGGCCGAGGGCGACAACGGTGCCCAGGCAAGCGCGGTCATCCCACCCGCTGTCGAGCGGTAGCGGGTTGATCCGCATCGCCGGCGAGATTGCGGCTACCGCGTCATCCTGCCGATCGTCGAGATCAGTTCCTCAACCTTGTGCCGTTGGTCAGTCACGTCGCCGGTGGCGAACGCGGCGGCGACACAATGTGACACGTGATCGCCGAGGATTTTCTCCTCGACTTTGTGCAGAGCGGCGCGGATGGCGTGAATTTGCGTCAGTACGTCCACGCAATAGCGATCGTCCTCGACCATCCGAAGCAGACCGCCAACCTGACCTTCGACACGCCTGAGCCGTCTTGTGATTTCCATTTTGGTAGCATCGTGCATGGCAGCTGGTCCTTGATACCATACCCCAGAGGGGTATATAGGGTGCGACGGCGCCGATGTCACGTCCCCGGTATGCGGTGCACCGGAAAACTCAGGATTGCCAACATGGCGGACGACCAAACCGGCCACGAGCATCATCACGACGCCGCGACCATCACCGCAACGGACGTGGCAATCGATCCGGTGTGCGGCATGAAGGTCAGCGTCGCGACCTCGAAGTATCGCCTCGATGACGGCGAACAAACATTTCACTTTTGCTCCGGACGGTGTCGCGAACAGTTCGCCGCTGATCCCGCCGGTTATTTGAGGCCGGCATCGCAACCAGTGCCGGACGCCCCGCAAGGCAAAATCTTCACCTGCCCGATGCATCCCGAGATCCGGCAGGAAGGACCGGGAAGTTGTCCGATCTGCGGCATGGCGCTGGAGCCGGTGGTGGCGACCGCCGAAATGCCCCTCAATCACGAATTGATCGATATGACCCGCCGCTTCTGGATCGGTCTCGTACTCGCTTTGCCGGTCTTCGTGCTGGAAATGGGCGGCCATATGCCGTGGCTCGATTTGCGCCACGCCGTGCCGGACCAGGTCTCGGCCTGGATTCAATGTGCCTTGTCGACACCAGTCGTCCTCTGGGCCGGCTGGCCGTTTTTCCAGCGCGCCTGGGCCTCGGTCGTGAACAGAAGCCTGAACATGTTCAGCCTCATCGCGTTGGGTACCGGGACGGCCTACCTGTACAGCCTGGTCGCGACGTTCGCACCCGGTGTGTTCCCCGCTGGATTCCGGGGTATGGACAATGCTGTCGCGGTTTATTTCGAAGCCGCCGCCGTCATCACGGTGCTCGTGCTGCTCGGACAAGTCCTGGAATTGCGCGCGCGTGAACAGACCGGCGGCGCCATTCGCGCCTTGCTCAATCTCGCGCCGAAGACCGCACGTCGGCTCACCTCGCACGATGCGGACGAGGAAATCCCGATCTCTGCCGTGCAGGTCGGCGACCGGCTGCGCGTGCGCCCTGGCGACGGCGTGCCGGTGGACGGCGCGGTCCTGGAGGGCCGGAGTGCCGTCGATGAGGCCATGGTCACCGGCGAATCCATGCCGGTGATGAAGCAGGACGGCGACCGGCTCATCGGCGGCACCGTGAATAGCACCGGCTCGCTGGTAATGCGCGCGGACAAGGTCGGCGCCGACACGATGCTGTCCCGTATCGTCGCCATGGTCGCCGAAGCGCAGCGCAGTCGCGCGCCGATCCAGCGTTTGGCGGATACCGTGTCCGGATACTTCGTGCCGGCCGTGCTCGCCATTGCACTGCTCTCGTTTGTAGTCTGGGCTTTCCTGGGACCCATGCCGGCATTGGCGTACGGGCTTATCGCTGCGGTCTCCGTGCTCATCATCGCGTGTCCCTGTGCACTCGGGCTCGCAACGCCCATGAGTATCGGCGTCGGCATTGGCAAGGGCGCAGGGGCTGGCGTGTTGATCCGGTCGGCCGAGGCACTGGAGCGCATGGAGAAGGTCGATACGCTCGTGGTGGACAAAACCGGAACTCTCACCGAGGGCAAACCCAAGGTGATCGCGATTGTTCCCGCGCCCGGTTTACCCGAAGCCGAAGCCCTGCTTTTGGCCGCGAGCCTGGAGCGGTCGAGTGAGCATCCGCTCGCCGCGGCGATCGTCGCCGCCGCGCATGAGCGCGCCCTGTCTCTGCAAGACCCGTCTGACTTTGCCTCGGTCACCGGCAAAGGCGTCCATGGCACGGTCGCCGGCCGCGTCGTCGCGCTTGGCAGTGCGAAATTCATGAGGGACCTCGCGGTTACGTCTGGCAATCTGGGCGAGCAAGCCGATGAACTTCGCGGCGACGGCGCGACGGTGCTTTACCTGGCGGTAAACCGCAGGCCCAGTGCCGTGATTGCGATCGCCGATCCCATCAAAAATTCGACGCAGACCGCGCTGGACAGCCTGCGGGCGGACGGCGTGCGCATTGTCATGCTGACCGGCGATAACCAAACGACGGCTCAGGTTGTCGCACGCAAGCTTGGGATCGAGGAGTTCCATGGCGATGTACTACCCGAGGACAAGCGTCGTATCGTGCGGTCGCTCAGAGCCGAGGGGCGGATCGTCGCGATGGCGGGTGATGGCGTAAATGACGCGCCGGCACTGGCAGAGGCAGACGTCGGAATTGCGATGGGTACCGGGACCGAGGTCGCGATCCAGAGCGCTGGCATCACGTTGGTGAAGGGCGATCTCGCTGGAATCGCTCGGGCCCGCGCTCTGAGCCGGGCGACGATGCGCAACATCCGCCAGAACCTTGTGTTCGCTTTTCTGTACAACGTGTTGGGCATTCCGGTGGCGGCTGGCGTGCTCTATCCGGCGTTTGGGCTCATGCTGAGCCCGGTTGTCGCCGCGCTGGCGATGTCGCTCAGCTCCGTTTCGGTGATTGGCAACGCGCTGCGGCTGCGGAGCGTCCGCCTGTGACAGGAAGGCGCCTGTCACCGTGGCAATATTCCAATGCCAATCGGCAAACAGGGCGCGATGTTCAGGCGGCGCGGCGGCATCGATCGCACTGGCGGGCAAACCGAGAATCTGCTGTCATTTTCAAAGAGAATCCATGATTCGACGCTGCGTCATGTCGATACCCGGCGCGAACGATTGGTGAGGGCGCCGGTGGGGTCTGAGGGGCGGGGCGACATTGCAAGGCGCTTCGCCAGCCGCCTCGTCAGCCGCTCTTGCGACCGTCGCGCCACCGCTTTAAGATTGGGCAAACCCGTTTCGTAGGAGCGCCCAAACATGCCGCAATCACAAGGAATGAGATTTACCGCCGAACCGCTGAGCTTCGTCGTCCGACACCAACTCCTGGACGGCAACGTCGAGGATCATGTCGACCAAGGCGTCTCCATCGACGTGACCGCCACGCTCTATGGCAAGGAAACCTCGCTGCTGCGCTTCAACTGCTTCGACAACGAGAAAAGCTACACCTACGGCCCGGAAAATCCCGAGCTCTCGACCCCTGGCCGGGTCGGCGGCGGCCACGGCGTGATCTGCCAGATCGACCCGATCACCGACGGCAACCCGATCGGCTGGACCATCCAGACACTTGGCCGCAAGCTCCCGCAGATGCTGGAGCGCGCCGGCTACAAGGGCTGCGCCGCTCTGACCGACATGGAAAAGGTGCGTGCCGTCCTGCCCGAGGTCGAGTCCTGCGCGAGAGAAACGTTCGTCGCCAAACGTAACACAGTCAAGCACAACCGTGGCACCGACATGTTCGAGGCCGGCAACATCCGGTTCGGCCTTGAGATGCGGCGCCAGAAAAACGGTGACGGCGGCCTCGCGCTGCACGTCCTCAGCGACGTGGGCGGATCGAAAGGCAAGGCCTACGTCGACGAAACCGAGCTCCTGGCATTCGATTGTTTCTGGAACAACGCGCACTACCATTACGGTCCGCGCAACAAGAACCACCGGATCAACTGGGACATGACCGTTGTCGACGATCCGCTGGAGTGGACGTTCGAGCAGATCGAAAGTCGCAAGCTTGGCCAGATGATCGAGCGCGCCGGTTACCCGGGGATCGCCGCCGACCTGGACCTCGACAAAATCGCCTCGGTGCTGCCGGCGTTGAAGAAACGCGCCTTCGAGATGTACGAGGAAGGCGAGAGATTGACCGGCCATAAAGGCTTGCCGCTGGAATTCACGCCAAACCTCGCTGCCGAATAGCTTACCGCGAAGAGGGTGGAGGGCTCTGACCCCCTCCACCCTCATTCATCACGGCGATTTCGCCATGCCAGGATCCTGCGAAGGCGCTCATGCCCTTCCGTATTCGTCCTGGCGGCGGCACCGGGCGCCCGTTTCGTTGCGTCCCTTCGGTACGCGGTCAAGACACGGGTACATCCCCCAAATTCCGTCCAAGCCACGCGCGTAGGTGGAATAGGTATGGTAGACGACGCCGTCTTCGTGGGCGAACGCGCTCATGCCAGGCCGATCGCGCGAATACCTCTTGCCGCCGCCGCGCCAGTTCGTCGCTGCGTCGCGTGAGTTCCTTCTCCTCCTTGAGCAGCCCAAGGCGGGCGGCAAGCCACTCTTCGCGTGTCCCGGTTTTATGGTTGGTCATGGTCTCTCTCCGTTGCCCGGCGTGGCGTTATTCCCAACTGTCGAGCTTGATTTCGTCCGGCCAAGGGGCACCTTTGCCAGCTTCGAGAAGCGATTTGAGGCTGAGCAGAAAGACTGCCCACTTGGTGCTGCAATGGTGCATGAACTCCACTGGCTGCTCCCAACCCGCGTGTTTAAACAGGATGATGGTCCAGTCGCCGCGCTGCTCGAGATCGAAACTTACCTTTGTGCCGATCCATTCCTGGGGTCCGTCGACCACTTGCCATACCACCTGGCTGGCGGGTTGCAACTCAAGTACCTTCATATCGAAACCGCCGGAGCCAAAGCGGAATCGAAGAACTCCGCCGATATTGGTTTCTCCATGCGTGTCGCTCGTCCACCACCCGGAAAGACCCTCGACTGTGGTCAGCGCGTTGTAGACATCAATCAAGGATGATGATTTGATTCCGACTTTGTGCAGAATGTCGGGCATACGTGGGTTCTCCTTTCCATGCGGTAGTTGATCGCGAGATGGATTTAGCGCGAGGCATCGGAACGACGGGAGTTACAAGTGTGGCGGGATTCGGATGGACTCGCTGATCACCGCTGCGGCCCGCGCACTCGCCGCAGGCGATCCGATCGGCGCCTTGAAGAGGGTCGCCCTGCGCGAAGATGCGCCTGCGCTCGCATTGCGCGGAATCGCCATGGCGCAGCTTGGCGATTTTGTTCGGGCGAAGGCGCTTTTGCGCAGTGCGGCACGCGCGTTCGGTCCGAGAGAGGCCATGGCACGCGCGCGCTGTGCCGTCGCCGAGGCCGAAATCGCACTCGTCTCGCGCGACCTGGGCTGGCCGGCAAAGGCGCTCGACGCAGCGAGGGCGACACTTGAAACGCACGGTGACCGCATAAATGCCGCGCATGCCCGGACCCTCGAGATCCGGCGCCTCCTGCTAATCGGGCATCTCGACGAAGCAGAGCTTATGATTAGCGAGGTAAACCCCACGCCATTGCCGCCCGCGTTGCAGGTCGCCCATGAGTTGGTCATTGCCGGGATCGCGATGCGACGTCTCAGGACGAAGATGGCGCGCGTCGCGCTTGCCCGGGCCGAGCATGCCGCGCGCGATGCAGATATCCCTGCGTTGACGGCGGAGGTCGAGAGCGTATCTCACATTCTGAACGCACCTGCGGCGCGCCAGGTTGGCGGTGGCGAGGAGCGCCTTCTGTCGCTCGATGATGTTGAAGCACTGTTGGCGTCGAATGCGCTTGTCGTGGACGCGTGCCGTTATGTCGTGCGAGACTCACGGGCGGTGGTTTCGCTCTCGACGCGGCCGGTATTGTTCACGCTTGCACGCGCACTGGGTGAAGCCTGGCCCGGAGACGTGTCAAGGAGCACCCTCGTTGCGCGTGCCTTCCGGGCGAAGCAGGCAGATGAATCGCATCGTGCGCGGTTGCGGGTGGAGGTAGGGCGACTTCGTGTGGAACTTGGCACGTTGGCCGACGTGAGCGCGACCGACAGAGGATTTACACTCGAGCCGCGCAATGCAACCGAGGTTGTTGTTCTTTTGCCGCCTGTCGAAGAGCAGCATAGCGCGATGCTGGCTTTCCTCGCCGACGGGGAATCCTGGTCGAGCTCGGCGTTGGCCATTGCGCTGGGAGCCAGCCCTCGCACCGTGCAGCGGACGCTCGACTCGCTTTCCGCGGGCGGCAAGGTACAGTCGTTTGGTCGAGGGCCCGCGCGTCGTTGGATGACACCGCCTCTGCCGGGATTCCCGACAATCTTGTTACTCCCCGGTCCACTGCCAGGTGATTAAGGTGCAAGGATGAAACAAGCTGCTGCTGAAATCCTCCGTGAATATGGACCGTTCCCGGGTGTCGAGCACGTGCACGGGGTCAGCTTTGACGGTCAGCACGTCTGGTTTGCGTCCGGAGCCAGGTTAAACGCGTTTGACCCTGCGAACGGGATGACGGTGCGCTCAATTGACGTCGCCGCACACGCCGGAACAGCTTTTGACGGCCAGCATCTATTTCAGATTGCCGAGGACCGCATCCAGAAAATCGATCCGGCAACTGGCCGTGTGCTTGCGACGATCCCGGCGCCTGGCGGCGGTGGAGATTCGGGGCTCGCATGGGCTGAAGGGACGCTCTGGGTGGGTCAGCATCGGGGTCGGAAGATCCATCAGATCAATCCCGAAACCGGGGCGGTTCTTCGCACCATCGAGTCCAATCGTATGGTGACCGGGGTCACATGGGTCGACGGCGAACTCTGGCACGGCACCTTGGAAAGTGGAGAGAGCGATTTGAGGCAACTCGACGCTCGAACGGGGGAGGTGCTCGAACGGCTCGAGATGCCGCCAGGTGTCGCGGTGTCAGGGCTGGAATCGGATGGCGGCGATCAGTTTTTCTGTGGCGGTGGAAGGAGCGGCAAGGTGAGAGCCGTCCGGCGGCCGAGGCGAGGCGGTGCCGTGGGCGGTGGATCCGAGACCCAGGCTCCGGCAAGGTGCAAATAGGCGATGATACGTAGCATCGCACTGGATATCATAATCGTGCATGGCAACGCGGGCCTGATCCACGCGCGTAGTTTGCAGATGCGCAGCCTTATGCTTATGGGCAGATCGGAGGATGAGCTGTGGCGGGACATGGATCTTGTCCTGAGGGATCTTTTTGATATCGAGGGTGATAAGGTTGTGACTATGACGATAGACCGGCCGGGGCGACGCGTGCGCGTCGATGTGGAGTGACGACGAGCGAGCTATACCGCGCTCGAATCAGAGTCCTCGGCCTAACACCAATCGGTCGGGCCAGCGCTGGGAAATATCAGTTTCATCGGGCTCGCGGTGGCCGAGTATACCCCATCCGCGACCCGGATGACCTGACGGACGCCGAGCGCAAGGAGATGATCGAGTACTACGAGCAACAATTCTCTCTGGAGTGAGGTATAATGTGAATTGTCACTCACTGTACAGAGAAATCATGAGGCTGGACCAGGGTATTTTGTTCTATTCCTGTTCAATGACGACTTACATCATTGCAGCATTGTCGGCATGGGTTGGCGTCTCATTGTCGCATGTCGCATTGTCTCATTGGTCCAATGGAGGGTGACGTAGGACCCTTTCAAATAAACATGATCCCCCACCAGTTCACAGTCACCTGACTGCACAAGGTGAACTCGACACATTGGCGCAACGTCGCATGTCGCACCGCACCATTCTGGCGCAGGCCGACTCTGTTTCAGAAAGTAAGTATTAATCATGGCGACGTGCCGGAAGTGAATCAGCGGCACCATGCACGGCAAAAAACCGGGGGACCCTTGACGGATTAGGGTAGTGGGGTGGGAGCGAGCCGCACTAGGTGCGGTCCTGGCGCAGACCATTTGTGGAGTTTGAAAAAAGAAACGGCGCGCCGTAAGGTTACACTCATGAGACACTCGAAAAAGTGTCAGATCAGCTTATAAATGGGAAATGGTTGCAGGCTGGTTTCACTCAGACTCAATTGTAATCGTCACGCTGTCGCTGTCATCTGGCGCAACATATGGCTTTGGCTTAAACCCTGGTGGTGGCTTATATGACCATGCCTCCGGGTCTGGCGTATCACAGCCCATTAGACTGCGCCGGAACGCTCTCGCAGCCGCGTGCGGATCGGATGCATTCAGAGCGTTAAGGACACAATCAGACTGATTTGCCGTTGTGTTTGGTGGTGGTGGTGGTGGTGGTGGTGGTGGTGGTGGTTGATCAGGATACGTTAGCCCGCCACAACCTGCCATCGGCACAACCAGGCACGCCACAAGGATAAATTTACGCACTGCACAAATTCCCTTCAAGGGAGTTGCAGATTGTTCTCATGCGCTATGTTCCAGGCTGGTTTCACCGACTACGGAATTCGACCGGGGAACCATTGGCGCAAAGAGACTCCTTTTCAGTGGTCCAAGCTCTCAGGACTGCAAAGAAGCCCAATATCGACGAATCGCCTCCGTTTCGTTATGATCGTTGATCGGAGGCGTTCGGGATGTCTTGGGTAAACGATCTTGCGTCGGGATTGGGGATACCAGCGGGTGCTGCAACGCTTGCTGTCGCCATGTATGCCGCATATTGTGTTGCTAAAGGTGGCACGCCCAGAAGCACTGCAAGACATCGCACGCGTTTTGCAGAACATCTCTTGGGAGAATTCGGTCAAACCATCGGCTATTATCCTGCGGATTTTCAACTGGACTTTTGGATATCGTCATTTGAGTGTGAGATGCATAATTGCCTCGCTGATGACAACTACCATATTCGTTTTTACCTTTTCCTTCATATTCTTTAGTTCTTTACCGTCGTTCATAGATCCAGGAGCGCTGACAAACTTTGAAGGCGTTAGCGTGTCTATTCTAGTGTTTTTGTTAATTGCGGCTATGCCTGATTATGTGTCGTTAGCCAAAAGCAGGATAGTGTTTTCGAAATTCATCCGCCCCAGAGGCATCGTTTACATTCTATTTGCTGGCCTGTTAGATGTATTGATATCGATATTAATCGCCATAGGGAATGTTATGCTTTACGTCCTTATTCAAGGCGCCGGCGCACTATATTACTCCTATGCTGTGTTGCAGGGAATGAAAGGACTTGTGGGACAGGAACCTCTTACCTACTGGGATTGCTATTTCTTCTCAACATTGTTTACATCCGTCTGGACAAGTCTGATTTTGCTATCTACGACCGTCATCAAATTGTTGTCGCCTATACATCACTTCACTGCATGGTTCTTCGACGTTGACAAACTCCCCGTGCAAGCCATCGGGATCGTCTCTGGTGCATTGGTGATGATTGGGGCCGGTGTGTGGTCATTGGTTCGATGGTTGGTTTGAGTCACCTCTGTCGTCGTTGTCAGATTGGGGCTCCTCCAAGTCAGGGAGTCCCAATTCGTCAGGTGGTGGAAGTAAACGGCGCTGCTGCCCTTCCAGTTTAGCTGTTCTGGCACAAGAGAAAGCACCGGCAAGTCTCTCAACAAGTCTTACGGCTCCATCTAGATGCTTGGCTCCCTTTCCGACTGCTTCAGTAATCGATAAAAACACCTCACTGATTGATTCTACCCTGGTTCGATTCCGATCGATTTCCGCTTGAAGGGCACCTGGATTTTTGAAAATTCTTTCACGGAGGGCCTCTTGCACCTCTGCCTTTGATACCACCATCCTAATATGAGAAATGTATGTCGTTGCTTTTGACTTCCAGTGTTCGTCTAATTCGAGAGAGCTATCATCAGGAACGTTCACAGCATGATAAAGAACTATCTCCACATCCAATTCTCTGGTAATCGAGCTAATAGTTTGTACAACGTCGGACATGTTACCCTGAAGGACATTTTCCACAAGTCTATCAATACGCTCTCATATAGCTCCACCAAGATTAAATCGCGGTGCAATCTGCACGAAAGCTCGAATCCAGATCGCTTCTTTGGAACGAATTGGACCAGAAATTGGTAGGTCCTATTTATAGATAACATCATATGCTCGTTCTGTGGCTTGCGCAAAGCCTTCCAATGATTCAATCGTAGTCGCTCGGGGCTTGGACCGGGGCTTGGATGCCATGTTAGCTCCTTGGAATATTTTCCAGTATCGGAGGGTTCCATATATAGCGATAACGTTCTATGCGAGCAATAGACCCTCGGAGTTAAGCCACTTGACTCGATTCCGAACCGTATGCCGTGCTCAACATGCGAACTCCGGTTATGAGGCTTCTGCCATGATCCAACCCAATGTGCGAAAAAAAGATTGAAGATCTGATCGAACGCTCATCGCAATTCGCGTCCATTGAACCAATGAAGCGAGATAGCAATTTTTTGGCATCTTGTATGAGTTGGTTTGTAGAGGCATCGAACATCATCAGACAAGCGATACCGAACGAAACCAATCCGTATAGAAGCGTGATCAAGGACGCGCAAGACAAGGTGCGTGGTACTCCAGAGCAAATACGAGTGGTTGGTGTATCCATGAAGGCGATGTTGTCTGACCATGGATGCCGGAGTGATAGTTGATGTCGGAAATGCCATTAGAGCGGAGACTCTGGACAATAGATCCGTTGCGAAAGTGCATGCCAGCGATTCGCCAGGCGGTTGGCTGAACACCTGATAAGAGCTTGACCGGTTACGGCCCGTATCGAGTCGAAAGGGGACCTTCACAGCGAAGGTGCCCACGCGATGTCCCGGGTCTTCTCCGCCGGCCGGTTACTGCGAAGCGCCAGCTTTCAGCGCCTGACCGGCGTCAGCGCGGCCACCTTCGACCAGATGCTGGTCCAACTGAGCGGCTCGTGGAACAAAGTCCAGGCCAGCAAAGCGAAATCCGGCCGCCCCTGGGAGACCGGCGGGCTGGAAGATCACCTGCTGATCATGCTGATCTACTACCGGTGTTACGTCACCCAGGAGTTCATCGGCTTTTTCTACAACGTGGACAAAAGCGCGATTTGCCGGGCGATCCAGCGTATCGAAAAGCTGGCGAAGCCACTGTTCGGGGTGAAGCGCGAACCCCGGATCAGCCG
>JBEKQQ010000009.1:0-83399 GCA_049519555.1 Acetobacteraceae bacterium
CTGCAGCGCGTCCAACCGTATTTCAAAGAAGGCTACCGAGAAAGGGCAAGATGTCTGCTAAGCATTGATCGCCATGCCGAAGCTGACGCCGTAATGCGTGACGCCATCGAGCGCTTTCGTGATGACGAATGGCCATTGCTTGAATACGCGATTTTGGCCCATCGCCGGCATGATTGGCCGGAGGCGTCAACTCGCTGGGAGGAATTTCGCCGCCAGTTTCCCGACCGCGAAGAAGGTTTTACATTGGGTAGAGATGCCCTCAACGCCGCCGGCCGTCATGACGAAGCCGCTGCCTTGCGGTCGTGACCGGTGTCGGCCGGCAATTTCTGATTTCATTCCAATTACAAACAGGACTTTACACATGCGCTGGCTATTTGCGCCAATGTTGGCGCTTTCACTCCTGATCTGGGCGGCGGCGCCCACGTCAGCGGGCGAACATCCACCTGGGCCCAGAATCTGGTTCACACCTAATCCCAATGCGAACTCGGACTTCGGCAATCTCTGGAGCGACACCGCACCCTGGCAGAACGCGGCCCGTAAGGTTGATGTCCTGGGGATCGTGCATGAGTGGCTGCTCACGGCCACGGATCAGCAAATTCTCGCGATGGTCAACTTCGCGCAAGAGCACCACATGAAACTGGACCTGGAAGTCGAGGCGATAACTCAGTCCGACCCCCAGGATTGTCCCCACATTGAGGGTTTCGTTAACTCGGCAACCTTTCCGACCGAGCTGGCGACCCTCAAGCGGCTGAACGTGCATATCGATATCCTGAACATGGATGGTCCATTATGGAACGGTCATTACAATACCATTCCCAGCAGCTGTGCAGTCTCGGTGTCGGATCTGGTGACCAACGTTGCCGCGACCCTCGCCCCGATCGTTGCGCAATATCCTGACATTCAGGTTTACGAGATCGAGCCGGTCCCCGGCTTCACGGGTTTCTCGGACTGGCAGGAGTCGCTGAATGATTTCGAGGTAGGCCTGTCCACGGCACTGGCAAGACCGGTGCGAGGGCTGTTTTTGGATGTGACCTGGGACACGCCAACCTGGGTACAACCGCTGTTGGCGATGCGACAATACACCCAGCAGCGCAACATGCAGTTTGGATGGTTCTTCGACGCCACGCAGTATGCCAGAAGCGATGCGCAATGGCTTGCTTCCGCCGCGCAACTTTTTGAGTATGTCGAAGGGACCATGGGCATCATTCCCGATAACGGGATTTTTGCCAGCTGGAACCTCTATCCGGCCAACAATATGCCCGATACGTGGCCCGGCGGCGGCCTGACCTCACTGATCAACGAGTATTTCCGCGAACGGACCAGGCACGACGGCAAACCGGTGGCGAATGCGACAATCAACGGCTATGAACCCGGGGTGGATTTCTCCCAGCCGATGCCGACCACCGTGATCCAGGATGTCGTGCCGCAAAATGCCGCCTACGGGTTAATCGGTTACCGGTTGAATGCCGAATGTTTGTGTCAGGGTGTCAACGATGTACTGGTGGGGCCACTCACTTATCAGGAGACCTCCGGCGGTTCGGCGAGTAACACGTACCTGCTGCCGAACCTTGACCAAAACTACGGCGGGGTCATCGTCACCAATGAGACTGTCGGCGGGATGCGGGTCAATCGCGTGATCACCACTGCCACGCAAACTTTTCTACCCAATTCCGCGTTCTTTCCGGTTACCCCGGGTGCCACCTTCACGTACACGATACCGGCGGCAACCATGGGCCACGGACCCTGGTACGGCCATGTCCAACTGATGCTTTTCGACAGCAACTACAATGTTGTCGGGGTTCCTTACGTCGATGTTCCGTCCGGCGGCGAGGTCTTGCTGTCATCGGCGACCACCGGGATCGATGGTTCGTTCGTGCTGCCGAAAATGTTTCGGGTTGGACCGGGCTCGGCGCCGGTCACCATAGAGTACCCGGGGGACGCTACCCACCGCCCGGTGGCCTGGAGCCCATTGCAGTAAAGCCGCTGTTTGCCAGCATGATTGCTTCAACCCGAAGCAATCATGCCCCAACGCCTGACGTTTACACCTCCGCCAGTTGCTCGAGCTGGGACCGATAACCGGCATGGTCAGGTTCGTACCGTAGCGCGTCACGGTACGCGACCCGGGCGTCGCTCTTGCGGCCCTGGCGTAGCATCAGTGTGCCCAGCAGCGCATGAAAACCGCTGGCAGTCGGAAGAATGGCGATCGCTTCATTCAGCACCTGTTCAGCGTCGGCGTAATCGCCCATCTCCGAAAGGATAAGCGCTCGTCTCGCCGTCAGATGGGGATTATGCGGGTCGATTTCCAAGGCCCCTGTCACGGCCTCGAGCGCTGGCGGGAGTTTCCCTTGACGCAGGAACACCAAGGCCTGCAGACCCAGTACATGCGCGTCCGGCGGAGCAAAACGCCTCGCATTATCCAGGGTCGTTGCCGCGCTGGCAAAATCATTGTGACGCATCATCAATTCCGCCACCTGATAATATAAGTCCGGATCATGCGGCCTGAGTTGGATCGCACGATGCAATGCCAACACGGCGCCGACCGTATCGCCCTGCCGTAACAACACATGTCCCAGGCCGCCGATCAGTTCGACCTCGGTCCAATCGCGTTCGATCGCCTCCCGATACATCCCGGCGGCCTCCGTCAACCGGCCCGACCGCGCGAGCCGGTCGGCGAGCTGCCCGAG
Source organism: Acetobacteraceae bacterium (assembly GCA_049519555.1). Taxonomy (GTDB): domain Bacteria; phylum Pseudomonadota; class Alphaproteobacteria; order Acetobacterales; family Acetobacteraceae; genus Rhodopila. The sequence goes on from JBEKQQ010000009.1 coordinate 2,685, forward strand.
CAATACCGATTTATTCGCATTGAGCCTGACAGCATTGCGGACCGATTCCATTGCAGCCTGATAACGGCCAAGATCGATGAGCAGTAGCGCTTGTGCTACATGCAACTGGCCATTGTCCGGCGCGAGCGCGAGCACCTCGGCGAATCCCGCCTCTGCCGCCTCGAGATCGCCGGACCGGACCAGGATTTCCGCTTTCCCAGCAAGCAATTCGGAGTTGTCGGGCGCCAACCGGATTGCCTCCTCGATGTGCGCCAACGCGTCCTGGAAACGACCATGGTCCGCCTCGAGGCGAGCGCAGGCGGCGTACACCAATACATTATTGGGGTCGATCTTGATGGCGTTGTAAAACGCCTCGAATGCGTCCTTAGCCCGGCCGAAACGAACGAACAGGTGGACATGGTGGACCAACAAGTGGACGGCTCGGGGCTCGAGGGCGACCGCCCGCCGGATCGCTTTAATCGCTCCTGGGCCGTCCCCGCGCCGCTCGCGGATCACCGCAAGCCGCGCCCAGCCATCCGCATGGCACGGCCATGTTAAGGTGACCGCTCGTACGTGATGCTCAGCTTCCGCGAGGTCGCCACGCTCGGCCAATTGGTGCGCGACGTTGATCGGCGCGGCCGGGTTGATCGGATCAAACGCCTCCAACTTCCGAAATGTCTCGAGTGCTGCGTCGTTATCGCCTTTCAGAACCAACAAATGGGCGAGAGTCGCGTAACCGGTATCAGAGCCGGACGACGCTTGCAGGCCCTCCTGCAACAGGTTCAGTTTCGCGGCAGCGTCGGCGTCGTAGTGGTGGACCTTGGTAGGCTGATTGATTGCTCGCAGCAGCGCATCGTTCCATTCATAGCGGACATAACGTTCGAGCCACTCGTTGAAGGTAAACTGCTCCCCGGTGCAATACCGATAACGGGTTTCCGGCGTGATGAATTTCAGACCGAAGTGGCGTGCGACGGACGGATGGACCGGAATCTCATCGGGCGGAAACGGGGCGTGCCAAAGCGAGTCCAGACCACGGTCAGTCGCCGAGGTCGGTACGCCGAGACGCTCATAGACGCCTCTGGCGAGCGCGCGAAACAGCGGCAGTTCCAAATTCTCCGGGATCCTGAACAGCTTTTCCTCAGTTAGCCGGCGTTCGATGACCGGGGTGATGTCAAATCCGGTTCGCGCATCCCGCTCACGGGCAAGTTCGATATGAATTTCATACAAACGGTCCAAATTTGCCGCTTTGGGGATATCGAGATTGAGGTACTCATCGATGATGTCCGCCGGCGGCACGCCGGCCTGAATTCTTTGGTTCAACCAGCGGTCGCCGTGCTCGAAGGGGCCCCATTTGTAATGCGGCAACGTTTCATTGCGAACGTGCTCCACACCCGCATACGGCCACAGGAACACTCCGGTAACGTTAGGAAACTCAATGATCCGGGCGGACGTATCGATCTTGTGAACATTGACCGGATGTTCCGAATTGATCGCCTGAGCGACAATCACATCGGCAGTTCGCAACGTGTGGTAGGTGTCATCGGTGGGCGGATAGTAGCTGACCACAAAGTCCGTGGTGTCGCCGTTGAGATACGCAAAGGTCTCCTCATACAGCGCCTGAAGCCGCCGACCTTGGCAGTTACCGACAAAGACGACTTTCCGCATTGGATAAACTCACCTTTTGCAGCAAGACCCGTTCACGCCTCCGCCAGTTCCTCGAGCCGGGAACGGTAACCGGCATGGTCAGGTTCGTACCGTAGCGCTTCGCGGTATGCGATCCTGGCGTCGCTCTTGCGGCCCTGGCGTAGCATCAGTGTGCCGAGCAGCGCATGAAAACCGCTGGCCGTTGGAAGAATGGCGATTGCGTCGTTCAGTACCTGTTCAGCGTCGGCGTAATCGCCCATCTCTGAAAGAATAAGTGCGCGTCTCGCTGTCAGATGGGGATTATGCGGGTCGATTTCCAAGGCCGCTGTCACAGCCTCAAGCGCGGCCGGGAGGTTTCCTTGACGAAGCAACAGCAGCGCCCGCAAGCCCAGGACACGTGCGGCGGGCGGGGCCAGCCGGATCGCATTATCCAGTATCTCTTCGGCGCCGGCGGCATCATCATGACGCAGCAGCAATTCCGCGACCTGACAATATAAGTCCGGATCATTTGGCCTGAGTTGGATCGCTCGGTGAAACGCCAACACGGCGCCGACAGTATCGCCCTGCCGTAACAATACGTCTCCCAGGCCGCTGATCAGTTCGGCATTGGTCCAATCGCGTTCGATCGCCAAACGATACATCTCGGTGGCTTCCGCCAGCTGACCGGATCGCGCCAGCCGGTCGGCGGTCTGTTGGACCCAGGGCTTGCTTTCCGCATCGAGCGTGACGGCCTGCCGGGTCGCGTCCATTGCCTCCGCAAAACGTTCAAGCTCGATCAGCAATTGTGCGCGGCGTTCATGCAACTGGCTGTTGCCGGGGGCGATCGCGAGCGCTGCAGCGAAGGTAGCCTCTGCCTCCGCGGGATTGCCGGACCGGACCAGAATATCAGCCTTCCGGGAAAGCAATTCGTGATCAGTCGGTGCCAACCGGATCGCCTGCTCGATATACGTCAACGCGTCCTGCAAACGACCATGGTCCGCTTCGGCGCGAGCCAAGGCAGCGTACAACGATGGATTATTGGGGTCGATCGAAATGGCATGATAAAACGCGCGAAATGCCTCATCGACCCGGCCGAAACGAACAAACAGGTGGACATAATGGATCAACAACGTGACGTTCCGCGGTTCCAGATCGACGGCCCGCCGGATCGCTTCAATCGCGCCCGTTTCGTCGCCGCGCCGCTCGCGGATCAAGGCAAGCCGCCCCCAGGCGTCCGCGTGGTTCGGCCATTTTAAGGTGACGGACTTTATGTACTGCTCGGCTGCCTCCACTTCACCACGCTCGGCCAGCAGGTGCGCGAGGTTGATTGGCGCACTCGGGTTCGCCGGATCGATCTCCTGAAACCGCTGCAGCGCTTCAAAGGCGGCGGCCTTTTCGTCTTTCAACAGCAGCAGATGCGCGAGCCTCGCGTAACCGGCATCGGAGTTTGGCGACGCTTCCAGGCCCTTTTGCAGCAGTTGCAACGTTGCCTCTGCGTCGGGACCGTACCGGCGGATCGTACCGGCCCGGGTAATCCCCTGCAGCAGCGCGTCGTTCCATTCGCAACGAACGTAGTTCTCAACCCACTCGGCAAAAGTAACACGCTCGCCCGTCCAGATGTAATAGCGAGTGTCAGGCGTGATGAACTTCAGACCGAAGTGCCGGGCCACAGAGGGATGGATCGGCGCATAGTCGGCGTGAAATGGGCTGCGCCAGAAAGCGTTCAACGCGCGTTCGATCTCCCGTCGCGGCACGCCGAGGCGCGCAAAAACACCTTGCGCCAGATGATGGAACAACTGCAGTTCCAAAGTACTGGAATTGATGAACAGAGGCTGGTCGGTCAGGCGGCGTTCCAGCTCGGCGGTGATGGCAAATCCGGTTCGCGCATCGCGCTGTCTTGCCCGGTCGATATGCAGTTCGCGGAGGCGGTCTAAATTCACCACTTTTGTGACGTCGAGTTCGAGGTACTCAGCCACGATGTCGGCGGGCGGAACACCCGCTTCCATACTACGGTTCAACCAGCGGTCGCCGAACCAACTGCCATAAGCACCCTCCCAGAACGCTGGCAATTTACGATAGTGAATGTGTGAAACACCGGAGAACGGCCATAGAAACGCCCCGGCGACATTGGGAAACAATATGATCTTCGCGCTCGTGGTAACGTTATCGAGATTAACCGGATGCTCCGAGTCGATCGCCTGCGCGACAATGACGTCGGCGGTACGAAGCGCCTGTTGCTCGGCCTCCGTGGGCGGCAGGAAACTGGGCACAAAGTCCGTGCTATCACCTTCGAGATACGCAAAGGATTCCTGATAGATCTGCTGCAGACGGCGTCCCTGGCAGTTTCCGACGAACACAATTTTGCGCATGATCAACACATCCTTTTCGGAGCTACCTGGCTGGCCTCAACTGCCTCGCTTCTTTAACAACAATCGATTGGAGATCACGGGCTCGCCCAGTGCGGCGTCCTCCCGTATTTCAAGGACCCGGCATCCCGTCCGCTCGATGATTTCAAACAGCACCGGTTGCGGCACGCAATGAACTTCGACGTCACCGACCGGCGCCACGCTGTCCAGGTAGGCGGAGGCAGAGAATCCGTAATCTCGGAGGTAGGTGGGAATTTGAAAATATGCGATCCCGCCCGGCGCCAGTTTGTTCAGAACGACTTCCAGGATGTGGGCCATGAGTGGCGGGGGGTTGTGCTGCAACACGATGAGCGAGAAGAACACGTCGAATGGCGGCAGGTTCTGATACAAACCAATTTCGTTCAGATGGATGAATGAAACGTTGTTGAGATCGGCGCGGGCAACCGCGGCGCGGGCGTGTTCCAGGTGTGCGGCGGAAATATCGCCCCCGGTCACGTGCCTGAACCGCGCCGCGAGCCAGATCGTGAGACGCCCGACCCCACAGCCCAGTTCGAAGCAGTTCTGATAGCGCGAGAGGTCCACGCCGGCCCGCGCCGCTGCCATTACGAGTTCGTTGACCGGCTCCTCGCCGGATTCGAAGAACTCGGCTTCGTGTTCCGAAATGTTCGCCGATTTGTACCGATCTGCTGTCAATACGGACCAATGCGGCTCTCGCGAGCCGAGGTAGACGAACTCGCGTTCAATCCGTTCCGCCATGCGTTGCAGTTGATCGGGCGGAATTTCCACCTCGACCTGCGCCGGCGGCCAGCTGAGCGGCTTAACACCTGGCCCGGAGCCTCGATCCGAGCTATTGACGATGGTACGAAACTCGTTCGATTCCATAAAGCCGGTGCGTAGTTCCGCCCAATCCCGAAAGCGTGCCGCATGCTGTTCGACCACTTGCTCGTTGTCGGGCTCGCGGCCCATCAGCAGTCGATAGGCCATGACAACATCGGTATTGCTCACCATGCGCAAACCCCTCTGTTACGGCGGTCGCGATTTAAAACGTGGAGACGCCATCACGCGGTTCGTCTGATCCGGTGCAGTGCCAGGCCAAGACACCGCGTGTCGCCGACTTCGGGATGCGATTCGATTGCCGGCGCGACCAGGGTGGGGCGAAACTCCACCCGGACCGCCGGCAATCCGCCGCCGTCTGCCGGCAGATGGATCGCCGGGATCTGCAACGTTCTGATCGACCGATTATCGCCTTGCGTGAAGAGCCAACTCTCGAGCAGCTGCTCACCGGTAAAAATGCCGATTTCCCGGCGCGTGCGGCCTTCGAGCAACATGGCTGACACGTCGAGCTGCAATTCGATATCGCCCGTCGGCGGTTTGTCCAGAAAAACGAAAAGCTGGTGGACGGCATCGACGCCCCAGACACCCCAGTCCTCCGCCGAACTCCAACCCTCACCGAGAATTGTCGCGAGATTGCCGTTGCCGGCGCTGACCCATTCGGTAACAAAAAGACCTGCGTTGCGCCGCACGTACCAATTGTCATAGCGCGATGGCGTGCGAACTTTCCGGATCACGGCCGACCCGGCGCTGTCCGGCAGCGCCACCACCGATTCAGGCTTATCGGCGAAAAACTCGTGCACGGCCCGTTCCGCGCCATCCCAGTGCAGGCTCGAGTAGTCATGCACGATCAGAAAGCCACCCGGAACCAGGCGCGGGTAAAAGTATTCCAGCGCAGCGGCCATCGGGGCGTAGAGATCGCAATCCAGGTGCACGAGGCAGAACGCGGCTTCGGATGGCAGTTGTCCGGCAGAAGATGGGAAATGCCCCGGAATGAACCGAACGTTGCGCTCGCCGACCAGGGCGCGGACCGCCTCGATTGAAGTATCGGCGAAACCCATCGTTATTCCGGCGTCAATTCCCTTGAGATCCGCCTTGTCAAAACCCTCAAATGTATCGAGCAGATATGCTGTCGACCCGACCCGGCGCGCCATGATCGCCAGCAGGCTGGCGGTGTGTCCGCGGTAAACGCCCAGTTCGGCGAAATCGCCGCGCATGCCTTCCTTAACGATCTGATCGAAGGTCAAACAAAAGAAATAAAACCGCGCCATATCGGCGGCGTTGTTTTTGCCGGTCAGGAATCCCTGGGCGTCCTCCGCCAGCCGGATCAGCCCACCACGCGCCGCGTAACGCTTCGCGTTGACCGAGTAGCGTTGTGGCATGCCAAGCAGACTGAGGCGATGTTCAGAGTCGGCCATCTCGGCGTCCTTGACGGTTGGGATGGTCTATCAGCCGGATAAGGTAGAATAAGTTTGCTTGCGTCCCGGCTTCGAGTGTGACGACCATAAATCATCCGGCGCCGTTGCGGAACCCGTTCGTACGAAAGACTCGTGGCTCCATGCAGTCGCTTCGGATCACCCGGGATTCAGCGTTGCTTGCCTTCCGCCTGGGTAACGGTCACATGCTCGGGAATCGTGACCGTGGTCTCGGCGGACAGCGCCCAGGTGCCGGGCTCGTTGGTGAGCACAAATCCGCAGCTCTGAAACAGTTCCCGGCAAGGGAAATTCGCATCGGTATGGATCAACCGGCCGGTCACCACGCCCGGCCGGATCGCGCGCGTCGCGGCCACGATAACCGCCACCACCGCCTGTTCAATTTGATAGCCAAGCACACGGCACGACATGACCCATTGCTCGATATGACCGGCGCTAAACAACACCGCGCCGACGAGGCCATAACTGGTGAACCGGTCGCTGACCTCAAACGCCAGCAGTTGCCCGCCGGCCCGCAAGAACTCGTCACATTCCTCGGATTTCCAGCGCCGGCCAGTCGTATTGAACTGATTGGTCTTATTGATCAACTCGAACACGCGATCGAAACGTGCGTGGTCGGTTCCGGCAACGCTCAACAACGTGACTTTCACAGCGGCGTCACGCAGAAACTGCTCACGCGACATTTCTTTGCGTTGCGATTCACGCGCGAATTGTGCCTGGATCATCTCGGTCCTACGGCCCGACTCCTGGGTGACCACGGGAACCTGCGTTTCCGAGGACCACAGCAGAATGCGCTTCAGGTAATATGGGTAGCGGCCAAGAATGCGCATGTCCGGGAATGCCAGCTGCATTGCCTCCCGCTCGGCCGGATTGTCGTCGATGAAGACGGCATTGCGCGGCAGCAGGTTCATGCCCTCCAGGATCTCACGCATGTTTTCGGATTTCGGCCGCCAGTTGATTTTGACTGCCGCGAAATCCTCCAGTCGCATGCGACCGCCGAATATCCGCGGCCAGATTTCCCTGATCCGGGGTTCATCATTCTTACTGGCGATCGCCAGCAGGATCCCGCGCTTTTTGAGGTACATCAGCGCCTCGGCGAAACCGATGGGCCAACCTTCCACCATCAGATCGTTGACCTCGTCCATATCGCCGCTGACACCTCGCCACAGCGTGTCGTCCAAATCGACGACAACCACCTTAACGAGGTCGGTCTGGCGGACGGTACGATACATCGCCACCAATTCGGACCAGATCAGCCCGGGAAATTGCCTGGTCCATGCCAGTTCGTAATGCTCGGCGAGCGGCGCCATCGGTTCGATTCGGGTGTCGATGGCATTGATGAACCCCATCATGCTGCCATGTGAGATAATATTAAATGAATCGTCTTGAATCGAACGCCGACCAACCGAAGCGGACAGCCGGTCGAGGTCCAAAATATAGGCGTTTCTGTTACGGCGTACCACGGTTTCCAGATGTTCGTTCAATCGACTGATGAAATACTCAGGATTGGCGAGACCATAGCGCGGAAACAGCCGTCCCATCGGATTGTGCTGGGGCGGCAGGAAGTTGGCGACGAACGTCAACATTCCGAATTGCTGATTCCACCCCATCCAGCTATTGAGGGTAAACTCGAGATGCTCGCAGGCGCGCGCAAATTCCTTTTCGTGTGCGGCCGTGTCGGAATAATCAAAGCGCCAGACCGCTTCGGTGCCAATGATCATGCGAAGCGGAATCTGGATGACGGCAAAGTCGTAAGCTGCGGCGGTTTCAGGCGTGAGTGTTGGCAAACTGGCGAGGTGGTTGAGCACGATCAGATCGACCGGGCATTCGGATGGGTTACGATGCTGAAAGTTCCAGGCCTCCAGCAAGCAGGAACCGATCAATGCGACCCGATTCAGTGGCAGTGTTTTTACCGTCAGGTCGGTCGGCGCAAGATACCCGGCCCCGTTGTGGAACTCAAAAGGGATGGCTGGACCTCGGTTCGCAGGGGCCGCCACGGAACCTGGCGGAACCGGCAGCCGTCCTTCGAAACGGCCGTGCTGTAAGTAATGTTGCAAACCGGACTTGAACCCGCCGCGCTGCACCTCCTCGGCGATCGCCGGGTACTTGTTAAGGTACCAGTCCTCATCGAACAGCAGGTCCGTTTCCTGGGCGCCGGTTTGAGTGATATCCATTGACGGTCTTTCAGTCATTCGTGCTCGGCCAGGTCCGGCGCAACATTACACGCCCACCATGAGCGGTTCCAAGAATCAAATACCCGGAAACCTCTGTCCGTTCTGTTACGCCGCGACGCACGGGCCTGAGGAAGTGCCGGGGTTTCACCCCGGACTCCGACCAAGAGGCTCTGCCTCTTGGACCTCCGCCAAGGGCAGTGGCCCTTGGAACCATTCTTTTTGGTAGTGTCTCTGGGGAGGGCCGACCAGGACCTTTCAAGCTCCGCGTAGGCCCTCCCCAGAGACACTACCAATGGACAGATTGCAAAGGTCCTCGACCTTTGCTCGGGTCCAGGGGCAAAGCCCCCGGCGGGTTCGAGGGGTTGAGCCGCGAAGCGGTTCTATGCCCTCGCGCTTCGCCAGTTCAGGCGACTACCTTACGAAGGAGGCCCAATCCCATGCCCACCCCCAATCCAATCGCCACCCTGGGCTTTATCGGCCTCGGCGTCATGGGCGAGCCGATGTGCGGCCACCTCGCCCGCCGCGCCGGCAAGCCGATTCTGGCTTACGACCTGCGCCCCGAGCCGCTGGAGCGGTTGGCGTCGAACGCGGTAACCGCCGCGACGCTGGCGGAAATCGGCACCCGAGCCGACCTCATCCTGTTGTCGCTGCCGGACGGCAAAGCCATGGCCAGTGTGGTCGCCGCACTGGAGCCGCATTTGCGGCCGGGTCAGTGCGTGGTGGATACCAGCACCTCCTCGGTCGCGCTGACGCGGGAGATTGGCGCCAGACTGACCGCACGCGGCATTCTGTTCGCCGACGCCCCGGTCGCCCGCACCCGCGAGGCCGCCGCGCGCGGCGAGCTGTCGATCATGGTCGGCGCCGACGAGGCGACTTTTCTCCATGTCCAGCCGATCCTGCAAACCATGGGCACCGACGTGACCCATTGCGGCCCGATCGGCTGCGGCCAGGTGGTGAAAATCCTCAACAACATGCTGGTGTTTCAGCACTGCGCCGCGCTGGCCGAAGCGATTGCTATCGGCCGGCGCAACGGCGTCGCGCCCGATCTGCTGCTGCCGACCATGGCAATGGGCTCGGGCGATAGTTTCGTACTGCGTAACCACGGCATCAAGTCGATGCTGCCGCGGGAGTTTCCGCTACGGGCGTTCTCCACCCGCTATGCGATCAAAGACCTGTCTTATGCGCTGGAGATGGCCGAGGCATCCGGCCTCGACATGAAAGCCGCCAAACTGACCATGGAACGGTTGCGCGAGACCGAGGCGGCAGGCTTCGGCGACGAATATCATCCCGTGGTATTGAATGTGATCGATCCGCTATGAGGCCGTTTTCCGCTGCCGCGGTCTGGCGGGCGGCCTGCCGCCATGATCCGGCATTGTCCGTGTGGGCCGGCGAATGGTCCGCTTGCTTCGCGATCGAATGCGATGCTGAAGCGGTGTCGTTCGACTTCGTCAACGGGGTGGTGCAGCCATCCGACGGTGCGCCATCATTCAGTCTCGCGGCACCCGGTGCCGTGTGGGAGAAATTCCTGGAACCGGTGCCGCCGCGGCATCATCATGGCATTTTCGCCATGCTGTACCGCGTCGAGAAGTTTCAGATCAAAGGCGACATGCTGGCGTTCATGCAGCACGCACATCTGGCTCGCCGTGTGCTGGAAATTGGCAAATGGCTGGCATTGGGCCGCGCCTCGCCGGCGCCGGTGTCACTGGCGCCGCGCGGCGGGAAACGGGCCGTCCCCATGGTAACCGGAGGCTACGTGCCGGTGACCGTGGCCGACACAACCTATCAGATCTATTACGAAACCGCCGGTTCCGGGCGCGACCTGCTGTGCATGCACACCGCCGGCGCCGACGGGCGGCAATTCCACGGGCTGATGGCCGATCCTTGCATCACTGAAAGTCACCGGCTGGTCGCCTTCGACCTGCCCTGGCACGGCAAGTCGCCCCCGCCCGAGGCAGCGATCCCCGGATCATGGCGGCTCACCACCGAACTCTACGTCGACCTCATCATGGGTTTTATCGCCGCCGCCGGGCTGCACCACCCGATCGCGCTTGGCGCATCGATGTCGGGGGAAATCTGTCTCGAACTGGCCTACCGCCATCCCGAGGCATTCTCCGGCATCATCGCCTGCGAGGCCTGCGAGCAGGTAACTCGCCGGCAAACCCATTGGGCCGCGCATCCTCAGGTGAACCAAAGCCTGTTCGTGCCGGAATGGATCCGCAACCTGTCGGCGCCGCAAAGCCCAGCGGAGTGGCAGGAGCAGATCACCTGGCAGTATGGCCAGGGCGGGCCGGCGGTATTCTTCGGTGACATCGCCTTCTATTCGGGCGATTGGGATGCGCGCGAGCGGGTGGGTCGCATCGATACCAACCGCTGCCCGTTGTTCATGCTGACCGGGGAATACGACTATTCCTGCACGGTAGAAATGTCCGCGGCGACGGCGGCGAAAATTCCCGGCGTGCGGTTTCAGGCGATGGCCGGCATCGGGCATTTTCCGTTCGCGGAAAATCCGCCGCTGTTTGCCGAGTACCTGCTGCCGATTTTGCAGGCGTTGCCGACGGACTAATACCGCCTGCGGGCTCGTGCGCCACCCGGCCTCCCCCGGTCATCACCGCCCCCGCCCTCCGGTTACGTGAATGCTTACGGCGACCTTTTATATCGTCTATTCTCAGTTTTTGGATCGGTTTCACCAAACCTTGGGTCTGGGTGGGGGCAGCAGCCGTCAGAGGCGGACAACCGCGCCTTACCAGGTTGCAACCTTGGGTCCTGCCGTTCGTTGTCCGGTGCGGTGCATTCCTGAAAACCCTGGTCCGACAGGAGGAATCTGACGCGAGTTTGATCGGGACCGGCGCAGCGGGCGGTGCACTGTCCATCCTGCATGCTGCAAGGCGGTCTGAAATAGTATCACCCTGGCGTCAAAATCGCCGTATCTTTGCTGGCCAAACGGCCTCATCCTGTGCTAACACTTGCGCATAGTTTCAAATATTGAACTGACCGAATCGGCGGGAGCAGATCAGATTGAGCGCTATTCAGAGCAACCTTCCGATCGTACGGCTGGATACCAAGAACCATGACAACGGCCAATTACGAGTCACCGTGGAAGACCGAGGACGCCCGTATTTTTGAACGGACGGTCCGTAGTTTTGTAGCAACCGAGCTGGCACCCAAGCTGGCGGAACCGTCCGGGCAGGCAAGCCTGGACGCCGGGACCTCGACGCCTGCGACCGGCGGGACCCGGACTGCCGCAACCTGGACTGCCACAACCTGGATGAAAGCCGGCCAGGCCGGTTTGTTGCTGCCGGACGTGCCCGACCAATATGGCGGAGGCGGCGGCACCTTTGCCCATGAAGCCGTGGTGGTCGAGGAGTTGGCCCGCGCCGGCGCCCATATCGGCTTCGGCATCCAGAGCATCGTCGCCCATTACATTCTGTCCTATGGCACCGAAGCGCAGAAGCAACGCTGGCTGCCGCGTATGGCCAGCGGCGAACTGATCGGCGCCATCGGCATGACCGAGCCTGACGCCGGGTCGGACTTGCACGCCATCCGGACCACCGGCCGCAAGGACGGCGAGCATTACGTCATCAACGGCGCCAAGACATTCATCACCAACGGAGCGAACGCCAACCTGGTTTGCCTCGTGGTGAAGACCGCGCCTGACGGCCCGCCGGCGAGGGCGCTGTCAGTGGTGATGCTGGAAACCGAGGGTCTGGCCGGATACCGGGTCGGCCGTCCGCTGCATAAGATCGGCCGGCATGACCAGGACACCTGCGAACTGTTTTTCGACGGCGTGCGCACTCCGGTCGGCTTCCTGCTCGGCTCGGGGGAAGGCCGCGCGCTGTTCCAGATCATGGACCAACTGCGCTACGAGCGGCTGTCAATCGGTCTCAGCGCAGTGGCGAGCGCGGAACGCGCCGTCGAACTCACGACGTTGCACGCCAAGGAAAGGAAGATATTTGGCAAACCGCTGCTCGATCTGCAAAACACACGATTCAGGCTGGCGGAATGCAAAACCGAGGCGCATATTGGTCGAATTTTCATCGACAATTGCATTGAACAACACATTGCGGGGCGGTTGGACGCAGTGACCGCGGCAATGGCGAAATATTGGCTGACCGATTGCGAATGCCGAATTATCGATCAGTGCGTACAGCTGCATGGCGGGTATGGATACATGCAGGAATTTCCAATCGCTCGCATGTGGGTCGATAGCCGCGTGCAGCGCATTTATGCCGGGTCCAACGAGGTCATGAAAGAGATAGTGGGGAGCGCATTATGAACGACGCATTTCTTGATGGGACCGTTGTTGGGGCCACCGTGTGGGAGCCGCTTTCCCGCGCCGACAAAGGTGCGCAGCCCGGGAGTGGTGCTTACTCGGAATTCCCACAGATCTGTGGGCATGAATTGTTTGAACGCCAGGTGGCGCATGACCCCGACGCCATCGCTCTGGTTTTTGCCGGGAAGCGGATGAGCTACCGCGAGCTGAATAGGGGTGCGAACCGGGTGGCGCATTTCCTGCGCCGGTCGGGTGTGGGACCGGACGTGCTGGTCGGCATTTGTCTGCGACGCTCGCCTGCCATGGTCGTCGCCATGCTGGCGGTCTGGAAGGCCGGCGGCGCTTACGTCCCGATGGATCCGGAATACCCGCCGGAGCGGCTGTCGTTCATGATCCAGGACGCCCAGACCCGGCTGCTGCTGACCGAGGAGAACTGCCGGCCACTGCTGGAGTCTTTCTCGGGCCAGGCGATCTATCTCGATACCGATGCGGCAACGCTGGACCGCGAGCCGGCCGACAATCTGGCGCCGCTGACCGGGCCGGCCGATCTGGCCTACGTCATGTATACCTCGGGTTCGACCGGCCAACCGAAAGGCGCGATGATCACCCATCGCGGCCTGGTCAATTATTTGTGGTGGGCCAAGGACGCCTACGCGGTCGAGCCGGGGCGGTCGGCGCCGGTGCACACCTCGTTCTCCTTCGACCTTACCGTCACCAGCCTGTTTGTCCCCTTGATGGCCGGCGGCAGTGCCGAATTGCTACCGGAGGATGTCGGGGCCCAGAGTTTGGTGGCGGCGCTGCAACGGGCCGGCGAGCGGAGTTTGCTGAAACTGACCCAATCGCATCTGGACCTGCTGAGCCAACAAATTGGCCCGGAGAAAATCGCCGGCCTGGCGCGCTGTCTGGTGATCGGCGGCGAGAACCTGGTGGCGGAGAGCCTGCGAATCTGGCGTGATCTCGCCCCTGACACAGGGCTGATCAACGAGTACGGCCCCACCGAAACCGTCGTTGGCTGCTGCGTACATGAGGTGCTACCGACGGACCCTTTTACCGGCTCGGTGCCGATCGGGCGGCCGATCGCGAATACGCAATTGTATGTGCTTGATGCGAACCTGCATCCCGTGGCTCATGGCGAGACCGGCGAATTGTACATCGGCGGCGCCGGCGTCGGCCGGGGTTATTGGAACCGTCCCGCGCTAACCGCCGAACGTTTTCTGCCGGACCCGTTCGGCGGCGACCTCGGCGCGCAGATGTATAAAAGCGGCGACCTGGCGCGCTGGCGCTCCGACGGCATTTTGGAATACCTCGGCCGCTCTGACGACCAGGTCAAAATACGCGGCTATCGCATCGAACTGGGCGAGATCGAGGCGGCCATAGCTGCGCTGCCCTCGGTGCTGTCCTGTGCCGTAGCAGCGCGCGAGGACGAACCGGGAAAAAAGCGTCTGGTGGCGTATCTGGTGGCGCAAGACGGCCAGACCTCGAGCGCCGACGAACTGCGCGCTGCCCTGAAAGCGACGCTGCCGGATCACATGGTTCCGGCGCAATTCGTTTATCTCGGCGCGTTGCCACTGACGCCGAACGGCAAAGCCGACCGGCGCGCTTTGCCGGAACCCGAGCGCGTTGCCGTAAGGCCGACAAACGGTCGCCGGCCCACGACCAAAACCGAACAGGCGGTCACTGCAATCTGGTCCGAGCTCTTTAAAGTTCCTTCTCCTGGGCTGGATGACGACTTCTTCGATATGGGCGGCGATTCACTGACCGGCGTCGGTTTGCTGGTCCGGGTCAAAGCGACCTTCGGCGTCAATCTGGAATTGGCGAGCCTGTTTGAACGGTCAACGATCTCTGGGCTGGCGCAGGTCATCGACATGCTGATGCTGACCACGCCGGGAGCTGCTTCGGAGACCGGATCCGAACAGCGCGAGGAGTTCGACCTGTGAACGATACCGCGACGCTTGTCTCGCGGCTCCGCGACCTGGACATCCGGTTGTGGATCGAGGGCGACCGGCTCCGGTGCAGCGCGCCGGCCGACAAGCTGGATCCGGAAACGCGTGGTACGTTGGTCAGCCGGAAGGCAGAGCTCCTGACTTTTCTACAGGAAGCGAAGGCGCTGGCCAGTCCGACATCGACGATCGTGCCGATCAGGCGGGACGGCAGCAAACCGCCGATCTTCGCGGTGTCGGGTCATGCCGGCGATGTGTTTTGTCTGCGCGCATTGGCACATCGTCTGGATCCGGACCAACCGGTGCTCGGCGTGCGGCCACCGGGCCTGGACGGCAGCGAACCGCTGACCTCCGTCGAGGAGCTGGCACGCTTCGAAATCGAGCAGATCCGTGCATACCGTCCCAAAGGGCCGTACCTGATCGCCGGTCATTGTGCTGGCGGGACGATTGCCTTCGAGGTCGCCCAACAATTGACGGGAGCGGGCCATGAGGTCGGCATGCTGGCGTTGATCGGCAGTCCGTACCCGACCAGTTTCGGGTTCTGGCCGCAGCAGATGCTCCGCCTTCGAAACCGTGCCAGAACCTTGCTGTCCGGCTCGTTGCGGGAGCGGCAGCGACTGATCATGCGCAGATTGCGCGAACGGTTGCAGTCGCCCGAGGAGGCGGCCGGCATTACCCCCGCTATCACCGAGGCACGGCGGCGCGTGGAGGATGCGACGGTCGCGGCGGTGCGCTGTTACCAGCCACGGCTTTATGCCGGTCAGATCGATTTGTTCATCGCTGCCGACTTTTGGCATAAGCCACAGCGCTGGCGGGCGGTCGCCAAGACTGTGCGCGAGCACTATCTGGGTGATTTCGAGACCAACGAATTGCTGATCGGGTCACATGTTGCAGTGCTGGCGCAGGCGCTGAACGCCAGGCTTAGGTCCGTTTAGCGAGCCATCACTTGCGTCTGGCGGTGGGAGCGTGGTCAGCGTCCGGCCGGTTCTTCCGGTGCCCATGCCGAAACTGTCGACCTTTGCGAGCGCCTGAGGATCGCGGCGGCATGCTTCGGCTGGCAGAACCCAAGTACCCGGGACCGGTGCAGCGCGAGCTTCTGTCATCGCGCACTTCTGTCATCGCGAGCTTCTGATACCAGCGCGCTTAACGGTTGACTCTCGCCCCTCACCGTCATGGCCCGGCTCGTCCGGGTCATCTGGCGCCGCACAGTGCTGGTTCAGGTGGCCCGCACGAGGCGGGCCATGACGTTGAAACAGCGGTTCCATCGCTCGATCGTTACCGACCTCTCCATGTCATGGCAGGCTCGACCGGCCAACGTTATCAATCCTTGCCACGACAGCTTGCCGGCTCAAGCCCGGCCATGACGGAACCGGCACGACTTACAACCCTGCTATTGCAGGATCGGCGTTGCCCGCAACGCGGCGGTCTTCTGATGCCCAGAACCATATGCCGGCTGGCAACCGGGCGACCATGCCGCTGCGTCCGGGCCTGTGGTGTGCAGCACCCGGACGCGCCGGCATGGTCGCCACGCGACGCGACGTGCCGCGTAGGAACATCTTGCGCAATTCATCCAGGAAATGTTACACTTTATACCGGATAAAATTAGATTTTATTAGTAAATTCAGAGACACTTGAGCAAAAACAGATTACCTACTGGAACCGATTCTGTGCCTCCCCTGTGCGTTGCGACCGGCGGCTCGTCAAGGGTTTGCGGCCCCGCGCGGCGACCCCACCCAACGACGAGGATCTTGTATTATGCTGGCAGACACGCTCGATATTCATGACCGCATCATGGCGCTTCTCGCTGAAGGCGGGGCCGAGTATCGAACTCTGGATCACGCGCCGGAGGGTCGCACGGACCGGGCCAGCCAGATTCGCGGTCACGTCCTGCGCCAGGCCGCCAAGGCAATGGTAGTTGCGGTTCGTAGTTGTGACAGCGAGCGACGTCGCTTCGTGCTCGCTGTGGTGCCGGGGGACCGCCGGGTCAATTTCGATGCGATCGCCCGGACCCAGAGGGGCCGCGTGGCCTGCCTCGCCAGTGCACAGGAGGCTGCGAACCTGACCGGGTGCACCATGGGCGCGGTGCCGCCATTCTCCTTTGTGTCGCAACTTACGCTTTTGGCAGACGCGGACCTGATGGCGGAGGATCAGATTGTGTTCAACGCCGGACGCCTCGACCGTTCGGTCTTTCTGCGGTCGGACGATTACTTCCGGCTTGCCAGGCCGTACGTGGAGCGCATCTCCGCGTAAGCGACCTAACGGAACCGCAGCGAGTAGGATCGGGTGCGGTATGCCATGTCATTACGTCGGCGGAGGCAACTCGCTGCAACCCGGCTGCCTCGGACGGCAAGCAACCCGATCCACGGCCATTCCGCCGGCGACTGCGAAGTCGGAATGCGGTACGACCGTTACTGTATCAGTCGGGATCGCCGGACTTCCAGCCAACGGTAAGGTTCGCCGATCCGTGTCCCCACTCGATCCGGGCAAATGGCGCCATAGCCCGTTTGCTACTGACAGAACGCTGTCAGTAGGGTTCGGATAGTTTGCTGTCACCAGACCGCAGCGGAGCAGGCAGATGATCACTTTGACCGACACCCCCGACCCGGCATTCGAAGCCGTCCTCGAAGACGGGCTGAGCCGCTACAACGAGTCCAAAACCGGTCGCAGTGACTGGCGCGCACTCGCGATTACCGTACAGGACCCCAGCACCGGCGCGTTGGTTGGCGGACTGTCGGGTCGTACGTCGCTGGGGCTATTCTTCCTGGACCTGTTCTTTCTGCCGGAAAACCAGCGCGGCACCGGCATCGGCAGCACCCTGATGCGCATGGCCGAAGAAGAGGCAGTTCGCCGCGGCTGCCGCATGGGCACGCTGACAACGATCAGCTTCCAGGCGCCGGAATTCTATGCCCGCCATGGCTGGGAGGAATTCGGCCGCATCCAAAGCGCCCCCGACGTCATCCGCATCTTCATGCGCAAAACGCTGATCGTCTGAGAGCTGAGCCAGCGTAAGTGCAAACGCCAACGGCCGCCCAACCCGGACGGCCGTTTAACTTATCCACCTGACGCGAGAAGCCGATCAGGCTTGCGCTTTATGCGCCACGCCCTTTTCCGCCAGCAGGGTCTCGAGTTCGCCGGACTGGAACATCTCCGTCACGATATCGCAACCACCCACGAATTCGCCCTTCACGTAAAGCTGCGGGATCGTCGGCCACTGCGAGAATTCCTTGACGCCCTCGCGCAGTTCCTGCTCCTCCAGCACGTTGGCGGAGCTGAACGGCACACCCAGATGCGACAGGATCTGCACAACGCGGGCAGAGAAACCGCATTGCGGGAACATCGGTGTGCCCTTCATGTAAAGGAACACCTGGTTCTGATCGATCTCGGACTGGATGCGGTCGAAGACGGTATCGGCCATGGTGGAAACTCCTCGTAGGTGCTTTTCAGGTGGGGGCCGAGGTTTGCAATGCAAGGGCATGCAACTCTCCGCCCATACGCCCGCGCAGGGCAGCATAGACGATCTGGTGCTGGCGCACTCGGCTGAGGCCACGGAAGGTTTCGGAAACGACGGTTGCTGCGTAGTGATCGCCATCGCCGGCGAGGTCGTCGATCGTAACGGTCGCATCAGGCAATGCGGCCTTGATCAGCGCCTCAATCTCATTCGCCGGCATCGCCATCAGTGGCAGTCTCCTCAGTCAAATCCGGACTGGCGGGTCCCAGCCTGGTTCCGGTCTTGCAACCCGGTCATTTTCACCCGGTTGTTCCGCGGTCCATCCAGGCGGGAAAGAACGCCTCGTGCAGTCTGCGCAGTTCATCGACCGATATGGTTCCGCCGTCGGGCAGAGTCAAATCTTTCCCGCCGGAGGTGCCGATCCGCATCGCCGGCACACCTGCGGTATCCGCCGCCCGGATCAATGCGATGCCGTCCGGCACGGCAATTAAATAGCGCGCCTGGTCCTCGCCAAACCAGAAGGCGTGGCCGGGAGTTTCGCGTGGGTGGGTGACCAGACGGCAGCCGGTGCCGCCGGCCATCGCCATCTCGGCGATCGCGACCAGGATGCCGCCGTCGGACACGTCGTGACAGGCGCGGATCGTGCCATCGAGGATACGAGCCCGCACGAAATCGCCATTCGCGCGCTCGACCGTAAGGTCGACCGGAGGCGGTGCGCCGTCTTCTCGGCCAGCCACCTCCCGCAGCCAGAGTGACTGGCCTATCCAGCCGACGGTGGCACCGATCAGCACGACATCGAGCCACGGCTGCAGCGCCAGTCCCACCGCTTTGGTCACGTCATCCAGCACGCCCAGACCGCCAATTGCCGGGGTGGGCAAAATCGCCCTGCTTCCGGTTTCGTTGTAGAGCGAGACGTTGCCGGACACGACCGGAAAGGCCAGCGCATCGCACGCCGCCGCCATGCCGCGGATCGCCGCGGCGAACTGACCCATGATCTCGGGTTTTTCCGGGTTGCCGAAATTCATGTTGTCGGTAATGGCGAGCGGCCGTGCCCCGACCGACGTCAAATTGCGCCATGCCTCGACCACCGCCTGGCAACCGCCCAGTTCAGGATCGGCGAAACAGTAGCGGGGCGTGCAGTCGGTGGTGAGCGCGAGGCCTCGGCTGAGGCCCTCCAGCTTCACCACGGCGGCATCCGCGGCACCGGGCCGTTTGACGGTCTGGCCGCCCACGGTGCTGTCGTATTGGTCCCAAACCCAGGCCCGGGAACACAGATCCGGACAGGCAATGAGTTTGCGCAGCGCTCCGGTCAGGCCGATGCGATCCTCGATCCGCGCCGGATTGAGTTTCTCGCGTTTCGGTGGCTCGATGGTGGAGCGGGTGTAAAGCGGGGCCTGATCGTTCAACGGGCCCAGTGGAATGTCGGCTTCAAGTTTGCCGTGATGCCAGACGGTCAACTGGCCCATATCGGTCAGCACACCGATGACGGCGAAGTCGAGGTCCCATTTCTCGAAAATGCCGCGCGCCAGTTCCTCGCGATCGGGACGCAGCACCATCAGCATGCGTTCCTGGCTTTCCGACAGCATGAACTCGTAAGCGGTCATGCCGGTTTCGCGGGCCGGCACCGCGTCCAGGTTCAGCGAAATTCCGACGTTGCCTTTGGCTGCCATTTCGACTGCGGAACTGGTCAGGCCGGCGGCCCCCATGTCCTGGATGGCGACGATGGCGTCGGTTTGCATCAGTTCCAGGCAGGCTTCGATCAGCAATTTCTCGGTAAAGGGATCGCCGACCTGCACGGTGGGTCGTTTCTCCTCCGCATCGGCGCCGAACGCGGCCGAGGCCATGGTTGCGCCATGGATTCCGTCCCGCCCGGTCTTCGAACCGACATAGACCACCGGATTGCCGACGCCGGCCGCGGCGCTAAGAAAGATTCGGTCTTTGCGGGCAATGCCGACGGTCATCGCGTTGACCAGCGGATTGCCGTCATAGGCGCGATGAAAGTTTATCTCGCCGCCGACCGTGGGCACGCCGACGCAATTGCCATAACCGCCGATACCCCTCACAACACCGTCGACGATTCGTTTGGTGACCGGATTGTCCGGGCTGCCAAATCGCAAGGCATTCAGATTGGCGATCGGGCGGGCGCCCATGGTGAAGACGTCTCGAAGTATGCCGCCGACGCCGGTAGCGGCACCTTGATAGGGTTCGATGAAACTCGGGTGGTTGTGGCTCTCCATTTTGAAGATCGCGGCGAGGCCGTCGCCGATATCCACCACGCCGGCGTTCTCACCGGGCCCGTGGATGACCCAGGGTTGTTTCGTCGGCAACTGTTTCAGCCAGACCTTGGACGATTTATAGCTGCAATGTTCCGACCACATGACGCTGAACACGCCGAGTTCGGTGAGCGTGGGGGTGCGGTTCATGATGTTGAGGACGCGGGCGTATTCCTCGGCACTCAGGCCGAACTCAGCGGCGAGTTGCTGGTTGATCTCGCGTTCTCCCGAGGGGGCCGGTGCGGTGGTAGGCATCAGGCGGCCGCGAGCGAGTCGAACAGCGGCTTGCCGCCGGTGCCACCCATCAGCGGGTCGACCAGATCCTCGGCATGGGGCATCAGGCCGAGCACCCTTCGGTTGGGGCTGAGGATACCGGCAATCGAGCGGGCGCTGCCGTTGCGATTGGCCTCCGGGGCGATCTCGCCCGAGGCGGTGGCGTAGCGGAAGGCGACGAGACCCTGTTGCTCCAGCCGGTTGAGGGCCGCGTCGTCGGCGAAAAAATTGCCGTCGCCGTGTGCCATGACGGCACGGAAGGTCGAGCCGGTCTGGTAACGGCTGGTGAACACGGTGTCACTACGTTCGACCCGCAGGTGGCAATCCATCGACAGGAAGCGGAGCGAGGCATTGCGCAACAGCGCTCCGGGCAGCAGGCCGGCCTCGGTCAGGACCTGAAAGCCGTTACAGACACCCAGGATGTAGCCGCCGCGGGCGGCATGGCGGTGCACCGCGTCCATCACCGGGGAGCGTGCCGCCATGGCACCGCAGCGGAGGTAATCGCCGAAGCTGAAGCCGCCGGGGATGACGACGAGGTCGACGTCGGACAGCTCGGTTTCCTTGTGCCAGATCATGCGCGGTTCAACGCCAAAGGATTGTTTGAGCGCGATCGCCATGTCGCGCTCACGGTTAATCCCGGGAAAGATGACGATGCCGGCTTTCATTGGTCGTTGGGTGCTCCTGGTTCGCCTGGCAGCCCAGGATCGCGGTTTTGCCATGGTCTTCGGTTGGCACCTGGTTCGCCGAGGGACCCTTCGCACGGCCAGGAGCGGCGCATTGCGATAGCAACCAGCCCGAGTCCGGCGGGCGCGCGCATGGCCCGGCGTTGCTGTCCGACATTGAGCACGGCGTCACGGACCTGGTCGATGGTGACGGTAGCCGGCACACACAGCCGGGCTTTGGTCCGGCCACGGCCTTCCCGGCGCAGCACGAGGTCGGTGGCCGCCATCAGATAGCCGTCGCAGGTCGCCCTCGCCACGGCGTCGCCGGAACAGGCGGTCAGCAGGTCCTGCGCGCTCATCAGCGCAGCGTGGGACGCGGCGGGGGCGAAAACCAGAAGTGCAAGGGCTGCAGCGAGGACTTTGACGTTCATCGAAGTCTGGACCTCTGGTTGGCCAATTCGTTGCGTTGAAGTATCATGGTCACGCTGTGTGGGTACGCTGGCGGCGGACTGTTTGGCAACGAGGGGCGGCTGCGGAATTGCCTGATCATTCCGCTTGCACCGCGACCCGGAAACTTTCGATCACCGTATTGGCCAGCAGCTTGCGCGCCATGTCCTCGGCTGCCGCCTGCGCCTTTACGGGATCGGTTTCCACGAGATCCAGCACGATCAACTTGCCGGCGCGCACGTCGTTCACGCCGGTAAACCCAAGCGTGCCCAAGGCGTGACCGATCGCCTTGCCCTGCGGATCTAGCACGCCTTCCTTCAGCATCACCGTAACGACTGCTCTCACTGCACGGCCTCCGGTCCTTTCAGGTCGCGCACGCCGGCCTCGGGGAGGATGCCCAGTCGTTTGGCGACTTCCTGGTAGGCTTCCTCGACCTTGCCGAGGTCGCGACGGAACCGGTCCTTGTCGAGTTTCTCGTTGGTGCGGGTGTCCCAGAGGCGGCAATTGTCCGGGCTGATCTCGTCGGCCAGGATGATGCGCATCTCGTCATTTTCCCACAGCCGGCCGAATTCCAGCTTGAAGTCGACCAGGGTGATGCCGACGCCGAGAAACAGTCCGCACAGGAAATCGTTGATGCGCAGGCTGAGGGCGACCATGTCGTCGAGATCGGCAGTGCCGGCCCACCCGAAACAAGTGATATGTTCCTCGGACACCATCGGGTCGTTGAGGGCATCGTTCTTCAGGTAATACTCGATGATCGAGCGCGGCAGGCGGGTGCCTTCCTCGATGCCGAGGCGAGTGGCGATGCTGCCGGCGGCGACGTTGCGGATCACCACCTCGAGCGGAATGATTTCGACTTCGCGGATCAGTTGCTCGCGCATGTTGAGGCGGCGGACGAAGTGGGTCGGGATGCCGATCTCGGCGAGGCGCTGCATCAGGTATTCGCTGATCCGATTGTTGAGCACGCCTTTGCCGGTGATGATGCCTTTCTTGGCGCCGTTGCCGGCGGTCGCGTCGTCTTTGAAATACTGCACGAGGGTGCCGGGTTCGGGCCCCTCGAACAGGATCTTGGCTTTGCCCTCATAGAGCTGGCGGCGACGTGCCATTACAGAATCCTTGTTGGTCCCTCGGACCGGACGGTCCGGGGCGTGTCGGGGTGGTATAGCAGGGGGCGGCGGGGGGACAAAGGGTTGAGGAGATTGGGCGGGCGCGCAGGTTGGGGCGGTGTGGTGGGCGGCTTGAAGCGGTATCGTCACCAGGTGCTCGACAAACAATGCCTGCCGCGGGTCCGAGACGCCGGGCTCTTCGGGGACGTAGTCGTCCACCGCGCGGAACGTGACCATGTTTCGCCCGTAATGGAGTGCAAAAAACACCTCCCACTGCGTATAGGACCATTCCGCGTGACTGGTTAGGTCGATCCCATGGCGCAGCATGTCACGATAACGCTCGGACTCGGTTGGGCGAGGCCCGCTGCCCGCACGAATTCCGATCAGGCAGACAACAATCGTACAGTCCTTGATGTAGTCATGCGGTTTATCCAGCAGCGTCAGGCTGCCAGGTTCCTGCCGGAAAGACGCCTGCTCGCGCACGCGCAATCCCGGCAGGTCCAAGGTCCGCCCGAGAGCTTCGCGTGCCGTTCTGAACTCCGAACTGACCGCCGAGAGAAAGATGCGTTGCTGGTCCATGCGGCACGTCCTTGCTCGCAACGAGCACAATCGCATGTTTCGGCCGCGAAGAAAAATAGTTTGCGTAACAGGTTATTTACTTCACGATGATCTCATGCCTCGGCCGTTTCACGGCTGTGCGGTCACATGGCCAGCCGCCTGCCGCATAGTGCTCTCGCGGTCGTCGACATTGCAAAAGTCAGGGATTACTGCCTGAGCCCATCGCATTCCAGGGGCCGTCACAAGGTTCGGGTGTTTCGAGAGGTCCTGGGCCTGACGCAGCAGGATGCCAAGTGGTTGCGCGATGCTTTGCTCACGGCGGCGGTAACCGCGGACGCCACGCCTTTGTCCAGAGACGTCTGGGGCGAGCAGTGGCGCATCGATACGCAAATGACGAGACACCAAAAGTCCGCCATGGTAATATGCTTCTGGACCATTCGAACCGGTGAGTACCATCCCCGGCTCGTCTCTTGCTGGGTGTTATGATGAATTCGAATTTACCAATTGAGGACCCTCGTCCCGGACTTCTTGATGTTGTCACGCTGCTGATCGACCGCTCAGATCTCGGGCTCACACGCGGTGCAGTTGGAACGGTCGTCGAGCCGCTAGACAATCAGATTGCGCTGGTCGAGTTCACCAATGACTTCGGTCGAGCCCAGGCGATCGTGGCCTGCCCGTACGCCGAGCTGCGCGTAGTTTCGGAGGCGCAGGCCTGACCGGCTACCGCCGCACAAATGTCCAATACTGGGGCACCCGCCCACCTTGCAGCGCCTTCGCCTCATACCGCGTCGGCGGCCAGCCCATCGGCCTCACCTCTACCGGAGGCGGCGCATCGAACAAATCCTGCGCTGCCATAACCGCCCTCACCCAGTCCTGATACGTTGGGTCATCGCTGGCCACTCGCCACACTCCGCCCGGCTTCAGCACCCGAGCCAGCACCGGCAGCATCGCCGGATGCACGAACCGGCGTTTGGCGTGACGCACCTTGGGCCAAGGATCGGGGAACAGCAAAAACAGCCGATCCAGGCACCCATCCGGCAACCGCGCCAGCAGCAACCGTGCATCCTCCGGCCAGATCCGCAGATTGCCCGGCAGAGGTTCGTCTGCCTCGCCCCCCTCCGGCACCAGCCGGGACAGCAGCGAGCAAATGCCGTTCTCGAACACCTCGCAGGCGATCAGCCCGATGCCGGGGAAGGCGGAAACCAAAGCCAGAGCGTGCTCACCGCCGCCAAAGCCAACCTCCAGCCACAGCGCCGATGGCCGGACCGCGAAAGAGCCCCACGGATCATTCGGGTCCACCGCCAACCTGGGTAACGTCACATCCAGCAACTTTTGCTGCCGCGGCCGGAGTTTGTGTCCGCGGGCTCGACCATAAAGCCGGTTGGGCGGCGGCTTGACGGCGATCAGTTGGGTTGCGGAGTGACCTCGGCGGCGCTCGTCAACCTCCCATCCGTCATCCCCGGGCTGGTCCCGGGGACCTGTCGAGGCATGGTGCTGATGGAGGTCTTCGGAACAAGTCCGGGGATGACGGATGGGGAGAGACGCCTGCCCTACCGGCCCAGGGCCGACTTCAGCACCGGCACCAGATCGGTCTTTTCCCACGTGAAGGTGCCCTTCGCCTCATCATGTTCGCGGCCAAAATGGCCATACGCCGAGGTGGGCACGTAAATCGGCCGATTCAAATGCAGATGCTCCCGAATGCCCCGCGGCGTCAGGTTCATTGCGTCGCGCAGCACCGCCTCGAGCCGCTTCTCGTCGACGTCGTGCCCGGTGCCCTGCAGGTCGACATAGACCGACAGAGGGTGCGACACGCCGATCGCGTAGCTGATCTGGATCGTGCAGCGATCCGCCAGACCCGCCGCCACCACGTTCTTCGCCAGATAGCGGCAGGCATACGCTGCGGACCGGTCTACCTTGGTCGGGTCCTTGCCACTGAACGCACCACCACCATGCGGCGACGCCCCGCCATACGTATCGACGATGATCTTCCGTCCCGTCAGCCCGCAGTCGCCATCCGGCCCACCGATGCAGAACTTGCCGGTCGGGTTGACGTAGAACTCGTGCTCCGGCGGCATCCAGCCCTTCGGCAGCGTGGTCTCGACCAGCGGCCACAGCATGCGCTTGATCTCGCCCTGCTCCAGGCTTTCCTCATGCTGGGTGGACACCACGATCGAGGTCGCGCCCACCGGCTTGCCATCGACATAACGCAGCGTGACCTGGCTCTTGGCATCCGGCAGCAGCCCGGCCACCGTGTGGTCGCCGGCAATCCGCCGGTCCCGCATGTTCCGGAGAATTTCGTGCGCGTAATACAGCGGTGCCGGCATCAGTTCCGGCGTCTCGCGGCAGGCATAGCCGAACATGATACCCTGATCGCCCGCCCCCTCATCCTTATTCCCCGCGCTGTCCACCCCCTGGGCGATGTCGGAGGACTGCGAATGCAGCAGCACCGTCACCTCGGCGTTCTGCCAGTGGAACCCGTCCTGCTCATAACCAATGTCGCGGATCGCCATGCGGGCGAGATGGGTCAGCAGCTCGGGCGTCACCGACTCGGGGCCGCGGGTCTCGCCCGCCAGCACCACGCGGTTGGTGGTGACCAGCGTCTCGCAGGCCACGCGAGCGTATGGGTCCGCTGCGAGGAACGCGTCGAGCACCGTGTCGCTCAGCCGGTCGGCGACCTTGTCGGGATGCCCCTCGGAGACCGATTCGGAGGTAAACAGATACTCGCCTGTGTCGCGCATTAGGATTCTCTCTCGGTGGCGGCGCCAATTGGCCCAGGGTCCGGGTTGCTTCGGGACCGGCGGTGTGTGACGGAACGGGTCGCCAGGGTCAAGATGAAACGCCAATGGGAAAGCTGGGGACGGCAGTCCGGCACTGGCGATGACCGGTTATGCCCGGGTTCTCGACACCGTTTGCATCCCGCGGTGCTGCCTCCAGGGGAGACCACTGGCGCAATTCAGGGCTTCCGACCGTCAATGACACAGTTTGCATCCCATATGGTGGCGCCCGAGGTAGTACCATGGGCTCAGTTGCAGGCGCCTTTCCGGCCCGGCGGGCCGGTGCGGGTCGACCATCGCTGACCATTGCGCCTCGTGATCGCAGCGATCGTTATCGTCATGTGACACCGTCCGGTCACTGACGATTACGGATGACTTTTGACGCAAGACGAGCCTAAATTCCGCAGCACGTGCTCGTTCCGCGGCATTGGAGGTGTTCGAATTGAACTTGCTTCATCAATGGCTACTTGCAGCGTTCTCTCTCGGGCTGGATAGTTTTCTCGCCGGTCTGGTTGTCGGACCAATCCTGCTCTCATGGGGCGGACGAACGCGCCTGGCGCTTGGCTTCGGCCTTTGCGACGGGCTCGCATCCTGGGCCGGTGCCTGCATGCCGCACCAACTCCTGAGGTTCCCTGACGTCGTGGCCTATGTTTGCTGCGTGCCGCTTCTGCTTGCAAGCGCGACGCGCAGCCGGGCGTGGCTATACGCCCTGCCCCTGGTCCTGAGCATCGATAACCTGGCCGCCGGCATCCCCGCCAGTCAGACACCCATACTTGCGCTGAGCAGTGCGGCCATGGCTGCCGTAGGGCTTGCTCTGGGAGGTCTGGGCCGGGCTGCCGCCGCGTGGATGCTGCCGCTACACACGAAGGCGGCGACATGAGGCCGACACCCCTGACGTGGGATCTGCGCTTCCTACCGCACACCTCCCAGGAAAAGCCTGCACTCCGGAAGACATCCCTGTTCGCGACGCCGTTAGAGCGTGCGGTCATCTGTTCCGCAACGCAGGAGGTTGCGCCATGACATCCCCATCCGTCCTGACCCGATCGTTCGACAATGCCCGGACCGGGGCGAACCTCACTGAATCGGTATTGACTCCGACTACGGTGCGCACCCGTGGCATCAGGAAACTGTTCAGCCTGCCTGTCACCGGTGACAAGCGCGGCTGTGAGGCACAGCCGCTGATCGTTCCGGATCTGGAAATCGCCAACGGGACCCGCCACGATGTAGTGTTTCTCGCCAGCATGGCGAACGAGGTGCTGGCGTTCGACGCCAACGACGGAGCGCTGTTGTGGCACCGTACGCTCGGTACTCCGATCAATGGCACGCAGGCGATCGACGAGCACCTGATCAACGATCATTGGGGCATCCTGTCCACCCCGGTGATCGATCCGGCAGCGGGGCTGCTCTACGCCTGCGCCTGGATCAGCCCGGATGGGTCCGCTGCCAAGGGCCAGCACTGGCTGTATCAACTGACGCTGCGTGACGGCTCGTCGCCGAAGCCGCCGATCAACCTGGAAGGTACCACGTTCGACCCCGGCCATGGACTGAAGGCCATTCAGTTCCGCTCGGCGGAGCGCAAGCAGCGCGCCGCTCTGGCGCTGTCGGCGGGCGCCGTGTTCATTCCATTCGGGACCGTCCAGGAGACCGCCGAAACCGCGCGCGGCTGGATGATCGCGGTGGACACGCGGAGCTGGAGGATCTCCGCGACCTGGTGCTCGACCGCCCGAGGCTCCGGCGGCGGCATTTGGCATTCCGGAGGCGGGCCGGCGGTGGATGCGGACGGGTTTCTCTACGTCATCACCGGCAATGGCGATTTCGACGGCGTCACCGACTTCGCCGAAAGCATCGTCAAGCTGAGATACACGCCACCCGCCGCAGGCCGCAGCGGATCGATTGCCGCCGTGGATTGGTGGACGCCTTGGACGGACGACGGGCGAACCGGCGGCAACCCGGAAGGGGAAGCGCCAACCGCGACACCGAAGGCATCGAACTTCCGCCTCGTTGCGCACCTCGCCCGACTGGGCGTGGCGCCGGAGGACATGGGTAACGCCTGGGGCGACCAGGATTTCGGTTCGGGCGGCCCGGTGCTGGTGCAGTCTGCCGGTGTTCTGCTGTGCGCGGGCAAGGACGGCATCCTCTACGCCGCCGGCACGACGTCTCTTGGCAAGACCGAGCCGGGCGATCTCGATCAGGCGCAGACGCCGCGAAATTATATGAAACTGAAATGTCCGCCGATCTTTTACACCTACTACCCGGGCCCCGCGCCCAGTCCGGAGCCGAACAATCCGACGGCGTTGAATGTGCTGTTTGGCCAGACCACGCATCATCTGCACGGCACCGCGGTGCTCTGGCACAGCACGGCACACGGCACGATGCATTTTTGCGGCGGAGAAAACGGCAACCTGCGTGCCTGGCGATTGAATGCCGACGGCACCTCGACGTTTCTCGCCAACAGCGCGGAGAGCGCATCGCCGCAGGCGCCGGTGCCGCCGGGAGGGATGCCCGGCTGGATGATCTCGCTGTCTGCCAACGGCGGGAATGATGGTGTCGTCTGGGCTTTGGTGCCGGCCGGGGATGCCAATATGGAGCTGACGCCTGGCCGCTTGCTGGCGTACGATGCGGCCAACTTCGGGACTTTCGGCGACGGCAGCCATCAGCTCGTCGTGCTGTGGGACAGTTGGGATTTTGGCGCGGGTACCGCGTTTACCCACCCGAAGTTCAACCGTCCGGTGGCCTGGAACGGCAAACTGTTCGTGCCGACTTACGACGGACGCGTGGACGTTTACGGACTGGCGTGAGGCGTGGGGTCCAGGCGGCGGCCTCCGGTTCCTGGCGCGGCGCCCAGACTATCACCAGCAGCAGACGCGGCGGAGGACGACTGCAATGCAAGCGTTGCCGCGAGTGATCTATGAGTGGGCCGGAAGCCAATCTGCTACGGACCCAGACCATGTCTGCCCCACCGTTCGATCTCGTGCTGGAACTGCTGCGTGGCATTCGCGCCGACGTCGGCCACATCAGGGGCGACTTGATCGAGATCAAGGAACGACTGGGCTTGTTGGAAGGTGGTTATGCTTCGCTCTCGCGGCGCGTTGATCGCATCGGCGGAGATGTCGAGCGCATCAACGTTTGTGTCGAACTCTCTGACGCGCCGGCTCCTTGAACGTGACGGTGACCTGACAGCGCCCGGGTTAGTCATCTGGCTGGCATGCGTGGGACCCCGAAAGCGGATATACCCACCGGCTGGTTGGCCGGCGGAGAGGGTTGGCTTTTGCCGGCCGGCTGGTGGGCAGGGATGTTCATAACCGGACGTTCGTTTCACCGCGGAAAATGGCCCCAAATGGCCGACGCCTGCCTCTCGCACGGCCTCCGACCCACCGGTCGCGTAACCGCCACCGGCATCGACTGATCAGGGCTGTCCCGCACCGGTAAGACCCACATCGGCCTCGCGCTGGGACCGGTTGCATCCAGCTTGTACTCACTGATAGGCTGCGTTCTGAATGGGCAAGTGAAAGCCCATCGCACACAGGTAGGCCACAAGCAGGGAGTTCAAAGCGATGTCTGGAAACGCCGGAACCGCGGCAGATGTTCCGTGGTGGAAAGAACCCACCAAGGACCAATGGTACGCCTATTGCGCCGCCTGGATGGGTTGGACGCTCGACGCCTTCGACTTCACCGTCTTCCTTCTTATCATGGCGCCGATTGCGCAGGAGTTCGGGGTCCCGCTGATCGACGTGACCGCGATCTTCTCGGTCACGCTGGTGATGCGCCTGGGCGGAGCGACGGCGTCCGGCTGGTTGGCCGATCGGCTGGGGCGCCGGGCACCTCTGATGATTTCCATTCTTTGGTACTCCATCTGCAATTTCCTCGCGGGCTTCTCGCCCAGTTTTACCTTCCTGTTCGTGATCCGGGCGATATTGGGCATCGGCATGGGGGCGGAATGGCCGGCCGGCGCGGCGCTGGCGATGGAATCCTGGCCGGCGCGGTCTCGCGGGCTGATGTCCGGCGTCCTGCAGGGGTCCTGGGGCCTGGGGTTCGCACTGTCCGGTCTGGCCTACGGCTTTCTGTATGCACCGTTGGAGGCGTGGCATAAGGGCTACGGGTGGCGTGGAATGCTGATCCTCGGCGTGCTACCGGCTCTGGCCTGCGTCTGGATCCGCATGTACGTGAAAGAGCCCGAGGTTTGGGCGGAAAACAAGAAGATCCAGGACGTGACGCAAAAGCAGGTCACCCTGCCGCTGTTCGCCATCTTCAAGCGCAAATATCTGTTCAACACCCTGACGGGTTGCCTGTGGATGGCCGCGAACTTCTGCACCTACTACGCGGTCTGGGCCATGCTCGGCACCTATCTGACGAAGGAACTGGGCTGGACGCCAGCCCAGGTGTCGGTTCCGGTGTTCTGGGGCAACATCCTCACGTTCGCCGCCTGCAGCTTCTGGGGCGCCGTGTCGGAGCGCGTCGGACGGCGCTGGGCGCTCATGATCCCCACGATCGTCGCGTTGTTCCTCATTCCGCTGTATATCACGCAGACCGATCACACCTTGTTCCTCGGGTTCTTCCTGCTCTTCATCTGCTTCTTTAGCGGCAAGGATGCCCTCAACCCCGGCTGGTTGTCGGAACGCTTCCCGACCGAGGTACGAGCCACCGCCGCCGGCTTCATCTACCACCAGGGCGCGGTTTGGGGCGCGGCCGTCGCGCCGATCCTGACTTACTTCGCAGTGAACCAGGGCATGGGTTTCGCCAAACCGATGATGTACGGCGCGATGGGTTCGCTGGTCGTGTATATCGTCGCGGTCTACCTGGGGCCGGAAACCAAGGGCATGGTCATGACCGCAGATCTGGACGTGATCGAGGCCGAAGTGACGCTCGGATAGGCCACGACGGCACGGCCGGGGCGCGTGCGCCGGCCGTGCGGGGCATGGGCGAGGCCTGCGCCCCAGCGTCGGGCGAGAGCACGCCCTGGCGGCGTGGCAGCTGCGTGCAATCGGCTGGCTGTCCCTTTTGGTCTCGGCGCATCACCGCCATGGATCAGCCGCAGCGGCCGCGATCAGGCGCGCAAAGTCTGCTATTGGGAAGCTCGGCAGCTACCGCGCGGGTGGAAGTTGGGCGCACCCTGGTCGATCGAGTCCATTCCAGGATGTCGGATGGCATGGCTGCGGCACGGCCCGGGGCATGAGCGGCACCGTCCCGCGGATCGCCAACTCCACTACCCGTTCGCCCCGCCAGGAGTGCATCGGCCGCAGTGTCGTCTCGTCCCGCTGTGTCCTGGCGCCGCCGCGTGCTGTGGAACCCGTGTTGATCCGTGAAAAAAAAGCCGTATCAGCATGCGCGGCCAGCAATGACGCGGTATCAATTGCCATGACCACCGGCGCGGCAACCGGGGCTGGAGCGTGGTGCGTCCGCAGCCTTACGCATGCGCGCAAGAAACGATCGCGACGGTCTGCGGAGACCCAAAAGAACACATGCTGGTCGATGTGCGCGCGCCACAGATCGGGCCGCCCAGAGAAGGCCCCGGTCAGGGTCGGGACCAGACGCTCATCCGGCATCAGTTGCAAACGCAGAACCGCCGAGACACCGTCCGGCAGCGTCAGATGCTGAAAGTCGTTACGATTCGTACTGTCTGCGGGCAGCCCGCTCAGCCGGCGTAGCGTCGCGGCAGGATACAAGCTCTCGCAACCCGCGCCCTCGGCTTCGATTACATGCCAGACCAGCGGGTACCGTGCGGCAAAGCCTTCGCCGCCGATCATGTCATGCCAAGAACGTCCATCATCGAGTACAACCCCGGCGGCTTGCCCAACACCCACAACGCCGCCCGCACCGCCCCCGTGGCGAACGCCCGGCGGTCGAACGCGCGATGCGTCAGCGCGATGTGCTCGGTGGCAGAGGCGAAGATCAGCGTGTGCTCGCCCACTACCTGGCCGCCGCGCAACGCTGCGAAGCCGATCGCCCCGGTCTCGCGCGCGCCTGTGTGGCCGTGGCGACCGCTAACCATGACGTCTTCCAGCTTCTGCCCGCGCCCCTTGGCCACCGCGCGGCCCATACCGACCGCCGTGCCCGAGGGGGCGTCGACTTTCTGCCGGTGATGCATCTCCATGATTTCGGCGTCGTACACTTCGGCCGGCAGCGCCGCGCCCATCCGCTCGCACAGCGCCAGCACGAGGTTCACGCCGGAGGAGAAGTTGGACGCGTAGACGATCGGGATAGACCGAGCGGCAACCTCGACAGCGGCCTCGTCAGCGGCCGACAGGCCGGAGGTGCCAAGCACCCAGGCCTTGCCTGACGCCGCCATGGTGGCCGCGGTCGCCTGGGCCGCCGATGCGTGGGTGAAGTCGATGACGACGTCGGAGGCAGCCGCCAGCGCACTCAGATTTGCCGCCAGCGGGACGCCCGCCGGAACCGGCTTCCCGGAACCCGCCCGGCCGCCGATGCAGCCGGCAAGGACGGCGCCCGCCGCAGGCACCTCCGCAGCCAGCAGTTGGCCCATGCGGCCGGTGATCCCCGTAATGCCGATGTTGCATGCCATGTTTGCCTCCCCTCACCTGAGGCAAACAACTCTGCTGGGCTGCGCGATACACGTCCAGTGGAGGCAGTGAAAACCAATCCGACAAGGCGACTGCGTTCAGGATGAACGACCCCTCGCGGGATCGGTCACCCTGACGCAGGCTGAGGAGTCGAGCTAATACTCAGGTTAACAGCTGGGGTTAATAGCCGGGCGCCGCGTAATACGGTTGCTGATAGTAGTACCCCGGCGGAGCGTAGTACCCTGGCGGCGGGTAGTAGTAGGCAGGCGGCGGAGCATAGGCCGGCTGCGCTGCGATGATCCCGCCGACGACCGCCGCCGCGCCCAGGCCCAAAAGCGCGCCCGCCAGCGGAAAGCCCGGGCCGCGGTAGCCATAGCCGCCATGCCAGCCGCCATGGCCTCGCCATTCGGCGTGCGCGGCGGGCGCTGCCAGCAAGCCCAGAGCGACCGGAGCAGCAATCAGCATTGTCTTCAGATGTGTCATGGCCGGTTCCTTTACGTTGGCCTCAGGTCCCAGCAACTGGGCGCCATGCGTGTCAGGACTGTGGCGGCACGGTGATATCATCAGGGCTTTTGCGGAGTGGGCGATTTACGCGGCCTTGAGCATTTTCCGATCAGGTCCACCTACTGCCAGCTCCCGGCATGACGAGCGCAGCGAAGCTGTCTCCACGCCGCCCTGAGGGAGGTGCTTCGCTGCGCCAACAGGAAACAACCTGGGCGCCGTGGTGTCGTTACCCGTTGCGCCGTGACGTTCCTACAATCCCGGGATGCCGGCGTTTCCAGGATGCTGGCTGCCGGGCTCACACTCCAATGCAGGCCGGTATCATACGCGGCGTTTGTCGTACACCACGCCGCTGCGCCGCAGTTCCTCGATCTCGGCTTCCGTGTAGCCGAGCTGATCCAGGATCTCGCCCCCATTCTGGGCGAATTTCGGTGGCGGGCGGCGCGTGCCGCCAGGCGTGCGGCTGAACTTGATCGGCGTGCCGATGCCCTTGTACCAGTCGAGCTCGGTGACCATTTCCCGATGCGCGGTGTGCGGCGCAGCGGTCGCCTCATCCACCGGCAGTACTGGCCCCGCCGGCACCCCATTGCGGATCAGCCTGAGAGCGAGTTCGTTGCCGTCATGCTCGGCAAAGGCAGCGCGCAACAACTCGGTCAGCTTGACCCGGTTGATGTTGCGCTCACCGTTGTTGGCAAAGTCCGGATCGTCGGCGAGTGCCGGCCGTCCGAGCAGCTCGCACATCTTGCGAAACTGCCCATTATTGCCGCTGGCAATGAAGACATCGCAGGTGCGCGTCGGGTATTTGTCATACGGCACAAGGTTGGGATGCGGATTGCCGGTGCCGCGCGGCCGTGAGTTATTGAGGAAGTAATTCGCCGCCTGCGGATGCAGCAGCGCCATACCGCAATCGTACAGCGTCATGTCGAGATATTGACCCAGACCGGAGACGGTTCGCTCGTGCAATGCCATCAGGATGCCGATCGCGGAATACAGGCCGGTGCCCATGTCGACGATTGCCGTACCAAGCCGCATCGGGCCGGTGGTGGCGTCGCCGTTGACGCTCATGAGGCCGGTCATCGCCTGCAGGATAGCATCGTATCCGGGCAATCCGCCCAACGGACCATCGCCGCCAAAGCCGGAAATGCGGCAATGGATCAGCCGGGGAAACTGCTTCGACAGTTTGTCGTGATATCCCAGACCCCAACGCTCCATATCGCCGGGCTTGAAGTTCTCGATCAGCACGTCGGCGTCGGCCAGCAGCTTCAGGATGATCGCCTGGCCTGCGGGCTTGCGCAGGTCGACCGCCATCGCGCGCTTGTTGCGGTTGACACCAATGAAGTAACTGGCGTCATCCCCGTGGAACGGCGGGCCCCAGTCGCGCACCTCATCGCCTTGCGGCGGCTCGATCTTGATTACGTCGGCGCCATGGTCGGACAGGATCATCGTGCAATACGGCCCGCCAAGCACACGGGTCAGGTCGACGACCTTCAACCCGGCCAATGCTCCGGGGGATTTGGCCAGCCCCTTGCCACCCGCGCCGGGATTGTCTGATCCATTCATGGCGATCTTCCCTCCTTGAAACAATGCCGTGTAGCGCTCAGCCGATGGCTTTGGCCAGAGCGTCCGCGCTACGGCGTTGGCGATGGTGCCCGTTGGCAACGACGGCCGAGCGCTCGCCCGAAGCACTTTGTTGATCCGCGCAGGCACCGATGCGATCGGCCAGGCCGATTGCCGCTGAGGGTGCATTCGTGGTAGGTGCGGAGAAATGAATTGTGCGAGGAAGCCATGATCCATCATCTCTCGATCGCCGCGCGTGACCCGAAGCAAGCTGCCGGAGTGCTCGCCGAACTCATGGGTGGAACTGCGGTCCCGTTCCCACCCAATCCGGGAAGCTTCTTTGCGCTCCAACTCGACGAGCACGGCTCCGGGGTGGAGGTTTATCCGGCAGGCACCGAGCTGCAACCGGGCGGCTCGACCGGCGGTAACTTTGTCCGGAAGGACCCTCGCGGCTTCGGATCGACGCATTTTGCCTTGAGCGTCGCGACCGATCCCGCCACCGTGCAGTCAATCGCCGAGCGGGCTGGTTGGAAATGCTTCGACTGCAACCGTGGGCCGTTCCATGTGATCGAGGTCTGGGTCGAGAACGAAACGATGGTGGAGATCCTGCCGCCGGCTTATGCACAGGAATATCTCAACTTTACCCGTCCCGATAAGGTGCAGGCGGCAATGGCGGCGGGATCCGCGTCAGCGGCCCGGCATCGCCAGGCGGCAGCCGAGTAACGTTCGGTCGGGCAGCGCGATCGTAACCTGCCAGCGCGATCGTAACCTGACGGTGCAACGCTGGAACGTCGCTCAGGCGTCGGGTTCGTCCCTTCGCAACGCCGTGTTCGCTGGTCATCGCCAACCCCCGGGCGCGGTCCCTGGGCGCTGCCCCCTGGGCGCGGTCCGTGTCAGCCGGAAGGGATTTGGATTAAGCTGCCGGCAACGCCCCTGGTAGGACCCGCAATGCCTGATACCGTCATCGCCCCGACCGTGACCGCGCCATTGCTCGAAGCCATCCGCGCGGTGGTCGGCGATCGCGGCCTGTTGACTGATAAGTCCGATACCGAAGCTGCCTCGGAGGATTGGCGGCGGCTGTACAAAGGCCGGACCAGCGCCGTGGTGCGGCCCGCCAACACCGAGGAGGTCGCTGCGGTCGTACGGTTGTGCGCCGCGGCCGGGGTGCCGATCGTAACCCAGGGCGGCAATACCTCGATGGTTGGCGGAGCGGTGCCGGCCGAGGATGGTTCGGAACTGGTGCTGAGCACGGCACGGCTGAACCGGGTGCGCGATCTCGACCCGGTCGACATGACCCTGACGATCGAGGCCGGGGTGACGCTTAAAGCGGCACAACTCGCCGCTGCCGAGCGTGGCTGTTTGTTGCCGCTGTCGATTTCCTCCGAGGGGACGGCGCAGATCGGCGGGGTGCTCGCAGTGAACGCCGGCGGCAACAACACCGTGCGTTACGGCAATGCCCGCGACCTGGTGCTTGGGCTGGAGGCGGTGCTGCCGGACGGCACGATCTGGAACGGATTGCGCCGGTTGCGCAAGGATAACACCGGGTATTGTTTACGGCAGTTATTCGTTGGCTCCGAGGGGACCCTGGGGATCATTACTGCGGCCGTATTGAAATTGGTGCCGCAGCCAAAGGAAATCGCGGTGGCGTTTTGCGCGGTGCAATCCGCAGCGGATGCACTGGAACTGTTCGCGCGGTTCCAGGCCCATGACGCGGCATCGATCAGCGCGTTCGAACTGATGTCCGGCCTGGGCACATCGTTCGTGCTGCGGCACATTCCGAATGCGGTGTTGCCGTTGGCAAGCCCAGCGCCGTTTTACGTGCTGGTAGAGCTGGCCACGCCACGGCCGAACGCCGGCCTGCGTTCGTCGCTGGAACACGTGCTGGAGGGTGCGCTGTCGGACGGTTTCGTGGTTGATGCCGTCATTGCGGAATCGGAAACCCAACGCGCGGCAATCTGGCGGCTGCGCGAGGAACACTCGGAAGCGCAGAAACGCGAGGGTGCCAGCGTCAAGAATGACGTTTCAGTGCCGGTATCGAAAGTTCCCGCCTTCATCGAGGAGGCGACCGCCGGGTGTGCGGCTTTGATGCCGGGGATTCGCGCCGTGCCGTTCGGTCACATGGGCGACGGCAATATTCACTTCAATCTGGAACAGCCGGTCGACGCCGATCCCGCCTGGTTCCTGGCGCAGGATCATGCGATCATGGATCGGGTGAATGATGTGGTGCGGAAGTACGACGGTAGCTTCTCGGCCGAGCATGGCATCGGGAAACTGAAACCGTATATGATGCCCGACTGGCGCGGCGGCGCCGAACTGGCGCTGATGCGGCGGATCAAGGACGCGATCGATCCGCGCGGACTCATGAACCCCGGTAAAGTGCTGCCGTAACGTGGAACGAAACGGAGAGACAACCATGCTGACCGACCAGCAAATTCGCCACTTCCACGAGGAAGGCTACCTGTTTCTGCCGGAAACATTTACCGCGGAAGAATGCGCTCTGCTGCGCGAAGAAGCGGT
The DNA here is from genome assembly GCA_049519555.1 of Acetobacteraceae bacterium. Taxonomy (GTDB): domain Bacteria; phylum Pseudomonadota; class Alphaproteobacteria; order Acetobacterales; family Acetobacteraceae; genus Rhodopila. Next base: position 39,935 of record JBEKQQ010000009.1, read on the forward strand.
CGAGATTTATCGCCACGACCGTCCGGAGGTATGGCGCGAACGCTCCGGCGCGCCGCGCACTGCGTTCGCCGCGCATTTGTATAATGAGGCGTTCGGTTTGCTGGCGCGCCACCCGCGGATGATCGAGCCGATCGAGCAAATCTTCGGCGAACAGCTCTACATGCATCAGTTCAAGATCAATGCCAAAGCCTCCTTCACCGGCGATGTTTGGCAATGGCACCAGGACTACGGCACCTGGGCGCGCGACGACGGGATGCCGGAACCGCGGGCGATGAACATTGCGGTGTTCCTCGATGAGGTGATGCCGATCAATGGGCCACTGATGCTGGTGCCGCGCAGCCACACGGTTGGCGTTTTGCAGGCGGAACATGACACCACCACAACCTCCTATCCGCTGTGGACGCTGGATGAGGCGACCGTAACGAAGCTGGTGGAGCAGGGCGGCATCGTCGCACCGACCGGCAAGCCGGGCGGGTTGCTGATGTTTCATGGCAATCTGGTGCATGGCTCGGCAGGCAACATCACGCCGTATCCGCGCAAGATCGTTTATCTGACGTTGAACGCGGTTTCGAACTACATCCGGAAACCGACGCGCAAGGAGTGGATTGCGCACACGGATTTTTCACCCATTGTGCCGACGGATGCGGGCGCGTTGACGCGTCTCGCGCGAGCGAGACATCGGCAGGCTGCCTGATCTCGCCTCGCGGCACTGCCTTGCCCCGGCTGAGTTCGCGATTGCGGTTGCCAGGCTGGCCGGCAGGCGAGACAACCCGAGGGCGACGCAAGATCAGTAGTCGCAGGTGATTTCAGCTCTTGCCGGCAGCCTGTGACTGATGGTGCCGCGACCAAACCATACGCTTCGCCGATGGAAGGAACCTCTGTTTCTCCGGTCCTCTATCTTTCTCTAAATGGAATCTTGCGATGCTGAGGTAGGCGCCGACCGAGACGGTCGGGCGTAATCGGTGACCGCCCGGACGCGCCTTACCGTTTCACTGCAAAAACAACGCATCACCGAACTTGTTCGGGCCCGGCATGCTTGGCTCGGCAAGGTAATAAAACAGCACCCCCCAGCCAACGATCGGCGCCAACAGCAGCAGCAACCACCAGGCGCTGCGGTCCGTGTCGTGCAGCCGTCGCGCAGCAACCGCGAGACCCGGCGGGAATGCAGCAAGGCAAAACAATCCGCCGGATACCGGGCCCGCCCCGCTGTCCGCGCCCAGGATCGCACCGCCCATCACCCACAGAATGACCCAGACGGCGAGGACGAACAGTGCCCACCACCAGCATTCGGGGCGCGTTGCTCGCCCTTCGAAGTCCACGTACTTCGTCAAACATGCCAGAACCGCTTCCTGGATCCCCATTGCCTCTCCTCCGAGTTCGGGTTACCGGCATACCCGGGCCTCGGCCACGCCATGGCGCGATTGCATCGTAACCGGCGACCGGATTCGGGAAAAATATGTCAGACGGCAGACTGCTGATCGGCCAGCGCCGATATTCTTCGTGGTCGTTCCGAGGTTGGCTGGCGGTCCGCCTCGCAGGTCTCGACGTCGCCATCGAGGTTGCCCGATTCGTCCGCCCTGCACCCACGCCGTTGATCGCGGGCACGTCGCCGAACGAGCTGGTGCCGTATCTCGAGCATCGCGGGGCGCGTGTCTGGGAATCCCTTGCAGTCTGCGACTATTGCGCGGAGATCGAGCCGTCGCTCTGGCCGGCGGATCGTGTCGCGCGCGCTTATGCGAGGTCGATCGCGGCCGAAATGCACTCCGGCTTTCGCGCTTTGCGGCAGAACATGTGGATGAATTTGGGCCGCGACTATTCCGGTCTCGGCCGCACCGCGGAAACGTTAGCCGATATCGCACGGGTCGAGGCGGCCTGGGCCGGCGCAAAGCAATTGTCAGAGGCCACTGGCCCGTATTTGTTCGGTGCCACCCTCACGGTCGCGGACATCATGTATGCCCCCGTGGTCACGCGCTTTCTGACCTGGCGTCCGGCAATCTCAGCCGCAACTCAAGCCTATGTCGATGCGGTCCGCGCCCATCCACTGGTCGCCGAATGGTATGACGGCGCCGCCCGGGAGCCGGTGCACTGGCTGGTCGCGGAGTACGAGAAAACCCCGAATTGCTAAATTCGGGCGCCTCACATAATCCCGATCAGGTGCAGCACAACGCCAAACGCCAGCAACAGGCCGCAACCTATCAGCAGCCTGTCGCCTTTGCGCACACGCGGATCGTTTCTCATCGCGATCGACTAGATCAGCTGTCGTTCGGCGGGTTCCTTTTGTGCCGCCAAACGCTCCATCTCCGCCGCGACGCGCGTCAGTTCCTCATTCAACCTGGCATTTTCGACCTGACTGATCCATTGCCGCATCGTATTGGCCCAAATCCTCAGTTCCTTCGCTGTGGCCATGATGTTTTCTCCCTCGTGGTCGGCATTTTCAGCTCTTTCTTGACGACCTGGCGGCGGCATCGGCGGTGGCTGCGTAAGGTGATCGCCGTCGCAACAGTTTTTGACCGTAGACCACTTCATTCAATGCAGCGGGATGCTTGAACCGTACGCCACGCCCGTCACCGATGCTTCTGGTGTTCTCGCCGATGAGTTCAACCCCTGCGGCATCAAACGCCTCAATGACCTTGGTCAGGGTTTCGACAATACCCCGAACGTTGCCTTCACTGGCCTCCATCCGCTGGATAGTTGGCAGCGAGACGTCGGAAAGCTCGGCAAGTTGGCGCTGGTCGATGCCGAGCAAAGCTCGTGCGGCTCGCATCTGGGCTGCGGTGATCATGCGCGCTCCATCTGGTCTGCAATGATGTAGAAACATGAAAGCCTGATGTCAACAGCTTTACACATGACGGATGATACATCATAACTGTGCTGCCGTGCATGGCTGCATATGTCAAGGAATCGACGTTGGTTCGCATTTCATGTGGGAGTAACGGGTAAATGCGGGTGCCGACACGGCCCCTGGCCTCTGGCCGAGGTTGCCTCGCATATTCCCCATTGCCTCGGCCCCAGGTTCGGACTATCCGCCGATTGCGCGGCCCCTCATCGCCTGGTCCTCCAATGTCTGGTCCATGGGCTGAACTGTGACGCATCCGCACCAACCTAACCAAACCGAACCCGGGCACCATGCAAGAAGGCAACCTTCTGATCGGCGGCAAGGGGTGCGCCTCCAGGCCCATTCCAGGCTCGTATTTCCGCCTCTCGCACGCCTGTTCCGCCCGGGATCCGCACGGTTGAAAGGGAATTTTTCGCCCGAAGAGTGCGCATGGGTCACGAACCAGCGCCCCCATTGTTTCGGGACGCCGCCGTTCGCCTCGGCACCTGCCGGAACTCCCTGACCCAATGCCAGCATACCTGATCGCGGCATGATCGAGCCCGCTGCATATTGCGTCGCGCTGCTGCTCGCTTTGTCTGCCCTGGGCGTGTGCATCGCGCGGTTCCGCCGGGCCAACTACATGATTTACCCCGCCTGCGCGTTGGTTTGTGTCGCGCTGCTGGCGATTGGCCTCGTCTCACTGGGCGCCAGTCTCACGTCGACCGCATTCCATGCGACGTTGCCGTGGGTTGGCGCTGTCTCGCTTCCCACCGGCGTCACACAGTTGCGGCTGCCTCTGGGCTTACCCTGGATTGGGGTGAATTTCCGGCTCGACGCCTTGGCCGGCGCATTTCTCGTGCTGATCGGCCTCGGCGGCGCCAGCGCCAGCTTGTACGCAATCGGCTACGGACGCCACGAAACCGAGCCTGCCCGCGTTATCCCCTTCGTGCCAGCATTCCTCGCCGGCATGACGCTGGTGGTTATCGCCGACGACGCCTTCGCCTTCCTGTTTGCCTGGGAGTTGATGTCGCTGTCCTCCTGGGCGTTGGTCATGGCGCATCACCGCGACGAGGGCAACGCCCATGCCGGCTACGTCTATCTGATCATGGCGGTGTTCAGCGGCCTGACCTTGCTGCTGGCATTCGGTTTACTGGCGGGGCCCTCAGCTGGCTTCACCTTCGCCGCGATCCGTGCCGCGCATTTGCCGCCGGTCACGGTCGGGATCATATTCGTGCTGGTGATGATCGGGACCGGCTCCAAGGCCGGGGTCGTGCCACTGCACGTCTGGCTGCCGCTGGCCCACCCCGCCGCGCCGAGCCATGTGTCCGCGCTAATGAGCGGCGTGATGACCAAGGTCGCCATCTACGCCTTCATCCGTATCGTGTTCGACCTGCTTGGCGTGCCCAGTTGGTGGTCGGCCGTGGTGGTGCTGGTGGTGGGCGGCGTAACCTCGGTCATGGGTGTGTTGTACGCGCTGATGGAGCACGACCTGAAGCGGCTGCTCGCCTATCACACGGTCGAGAATATCGGCATCATCTTCATCGGTCTCGGTCTGGCGATGGCGTTCTGGGCCAATGGCTTACTGGCCGGTGCAGCGTTGGCACTGACCGCGGCGCTGTTTCACGTGTTCAACCACTCGGTGTTCAAAAGCCTGCTGTTCTTCGGTTCCGGCGCCGTGCTGACCGCCACCGGGGAACGCGACATGGAGCATCTGGGTGGCCTGATCCACCGTATGCCGCAAACCGCGTTCGTGTTCCTGGTGGGATGCGCGGCGATCTCGGCATTGCCGCCGCTGAACGGGTTCGTGTCGGAGTGGCTGACGTTCCAGGCCATCGTGCTGCATCCGGAGATGCCGCAGTGGGGATTGAAGATCTCCATCCCGGCCGATGGCGCCTTGCTGGCGTTATCGGCGGCCCTGGCGGCGGCCTGCTTCGTCAAGGCATTCGGGGTCAGTTTTCTCGGCCGTCCGCGTACCCAACCGGCAGCCCAGGCACACGAGGTCGATGGCTTTTCGCTGACTGCCATGTATGTGCTGGCGGCGATCTGCCTGCTGGCGGGGGTACTGCCGGGCGCGGTGATCGACACACTCTCGCCGGTAACCCAGGCGCTAATGGGCGCTCATATGCCGACGCAGATGGATCGTGCCTGGCTGTCCATCGTGCCGATCGCCGAGGCGCGCAGTTCGTACGACGGACTGCTGATCTTCCTGTTCATCGCGGCGTCCGCCTGGATCATGGCGCTGGCGGTGCATCGCTTTGCCTCGCGCCGGTCGCGCCGCTCGCCGGCCTGGGATTGCGGGTTCCCCGATCCATCGGTGGATACGCAATACACGGCCGCCAGCTTTGCCCAACCGATCCGGCGGGTATTTGGGGCTGTGGTGTTCGGCTCCCGGGAAGTTGTGACGATGCCGCTCCCCGGCGACATGGCGGCCGCACAAATCGAGAAGCACATCCATGATCCGGCGTGGGAGACGCTGTATGCGCCGATCGGTGCGGCGGTCACCGCAATCGCCGACTGGATGAACGTGCTGCAGTTCCTCACCATCCGGCGGTATCTGGCGTTCGTGTTTGTCGCGTTGATCCTGCTGCTGCTGGTGCTCGCGCTGTGGCAATGATGGACGCGCAGTTGATCCCTGATCTGCTGATCCAGGGCGTGCAGATGACATCGGTGCTGGTGCTGGCGCCGCTGCTGACGGGACTGGTGCGGATCGTGAAGGCGAGGCTGCAACGCCGCCGGGGCCCGCCGTTATGGCAACCCTATCGCGACCTGCGCCGCCTTCTGGGCAAGGAAGTGGTGCTGGCGGAAAATGCGTCCTGGCTGTTTCGCGCGGCGCCATACCTGATCTTTGCGGTCACCTGGGTGGCGGCGGCGTTGATCCCCACATTCGCCACCGGCCTGCTGTTCTCCTGGTCTGGCGACCTGATTGCGATCACTGCACTGCTGGGCTCCGCCCGCTTCATGCTGGCGCTCGCCGGAATGGATATCGGCACCAGTTTCGGCGGCATCGGCTCCTCGCGGGAGGTGATGATCGCCTCATTGGCCGAGCCGGCGATGCTGATGATCGTGATCACGGTGGCACTGGTCGCCGGCTCCACCCAGTTGTCCACCATCGCGGTGGTCATGGCCACGCACCACGTCGGGCTGCGGGTGTCGCTGGCCCTGGCGTTGATTGCCTTCATCATTGTTGCGCTCGCCGAGAATGCGCGCATCCCGGTCGACAATCCGGCGACGCACCTGGAACTGACCATGGTGCATGAAGCGATGGTGCTGGAATATTCCGGCCGCCACCTGGCGATGATCGACCTCGCTGCATTCCTGAAACTGTCGCTTTACGTCTCGTTGATCTGGTGCATGTTCTGTCCGTTCGGCATGGCGCAAGGCGACTGGGCGCAAAGCGGCTGGGGGATCGGGTATTATCTGTTGGCCATGCCGATTTATCTCGCGAAACTGGCTGTTGGTGGCGTGCTTCTGGGCGTGTTGGAGGTGTCGATCGCCAAAATGCGAGTATTCCGAGTGCCGAACTTTCTCGGCGCGGCATTCATGCTCGGTCTGTTGGGTGTGCTGCTGCTGTTCGTATCGCAAGGCATGTGATGACCGGCGGGGCACATTTCACCGCGATGCAAGGCCCGGACCGTAGCCGCAATGTCATGGCCCGGCTGGTCCAGGCCATCTGGTGCTGCACGGTGCTGGCTCAGATGGCCCGGACAAAGCCTGCCCCGGCGAAGGCGGGGGCCGGGCCATGACGAGGAAACGTGAGAGCCCGTGTTCGGTCGTTACGGGAAAGTGCCCCACACCATGACCGGCATGTCCTACGACATCGCCCATATGCTGGCCGGCCTCCTGGTGCTGCTGAGTTTCCTCATGCTGTACCAGGTGCGGCTGGTGCCATTGCTGAATGTGCTGGCAGCGCACGCCTTCGTGCTGGCGCTGTCGGTGGCGTGGCAGGCGAATATCCAGCACGCGCCGCATCTCTACATCACCGCCGCGATCGCGCTGGTGTTCAAGGCCATCATCGTTCCCGTGGCGCTGCGCCGCATCGTCGTCCGCATGGGCATTCATCGCGAAATCGAGACGGTCGTCAGCGTCGGCCTGACCATGCTTGCCGGCATGGCTCTGGTGGCGCTGTCGCTGGAGGTCATGCTGCCGCTGACTGCCAAGGCCGAACCCTTGGTGCGTGAGGACCTCGCGCTGGCATTGTCGGTGGTGTTGATCGGCCTGCTGATGATGGTAACGCGGCGCAACGCGGTAAGCCAGGTGGTCGGCTTCATGTCGTTGGAGAATGGCATCAACCTCGCCGCGACGGGAGCCAAGGGAATGCCGCTGGTGGTGGAGATCAGCGTGGCGTTCTCGGTGCTGATTGCGTTGATCGTGATTGGCATTTTCCTGTTCCGCATTCGCGAGCGGTTCGACACCGTCGATGTCGGCGTCATGGACGAGTTTCGCGGAGGGCGGCAATGAGCCTTTCGCCGGAAACCGTACTGGGCCTGGTGCCGGCCTGGTTCGATCCGCTTCTGGGCATCTTGATAATTCCACTGCTGGCGGCGGCGATCCTGGCGGTGCTGCCGGGCTATCGGATCTCGGCGACATTGAATGTCGTCGCGGCATTCCTGTCGTTTGGCTGCGCCATTTCGCTGGTGCTGCAACGGCCACCATCGCATGCGTTTCTGATGATCGACGATTTCAATATCGTGTTCATAGTGCTGAACACGTTCGTCGGCTTCACCACCAGTGCGTTCAGCGCCAGCTATATTGCGCATGAACTGGAGATTGGGCGGCTCACCGCGCGTCATTTGCGATTCTATCACGCGATGTTTCAGTTGATGCTGTTCGGCATGAACCTCGCGCTGGTCGCCAACAACATCGGCCTGATGTGGGTTGCGGTCGAACTGGCGACACTAACGACCGTATTGATGGTCGGCATCTACCGCACTCATGAAGCGCTGGAAGCAGCGTGGAAATACTTCATCCTCGGCTCGGTCGGCATTGCTCTGGCCTTGTTCGGCACGATCCTGGTTTACCTCGCCGCGCGTCCGGTTATCGGTGAGGGCATGGACGCCATGGTCTGGACCGTCCTGGTGGCGCACGCCCGGGATTTCGATCCATCGCTGCTCAATATCGCGTTCATCTTCCTGTTGTTGGGCTATGGCACCAAGGTCGGCCTTGCGCCACTGCACGCGTGGCTGCCGGACGCGCATGCCGAGGGTCCGACGCCAATCTCCGCCGTGCTGTCCGGCTTGCTGCTGAACGTCGCGCTTTATGCGCTGCTGCGGTTCAAGATCCTGATCGCGACGAATGCCGCCGCCATCGCTCCCGGCCCGCTGCTGATCGGCCTCGGGCTGCTGTCGCTGATTTTTGCCGGGTTCATGCTGTATCGGCGGCGCGACATCAAACGGTTGTTCGCCTATTCCTCGATCGAGCACATGGGCATTATCGTGTTTGCCTTCGGCATCTCGGGCCCGTTGGGCAATCTCGCCGGGCTGTTACAAATGACCATGCACAGCCTGACCAAGTCGGCGATCTTCTTCACTGTTGGCCACGTCACGCAGGTCAAGGGAACACAGCGGATGGCAGATATGGGCGGGCTGACGACGACGCATCCGTTCCTCGGCTGGCTATTGGTCGCGGGCGTCGTGGCGATTGTCGGTCTGCCGCCATTCGGCGTGTTCACCAGTGAATTCCTGGTCGTGACCACAACCTTCACACAACAGCCGGTGCTCGCGGTGGTGTTCATCCTTGGTCTGCTGCTGTCGTTCGGCGCGTTGCTGTTGCGGTTGAACGATGTGGCGTTCGGCGAGGTAAAGGGACCGGTGGGCCGGGTCCACGCGTCCTATTTACCGGTGCTCGCCCATCTCTCGCTGGTGCTGGTAGCGGGCATTTGGTTGCCGCCGCCGTTGGTGGTGTGGTTTCAACATGTGGCGGCGATGCTCGGATGAACTATCTGCTTGGCTTGTTGGACGAAGGCTGGGGGGTGCAATTGCATCGGCCCGTCCGCCGCGCGCTGGTGCATGAGGGCACCTGGATGCACGCCACCGCCTTGCTCGCGGCGGGCGAACTGACGTTGCTGAGCATTTGGGGCGACGGCAGCCAGGTTCACATGGCGTTGCTCGACGCTGAGGATCAGCACCGGATCGGCGTGCTCACGTTGCAATGCCCGGAAGGCTACTACCCGTCGGTCGGCGGAGCGCACCCGCCGGCGATTCGGCTGGAACGGGCGATCCGCGATTTATTTGGGTTTGAGCCGATAGGTTTGCAGGACCCGCGGTCCTGGCTCGATCACCGCGAAGGGACAGATTATCCGTTTCTGCCGGTGGAGGGCGAGGGGCTGCATCAAATCCCCGTGGGTCCAGTGCACGCCGGCATTATCGAGCCGGGGCATTTCCGTTTCACCTGCGACGGCGAGACCGTCGTGCGGCTGGAGCAACGGCTTGGCTACGCGCACAAAGGCGTCGATGAGTTGTTCGTCGGTGCGTCATTGGAACAGGCGGCGCGGCTGGCCTGCCGGGTCTCCGGCGACAGCGCGGTGGCGATCAGTCTTGGTTTTGCTCGCGCGGTCGAGGCCGCGCTGGATTTCACGCCGCCGCGGCGCGCCGTCAGGTTGCGCGCACTGATGGCGGAGCTGGAACGAATCGCCAACCACCTCGGCGATTTCGGGGCAATTTGCAACGATGCCTCGTTCTCGATCATCCAGGCGCATTGCGCGGTGTTGCGTGAACGGGTGTTGCGTGCGGCCGACGGTGCATTCGGGCATCGGTTGATGATGGATCGGATCGTTCCTGGCGGCGTAACGGTGGACCTGGACGCACAGAACATGGCGGCGATCGTTGGTGTGGTCGCTGAGGTGCGCGAGACCTTTGCAGCGCTGGCGAAATTGTATGACGAGACGGCGTCGTTGCAGGATCGAACGGTCGCCACCGGAATTCTGAAGCCTGAGCTGGCACGGCAATTTGGTGCGGGGGGCTATGTCGGCCGCGCATCCGGCCGCGTCTTCGACGCACGCAAGCACCCCGGATATGCGCCGTACGACTCGCTGACATTTGACGTTCCGGTGCTGACCCAGGGCGATGTGAACGCCCGCCTCTGGATCCGCGTCGCCGAGGTTAAACAAAGCCTAAGCCTGATCGAAGACATCCTGCACGGCATGCCGTATGGCGAGATCATGACCCAGGTGCCGATCCGATCAGGCGAGGCGCTGACTTTGACCGAGGCATTTCGTGGCGACGTGCTGGTTTGGCTGCGGGTCAACGAAGGGTTTGTGGATCGCTGCCATGTCCGCGATGCGTCGTGGTTCCAGTGGCCGCTGCTGGAAGCCGTCATCGAAGGCAACATCGTGGCCGATTTCCCGCTGTGCAATAAGAGTTTCAATTGTTCATATTCGGGGCACGATCTGTGAGCATTCGCCGTGACCCATAAGGATCGCACCGCATGCTGAGATTTCTGCGCGAAGGACTGCGGCGGCCACTTACCGAACCACGCCCGCCGGTGGATCCGGCATTCGCCGCTCTCGCCGCCAACCTCAACGAAACGGTGCAACGTCGACTGGGCCATAGTCTTGCGATCCGCCAGGTGGACGCCGGTTCATGCAATGGCTGCGAACTGGAAATCCACGCGCTGAACAATGCGTTTTACGATATCGAGCGATTTGGCATCCATTTTGTTGCGTCACCGCGGCATGCCGATGTGCTGCTGGTAACCGGCCCGGTCACCCACAACATGCAACAAGCCCTGGAGCGTACCTGGCGTGCCACGCCCGACCCGAAATGGGTGGTGGCAGTGGGCGATTGTGGCGCTGACGGCGGCGTGTTCGCCGCGAGTTCTGCTGTCGTCGGCGGTGTCGCCGCGGTGATCCCGGTCGATCTGGTCATCAGCGGCTGCCCGCCGTCGCCCACTCGGCTGCTGACGGGGCTGCTGTCGTTGTTCAAGGACTGACGGCGATCGTGCGCGCCTGATTTAACCGTGACACTCAGGCACCGGCTACCACGCGAAATGGTTGGAGCGCGACGCAGCCCTTCTGTCATCGCAAGCGCAGCGAAGCGAACTCGTGAGAGGTGCTCACCCACCAGGAGAGTGCTTCGCTTCGCTCGCAATGACCCGGGGGGCAGCGCACGACTCACGCTCCAATGACAGCGCGAACTACCGCGTCATCATCACCGGGATGTGTGCATTCTCCAGTACGTGCCGGGTCACGCCACCCAAAATCAGCTGCCGCAATCTTGAGTGCGAATAAGCCCCCATCGACAGCAGATCGCAGCCGAACTGACGCGCTGCCTCCAGCAGCCCGGCGCCAACGGAATTGCGGATCGACGGGAACATCACGATGTCCGCATTGATGTCGTGCAGCGCCAGATAAGCCGCCAGCTCCGGCGCAGCGGGCCCACGGCGTTGATAGCCGTCGGCCGACAGAATGCGCACCGCCTCTGCCTCCTTCATCCAGGGCATCGCCGACAGCGCCGATTCCGCCGATTCCGCCGTCCCGTTCCAGGCGAGGCACACCCGTCTGCCGATCGTCTCCACATGGGTCTGCGGCGCGATCATCACCGGCCGCCCTGAATCGAACAGCACCGCATGCAGCGCATCGGATGAGGACACGTCCTCACCCGCATCAGGATGCGGCACCACCGTCAGATCGGCGAGCCTCGCCTGCTGCGCCACAATATCTTCCTCCCGCCCGGTGACCGCGGCGAAACTGGCGGTGGCGTGGTCCAGCCCGGGATGCGCCTCGCGCACCACAACATTCTGGCGGGCAACGAAACGTTCGAACATCGATCGCACCGCATGGGCGCGATCGCTGCTCTCTTTCTCCGTCGCCGACATCATTTCCTCGATCATCGCGCCGGACAGGCCTTCACCGGCCAGCGGCGCCACGTCGCGGCTGTCGACCCGGACATGCAGCGCAGTGACGTGGGCTTTCCATTGATTGGCAATCATCAGCGACGCGGTCAGAGCGGCCTCGCCGGCGGCAGTGCCGGTCAACGGCAGCAAAATCTTACGGATGGCCATTGTCTGGTCCTTTCCCTGGTCGTTTCCCAACCCGGAGCGATGCCGCCCCGAGTCAGGCGCAACTCTGCATTGCGTTCACTTCAGAACGCAATATGGGAAGGTTTCGGTCCTTTCGCCAGGGTTAACACTTCGTTAACTGCCGAACCCTGGTCGGAGGCGTCAACCGAGTGCCAGTCCCCTGCGCCAGGATCAGCGACAACAGCGGCGCGGAGGACCTCGACCGTGGCGTCGGAGGCATCTCCGGCTCGTGCTGCAATGCGCTGCTCCAGGACCGGCTGCGGTGCGGTCAGCCAGATGCCGAGGAACGCCACACAAGCCCGCTGTGCCGCCGCTTCGACCAGCGACCGATGCGCGAGGTCCATAAACGTCGCATCGGCGATCACGGCATGGCCGGCTTTCGCCGCGGTCGCCACCAAACGCGCGAGTTCCTCGAAGACCGCAGTGCTCTTTGCCTCGGTATAGGCAGATTGCGGCAGGCGCTGCTCGGGCTCGACGCCGTGTTGGCGCTTGCGGATTTCGTCGCTGCGCAAGACCAGTGCGCCGGGCGCGGCGCCCAACAACGGTGCGACCGCACGAGCCAGGGTCGACTTCCCGCTGCCCGGCAAGCCGCCGATCGCAATCACCAGTGGTGGATGCGGCTCCAGATACCGCGCGGCGGCGGTCAGGTAGCCGGCGATGCGGTCGGCATGTCCCGAGCGGGCCTCGACATGGGCGCGGATCATCGCGCGCATCGATAGGAAGACCGCCAGGCCGCCAACCAGGTCAGCGTCGGCGGACCGCGCCACATAGCGGTTCAGCACGCGATTGGCGGCGGCCCGGTCCAGCCGGTGCTCCAAATCCATCAGCAGAAACGCCAGATCGTAGGCAACATCAACGGTCGCCAGGGCCTCGTCGAATTCGAGCGCGTCGAACAGCACCGGCTTGCCTTGCCAGAGACACAGATTGCCCAGATGCAAATCGCCGTGACAGCGGCGGACGAAACCGGCCGCTGCCCTGGCATCGCGCCACACGGCCCGGGCTCGCAAACCAGCCAACATCGGATCGCGCCAGGCGAACACCTCGGTCTCCGCCAGACCCGCGGCAACCGCCGAATCCACATTACCCTGGGCGATCGCCTCCATATCCGGGCGGAGGCCCAGAACCGGCGGCAAGGACATATGCCAGGCAGCAACGGCGTCGGCGATCTGGTCGAGCAAAGCCGGTGACAGGCCGCTCGCGGCGGCCTTGACGTCCAGGAAGTCGCCAGCCGGCACGCGGGCCATACGGACGACCCAATCCACGGCGTCGCCGGCGCCACCGACCGAAAGCGACCCATCTTGCTGGCGCACGATGGGTACAACGTCGCGATACAGCCCGGGTGCGGCTGGTGCGTTCAACGCCAGTTCGCGCTGGCAGAAATGGTGCCGATCCCCGACCCGGGTGAAATCGACAAACGGCAGATGGACCGCCTTCTTCAGCTTCCAGACGGTATCCTGGCCCAGAAAGAGGTAGGAAATGTGCGTCTCGACCGGTGGCGCGCCGGCCAGGTGGGTGAGGAACGCGACCACTTCCGACTGATCCTGCGCCTCGGGTTCCCCGGTCATTGCCTGGCGCATGGCCCGAACGCCTTACGCCAGACCGGTGGATCCGACGGTTTCACGGGAACAGCTTGCCACGGGCCCAGAAGCCGTCGGACGTGCGCTCGAAGATGGTCCGGTCGTGCAGACGGTACGGCATGTTCTGCCAGAACTCGAAGCGTTCCGGCAGGACGCGATAGCCGGACCAGTGCGGCGGGCGAGGAACAGCCTCACCTGGGTATTTTTCATCGAAATGCGCCAGGCGGCGTTCGAGTTCGGCTCGCTCGGGCAGCGGCCGGGACTGATCGGACGCCCAGGCGCCAAGGCGGGAAATCCGCGCGCGGGTGGCATAATAGGCGTCGGCTTCGGCCGGGGTGACGGCTTCGGCACGGCCTTCGATGCGGATCTGGCGGCCCAGGGATTTCCAGTAAAACAACAAGGACGTCAATGGGTTGGTGCCAAGTTCGCCGCCCTTGCGACTGTGCGTGTTGGTGTAGAAGACGAAGCCGCGCGGGTCGACCCCTTTTAGCAGGACAATGCGGGCGGACGGTTTTCCGCCCGGTCCCACGGTGACCACAGTCATGGCGTTGGGATCGGCGGGTTCGCTGATCTCGGCCTCGGCCATCCAGGTGTTGAACCAGGCGAACGGGTCGGTCTGGGTAAGGTCTGTGCTGGTCATGCGGCGCCCAATCGTGTCTTTGCCCGAGGCATGTCTTTGTCCGAGGCGAGTCTTAGTCCGAGGCGGTGCGAACCGCTGTCCGTGTCGGAGCGAATGCACCGGGCGGTTACCGGGTCGCGGAATGTCTCGCCCGGACAATAGGCCGTGGATGCCACCGACAACAGGCTGCCTGCAACGGACTGGGCTTGGCTATTGCCCAGTGATGGGGCTCTGTGTCACGACAGATCGTTAACTTTCCTTTGACGCCGACTGTTCCCAGAGGACCAAAATGGCCGATAACGCCCCTTCGTCCGTTACCCGCGCCGAGCACCTCCTTGGGGGCAACCTGATGGCGGGCAAGCGTGGCGTCATCATGGGGGCGGCGAATAATCGCTCGCTGGGGTGGGGCATCGCCGAGGCTTGTGCCGCGCAAGGCGCCGAGTTGGCGTTCACCTTTCAGGGCGAGGCTCTGGAACGGCGGGTGCGGCCATTGGCCACGTCGATCGGCTCGGACTTCCTGGTGAACTGCGACGTGGCCGACGAGGCGAGCCTCGACATGGCGTTCCGGTCCATTGCGGCACGCTGGGATCGCATCGACTTCCTGGTGCATGCGATCGCGTACGCGGACAAGGCCTATCTGCGCGGCCGTTATGTCGATACGCCAAGGGCGGCATTTCTGCAGGCGATGGATATTTCGTGTTTTTCGTTTCTTGCGGTTGCGCAACGCGCATTGCCGCTGATGCGGCCAGGCGGCAGCCTGCTGACCTTGAGCTACTACGGTGCCGAGAAATGGATTCCTCATTATAACGTGATGGGCGTGGCAAAGGCGGCGCTGGAGGCATCCGTCCGCTATATGGCTGCCGATCTGGGCACCGCGGGGATCCGGGTAAACGCGATCTCGGCCGGACCGATCAAGACGCTGGCGTCGTCCGGGATCGGCGATTTCCATTATCTGTTCCGTTGGAACCAGTTGAACGCCCCGATGCGACGCAATGTCTCGATCAGTGAGGTCGGCGGGGCTGGGATGTATTTATTGTCCGATCTGGCGAGCGGGGTGACCGGCGAGGTGCATCATGTCGACTGCGGTTATCACGTAGTGGGAATGAAACATCCGGAAGCACCGGACATCGCCATCGACCAAGGACAATGACCGCGTGGCAATGACTGAGGGGCAATGCCCGAGGAGCAATGAGGGGGCATGAGTCACAACAGTTTCGGCCATCTGTTCCGCGTCACCACCTGGGGTGAAAGCCACGGGCCGGCGATCGGTTGTGTGGTCGATGGCTGCCCGCCTCGGTTGCGGTTGAGTGAGTCGGATTTGCAGCCGTGGCTCGATCGCCGCCGGCCGGGACAGTCGAAATTCACTACGCAGCGGCAGGAACCCGATCAGGTGCGCATCCTGTCGGGTGTGTTCGATGGCGTGACGACCGGAACGCCAATTGCGATGATCATCGACAATGTCGACCAGCGCTCGCGGGACTACTCTGCCATCTCTGAACAGTTTCGTCCGGGCCACGCGGACCTGACCTACGAGCTTAAATACGGGGTGCGGGATTATCGTGGCGGCGGGCGCGCCTCGGCGCGCGAGACCGCAATGCGAGTGGCGGCCGGTGGCGTGGCGCGACGCGTGTTGGGCGATGGCGTGCGCATTCGTGGCGCGCTGGTGCAAATGGGTGCGTTGCGGATCGACCGGGCTCGGTGGGACTGGTCGGAAGTGGACAACAACCCGTTCTTTTGCCCTGACCCCGTGGTGGCGGCAGAGTGGGAGACGATGCTGGCGGCGGTGCGAAAATCGGGATCTTCAGTCGGCGCGGTCATCGAGGTTATCGCCGATGGTGTGCCGCCTGGTCTGGGCGCACCGGTATACGGCAAACTCGATGCCGATCTGGCTGCGGCGCTGATGTCGATCAATGCGGTCAAAGGCGTCGAGATCGGCGATGGCTTCGCGGCTGCGACCCTGTCCGGCGAGGCGAATGCCGATGAAATGCGCATGCACGACGGTCTGGTATCGTTCTCAACCAACCATGCCGGCGGTATTCTGGGCGGCATTTCCACCGGCCAGCCGATTGTGGCGCGATTTGCGGTGAAGCCGACGAGTTCGATCCTGACGCCGCGCCGGGCGGTCGATCGGAATGGTCAGGAGGTCGAGGTCAGCACGAAAGGACGGCACGACCCCTGCGTGGGAATTCGCGCTGTGCCGGTGGGCGAGGCGATGCTGGCGTGTGTGCTGGCGGATCATTTGTTGCGTCACCGCGCGCAGAACCCGGATGCGCCGTCGGAGGCGAGGTTGCCGAGGAATTAGGGGGCCGTTCGTTCAGATTGCTCGCGGCTACCACAATCATTGCACACAACATGACGCCGCGCGTACGGAATTGGCATTGCAGCGTTCGCGATGACAGTGCGACCAGCCAACCTGATCAGCGAACGTTATAAGGTCATGTTGCTACCTCGCGCCAGGTTCTTATCGAACTCGCGCGGACCCCGGGGTCCGACAGGCCTGCATCCACAGCCGGCGAGAGGCTTTTCGGGAAATTCGCGAAATAGGGTATAGGCCTTCCGCATGCATTTTTTCCTGGGGCTGACCTTGCCAAGGCACAAAAACGTGTTTGGGTTGCCGGAAATCCCGGTGCTCTCCGCCAACCGGCGGTTCGACTGAGATGCCCCGGCTGGTGATTGTCTCCAACCGCGTTCCGGTTCCGCGCGGCCGTGCGCAATCGGCCGGCGGGCTGGCGGTCGCTTTGCATGATGCCGTACAGCGGCGTGACTGCCTGTGGTTCGGCTGGTCGGGCCATGTCGGAATCGGTGACGCATTGATCGAGCCACATCTGACGCAAGCCGGTCAAACCGCTTTCGCAACCGTTGATCTGGCCGAGTCCGACTATCGAGGATATTACAACGGCTTCGCGAACGGCATGTTGTGGCCGCTGCTGCACAGCCGTGTCGGATTATCCGAGTTCCGGCGCGACGAACTCAAGGCCTACAACGCCGTGAATGCCGCCTTTGCCCAGGCCTTGGTCCCGCTGTTGCTGCCGGATGATCTGGTCTGGGTACACGATTATCATCTGTTTCCACTGGGCCAGGCGCTGCGTGATCGCGGTGTAACCTGCCGGATCGGCTTCTTCCTGCACGTTCCGTTTCCGCCGCCTGCACTGTTCCTCTGTCTCCCGCAAGCCGACGCTCTTCTGCGCACGCTGGCCGCCTACGAGGTAGTGGGCGTGCAGGTGGAGGAGGACGCGGAGAACCTGAACACTTTGTTCCTTAGGCTCAACATCCCGGCTCGCGCTTCTGCCTTTCCCGTCGGCATCAATCCCGATTCTTTGGCGCAGGCCGCCCGTCGTGCGGAGAACGGCCCGGAGGTCGTCCGGCTGGCGGAGTTTCTCGCCGACCGGGCACTCATCCTGGGCGTTGACCGGATGGATTATTCCAAGGGGTTACCGCAACGATTTCGGGGGTTTGCCCAGTTGCTGAAGCGGTTCCCAGCGCACCGCAACCGGGTGCGGTATCTGCAAATTGCTCCGGTTTCGCGCGGCGAGGTAGGACAATATCGTGCGCTCAGACGAGAACTCGATGAAATGGTTGGCCGCATCGACGGCGAGTACGCGGATTTTGATCGAACTCCGCTGCGCTATATGACGCGTTCCGTGGGCCGATCCACTATCGCAGGGTTTTACCGGCTCGCCCGCGTCGGTCTGGTTACACCGCTGCGCGACGGTATGAACCTGGTCGCGAAGGAGTACGTGGCTGCCCAAAATCCGGATAACCCCGGGGTGCTGGTGCTCTCGCCATTCGCCGGCGCCGCGCAGGAATTGGACGGTGCGATCCTGGTCAATCCCTACGATCCGGACGAAATTGCCGAAGCCTTGAACGCGGCGCTGACCATGCCCCTTGAGGAGCGGCTAGCACGTTGGCGCACCATGCGCGAGGCGGTCTGGCAAAACACTGCCGCCACCTGGGCGAAACGGTTCCTTTCCGAACTTGAGCATGCCGTGCCTCGTGTCGCCCCGAGCGAAATGTAGCGTCACGCCTGGCCAGTGGCGTTTCATTCAATCCGGAATCGAATCATAATCTCAATAAGGCTTTACAAGCAACCAAATCCGCTCAGCGACCAAACCCGTCGAGGAAGCGTTCGAGCAGCACACCCAACAGCGAAACGTTATAACCGCCTTCCTGGACGATCGCTGTAGGGATCCCCAGGCCGCCAATCCGCTCGCCAGCGCAAGCGAAACCATCTTCAGTCACCGCCAGGGCATTCAGCGGCTCGTGCTCCGAGGCATCAAAGCCAAGGCTGAGGACCAGTGCGTCGGGATGGAACTCGCGGATCGCGCGAAGCCCGTCCGCCAATGCCGCAAGCCACACAGCGTCCCCGGAGCCGATCGGCAACGGAAAATTCAGATTGAACCCCGCCCCCGCGCCACCGCCGCGTTCGCCTGCGTGACCGGTGAACCACGGATAATAACGATTGGGATCGCCATGCAACGAAACGAACAACACGTCGGCGCGATCCCAGAAAATGCTCTGCGTCCCGTTGCCATGATGGCTGTCGATATCGAGCACCACGACCCGGCCGGCCCCCAGCGATCGCAGCCGCTCGGCGGCCAACGCGGCGTTGTTGACATAACAATGGCCGCCGGCACGCGCGCGAAACGTGTGGTGACCGGGCGGCCGCGCCAGTGCATAGGCGGACCGCCCTGCCGCCGCTTCCTCCGCTGCGGTAAGCGCGCAGGCCGCAGCCCAGAGCGCCGATTCCCAGGTATGCGGCCCGATCGGGCAAGCGGCGTCTGCGGTGAACCAACCGGCCTGACCTACGATGTGTTCCGGCACCCGGGCGCCGTTCGCCAGCATTTCGGGCGACGGGTGGCTGTTCGCCACCACTTCCGGGCCAGTGTCCTGCAACACGGCCCAGGCGGCAAAGGCGTCGCGCACGAAATCCAGATAGGCGTCATCATGCACAGTGAGCAGTGCCGCGCGATCCGCTGGCGCGGGCGCCACAATGTCCATTCCCATCGCCTGACAGGACGCGAGCAACGCCTCGGCACGCGCGGGAGTTTCGAAATTCGGGCGGGTCTCGCCGCGCGCCAGGAAGAATCGCGGGTCGTGTTTCAGTTGCGCGTCGTGCCAGAACACTTTCATGCGGCGACCCCCCCTTCATTTGGACATGGTAGCAAATGGGGACACCGGATGACTGCGATGCCAAAGCCACGTCATATTACCGCGGCCGACTCCATGCGCATTGTGCCCGTGCCAATATTCATTCCACGAGATCTGTCCGGAAGCCGACCATGGACAGCGTCACCAACCCTGGTTCGCCGATCATCGAACATTTCGGCCAGTTTGTCTCGCGCCCGGCTGATCCGACTTTTCATCGTCCCGGGCGCGCAGCCGCAGATCGCCGCCGCCTCCTCATTGGACAGTCCGGATGCGGCAAGCATCAGTGCTTCGCGATGCTCCGCCGTCAGCCGGGTCAGCGCGTCGCGAACATCGAGGAAGTGCATATGGCCATCTTGTACTGGACCAACCGTAACCAGAGCGGCATAGCGGTTGTCGTCGTCCTGGACCTCACGGCGACGTTTGCGCAATACCGAGTAAAAGTCGTTGCGAAGGATCGTGTAAAGCCACGCGGTCAGGTTCGATCCCAGTACAAACGTGTCGATATGGGCAAGGGCCTTGGCAAGGGTTTCTTGCACCAGATCGTCCGCCTGGTCGGTGCTGCGGCACAGGTTTCTGGCGAATGCTCGCAGTTTTGGAATGGTTTTCAGGAGGTCGTCTCTCAATTCGGCAATTGACGCACGGGGTATGGTTGACATTTTGTCGGTTGACATGGGTCGCTCCTGGCATGAACCCCAAAGGCGCGCGCAGGACGGCAGCGACCCCGCGAAAAGATTTCGGGGAGTTTGTCCGCGTGGGGGGAACCGTAGCGCGCCCTCGGACTATCTCGGGGCGCGGCGCTAACGTCTATCCCCGGAAACTACTCATGGCGGTTTGCGCCAGTTACCGACCACGCCGCTCGCCCAACTTTGAACTGCAAGAGGCAGTCAAGGCCGGTATCACACCGCCATCCGAATGGTCTATAGCGCGGCAACCCTCTAAGGAGAGATCGTGATTATGCGGCTGCCCCCGGCCCTGGTGCCGCTGCGCAATGGAACGTTTCGGACTTTGTGGTTCGCCAGCGTCGTCGTGTGGCTTGGCACCTGGTTGCAGAATACCGGCGCCGGCTGGCTGATGACCACGCTGGCCCCTCGGCCGCTGATTGTGGCGATGGTGCAGGCAGCAACCATCATGCCGGTGTTCCTGTTGGCCTTGCCCGGTGGGGCCATGGCCGACATCGTCGACCGCCGGGTGTTTCTCATCGGCACCCAGATCTGGACGGTCGCGGCCGCCTCGTTGCTCGCGGTACTAACCGTCACCCACTGCATGACCGCAGTTTGGCTACTGATCCTGACCTTCGCGATTGGCATCGGTTCAGCTCTGACCGCACCGGCCTGGAGCGCCATCATCCCCGAACTGGTGCCACGCGAGGACCTCGTCGGTGCCATCACCCTGAACGGCATCGGCTTCAACCTGACACGAGCGATCGGGCCCGCTTTGGCCGGCTTCCTGATCCTGTTGGGCGGCTCGGGACTGACGTTTTCGCTGTACGCGGTGTCGATCCTTGCGGTTATTGGCGCGCTGGTGATGTGGCACCGCGACAGCCGCCGCTTCACCGGGCTGCCGCGGGAGCACCTGGTTTCCGCCATGCGCGCCGGCATGCGGTTCGTGCGCAATACGCCCGCGATCCAGCATGCCATGGTCCGAACCATCGCCTATTCCATCCCAGCCTCCGCCCCTTGGGCGTTGTTGCCGCTGTACGTCCGGCACGACCTGGCCTTGGGGCCGGGCATGTATGGCGTCATTCTCGGCATGATGGGCGTGGGCGGTGTGACCTCCGGTATGTTGCTGCCGATGGTGCGCGGCCGAATGAGCCGGGGTGCCACTGTGGTGGCCTGCAGCCTGTCTTCCTGCATCGGTATGACCCTCGTTGGGCT
This sequence comes from Acetobacteraceae bacterium, assembly GCA_049519555.1. Taxonomy (GTDB): domain Bacteria; phylum Pseudomonadota; class Alphaproteobacteria; order Acetobacterales; family Acetobacteraceae; genus Rhodopila. The sequence continues at coordinate 60,983 of JBEKQQ010000009.1, forward strand.
GGCGCACGACTGGGCGATGGCCGCATTGGGGATGTTGCTGTTCGGCGTTGGCTGGACATCGGCCTACGCGACGATCCAGGCGGCGGCGCAGTTGGTATGTCCGCCCTGGGTGCGGGCGCGGTCGCTGTCGATCTACCAGCTGGCGCAGAACGGCGCTCTCACCGTCGGCTCATTCTTCTGGGGCGGGGTCGGCGGCATGATCGGCCTGCATCACACGTTTCTGCTGGCTGCAGCGGTCGGACTCATCCTGACAGTGCTCGCCCGCTACGCACGGATCGAGGCAATGACCGTGGTCCCGCTGCCCGACCAGTTGGAACCCATTCCGATGCCGGAGGCGCCGGCGGCTGAACTGGTGCGGCTGCTCCGCGATACGCGCGGCCGGGTGATGGAGACGGTGCATTACCGTGTCGCGCCCGAGCAACGCCGCGAATTCCTGAAATTGATGCGTGAGGCGCGCCAGGTCCGCGGCCGCGCCGGTGCCTTGTTCTGGCAGGTCTATGAGGATGTCGCTCACCCCGAGGGCTGGCTGGAGGTCTGGTCGATGGAAAACTGGACTGACCATTTGCGCGAAGTGACGCGGCTGTCACCCGAAGACAAACAATTGCTGGCGCAGCTAAGCATTTTTCAGGTGGCAACCGAGCGGCCGCAACGCTACCTCGCAGTCGATCCGCACACCGCGTTGGAGACTGCGATGCGCGCCCATGCGTGATGACATTTCGTTTGCCTGCCCTTGATCTCGCGGCAAGCCTCCGGTAGGCCATGTCGTTGAAATCCCGGTCGTGGCGCCAAAGCGTGGCCGCCGGGGACGCAACGGGGTATTCGATCCATGCAGCTTACGAAGCGGCGTTTCGCCGTGTGGTTTTTGACCGCGATCTCATCCCTGATCGGGCTGGCATCGCACCCCGCGTTGGCTCAGGCCCCGCGCGACTGGGAAATGGGCATGCAGCCCGCCTTCAGCCCGATGAAGGAACACATCATCTGGCTCCATAATCTGGTGCTGGTGATCATTACCCTTGTCACGCTGTTTGTCGGCGCGCTGCTGGTCTGGGTGTGCATTCGCTACAACGAAAAGCGCAACCCGGTGCCCAGTCAGACCAGCCATCACACCGTCATCGAAATCCTCTGGACCGTGATTCCGGTGCTGATTTTGGTCATCATGGCGATCCCCTCGTTTCAGTTGATTTACTATCTCGACCGGACACCAAATCCGGACATGACGATCAAGGTCACCGGCCATCAATGGTACTGGGAATACTCCTATCCCGATGACGGCAACGTCGATATCGAAAGCCGGATCATCCCCGATGATGAGCTGAAGCCGGGCGATCTGCGTCTGCTCACGGTCGACAATCAGTTGGTCATTCCGGCCGGCAAGAAAATTCGCGTGCTGACCACCAGTTCCGATGTCATCCACAGTTTCTTCATTCCGTCTCTGGGCGCGCAGCGTTACGCGATCCCCGGCCGGACCATCGAGCTGTGGCTGGAGGCGGATAAGCCCGGCGTGTATTATGGTGAGTGCAATCAGATCTGCGGGCAGAACCACAGCAGAATGCCGATCGCCATCCACGCCGTGACTGACGCGGAGTTCAAGGCCTGGGTCACTCAGGCCAAGAAAGCCGCGACTGCCGGACCGGTGACCCAGAGTGTACTGGCCGAGGTCGAGCAAACCGAAGCCAAAGATATTAAGCGCTGACCTGTGGGGCGTGCCCGTGGGACGTGCCAGAGGGACGTGGCAGAGGACGTGAAGGAGTTTGACTATGTCTGACCTGACACATGGTGACGATCACGGGCATGCGAGATCGGCCCACGATGCACATGGCGGCTACGGCCACGATGCGCATGCGCACGATCACAAGCCTGGCTTCGTGCGACGCTGGCTGTTCAGCACCAACCATAAGGACATCGGCACGCTGTATCTGATCTTCGCCGTGATCGGCGGGACGGTGGGCGGCACCTTGTCGGAAATCATGCGGGCACAGCTGCAGTTCCCCGACAATCATATCGTCACCTCGGGGCAGGAGTGGAACACCATCATCACCAGTCACGGGCTGCTGATGATCTTCTTCTCGGTCATGCCGGCGTTGATTGGCGGCTTCGGCAACTGGTTTATCCCGCTGATGATCGGCGCCCCCGACATGGCGTTCCCGCGGCTGAACAACATCAGCTTCTGGCTGCTGCCGCCGGCGTTCGTGCTGATCATGATCGGTCTGTTCATGGGCGAGTCAGGCTCCGGCTGGACACTGTATCCGCCACTGTCGAACGCGACGTTTGAGCCCGGGATGGGCATGGATTGCACCTTGTTCGCCCTCCACCTCGCCGGCGCAAGTTCAATCCTGGGCGCAATGAACTTCATCACCACGATCTTCAACATGCGCGCACCCGGCATGACGATGCACAAAATGCCGCTGTTCGTGTGGTCGGAACTGGTGACGGCATTCCTGCTGGTGCTGTCGGTGCCGGTGCTGGCCGGCGCGATCACCATGCTGATCTGCGACCGTAACTTTGGCACTGCATTCTTCGATCCGGCCGGCGGCGGCGATCCGGTGCTGTTCCAGCATCTGTTCTGGTTTTTCGGCCATCCCGAAGTTTACATCATGATCCTGCCTGGCTTCGGCATCATCAGCCACGTTATCTCGACGTTCTCCAAGAAGCCGATCTTCGGGTACCTGGGTATGGTCTACGCGATGGTGGCGATCGGTGTGGTCGGCTTCGTGGTGTGGGCGCACCACATGTACATGTCCGGCATCGACGTCGACACTCGCGCTTACTTCATGGGAGCGACCCTGGTGATCGCGGTGCCGACCGGGGTGAAAATCTTCTCCTGGATTGCCACCATGTGGGGCGGCTCGATCCGCTTCGATACGCCCATGCTGTGGGCGATCGGCTTCCTGTTCGTATTCACTCTGGGTGGTGTGACCGGCGTAGTCTGCGCCAACGCCGGCATCGACGAGGTGATCCACAACACCTACTACATCGTCGCACACTTCCATTACGTGCTGTCGCTGGGTGCGGTGTTCTCGATCTTCTGCGGGTTCTATTACTGGATCGGCAAAATGTCGGGCCATCCGTATCCGGAGTTCTGGGGCCGGGTGCATTTCTGGATGACCTTCGTGGGCGTCAACCTGGTATTCTTTCCGCAGCACTTCCTTGGTCTGGCCGGCATGCCGCGGCGCTACCCGGACTACCCTGAGGCATTCGCGGGCTGGAACTACGTGTCCTCGGTTGGCGCTTATATCAGTGGCGCGGCGTTCCTGGTGTTCCTGTATGTTTGCTTCCGGACCTTCACCTCGAAGGAGCGGGTTGCCGACAATTACTGGGGCGAGGGTGCGACGACATTGGAATGGACGCAGACCTCCCCGCCGGCATTCCATAGCTGGCTGGAGCTGCCACGTATCCCGTGAGCGATCTCAGCTCATCATTGCGCAGAGGGGGGCACGGTGCCGGCGGTGAAGAGACAGCTGCACCGCCGGTCCGGTCGGTAGCGTGCCAAAGTTCCGAAGTGAAGGATTGGATCGCGCTGCTGAAGCCGCGGGTGATGAGCCTTGTGGTGTTCTCCGGGCTGATCGGGTTGCTGGTGGCGCCAGGACATCTCAACCCGGTGCTGGCGTTTACCGCCGTGCTGTGCATCGCGATCGCGGCTGGTGCCTGTGGCGCGATCAACATGTGGTACGACAGGGATATCGATGCGATAATGCGCCGCACCCGGTCCCGCCCAGTTCCGGCGGGACGTATCGAACCGGGTGCCGCGCTGGGTTATGGCATTACATTGGCGGTGGGCTCGGTTCTGGTCATGGGCCTGGCGGTCAACCATGTGGCAGCCGGCCTGTTGGCGTTGTCGATCGGGTTCTATGTGTTCGTCTACACGATGTGGCTAAAGCGCCGCACGCCACAGAATATCGTGATCGGTGGAGCGGCTGGCGCGTTCCCGCCGGTCATCGGTTGGGCTGCCGTGACCGGCTCGGTGGATCTGATCCCATTGCTGCTATTTGCGATTATATTCATCTGGACGCCGCCGCATTTCTGGTCGCTGGCGCTGTTTGCCAACGACGATTACCGGCGCGCCAAGGTGCCGATGCTGCCTGTGGTGGCGGGCAGCAAGGAAACCAGGCGGCAGATCGTGCTGTACACGCTGGTATTGGTGCCGCTGTCGTTGGCGCCTTGGTTCCTGGGCTTTTCCGGTCCTGTGTACGCGGTGGCAGCGAGTGTACTGGGGGTTGGCTTCCTGGTCAGTGTCTGGCGGGTGGCGACCGACCGTCAGGATGCGACTGGCGTGAGCCTCACCAATGACGCACCGGCACGCGCCGCGTTTAAGTTTTCCATCGCCTGGCTGTTCATTTTATTCGCGGCGCTCGCGGTCGACCATTTCGTCGGCCCAATGGTCTGAATGGCTGACCCGCCGCGAATGACTGACGCAGAGGCGGCAGAGTTTCGCCGCCGGCAAAAAGGGCGTAATATCGCATTACTGTTGGTGCTGATTGCGCTCAGCGTGCTGTTTTTCGCCGTCACCATCGTGAAGATGATCCACTGAATGAACCAACGCCGCGGCAACCTGGTTATCCTTGGTATCTTCGTCAGCATCGCGATTGGCATGGTGGGACTGTCGTTCGCGGCCATCCCATTATACCGCGTGTTCTGTCAGGCAACCGGCTATGGCGGTACGCCGAAAATCGGTGAGGCCAAGGCACCTGGCGGGAATGGCGGGACGATCAATGTACGCTTCAACGCCGATATCTATCCCGGCCTGCCTTGGACGTTCGCGCCTGATCAGCTGCAAATCACCGTGCCGTTGGGCGAGGACCACCTCGCCTCTTACACTGCGCGCAACGAGGCGAAAACTCCGGTCACCGGGATCGCGCTGTACAACGTTACGCCGGAAACGGCGGCGAAGTATTTCCACAAGACCGCCTGCTTCTGCTTTAACCAGCAAACCTTGCAACCCGGCCAGACGATGGATTTCCCGTTGAGCTTCTGGGTCGATCCGGCCATCGCCAAGGACCCGGAAACCGCCGACATCAAGACCGTAACATTGTCCTATACGTTTTTCCGCACACTGGAAGATGCAGCCAAGACCGGGGCACTGGCCAAAGCCGGTCCACATGTCGGACCACTGACAAAAACCAATTGAAACCGGCGACGTGCGCGGTCGATTGAACAGTTGGTCAGCCGGGATGCGAGGCTAACCGGTGATTACGGCGCTGATGATCGATGTTGATGGGGTTATCATTGATGGACGCCCCGCCGACGGGCGTCATTGGGCTGCTGAGCTTGATACCGACCTCGGCATAAGCCTGATGATGTTGGAAAGTGCGCTGTTTAAGCCGTATTGGGAGCGTATCGTAACCGGCCAGGCTGAGTTGCACGAGTGCCTCACGCGCGTGCTCGCAAAAATCGCTCCACACGTCACGTCGGCCCAGTTGCTGTCGTACTGGTTCGCACATGACGCGCGATTGAACGATCGGTTGCTACGGGATCTGGCGAACCTCCGCGCCACTGGACTGCGGGCTTATCTCGCTACCAATCAGGAACACGCCAGAGCGCGATACCTGATGGAAACATTGGGATTGGCGACGCATGTCGACGGCAGTTATTACTCAGCAGAGATCGGACACCGCAAGCCGCGAACCGAGTTCTTTCAGATTGTCGCACGCCGGGTTGGTTTGCCGCCTGACAATCTGCTGCTCATCGATGATTCGGAGGACAATGTTCGAGCGGCCCGCGTTGCTGGATGGCGAGCGGCGCGCTGGACGGCAAATCAGACCTTGGCGGAAATTGTGGCCGGGGCCTTCGCTGCAGAGGCGCAGACCGCATCGTCTCTCGACGCCATGCAATGACAAAACCGAGACGGTCTCACCGTCCCAATCTGATCGGACCTGAGGCCGTCGTCAGTGCGATCCGGATCGCGAAAGTAGAAAATCGAAGACGAGTGTCCCTCGGGGCGTTGAGGGGAAAAGCCCACTGTCGTCAAATGGGGCAGACGATGCAATCTCCTGGGCGGCAAGAAAGAGAGTCAAATATGACGCCGGAAGCACGTCAGAACACGCGCACCGCGTCCGCTTCAATCCGCTGGCGAAGCATTGGATGAAGCTGAAACGCGGGTTGTCCGAATCGAAGAACAGATCGACGTCGCTGTCGGGCCCGGCCTCCTGTCGGGCGACCGAGCCGAACAAATACAGCCGGGCTACCCCCGCCCGATGAAGATCGGCTTCGTGGATGCGAAGGGTCGTGATCACGTGATTGCGATCCATTTGCCGTCTCCGGACCCAGGTAACCATCATATCGTTTTCAAAGCAGCGGTTCAATTTCCCTGCGGCGACAGGCCATCAGCTGCCACGATGATGCGAGCCACCAAAGAAATTCGACGTGCCCGGATCAATGATCTGGCCGCGGTCCGCGCCGTGCTCCTTCGTCCAGCGCAAGATGCCGGCCCAAGATTTCCGTTCTCCCTGCCACCGGCATGAGTTTGCCCGCCCCCACTTTGCTCCAGTACCCCTTGAACTCACCACCGAATTGAGGATGATGCGGCCACCGTGTCTGGGCGGTTTCCCCGGTCGTAAACGCATGGGTTTGGTATGAGCAGCGAAGCACACGGCGCCATGGTGCCAGAGGTTCACGGACTGAAGCACCCATACCATCTGCCCGATCCGAGTCCGTGGCCGATCATCGGCGCCATCGGTGGCTTCCTTACCGTCTTCGGCATCATCATCGCCGCGCATTTCGGCAATTATCTCATTCTGGCCGCCGGCGGTGTCGTCGTGCTGACCACGATGTTCTTCTGGTGGCGCGACGTCATTCATGAGGCGCGGGCGCCCGGCGCGCACTCGCCTGTCGTGCGGCTTGGCCTGCGTTATGGCATGGCGCTGTTCATCTCCAGCGAGGTGATGTTCTTCGTCGGCTTCTTCTGGGCTTATTTCAACTTTCTGATTTTCCCGGACACCCAGGGCAATGGGCAGACCGTGTGGCCGCCGTCGACGGTGCACACCTTCGACCCGTTCCATTTGCCGTTGCTCAACACCATGATCCTGCTGCTGTCCGGCTGCACGGTCACCTTCGCCCACCACGCGCTGCTCGAGGGCAACAAGAAGGTTCTGGTGAACTGCCTTGGCCTGACAATCCTGCTCGGCATGGCCTTCACCACGTGTCAGGCCATCGAGTATTCGCACGCGCCGTTTGCTTTCACCGGCGGCATCTACCCATCGGTGTTCTTCCTCGCGACCGGATTCCATGGCTTCCACGTCATCGTCGGCACCTGCTTCCTGATCGTCTGCTGGTTCCGCGCCCGCGCCGATCAGTTCACACCGGAGCGGCATTTCGGCTTCGAGGCCGCCGCCTGGTACTGGCATTTCGTCGATGTGGTCTGGCTGTTCCTGTTTGTCTGCATTTACTGGTATGGCGCCGGCGCGATCGCGCCAGAGTGAGCCAGCAGGGGGCGCGTTGGACGACGCCCTCGGTGCTGCAAGCGGCGCTACGGTGCCGCTGCCCCCGCTGCGGGGAGGGCCGGCTGTATCGCAAACTGCTTGAAGTGCGGCCGCGCTGTGAGCATTGCGACCTCGACCTGGCGCAGCATGACGCCGGCGACGGCGCTGCCGCGTTGGTCATCATGGTGCTCGGCGCCGTCATCGTCGGCCTCGCCTTCTGGACCGAGTTCCACTTCGGGCCGCCATTGTGGGTCCATGCGGTGGTGTGGCCGTTGGTGACCGTGCCGCTGGCGATCCTGATGATCCGCTCCACCAAGGCCGGATTGATCGCCATGCAATTTCGCCACCGGGCTTCCGAGATGGGATTGTGACCGAATCCTCCCGGCGCCTGCTTTGGCCCAGTACCATGACCGCCGTGATGTTGTTGGTGCTGCTGGGCCTGGGCTCCTGGCAAGTCAAACGGCTGTTCTGGAAACAGGCTCTGCTGGCCCAGATTGCGCTGGCCGAGACGGCCGAGCCGGTTCCTTTGGCGCAGATCGAAGCCCAGGGAACCGGGACGGGAACGCTGTCGCCGTTCATGAAAATCTCGGCAACCGGCACATTCTTGCCCGATGAAACGGCGTTGTATGGGGCGGAGGTGCGAGATGTCGCCTCGGGTGCCAACATGGGGGGTCCCGCCATGGGCGCGCAACTGATCGAGCCCATGCGCGAGGTCAGCGGAGAGCTGATCCTGGTCGATCGCGGCTGGGTTCCGCTCTCCCGTGCCACGCCGCTCGATCAGCCAACCGGAGAGGTGCCAGGGGGAGTGGTAACAGTGTCGGGATATGTCCGCCCGGGTGACACACAGCATTGGTTCAGTGCTGCTGACGATCCGTCGGCGCGGCGGTTCTTCACGCTCGATCCCCGCGCCATCGGTGCGGCCATCGGTCAGCCAAATATTCGGAATTTCGTGCTGGTGGCGCTTGCCGCCGGAAGCGGCACCGGTGGCATCGTGCAGCACTGGCCTGATCCGGCGCGGCACTTGCCTCGGCCGCCAAATAATCATCTGTCGTACGCGATCACATGGTATGGACTGGCGGTCGCGTTACTGGCGATATTCTTGATCTGGGCTCGAAAGGGATCGCGGGCATGAAGGAATCGTACGCTTACAACCGCTTGCTCAAGCGCTTCGAGCGAATCGCCACGATCAATGAATGTGCTTCGGTGCTTGGCTGGGATGCCTCGGTGATGATGCCGCAAGGCGGCGGCGCGGCCCGTGGCGACCAGTTGGCAGTGTTGGCCGGCATGGCGCACGCCATGATGACCGCGCCGGAGGTGGCCGACGATCTTACCGCGGCCGAAGCCCTGCCAGCCGACCCGGATCCCTGGGCGACGGCGAATCTCCGGCTGATGCGGCATGCCCATACCCGCGCGACCGCCGTACCGGCTGACCTCGTTGAGGCGCAGGCCCGCGCCAACTCCAAATGCGAGAAGATCTGGCGCGAGGCGAAAGCCGCGGCAGATTTCTCCATGGTGCGATCCGCGCTCACCGAGGTGGTGAATTTGGTTCGCCAGCAGGCGACCGCGCTTGGCGAGGCTCTGGGGATGAGCCCGTACGACGCGCTGATGGATGGCTACCAACGCGGCATCGGGTCATCCGATGTGGCCTCGATCTTCGGGGCGTACGAGAATTTTCTGGCGGAAAACCTGCCCTTGGCGGAACAGCGTCAGGCCGACCATGCCAGGCTGGACCGCTCGGCGCACCCGTTTTCCGGCGGTATCCCTTCCGATGTGCGGATCACCACGCGATATGACCCGGCCGATTTCACCCAGGCGATCATGGCGGTCATCCATGAGACCGGTCATGCGATGTATGAACGCGGCCTGCCGGGGAGCTACGCGCGCCAGCCGGTGGGCGAGGCGGCCGGTATGGGAATTCACGAAAGTCAGTCGCTGGTCGTCGAAATGATCGCCTGCCGGAATGACGAATATCTGGACTGGCTCGGACGCACGCTGCACCAGGCGTTTGGCGGCGATCCGAGGCCGTATGAAGTGGAGAATCTTGGCCGGCTGTGGCGGCGCGTCGAACGTGGCCTGATCCGGGTCGAGGCCGATGAAATGACCTATCCGGCGCATGTCATCATGCGGTTTCGCCTGGAACGGGCCATGGTGGCGGGCAACCTGGCGGTGGCCGAGCTGCCGGGCGCGTGGAACAGTGCGATCAAGGATCTGATGGGGATCACGCCACCCAACGACGCGGTCGGCTGCCTGCAGGACATCCACTGGTATGACGGCGCCTTCGGCTATTTCCCCTGCTACACACTGGGCGCCATGGCAGCGGCTCAATTCATGGCTGTGGTGTTGCGACAGACGCAGGGACTGAAGACGGCGATGGGCCTTGGCGATCTGTCGCCGCTGATGAACTGGCTGCATGCCAACGTGCATTCCCATGCCAGCGTGATGGGCTTCAATGAGCTGCTGACGGCGGCGACCGGGAAGAAGCTGGATCCGTCCGATTTCACCACACATCTGCGGGCGCGGTATCTGTCGTAACGTTTTCTGGTTGTTGGAACGATTTCCAATCGGAGTGAATCCACTTGAAATCGGCCTCCCGTCATTACGAGTGAAGCGACGCAATCTCCATGCCTCTCCGACGGAGATTGCTTCGCTTCGCTCTCAACGACCGGGACGTGCGGTGGGGCAACCTGATCGGAAACGGCTCTAACTCGCTGCCAGCGCTGCGGTGATTGCCGAGCCCAGTTTGGAGCCGGAAGGTTCGTCGCCGGAGCCGAAGGTGCCGGCGATGCTGCCGTCACGTGCGATCAGCACCTTGTTGAAATTCCAATTGGGTTCCCAGGAAGTCGTGGATCGCACCCAGGCATAGAATGGCGCGGCAGACGGACCTTTGACGTGCGAAACGCCGGACAACGGGAAGTCAATGCCGTACTTTGTCTCGCAGAAGGCCTTGACCGTCTTGTTGTCGGGGCTTTCCTGGTTGAAGTCCCGGCTCGGCACGCCGATCACGGTCAGCCCCTCCGCCGCCTTCGCGTCGTATAACTTGCGCAACCCTTCATATTGATAGGTGTAGCCACAGAAGCTCGCCGTATTGACCACGAGCAAAACACCGCCGGTGAATGTGCGAAAGTCCAGAGTTCCACCGTCGATCGCCGGAAAGCTGAAGTCCCAGGCCAGTGTGGGTTTTGCAGCAGCCATCAGCGTACCTCCTCCAAACATTGCCAACAGGTTTCGCCGCGTTGATACCGCCATCTGGTGTTTCCCTCAACAGCCCGTTCATTTCCCCTGGGCAGCAAAGTTGGCAGCGAGGTAAGCAACGATTGCACCGGCGGCAGCATCGTCGATTGGCGCGCCAAATGCTGTGCGCATTTTGGTGACTTCGGCTTGCCACTGCGCTTGTGTCAAAAATCGGGAGTTCATCGGGATATACGCCAGCGAGTGGCACGTCGCAAAGCCACCTTCCACCGCATCCTTTCCCCGGCCTGAAGGCAACGCTACGCTCTGCGCGATGACCTGCGAGGTCATGCAATACGCAAGCATCACGAATCCGAATATTCGCACTGACGTCATACCACGGTCACGGCAACCCGTTGCGGGACATTATTCTGGTACCCGGCAGGATTGATCTTCCAGGTATCAGGCTGCGTTTCGCGGCGGTTGCTCGTGGTCCGGACCCGAATTTCGGTCGCACCGCGCGGCAAAAGCCCGGTATCGAGACTGAACATCCGGAAGGCGTAACGGCCAGGTTTGCGGTCGAGCAATGCGGCTTGCCAGCTTTTGCCGGCATCGAGCGACACCTCGACCCGCTGAATTCCGTTACCACAATCTCAGGCGACACCACGCACCGCAAAGCCGGAGCGTTCGACCTGCTCGCCGGCAATTGGACTGGCGATCAAGGAGTTGACGACGATTTCGGTGATCGGTCAGCTTTCCGCATTGTTTTGCGATGTAAACGGATCGGCGACGGGAAACAATCCGGCCGGCACGCGATACGCCTTGTTCAACCAGAAATCGTCCAGCGGCTTCGCACTGATCGTGACGTTTCGTCTGCGCACGTGTATTCCAGCGAACGGGGTTGGCATCCTGGAAAACATGTTTGGCACAGAATGCCATGCGGTGCACAATACCGGCAATCACCCCAGCAACCTTGGACACTCGCAGCCATGGCAGACCACCAGACACTCCCACGCCCTTTGGTTCAGGGACCATCAGCCTGGATCGGCGCGGACATCGCCCAGCGGCCGGAGGAATGGACCTATCAATTGTCCACCACTGACCTCGCAGAGATCGCAGCGGCGACCGAGGCGTGTCTTGACCGCGACATCGCCACGATCACCCGCGCGGATTTCCCGCTGCCCACGTTTGGCCCAATACTGGAGCGGATGCGCGATGAACTGTTGCACGGCCGCGGCTTCGTGTTGCTGCGCGGCCTGCCGGTCGAGGACCGGCCCATCGCCGTGAGCGCCACGGCTTATTGGGGGATCGGTAGCTACATCGGCTCCGCGCGGTCGCAGAATGCCAAGGGCCACGTGCTCGGTCACGTCCGGGATCTGGGCGTGGCCACGGACGACCCGAATGTTCGCACCTATCAGACGACCGAGCGGCAGCATTTCCACACCGATTCCTGCGATGTGGTGGCGTTGTTGTGCCTGAAGACTGCGAAGTCGGGCGGGCTGTCGTCGCTGGTTTCGTCGAACACGATCTATAACGTGATGGCCGAACGCTATCCGGATCTGGTCTGGCGGTTGTTCCAGCCGTTCGCCACCGACCGCCGCGGTGAGGTCCCCGAGGGCAAGAGGCCCTGGTTCGACATGCCGGTGTTCAACGATTATCAGGGTTACCTGTCGGCGATTTATTCCGGTACTTACATCCGCTCGGCAGCTCGGTTCCCCGAGGCTCGGCAGCCGACCGAGGAGGATTTCGCGGCGCTGGAATGCTTCGACACCCTGGCCAATGATAAGGAACTGCGGCTCGACATCACGTTCCGGCCGGGCGACATCCAGTTCGTGCATAACCATACGCTGCTGCACGATCGCACAAGTTTTGTCGATTGGCCGGAGCCGGAACGCAAACGCCATCTGTTGCGGTTGTGGCTGGCAGTGCCGGGGGCGCGGCCGTTGCCTCCGGTTTATGCGGAACGGTATGGCAGCATCGAAATTGGCGACCGCGGCGGGATCATTTGTCCGGGCACCAGACTGCATGCGCCGCTGGAGCCGGTCTGAGGAACAGCGTGACGGACGAGGTCGAAATCGTCCCTTATGACCCGGCGTGGCCCGCCCAATTTGCCATGGAAGCAGACCGGCTTCGTGCGGCGCTGGATGCTGAACTGATCGTTGGTATCGAGCATTTTGGCAGTACGGCGGTGCCGGGACTGGCCGCCAAACCAATCATCGACATCCTGATCGCGGTCAGGTCGTTAGCACACGACAAGGCCACGATAATCGAACCGATCATTGCGCTTGGCTATGTTTACTGGTCGGAGAATCCGAAGACCGACCGGATGTTCTTTGTCAAAGGCATGCCGCCTTACGGCGAACGTCGCACGCATCACATCCATATCACTGAACCGGACGGCGAGATGTGGCAGCACCGGCTCGCGTTTCGCGATTATCTGCGGGCCAATCCAGACGAAGCCGATCGTTACGAGGCATTGAAGCGTGATCTGGCAGCGACGTTTCCGGCGGATCGGGAGGCGTATACTGTAGCCAAATCCGACTACGTCGAAGCGATTTATCGGAGGCTGGGTTTGCCCCAAATGCCGATTGAACGTTGAACCGTCACCGTGACGACTTATCGCCTGACGTAGTCTCCTGTGTCGCGCATCACCCGTAGTAGCGGGGCCGATATTGGGACATGGACGGACATTGGTCAGAATGAACGGCCATTGGGGTCAATCATCCAATCAGATGCTAACCGCAACCAGTGAAGCGCGAGTACCAGCCTTCTCTTCCAGCACGTGCCGCGACGTGGGAGAGCCAACCGTTCCGAGAGTCCGCGCTATCTCTGTGAATCCATGACCTCTCTGTAAGGTGAATATGTCATACCAAGAGCGGCGGATTGAAATCCGCCGGCCCGCTGGGAAGGAGGCCTTACCGTGGGGTTCGGACAGGTGCTTGCCAATTGCTTTGCAAAATACGCCACGTTGCCGGGACGTGCACACCCGCCGGAATATTGGCGGTGGGCGTTGCTTATGATTTTTTACGGCATCGCGATCACGATTGTTGCGTTGGTTCCGGGAGCCATTCTGAATGCTGCCGTTGCCACAATCGTGACGGTGCTGCTGGTCCTCGCGATAATCCTGCCGGGTTGCCGTAGCGTGCGGCGGGTGCACGATGTCGACCGCAGCGGCAGATGGTACTTCATACAGTTCATTCCAGCAATCGGCCCGTATTGGTTGTTGTATTTTATGGTGCCTCCGGGCACGGTTCGGGATTCCGTACCGGGCCCAACCAATTTGGCGACGGACTCGCCTAACTACCCAATTGCAATGAAGTACGGCCCGCTACGGCTACGCCGTCATTGCAGGCGCAGCAAAACAATCCGCGTGTCCCCATCGACGGAGATTGCTTCGCGGTGCCCGCAATGACGGTAGAAGCGGATGTGCTGTACTTCATCTGTAGTGGATACTGGGCGGTAGTTCGGCCTCATGCTTTGCCGAACAGGCCAGCCGGCGCCGGCTCTTTGCGCGAGTAATCCAACGAACAGAAATTGCCGCCCATGTAACGCTCTTCAATCGGATCGCCGCTGACCTTGCCGGCGAGCTGACCCGCGAAAGGATCGGCGCTGTCCTGCGGCGCCCAGTCCAGAACATCGCGATCATCGTCACGCCACCAGGTCAGGCGTTGGTTATTTGACGCGCCCCAAACAACCCGGCAGCCGACCTTTTCGATCATTACGCAGCGCACCACAAGCCGCGCAAGGTCGGGATACGACAGCCAACTGGCGAGCATCCGCGCGTTGGTTGGTTCGGGGAAACAAGAGCCGATGCGGATGAAGACGCTTTCCACACCGTGCTTGAACCAATACAGGCGACCCATGAGTTCGCCATAGGCCTTTGACAAGCCATAGAACCCATCGGGCAGAAATTGCGTATCGGCGGCGAGCGACTCACTGCGTTCGTGAAAGCCGACTGAATGGTTCGACGAGGCGAAAATGACCCGTGCACGCTCGCGGCGTGCCGCTTCGTAAATGTGATACAGCCCGCGAATGTTCGGGCCGAGGACTTCCTCGAACGGCCGCTCGACCGATACGCCACCGAGATGGACGATCGCATCGCAGCCCTCCGCGAGGCGTAAGATCGTCACGCCATCGTTCAGATCGGCAGAGGTGAACGCGCCGCCGCTGGGGATCGGATCGGGGAACGGCGTGATGTCGGTCAACCGCAGCGTCCAGCCCTCGGCGGCAAGTGCCTTGGTCAGCATCCGGCCCAGATTGCCGGAAGCGCCGGTGAGTAGCACGGCTTTGGCGGGCGCGTCGGTCATGGCATGGTCTCCGCTGCGAAACAGGAGAGCATCATGCGCGCGATCGAGGACCTGGCCCAGAGCCTGGCGGACGGACGAACCACCAGCCGCGCCCTGGTGGAAGAGGCACTTTCCCGGATCGCCGACCCCGCCGGAGAAGGAAGCCGCACGTTCATCAGGGTGCATGCCGAACAGGCCAGGACGGCGGCAGACGCAGTCGATGCCGCGCGCCGCGTTGGACTGCCGGTCGGCCGTTACGCAGGTATTCCAATCGCGCTGAAGGATTTGTTCGACATCGCCGGCGAACCCACACCCGCAGGCTCAAAAGTGTTGGTGGACGCTGCGCCGGCACGGCACAACGCGACCGTTGTGCAACGGATGCTGAATGCCGGGTTCATTACCATGGGTCGGGTCAACATGACCGAGTTCGCGTTCTCCGGCCTGGGCATCAATCCGCATTACGGCACGCCGACCTCGCCCTGGGATCGTGGTGCGGCGCGGATTCCCGGCGGCAGTTCATCCGGCACCGCGGTGGCGGTGGCTGACGGCATGGCGGCCGCCGGGCTGGGCACTGACACCGGCGGATCGTGCCGGATCCCGGCAGCGTTTTGCGGCGTCGTCGGCTACAAGCCAACCGCACGGCGGGTGCCGATCACCGGCGTGTTGCCGTTGGCGCCATCACTGGATTCGGTCGGTCCGCTGGCGCCCACCGTGGCATGTTGCGCAGCAATCGACGCCATTCTGGCGGACGAGCCGCTGATCCCCCCGGTGCCGACACCGATGCGCGGGCTGCGCCTGGCGGTACCGGAAAACATCGTGCTGGAGGGCATGGATAAGACGGTGGCCACGGCGTTCGAACATGCATTGTCGGTGCTATCGATTGCCGGAGCAACGATCAGGCGTGTCAGGTTCCCGGCGTTCGATACGATCGGTGCGGTCAACGCCAAAGGCGGCTATGCGGCAAGCGAAGCGTACGCGTGGCATCGCGCGTTGCTCGCGGCCAAAGGCGCCGGCTACGACTCGCGGATCCGGGTGCGCATCATGCGCGGCGAGGGCATGAGTGCAGCGGATTACCTCGATCTTTTACCCGCGCGGGCACGCATCATTGCGGCGTTCGATGCCAGCACGCGGGATTTCGATTGTGTCGTAATGCCAACGGTACCGATCGTTGCGCCGCGCATCATCGATCTGGACGACGAGCGCGAATACAATCGGGTCAACATGCTCGTACTACGCAACACCGCACTGGGCAACTTCCTGGATCGTTGCGCAATCAGCATTCCATGTCATCGTCCCGGCGATGCGCCGGTCGGATTGATGCTAATGGGCGAAACCATGGGCGATGCGCGATTGTTCCGCATCGCCACTGCACTGGAGGCCGAACTGCGCTGATCAGTTCTGCTGCGCCGCTGCCAGAGCCCGGTCGACGGGAGAGGGGTCTTGCGCGATCACCAACAACAGCACGCGCGCGGCGCGCTCCGGCGTGCGCCGTTGCTGTTCCCAGTCACTGACCGCGGCGAGACTGAAGCCAAAACGGTTGGCAAAGGCTTCCTGGCTCAGGCCCAGATCGGCGCGGATGCTGTGGACATCGACGCTGCCGGGCACGTGCACGACGAACCCGCCATCCGAGTCACCACGAGCAAATGCCCGTGCGGTGCGGACGCTCTTGAGAATGCGGCTACCAGCCTTGGACATGACGGCGTACTCCATCTCGATAATCATCAGCCAGACCGGCCAGTTCCTTGCGCAGTTCGTTGCGTTCCGCCATGGTCAGGTCAATTTTGTCGCCTTTCGCAAAGACGTTCAGCAGGAACACCGGCAGATCCGGGCCAGCGTAGAATGAGATCACCGGGTAGCCTCCGCTTTTGCCTTTGCCCCGTCCCGCGAAGCGGATTTTGCGGGCCCCGCCGGTGCCTGGAATGTCCGCTCCGGATTTTGGGAAAGCCGCTCTCAGGGCGACGATCTTGCCAAGCTCCTCGGCCGTCAGACCCGCGTTCCCCACATCGCGGATGAAATCCGGAGTCTCGATGACTGTATGCAGAATGGCCCGCCCATGATTTGCTGATGTGGCGGGCAGATTTAGGGTCGAAATCCGTAGAATTGATTAACCGGACTCGGCCCGGCTTCGGCGATTTATATACGGCAATGCCGGACTAACCGCAAGCGGGAAATTACCCCTTACGGCTGAACACCATCGTACCCCTCAATGATCACAATGTCCGCGACACCCTTGCCGATGCGCAATGCTTTCGCCGCCTGATACTCCGGCGAATGATAACACGCCAACGCTGTCGGGTAATCGGCGAACTCCAGCACGATATTGCGAGCACGGGGCGTGCCTTCCGGTGCCTCGAACTGGCCACCGCGAATGATGAACCTGGCGCCAAATTTGCCGAACGCCGCCGCGTTGGCTTTGACATACGCCTGGTAGCCGTCCGGATCCGTCACGTCGACCCGCGCGATCCAGTATCCTTTTGCCATACTGCTCTCCCGTTATTGGTGCGGCTTGTCGCCAAGAAGTCCGGCCAATACCGGCTCCATTGCCGCCGATATCAACGCCTGGGCCTGCGCGGTCGGATGCAGCGGCGGATCCGGCGGCGTGAGTTTCGGATCCAGATACAAATCCCGGTTCAGCCGTCCATCCTTCATGAAAACTGAGGTGACATCAACGAACGAGACCACCGGATCGTGCACATATTTCTCCGCCAGGGCATGATTGATGGTCACCGTGGTCTGCGTCGTCCAATCCGATCGTTCCGATGGCAACACGCTCAACAGCAGCACCCGCGTCGCCGGCAGGCGCCGATGCAATTCGGCAATAATTGTGTCGATCCCGAGCACGGTGTCCGCCGCCGACCAGTGCAGCCGGCCCAGGTTATTCGCGCCGATTAGGATCACAGCGACTTTCGGCGAAATTCCGTCGGTTTCGCCATTCCGGATCCGCCACAACAAGCTTGCCGTCGTATCGCCTTTGAAACCAAGATTGACCGCGTTGCGATCGCCATAATACCGCTGCCACTCCGGCACGAAATTTCGCCACGGCTCGGGTCCGGCATCCTCCCAGTCCTGGGTGATCGAGTCGCCCAGAAAGATCAGATTGGGCCGCGCCCGCCGCAGTTCTGCGAGCTTGGCAAGGTGCCGCTCGCGCCACCATTTCAGGTCCATGCGGGAAATCGGCGTCGCGGCCAGCACCGTGTGCGCCGCATTGCCAGGCCGCGGCAGCATCACAGCGAACGGCGCC
Organism: Acetobacteraceae bacterium; assembly: GCA_049519555.1. Classification (GTDB taxonomy): domain Bacteria; phylum Pseudomonadota; class Alphaproteobacteria; order Acetobacterales; family Acetobacteraceae; genus Rhodopila. Next base: position 79,093 of record JBEKQQ010000009.1, read on the forward strand.
CCGAGCAGCCAACGGCGGGACAGCAGCGGCGTGTATTGGCCAGCACAATCGATCAATGCAAGTCTCTCATGACGTGGGGCGAAACGTCGCCGCAGTCTAAACCGCGATGGGAGTCGTGCAATGCGCCGGCAAACTGTTTTCCTCGCTCGATTGTTCGGTTTGGGTGTAACCATCATCGCAGTCTGGATGCTGGTGGACGAACCAGACCTCGGTGCGTTTGTGCCGCAGTTGGTGCATGATCGGCCGGCGACGTTTCTGTTGGCCCTGATGTGCCTCGTATCCGGACTTGCCGTTGTGCTTGGTCACCAGGTTTGGTCGGGTGGCATTGCGCCGGTCCTGGTGACGTTGGTCGGTTGGCTGCTGCTGCTGCGCGGGTTGGTGCTGCTGTTCCTGCCGCCCAATCTGCTCGAGTCGGTGGCGGACGCACGCGTGGGGGCGGGCTGGTTGTATCTCGCCGGCGCAGTGGCGCTCGGCTTAGGCCTCATTCTGACCTATGCCGGATTCCGTGCCGCGCCTATCGTGCCTGGCGACCAGTGAGTGATGGACCAACCGGATGGACGACGCCGCAAGCGGCACGAATGCGATCTATCGCCTCAGCCGGCCCGCGTCGGCCGACGACTGGGCCGCCTATCACGCCATTCGCCGCCTGGTCGCCTTTGAAGCCGGCGAGGCGATTGAGGACGACCCTGACGAACACGCCCCGGGAAACTTTCCATTGCTGCTGAAACTTGGCGCGATGTCGATTGGGACGATCCGCGTCGATAGCCTGGCCAATGGCGATGCCGCGTTGCGGTTGGTGGCCATCCATCCGGCCCACCAGGGTGAGGGCCACGGCAGGATCCTGTTGCGGGAAGCGGAGGCGTTCGCTCGCGAAATCGGCTGCCGCCGCGCGGTGGTTTATGCGACCCCCGATTCGGCCGGGTTCTACGCGGCCGCGGGCTATGCCGAGGACGAATTCGACGATAATTACTTCGGCGGCATCGTGCAGATGGTAAAACCGTTGCATTATGTTGGGTTTGTGATTGAGGGGCTGTAAGCGGCAGTGGTCTCCGCGACGCTCACCGACTCGGAGCCTGAGTTGCGTGCGCAATACTGATGAGTTTGTGCGTGCGGCGCGGTTCCATCATTCGCCGAGGTCGCGGAGTTCTCGGAGGACGCGGAGGTGAAATGCCTACTTTCGGCCTTTTTTGCTGGCCTTCTCCGCGACCTCCGAGATTATTGCCATACTGGCCGCGAGCACAAATCCATCCCGGGTCAGTACAACCTCACACCCGGTAAACCCGTAATGCGTTTTCCGGAATATCCCCTGCCGCTGCGCCTTGGTCATCTTGGAGGGCAAGGCCTGCGTCGGATCGTCGTAGTCCCAGTGCGGATAATCCGTCGCGAACAGAATGCGGTCCCAACCGATCCAGTCGAACACCTCGGCCAGTTGGGTGCGCGGTTCAGGTTCCTCGATCGGCTGCGTCGTGAACCACACATTGGTGCGAATATACTCCGACGGTGCACGCTTCAGGAATGGCAGTTCCTGTCTCAGCTTCTTCCATTGTGCATCCAGTCGCCAGCCAAGTGCGGCTGCCCATGCCAACCCGCCTTCGATCAGCACGACCTTCAACAACGGGATGCGTTCGAACACACCCTCAAGGATCAAGCTGGTCAACACGGCTTGTTGCGCCATGCCGTGACCGACCATTTCCTCGATGTAATAGGACGCCCAGCCACCAGCGGTATTGGGCCATCCGGCGTTACCAAAAGCGTGGATGCCGACCGGCATGCCGATAGTCAACTCACGCCGGACTCCATCAGCAGGACGGTCAGGTCGGGGAATTTCGCAAACACGGCCTCGGTGATCAGGCTGGTCAACCGCGACTGAAACGCCGTCGCCTGGTTTACGTATTGCTCGGTGAAGCTACTGGGCCGGCCAATCGGCGTCGTCGGATTGCGGAACGTACTGCCGGCGTGGATACCGATGGTCAGTCCAAGCCGCTCGGCCGCCGCGCAAATCGGCCAGTTTTGCCGCCGACCAAGGGTCACTTCGCTGCCAACCAACAGCAGCACCTGGAGGAAGCACTTGTCCTTGGCGATCCGCTCGATTTCCTCGACGGCGAGGTCGGCGTTCTGCTGCGGCACGACGATGGAGGCACGCAGCCGAGGATCGCGATCCAGCCACTCCCGCGCAATCCAGTCATTCATCGCACGCGCCATCGCAAACCCCCAGATCCTCACTGAACGCCTCCTGGGCGCCGTAGAGGCAGTTGCAGATGGCCAAAGTCGTGCCGAATGGACCCAACGCCTGCTCGGCAAGCTTCGCCACCGAGGTGGCGGCCTTGCCGAAGGCGTCCTTCCAGACGCTGCGGAAGCTCAGCGGATTGATGGTCGGATAGCTAATCGTGGTCTGATCATCGATGCCGCGGCGGACCACTGCCTCACGCCAGTGGTCGTCGAGGTAAGGCAGCAATGCCTGCAGCCCGGCACCGTTGGATGGACGTCGCAATCAACGATCATCCCGGCTGCACCTTCGGATCAGACCTGCACCAGAAGGTCGTCTCCTTCAGCCTTGATTTGATAGACCTGCAGGTCCTCATCGGCGGGTGTGGACAGCGCCTTGCCAGTGCGGCAATCGAATTGCGCGGCGTGCAGCGGGCACTCGATGCAGCCGTTTTCCAACCAGCCTTCGGACAGCAGCGCATACTCATGCGTGCAGATGTTATCGGTCGCGCAGAATACTCCGCCAGACAGATGGTAGATGGCGATGTCTTTGCCCTTCAGTTTCACGCCGAGGACCTTGCCCTCCGCCACGTCCGCCTTCGCTGCTGCCCGCACCCAGTCCGCCATGGTAGTCTCCTTGATCTTGCAAAGCCGATTGTGCCAGGGGTAAAGCCAATGGCCAACCCCGGCCGGACGCATGAGATAGCGTCGTGTTCAGGGGTTGGGCTTATGCGTTGGGAGTTATCATGCATCGGTCAGGTTCTTGGCGAATTGCGGTTCTGTATCTGGCGCTGAGCTGTCCTGCGTCGGCGCAGGTCATTTGGGACATGCCGAACATCGTCAACCCGCCGGTAAAGTTTGACCGGACGGCGCCGACTCGTGCGGACGTCTGGCCGCGTCTCGATCCCGGGGCAACGATCTGCAAAACCCAGGCGGATCTGTTGCGGCTCGCCGAGATCCGCCGAGGCGTGCAGGGCGAACGTCCGAACTGCCAGTTCATCCAATCGCCGACGGCGGTGTCGATCGTGCGACGCGCCGGTCCGGGCCAGACCGAAGTGTCGTTGACCAATCAGAACGGGCTAGACGGCTGGACCGACGCCTATTTGCCTGACCGGGCTTTGCCGCCTGGTGGCAAGGGCATCCAGATCAAGTAGGCTGGCGCGACCCATCAAGGCCCAGGGGAAGGAGTATCGCCATGCCAGCGCCAATGCCCGCGCTATGCCTGATCGCGGTGCCTGGCCGCCGCCGGCACACCATTGAACTGTGTCAGGAGACTGAGCGGCGCGGCTTCGCTGGTATTTACTCGCCCAGTCCGTTCGGCAACATGTCGCTGTGCGAGGCGCTGGCGTGGAACACGAACTCGATACCGTTCGGCACCGCCATCGCGCCGATCTATCAGCGCACCATCCTCGATTTCGCCCAAAGTGCCGCGGTGATGCACGAGGTCTCGGGCGGACGGTTTCGGTTGGGTATTGGCATCGCGCATGGTCCCTCGCATGTGCGGATGGGCGTCACGCCGGGGAAGCCTCTGGCCGATACACGGTCATTCGTTGAGCGGTTTCGTGCCCAGGAGGGGCTGGGACCGCTGCCGCCCATCATCATCGCTGCGTTGCGGAAGCGCATGGTGGCCCTGGCAGGTGAAATCGCCGAGGGCGTGGTGTTCGCCAATGCCTCGTTGTCGCACATGGCGGAGTCGCTTGCTGCTTTGCCCGTGGCGAAGCGGAACGATCCGGATTTCTTTATCGGCAACATGATCCCAACCTGCATCAGCGACGATGTGGAAGCAGCGAAAGCAGTCAATCGCCGGACGCTAACCAATTACGGCTTCCTGCCCAACTACCGGAACTACTGGAAAGAAGCCGGTTATGGTGAGGAAATGGCGGCAATCGAGACAGCAATCGCGGAAAACCGGCGCGACGATGTGCCGAAGTATTTCTCTGACAAATGGTTGGCCGATAACACGTTGTTCGGTCCTGCGGCGAAGGTGCGGGAAGGCGTCGAGGCATGGCGTGCGGCGGGCGTCCACACGCCGATTTTGGTACCGTCGTCGGCGGCAGGAAATCAATTAAAGGCGGTTGAAGAGGTGTTCGCCACCTTCGCGT
>JBEKQQ010000010.1:0-67371 GCA_049519555.1 Acetobacteraceae bacterium
AATAAACCCGCCGAAAATACCCACGGCGCAACCGTAAAGATACAGCAGCGGCATCATGCCGGTCAGTGCCAGCAAACGCGGCAAGATGAGATAGTCGTTGACCGGAATGCCGATCACGCGCAGGGCGTCGATTTCCTCGTTGCCCAACATGGTGGCGATATGGGCGGCGTAAGCGCCACCGGTGCGGCCGGACATGATGATCGCAGTCATCAATGACACCATTTCGCGGATCATCGCGACACCGATCAGATCGGCGACGAAAATGTCGGCCCCAAATCGTTGCAACTGCACCGCCCCGACAAAAGCGACGATACCGCCAATCAGTACGTTGACGATGGTCACGATCGGCAGTGCCGCGGCGCCGGCCTCATGAATGCATGTCATCAGGTCGACACCCCGCATGCGCACGCGGCCTCGTATCGCGCGGCCGCCGCTCAGTAGCGCATCGCCGACGAGAGTCATGACCTCGACAGCCTCGCCACCGCTGTCGATCGCTGCCTGGCCAACACGGCTCAGCAATCGGTTTGTCGCACGCGCGCGCTTTGCGATGGGGATCGCTTCCGCACTCAGCGCCAGTAGCCGCGCCGCCGCCGGAGGGAGACCGGAGTCGTCGAACGGGATCGCGCGTGCCGCCGAAGCCCGCCGAAGTTCAGCGAGAAACACCAGCAACGTGCTGTCCCATTGGCGAAGCTGCTGTAAGTCGAACTCGATCCCGTGACCAGTGCTCGCGGTGTCAAGAATTTGCTGAACCGCACCGGGTTCGACGCCGCCATAGGCCGTTACGGTCCAGTCACCACTCAGGGTGACAATCACGCCGTCTCGATCGGAACGTGCGTGCCACGAGCGGGTCGCCAATGGTGCAATCGGCGATTTAAGTTGCTCGACGGAATCCGGATCCGATCTATCGTCCATCGCGCCACATAACATTGGATCTCACCGCGCCTCGATGTGGCGTATCGTGTGGCGGCCGATGTCGTGCGGCAGCCACCAGCGTTGGTTCAGACGCAGGCGGTGCAGCCGGACATGGCGTCACTGCGCCATCGAGTCAATAATCTCAAGCGCCCGCGCCCTATGTCCATCGCCGAGGGCATGCAGCGCCTCGTCGATCTGACTGATCATCGGGTCGGCGTCCGGCATACTTGCTGCCTCGGGCGGAACTGCTCGGGCAAGCTGCCGCGTCTCCGCCATTTCCAGCGATTGCTGGGCTTCGCCGGTGCGGCCTGCAGCCAACGCATCGCGGGCAGCATGCAAATAAGCCTCGGGTGTGCTGTCCGGCTCAACCGGCGGCACCGGCAGGGCTGGCGCGACGCCGGACCGCGTGTCCTCTGGGATGATATTACTTGCTCGGGTGGCGACCGGATCGCGGCCGGTCCCCAGGCCGTCGGCGACATATCCTTCCGCGTGCGCCAGCGACACCACCGAGGTCATGCCGAGCACCGCGACAGTCGCGAGTTTCACGCAATGCATGATGTGACCTCCTTCCGCCGGCAATGCGTTAACTCAAAATCAGCGGACCGGCGGACCCGCTGAATGTCCATCAACCCGCGTCAGCGGATTGGGAAACTGAAACTGAATGTCGCCCCAGGCTGTGCGTAGTATCCGTACGGCGGATATACGACCGGAGGCGCGCTGTAGTAGATATCCGGTCGGCGATAGTAGCCTTCCCGCCATCCGTGATGGTCGCGCCACCGATCATGGTTATCGGCGCGAGCAAGGCCGGAAAATGGGCCTGCCACGGCGGCAATTACCATGCCGAAGCACAGGGCGAACCTGACAACGGAACTGCCGTGTCCAGACCGATTGCTCATTGGCAACCTCCTAACCATGCTGAGCCGGGTTGCCACGATTGGCATCCTCACGGAACACCTGATCCGCGGTGTGCTTCTGCGCCTCCGACATGCTGCCGTAGAGCGCTTCAAACGGCGGCAGCAGGGCCTGCACGTCCTGCGCATGTTGCTGCGAGAGCTGAGCGTAGGACCGCATATTATCCATCGCATTCATGCTCTGCATCTGGTCGATGCGAGCTCCGAACGCCTGATCCATCTTGCGTGCGTTGTCGCGCATCGTTTGCGCAAACTTTTGCCATTCGGGTTCTTGCGCCGAGGTAATCTGCAGCTTTGAATGCAGCTCCTTGATGTGTTGATCGACCCGGGCCGCCATGCTTTGTTCCGTGGCCGGCGCGGCCTCCGTCTGTGAACCGGGCGCGCCGACTGGACTTTTTGCGCCAGGTGGCGCTGCCACGGCAGCCATCGTAGTCAGTCCGATAATTGCGGTTGTGACGACAGCGCCGTGGCGAAATGATATGCGCATGCTTTTGACTCCTCTTTAATTGCCAGGCGGCCGGTCAGATATTCAATCGATTATCGCCGAGCATCCCGCCGCTGAGCGATGGGCTGCAAATGCTGCATCACTGCATACCGCGCGGACTGGTCACTGCCCCGCCTACTGCTCCGACCCCGCCGCCAATCAACGCTCCGGCAGCTGGGTTACCACCGGGGGCTGCGCCGATTGCCGCACCGGCCCCGGCACCAATTAGGCCGCCGGAAAGGGCGCGCTCGCCGGGCCGGTCTCCGCAACCTGCCAGGAGGAAGCCGATCCCAGCCAGCATCACCATCTTTGCGATTCGACGTGCAGTGATTGTTTGAGACATTGTTGATGCCTTTCACAACATAACTGGAAATCGCCCGTACAACGGCGGAGTATCAAAAATGGTTCCCATGTGGCTGGGTCACACGCCTCAGCGGCGCGGCAACAGCACGCCGATGATCAGACCGATTGACGCTGCGAGCAGCGCGGCTGTCATCGGCTGCGCCTCCACCTGACGTGCGACCCGCGCTCCGGTTCGACCGCCGACCTGGTAAGCGCTGTCGCCAAGTTCCTTTACGGCGACTGAGGCCTTGTAGCCAGCGTCGCAGAGAGCGTCGGTCGTCAGGCGCGCACCTTCGCGCAGGCTGCGTAACACGCTGGCGTCACCATTTGTCTCAGGTTTGTCCGACTGGTCGTGTTGCGGGATTTCATGAACGGTAGGGCCCTCAGAATTTAACATGCTCATTACTGTCTCCTTAAGAAAGGTTGACCGGCGACTTGCCAACGCGTGATGCGCAGCATGCCACCGCCCGTCCGGTGAATCGCGTCATCGGAGTGTGGCCGCCTGGGTTAAAGCCGGCATGCTCCGATGCAATATTGTTTGTTTGAGAGCGCAACACATGCTCGGACGACGCCGCTCTCAGCCTGGTCGTCCCGTACCTGACAGCACCGATCCATGTCCGTGCAACCAACGCACAAATCGAGCAGCGGTTCCGAACGCTTACCCGGGGCAGTGCGACCGCTTATGGCAAAGTCGGTGAGCCAGCCTGGGTGACCGCTGATCCGTGTATTCCGCTGGCACGGTCACGGGCCGGTGATAAGGCTCCGGGGAAATTCCAAGACCCATCGCAAACCCGAGACAGCGTAATCGATGCGGACCTCACCATGCAGGGCGCGTGCGACAGTGCGTTCTATGACAACGCGGCCGAACCCGCGGCGCGAGGGCCGCTCGACGGGAGGGCCGCCCGATTCTTCCCACGCCAGGTGGCACATCGACGTGCCGTCCGATGCCTGCAACGTGCGCCAGGAAATCTGCACTTTTCCGCTCGGCGTGGACAACGCGCCATATTTCGCGGCGTTGGTCGCCAACTCGTGCAATGCCATCCCAATGTGTTGCGCAGCATCAGGCGGGATCTGCAACGGCTCGCCGGTTAGCTCGATCTGCGGATCATCGTGATCACTGTAATGACCAAGCTGTGAGCGCACGAGTTCGCGCATCGATGCACCTTGCCAGTCTTCTTGCACCAGCAGGTCATGCGATCCGGCCAGCGACTGCAGGCGGGCGGCGAACCGGCTTTCGAAATCCTCGATTGACTGGCAGTTGCTCGCGGTTTGCCGCATGATCGCCTGAATGACTGTCAGTAGATTTTTGGATCGATGCGTTAATTCCCGCATCAGCAATCGGATGCGTGCTTCCTGTTCCTTATAGCGCGTGATCTCAACGGCACCCGCAATAATCCCGCTGGTATCTCCGTACTCATCCAGTAACGGATGCACGCTCAGGTCATACCAGGTTTCGTTGCCGTCATACAGGATGCGGACGTCGCCGCGCGCCGGTTCTCCGGTTTCGATGACCGAGCGCTTAAGGTTCGTGGCGGCTCCAGGTGGCGCCTCGGGGATGACCTCTTGTTGTGCTTTGCCAATGATCTCACGTGGTGACTGGCCAAATATGCTTCGGCTGACCCAGGTGAATACCAGACCGCGATCCTGGGTCATTACGGTGACGCCAGAAGTGCGCAGCGCGGCGTTGAAGCGCTGATTGGCGTCGACCAACTCCCGCGTGCGTTGTGCGACCTGGCCCTCCAACATGTCGGCCAGCTGCCGGTGGCTGGTGGCACGCGTTTCGAGCAGGCCCAAATGCAACCGCACGTTCTTCAACAAAACCAAGCCCAGACCCGCAACGCATAGCAGGGCGACAATGATAGCGGCGACCAACAGGGTGTTGATCCAGGTCTGAGTCGCCGTCGTTTGCTCGACTTCGTAGCTCGCATCCGCGGTGAGGTCGTCAATGATGCGGCGCAGCTCATCCATCATCGCCTTGCCGGCGCCGGACCTGGCAATCGCGATGGCGGCATCGAACTGGCCGGCCTGGCCCAGTGCGATTGTGTGATCGAGTTCGGCAAATTTTTCGCCGCCGATGCGCGCCGCGGCGGCGATCTGGCTGGCGCGCCGCGCCCGGTCAGACAGCCGCTGCCGCAATTCTGCCAGCGCTGCCGCATATTCGGCCTTGGCGTCGTTATAGCGTGTGAGATACTGCGGATCCCGCAGCAGCAGATAGCCGCGCTGCTCGCTCTCCGCACCCAGCAGCGCTTCCAGGACCAGCGTGCCCGAACGCCGCGCCTGACGTGCGTCCATCACCGCTGCGGTGGCCTGGATGTCCCGCCAGGCCAGGATACCGGCGATCACGCAGGCGAGCGCGAGCAGCGCGAAGCTGGCGGTGACAGCCACCACGGCGCGCCGACCGCCGATGAACCGGCTGCCGGTTTGTTCAACCAGGCCGCTCGACTGGTCCGCGCTCGGAGCGGGCGGGGTGTCCGGACGGATTTCGTCGATGCTCTCGGTCCCGTTCATGGCTCCGAAGCTCGGCTCTGGGTGTGCCTTGCAGGGAGGTTCAGCATAGGCCTCCGTGGCGCTGATGGCACACCGCGGTCGCATTCGGGCGCGTCCCGGTCATCGCTCCGCCAGTCAGTTTGATTGCTTGCCCAGTGCCAAGCCTATCGAACAGAGGGGCGGTTTACCAGAGCGACGGGGCACGCCGCCGAGGCCGGCCGCGGCAATGTTGCCGGGGGGCGGGGGGGCCCGGGGCGCCGGCATGGCTTTCGGCCCCACTGCCCGGTCTTGGGCGGAGGGCCGGGCTGCCCCCGTGGTGCCGCAGGTTCGAGTATCGCCTACCGCGATGCTGCGGTGGACAAAGTCGCACGGCGGTCGAAAAACAGGGCCTGGCTGATGATGCCTTTTACCGTATCGGTGCGAAACGGTTTGGTGATCAGAAAAGTCGGCTCCGGCCGTTCACCGGTCAGCAGGCGCTCGGGGTAGGCCGTGATAAACACAACTGGCACGTCACTGATCCCAAGGATGTCGTTGACTGCGTCAAGGCCGGAGCTGCCGTCAGCCAGCTGAATGTCGGCGAGGACCAAGCCTGGTGTGTGATCGGCAATCGCCGCAACGGCCTCCTGACGTGTGCGCGCGATCCGCAACACCGAATGACCGAGGTCGGTGACCATTGCTTCCAGGTCCATGGCGATAATAGGCTCATCCTCGATAATCAACACGTCAGTCCGCAACTGAGCCGCGATTTCGCGACCGGCAATGTCTATCAAATCTTGAATTTCCGAGGGTGACCGCTGCAAAATTTCGCCGATCTCAGCGGTGCTGAAAGCCTCGAGGGAGCGCAACAGAAACACGACGCGCGGCAGTGGTGTCAGCGCCTCTAACGTGCGATCAGCGGCCTGCATGGTTGGGTTTTCCGAGAGATCGCCGCCGCGCTGATTGACCGCAAGAGAGCCCCAGATTCTAAGGAATACCTGATACAGCGCCTGGCGTGGCTCAAGAGCCGGGTCAACTGCGTCGGCATCTGCGGCGATTGCTTCCAGGGTGGCGATGGCGTAGGCGTCGCCGCTGGCCTGGCTCCCGGTCAAAGCCCGGGCGAAGCGCCGCAGATAAGGCAGGTTTGCGGCGATCGACGCGGATGGCGACATTGTGTTCTCCCTACGTAAATCGGTCCGGCACGGGCTCGTCCCCCGCCGCGCCGCCATGATTAATGCGGCCTGCGACTGAATGTTCCATAGGCGCGGGAACTTTTGTCGGCGGTCCGCATTCACGACTGGATATCGGCACGCCAACCAGGCGGGGCTTGCGCGCCCGATCAAGTGTAACCGTTGTCGCCCCCGGAACCTGAGGGTCCCCGGCTGCGTTGGAGAGGTAGATGGCCGCACAGGACACCGCAAAGCGAGGTCAGGTCTCCGATATGAAGCCAAGAGCGGAAACGATTCCACACCCACCGGCACCACCACAGGACGCAATGTTGGAAGCGGATCTGCAGGTGCAAATTGGCCGCCAATTGCGGGCTGTCTATGATGAGGTCGTGAGTGAGGGCGTGCCGGAGCGCTTTTTGCGGCTGATCGAGGAACTCGAGCGCAAGAAGACGGAGGGGGTATGACCGCTCCAGGCGTGAAAGACGACCTGCTCGCTGCCCTACCCAGTTTGAGGGCCTTCGCGATATCGCTGTGCGGGCGTACCGCGCGGGCGGAAGACCTCGTGCAGGAAACTCTTGTGAAAGCATGGGCCAATATTGGTTCGTTCCAGCCCGGTTCCAACATGAACGCCTGGCTTTATACGATTCTCCGCAATGAATATTACTCGGAGTTTCGCAAACGGCGGCACGAGGTGGGCGACGAAGAGGGGCGTCACGCAGCGCGCCTAGCGACACGTCCGACGCAAGAAGGCCACATGCAGTTTCAGGACTTCCGAGCCGCACTGGACCGTCTTGCTCCCGATCACCGTGAGGCGCTGATTCTGGTGGGCGCCTCCGGGCTCTCTTATGAGGACGCTGCCGCATTGGCCAAATGTGCTGTTGGCACAATGAAAAGCCGGGTTAACCGGGCCCGCGCCAGGCTGGCGGAACTGCTCGCGGTGCCTGCGGACAATCATTTGGAACCGGATATGGCATGGGACGCTGCGGTCGACGCGTCGTGGAGTGCCCGGTCCCGGTCGTCGCCAGTGGACGTTTGACGGAAGTGTCGTCTGGTCCGTCCGGCACGTCACGGCCTGTCGGAGCGGACGCTCGGGCCGGCGGACGCAAAACGTCGCGCAAGCCGCGTGCGCGTACACCGATCGAAACTAACGCGTCGGCGATGTTGGCGGGAATGCCTGATCCGGCCACGCTGGTTCGCGAACTCAATCACCGGGTCAAGAACAACCTGCAGATCATTGTTAGTTTGATGAACCTGCAGAAGCGTATCATGGCGCCGGACCGGCGCGAGGACCTTCGGTTCATCGAAGAGCATGTGCAATCCATGTCAGTGGCGTACCGACTGGTTTACGCAAGCGGCTCAATGATCGAAGTTTCATTGGCCGAACTCGTCGCCGAGGTGCTATCCGGCCTGCGGCAGATTGCGGGTCTTGACGAAGAACGCCTGAACCTCTCCGGGCCGGCACCTGATGCCTTGATTGGTTTGGATCATGCGATCGCCTTGGCATTGTACCTCGCCGTGCTGCTGCCGCCCTATCTGGACCAGGCAATCGGGCAAACCGGTGCGGTAACGATTACGCTCACCGTTGTTGCAAATCTGTTGACGCTGTCGGTCGCTGGCACCTGGAACGCACCGGTGAGCCTGGACCTGTTGCGCAGCCGGCTGATGCAAGCCTACGCGGCGCAGCTTAAGGCCGAAATGTTGCCGGCCGCGACCTATGGGGCCGAGCAACTTCGATTCATGCTCGAACGGTTCGATGGGACTTCGGCCACCGTCTGACGTCATGGCGCTCGCGCCGCAAGGGAACTGAAACGCGACATCGAGGTTATGCCTGTGCACCATGACGGTCGCAGGAGGTTCATCAATGAGAATCACAACATTCGTTTTGCTTTTGCCGCTGGCACTCGCGGGTTGTCTGAGTTTCAACAGTTCGCCTCCACCGCCCAAACAAACGATCGTTGTTCCACCGGCCGGTTCCTCGGTCGTTTGTAGCAACGGGATGCAACCACCCTGCTGATCTTGTAGCGGGCCAGGCTTGACGGGCTTTACCATATATCGATTGGTGGAAACATCAGATGAAGGTGTTTGTTTGCACCTGTTGCTCGAATTTGGTCTATTTCGAGAATACGACTTGCGAGAAATGTAGCAGTCGGTTGGGCTTTTCCCCTGCTTTGAACAAGATCCTCGCGCTGGAGTCGGACGGGAAATTCTGGCGCTTGGCAAATGACCCGCAAGCGGAATTCCGGTTTTGCATGAATGAGCAGTACAACGCATGCAACTGGATCATTCCATCGGGCGACGCCGAAGCATTCTGCGCGACCTGTCGCCATAATCGAGCCATCCCCGATCTTGCTATCGAGGAGAATTTGTACCGATGGCAAAAACTTGAGCTAGCCAAACATTATCTGTTCTATGGACTGTTGAAACTTCAGCTGCCGCTTGAGACTCGACAGGAAAATCCGGAATTTGGTTTGGCATTCGAGGTGCTAACCGATACTCCGGAGGCGCCTGTGGTGACCGGCCATCAGAACGGAGTGATCACAATCAATCTGGCAGAGGCGGACGATGCCATACGCGAACAGCGCCGCACCGAACTGGGAGAACCCTATCGGACATTGACTGGTCATTTTCGTCACGAAATCGGCCATTATTACTGGGATCGCCTTGTTCGCGACGCAGACCGGCTTGACGGTTTTCGCGACTGCTTTGGGGACGAACGACTAGACTACAGCGATGCGCTGGCGAAATATTACGCGGATGGCCCTCCGGCGAACTGGCGCGACGACTTTGTCAGTGCCTATGCCAGTGCCCATCCATGGGAGGACTTCGCGGAAACCTGGGCGCATTTCTTGCATATCGTGGATACGCTGGAAATGGCCGGTTCGTTGGGACTGCGAGTGAAGCCGCTGGTGGTAGACGATGCGGTTTATCGCGCCGAGGTTAAGTTCGATCCGTATGGTGCGATTAATATCGACCAACTTGTTGGCGCGTGGTTGCCGATCGCCGGGGCCGTGAACAGCATCAACCGCTGCATGGGTCAACGGGACCTTTATCCTTTCGTGCTGACGCCTGGCGTGATTCGGAAGCTTGGATTTGTGCAAGGCCTGCTCCGGCGGCGCCGTTCGCGTACGGGAAAAAAGTGGCCGGGCGGAACCGCGATTGATGCATTGCGTTAAGGAACCGAGTAACGTTGTGCAACGAGAAGATCTGGAAGCTTCGCATGGATCGCGTCGTCTGCCTTTGGATCCTTGTTGGCGTTCATGCGGCCGGCGTGATGTTGTCGACGGTTGATCGGGCTCGGAATCATCGGCAATGATATGCCCACCGGCAGTCGCCGCAGCAGACGGTCCGCAGCAGACGGTCAAAGGATATTTCGAGGTCGAACAATCCGCGGAACGGAGGGCATGACCATGGGAGGCCAGCCGCATCGCGGAAAATCCGAAGCGCATTGCGGCCGGGCCACAACCGCTGGCGAATGCGCATCACTCTCGCTGAATTGAAAACTGGAGCAATCATATGGAAAACGTTGTTGTGCAGAGACGAAGCCTGGGAGGCCTGTTGACCTTTGGGGCGGGCCTCGTTGTTCTGGGCGGTGCCGGCATCGGATCGGTCATGGCTGCACCGACAGCCGATCAAGTTGAACTCGTGCGAAAGGCCTATGGCGTACTTGACGAGGCCCATCACGATTCGGAATTCGGCAACTCTGCCGAGCTGTTTCGGACCGCGCGGGGCGTTATGGTCGTTCCGCAGCTTGTCAAAGGCGGATTCTGGGTCGGTGGCGAGGGCGGCAACGGAATTCTGATGGCCCGGCACGGCAACCGCTGGAGCAACCCGGCATTTTACACCCTTGCATCGGCGTCCTTCGGCCTGCAAATCGGCCTGGAAGTCGCCGAGGTCGTGTTGTTCGTTATGAGCCAACGCGCGCTAAACGCGTGGATGCAGGACCAGGTGAAACTCGGCGGCCAGGCCGGCCTGACGGTGCTGGTGCTTGGGTCCAACGCATCAGCCGCCGCGACCACTCACGCCAACGTTGACGTGATCGCCTGGGCAAAAGCCAAGGGCGCTTATGCGGGGATTACTCTGGAGGGCTCGATCATCAAGCCGCGTAACGAGTGGAACGCGGCCTATTACGGTCGTCCCATCACACCGGTCCAAGTACTGAACATACCCACGCCGGCCTAGGGTGCAGCAGTCGCGACGGCCGCCGGTTGGTCGATACCAGCCGGTGGTCAGGCTACCTGCAGCTCCTCGCCACAATCACGCTCATTGATCGACGCGAGATCGAGGACCGTCGTGCGTCGCATGTCGCGGATTTGTGCCAGGTCGTAACGACAGCCGCGGTGCATGACGGCACGGTTGTCCCACAGCACCAGATCGCCCGGTTGCCAGGCATGCCGATAGACGAATTCCGGTTGCGTCGCATGCTCCTGGAGATCCCGCAACAAAATACGCCCGGCGGGCAGCGCCATGTCCAAAACGCGCCGGGCGTGCGCGCCGATATAAAGCGCTTTCCGACCGCTTCCCGGATGCACGCGGACCAGTGGCCATCGAACCGGCGGCATGGCTTCGCGGATCTCCTCCTCGGTCGGCTCCCAGCCCAGAGCGCTTCGGGAATGGTGCACCCAGTGTTCTGCGAAGCGGTCCTCCACTTCGGCCCGCAACAAGTCAGGCAATGCGTCATACGCGGCACGGCAGTCGGCAAATTCGGTTTCACCACCCCATTCCGGGACGGCAACGGCCCGTAGCATGGAATATTTCGCTGCCGGCCGCTGATAGGAGCTGTCGGTATGCCATAACCGCGTCCCCAACAACGACAAAATGCGGCGGTGATCGGGATCGATCACATAACCGTTCTCGTCCAGGTTGGACAGGTCGATCATCTCTTCCGGGATGCGACCACCGGCAACCTTGACGGCCTTCTTGCGGCCGATATCGGGTGGGCCGAAATTTGCGGTGAAGGCGAGTTGTTGCGCGTCGTCAACCTGCTGGGCCGG
Organism: Acetobacteraceae bacterium; assembly: GCA_049519555.1. GTDB lineage: Bacteria > Pseudomonadota > Alphaproteobacteria > Acetobacterales > Acetobacteraceae > Rhodopila. The sequence goes on from JBEKQQ010000010.1 coordinate 11,273, forward strand.
AAATACCAGAATGCCATAGCGGTCGATCGCCCGTTCGAACCTTTGCGCCGTTGCTGGATCAATCGGCTGCCGCATGTCGAAGCCCAACACCGCCGCGGCGAAATGTTGGTGTAGCGGTTTGAACGTGATCGTCATGACGGCAATTCTCCGGGCAAAGCTGGGATCGGTTTAGCGGCTTTGGCCGCCACGGGCAAAACTCCTCCTTCCCCTTCGCAGGCTCCGGTCAGAAGCTGTCGCATCCTGCCGGGTTTTGCCGTACCATGGCCGCGACAAGGGAGGTTGCTCGATATGACAGAGGCACATGGTCCGCTCCAGGGTGTGAAAGTTGTTGCCTGCTCAACCGCGCAGGCCGGGACTGTTCCCTACATGCTGATGGCCGATCTCGGGGCTGAGGTGATCAAGATCGAGGTGCCGGATGGCGGCGACAATTCCCGCGGGTCGACGGTTTTTCCTGGTTTCCCAAGCACCTATTTTGAAACGAATAATCGCGGCGTGAAGAGTGTCACGTTGAACCTGAAGGCACCGGAGGGGCAGGCAATTCTTCGCCAGCTGGTCGCGCAGGCGGATATGTTCGGGCAGAATTTCCGTCCGGGTGCGGCGGAAAAGAATGGGTTCGGCTATGAGGAACTCCGGAAGGTCAATCCGAAGCTGGTTTATATCTCGATTTCCGGTTACGGGCCGAATGGTCCGCACGCCTCGCTTCCCGGCACCGACTCCATGGCCCAGGCACTTGGTGGAATTGCAGAGGCGTACTCGACGCCGGGTCAGCCGTTGCGGACCGGCATCGTCTCGGTCGCTGACGAAACCTGTGCGATCCTGGCCTTCGGCGGGGCGCTTGCTGCGTTGACTTATGCGCGTGCGACAGGGATCGGGCAAAAGGTCGATTGTTCGCTGCTCGGTGGGCAAATTCGTCTGATGGGATGGACCCTCACCACGGCGATGTGGCGGAATCGCGATCCGGTAACCGGCCAGGCGCGTATCACGGGAACACCGACCAGACCAGGACTGAGTGCGAGCTTCAACGATCGCGATGGCAAGCCGCTGGTGTTTCAGTTGAACGGCGCGCGACCGTGGCGTGCGGCGATGACCGCTCTGGGTTTTTTCGACACACTGGAAAAGGCCGGGTTCGGCGACCTCGGTGTGATCATTTCGTCGGATGAGCGGCGCGTTGCCTTGCTGCGGTTGCTGGACGAGTTGTTCGCGACCGGCACGCGCGACGATTGGGTGGCGAGGTTGCGGGGCGCGGATATCGTTGCAGCGCCAATCAACACGCTGCTCGAAGCCTCCAACGACCCTGATGTGCTGGCCAATGGCTATGTCACTGAAGTCGAGTATCCAAAGCATGGCAAGACGCTGAAAGTGCACGGCACGCCGTGGCGTTTTTCCGAGACCCCCGCGAAAGTCGGCGTTGCCCCCGAACTGGGCGCGGATAACGATGCGGTGCTTGCCGGTTTGGGTTACAGCGCAGCACAAATTCAGGATTTTCGGGAGCGGAAGATCATTTAGGGAGTTAGCGCTGGCCCAGGTCGCCGATTGTCACGGAAGATTAACGGCTGAACGCGGCACCTCGGCATCGCCAAATCGGGCGGCAAGCTCAGTGCCATCGGGCATCGCCGGCGTCCCGATAACCACAAGGCCTGGCGCCATGGCAGTAACCGGCGACAGTGCCCATTGACCGGACGCGAACTGCAGAAGATGTGGTGCGGCCTCGGGGCCCAATGTGCAAAAGCCTTTCACTCGCAGAATCGACGCCGGCAGAGTGCTCAGGAGCGCGCGCAATCGATCACGGTCGAAGGGTCCCGCAGGAACAAAATGCCAGGTAGGGAATGCGTGCTCCGGTGCCGCATCGGCATGGAACCAACTCCGCGGCGAGACTGCGAACCGGAGCACCCAATCGGATATGATCCCGTGCTGCGTTTGGATCAGTTTCGCGTCCGGCCGGATAGTACGGATGGCGGCACGGGCACCTTGCAGGAATTCTGCACGGTCTGCCTTGTTCAGCACAATCACCTCGGCCGTCAGCAACTGGCCGCGCACCGTGTCGGCCACCCAACGATCACGCAGTTGGCTCTCCAGGGCAGCCGCATCGGCGACAACCACGATCGGTTCCAGGCTAAAGCCCGGCTCGACCAAAGCCAGTTCCGCCACGCGCCACGGATCGCTGACGCCGCTCGCCTCGACAATCACGTGGTCGATTTCAGGCTGACGAGCAGCAAGGCGCAGCAGCCCGTCGCCAAGGTCGCCACTCATGCCACAGCAGACGCAGCCATTGGTCAGCGCGATCGTGTCGCCATCGCGTGCGGCAATCAACGCGGCATCGATGGCGATGGCGCCAAAATCGTTGACCAGCACGCCATAACGGCGCGTCGCGGTGTGCAGCAGTTGGTTGACCAGAGTCGTCTTCCCCGCACCGAGAAAACCGCCGATCACGGTCAGCGGAATGACGTTCATGCGCTGTCGAACACGCGTCCGCCCGACACGGTCGCACGCACCTTGATGTCACGGATCTGCATCGGCTCGATTGCCAGTGGGTCTCGGTCGAGCACAGCGAAATCGGCAAACTTGCCGACATCGATGCTGCCGATGAGATGATCCAGATGCAACGTATAGGCGGGCCCCAACGTCACCGCATGCAATGCCTGTTCCGGCGTAACGCGCTCGTGCGGACCAAGCACGCGATCCCGGGCTGTGACCCGATTCACCGCGCACCACATGGTGAACAATGGATCGACTGGAGTGACCGGCGTATCCGAATGGATCGCCAGTGGAACGCCGACTTTCAGCGCCGTGCCGCAGGCATTCATCCGCTGCGCGCGAGACGGCCCGACGGTCAGTGCCCGATGCTGCTCGCCCCAGTAATAAATGTGATTGGCGAACAGGTTCACGCACATCCCAAAAGCATGCATGCGGCGGAAGATCGCCTCATCCGCCATCTGGCAATGTTGCAGCGTGTGGCGATGATCGAGGCGCGGATATGCCGACACCGCCCGGCCGATCATTTCGGTGGCGAGTTCGCTGGCCTCGTCGCCATTGGTGTGGATGTGCAACTGAATACCGGCCCGATGATAGGCCTCGATGATGGAGCCCAATTCGGCGGGGGCGATATACCAGAGGCCATTCGGGGCGCCGTTGTGATAGCCGGGCCAACGCAGCCGAGCGGTGAAACCCTGAATCGACCCGTCCACCACCAGTTTGGCAATGCCGAAGTGCAACCTCTCGGTATTCAACCGTTGCAGCGCCTTAATACGCGCGATGCCGTCCGGCACGGTGAATTCCCGAGCGCGTAACGCCGGTACCAGCCGAAGCGGAAAGTCCTTCTCGGCTGTGGCACTTTGCAGGGCAGCAACGGTTTCATCTGGCAGCGGATTGGCGAGATCGGTCGAAGTGGTGACACCGACTCGCCTTGTAAGAGCCGCAAAATCCCGCAACGCCGCAACATCCAGTTCCCGCGATAAACCAGCCTCGCCGGTGATCCGATTGGCGCGGCCCATGACTGCCGGCCCTTGCAACTCGCCGGTCAGTTGTCCTGCGGCGTCGCGCACCAAACCTTGCAGATTGCTATCGGCCGAAAATCCGGCACGCTCGAGCACAACGCTGTTGACGTTCAATATGTGGCCGGACACATGCGCCACAACGATCATGCGTCGGGTCGAGATCGCGTCCAGATCGGTCACCGTCAGGCGAGGGCCATCGAAGTAGATCGGGTCGAAACCCCAGGCGACCAGCGGCCTGTCGGGATCCGTCATCGCCGCCTCGATCTGGCGCAGGCGTGCGATCATTTCAGCGATGCTACGGAATCCTGCGTGATGCGACCCACCTGGCGCCGTGCGTGGAAAGTACCCGGCGTAGGGGTTGCGCCACATGAGCCCGTCCGCGGCGTGGCCGTGTCCCTCTACGAACCCCGGCACAATGACGTTCCCGGTGAACCGGTCATCCAGTATGGCCGGCCCAAAGGCGTCAACGAGCTCTGGGCCACCGATCCCAAGGATGCGGCAGTCGCGCACGGCGACATGCGTGGCGATCGGCAGGCTCGGGTTCATCGTTACGATGCGGCCGGTTTGGAATATTCGGGTTGCGGCAAGCGGCGGTTCGGCGGGCAAGGGGCCAACTCCTGGAACGAACAGGCGAGACCATGATCCCTTGGCACGGCGGTTCCGGCAACCCGTCGCGACTGGGCGGTATCCCGTGAAACCAACCGGGGACGCTTTTCTTGCCTTTTTCTTGTCGATTTCCAACGAAGCCCCGCGAAAACTGTGAAGTAGATCACAGTTTGCCGGTACAGCCCATGGTAACGTGCGGTGCTCGATCGTCGCGGCCCCAATGGAAGCGGCGGTCGGGTGGCCAATTATTGGCCCAGGTCAACCCGGACCTTACTTTGACCCAGTTTCCGTGAGGAAACTGGGTCGCCTTTTGTCGAACGATTTGAACGGTGCCTTCTGGCGGCCCCGGCACACGACGACCGGATGGAGCGTCGAGCGGCCTCTGGTCTTGACGACCACTCCGCCGTGCGGCGCTCTATACTTGATCCGGATGCCACCCGTGGGCGCCGGATCACACGAGTTTTCTCGTTAAGAAGAATACGTTGAGCAATAACGATGGGCCTCTCCGCTCAAACCGCGCCGCCTGGCTTTCTCGATCTCGCGTGGATCGTTGCCTGGTCGCGCGCCGACCGCTGGAGGTGCTCTTGATCGCCTTCATCCAAGTGGCCGCGCCAAGCCACCACAAGACAAATGGGGAGAGAGACCAGCAATGAGCACCACGACCGCGGCTGCTGGCATGCTCAGCCGACAGAGAAATATTGGCGGGCCGGGTTTCAGCCGATGGATGGTTCCGCCCGCCGCCTTGTGCGTGCACCTGTGCATCGGTCAGGCCTATGCGTTCAGTGTGTTCAACCTGCCGATGACCAGGCTGCTCCGGATCAGCCAGTCGACTCCTGACGATTGGAAACTTACCGACCTCGGCTGAATCTTCTCGATTGCCATCGTTTTTCTGGGACTTTCGGCCGCGGTGTGCGGGCGCTGGGCGGAGGAGGGCGGACCTCGCAGGGCGATGTTCACCGCCGGAATCTGTTTCGGTAGCGGTTTCCTTGTCGCCGCGGCCGGTGTCTATATGCACAATCTCTGGGCGGTCTACCTCGGCAACGGCGTGCTTGGCGGGATTGGCCTCGGACTCGGCTATATTTCGCCGGTCTCGACCTTGATCAGATGGTTTCCCGACCGGCCTGGCATGGCTACCGGCATGGCGATCACGGGCTTCGGCGGCGGCGCCTTCATCGCGTCACCGCTGTCAGTGTGGCTGATGCGGCAATTTTCAACGTCCACCCATGTCGGCGTGGCAGAGACCTTCATTGTACTTGGCGCAGTGTATTTCTGCTTCATGACGGTTGGTGCGGCGATCGTGCGACTGCCGGCTCCGGGCTGGATGCCGGCCGGATACGTCCCCCCGACACAGCCGAAAAAACTGATCACCACCAAGGACGTCTTCGTCTATCAGGCGTTGAAAACACCGCAGTTCTGGCTGATCTGGTGGGTGTTGTGCCTGAACGTTACTGCCGGGATTGGGGTGATCGGCCAGGCGTCGGCGATGAGCCAGGAGATGTTCGCTGGCCACATCACTGCAACTGCGGCGGCCGGATTCGTCGGATTGATGAGCTTGTTCAATATGGGTGGGCGCTTCTTCTGGGCCTCAGTGTCCGACTACATCGGCCGCAAGACCACCTATTTCGTGTTTTTCGCACTCGGCACGATCCTCTATGCGACGGTCCCTTATGCCGGTGGGATCGGCAGTGTCGGTCTGTTTGTGCTGTGTTTTTGCGTCGTCATCAGTATGTATGGCGGCGGCTTCGCCACGGTGCCGGCCTATTTGCGCGACATGTTTGGCACCCGTTACGTCGGTGCCATCCACGGCATGTTACTGACTGCCTGGTCGGCCGCAGGTATCTTCGGGCCGGTGCTGGTGAACTACATCCGTCAGTACAATGTCGACCATGGCGTGGCCAAGGCACAGGCCTACAACATAACAATGTACTTGATGGCGGTGCTGCTGGTCGTTGGTTTCCCGTGCAACCTGTGCATTACCTCGGTGCATGAACGTCACCACATGGTGCCCGACGAATTCGATGCGATCGGGATGGCGGATTGACGGAGGCAGCGATGAGCGCAGCAACGCCGAATGGCACCACAGCGATGCATTTGATCCTCGCCTGGGCTTCGTTGGTATCCCGTTGGCCTGGGGCGTGGTCGAGACACTGCTGAACGCGCTGAAACTGTTCCAGTAGCGTCAAGTGAACCGGGAGAAATCGGGGGCACGCTTCTCCATGAACGCGGCGAACGCCTCGGCCGCCTCGGGGGAGTGAACGCGCTCGCGGAACAGTTCCAGTTCTTCGCTGATCCGGCCTGGCAGGTCGGGCTGGCCGCGGCGCATCAAATGTTTGGTTTGCCGTATCGCCTGCGGCGGCAACGCGGCGAGGCGGGCGGCAAGGGCACGCGCTGCGGTCATCAGTTCGACATCTTCGACGACCTGGTAAACGAAGCCCGCAGCGAACGCTGCGTCAGCGTCCATAGCGTCGCCCAGAAGCAGCATGGCGCTGGCACGCTGATGGCCGAGCAGTTGCGGGAACAGCAACGAACTTCCTGCTTCCGGCACCAGACCCAGTCGGGTGAAGGGCATCACGAAGCGGGCCGAGCGGGCGGCGACGATCAGGTCGCAATGCGCCAGCATTGTGGTGCCGACCCCGATTGCGGCGCCGTTGACTGCCGCAATCAATGGTTTTTGCAATGTCGACAGCGCGGTCAGAAACGGCGAAGCGTCGGACGCGTTCCGGCTTTCCGCGCGTTGCTGGAAATCCTTAATGTCGTTGCCCGAGGTGAACGTGTCGCCGGTGCCGGTCAGCATCATCACGCGTATTGCGGGGTCATTTTCCGCTGCCTCGAAGGCGGCGACGGCGCCGTCGTACATGGCACGGGTGAGGGCGTTCTTCTTCTCCGGCCGGTTGAAACGGATTTCCGTGACTGCATTGGCGGTAGTGACGATCAGTTCCTGGGTCATGCGCGTCTCCTGTGCCCGTCTCGCGGTGTATTGGGCGGGGTGGGCATCGAACGCGACGTCTGCGCTCTGCCTCATCCTATGTCCGTCTGGGCGCCGACCAGCTTTTCATACAGGATTTCGTAAGGAGCAAATCCAGCATGCTGATAGCTCGTCCTGGCGGACGTGTTCAAGGCAAGCGCGTTGATACGCAAACGCACGGCGCCGGCACGCTGGAGATATTGTTCGATACTCGCCAGCAGCCGTGAGGCGATCGCTGCCCGCGAAACGCCGACAGGACACAGATGTCGGAGATGTAGCCGAACCGATTGGACTCCGGCGCCTCGGCGACGTTCTCGGTTGTTTCAATCCAGCCGGCAACGAAACCGACGAAGTTGCCGTCACGCTCTGCCACCAGCACGGCTCCATTGGATTCCGACTGGCCAGGCATCCAATCAAGATACGCATCGGCGATCCTCTCGCCAGGCAGGCGGGTCGTGTGCAATCGGTGTTCGTAATCCTGAAGTTCAACCACCGCCTTACGCAACTCGGACCAGTCCGCTGCTGTTACGGGACGGATGGTGAGCGAGGCAGACATGCGGTGACTCCATAAGAAGGCTGAACCGCCCTGAAATCACGCCGCCTTGTGCCGCTCCCGCAAGAACTGGAAAAACTCGACGCCCTCGCGCAGCCGCCGTTTCATCATTTGCGGGCTGCGCACCATCTCGCCCACGATCGCGGCGATTTTCGGTGCCCGGAAATAGAACCGTTTGTAAAACGTTTCCACATTGTCGAAGATTTCCGTGTGCGACAGATGCGGATAGGACAACGGTGCGATCTGGATCCCGCCATCATCGACCAGTTCGGCATGCTCGGCGTCCAACCAGCCATTCTCGACCGCCTGTTTATACAAGAAGGTCCCGGGATAAGGTGCGGCGAGCGAGACCTGGATCGTATGCGGATTGATGTCGGTGGCGAAGCGGATGGTTTCCTCGATGGTTTCCTTGGTCTCACCCGGCAGGCCGAGGATGAACGTGCCGTGGATCTTAATGCCAAGTTCGTGGCAGTCCTGGGTGAATTTGCGGGCAACGTCGATGCGCATGCCCTTCTTGATGTTATACAGGATCTGCTGGTTGCCGCTCTCATAGCCAACCAGCAACAACCGCAACCCGTTATCCTTCAGCACCTTCAATGTGTCTCGCGGCACATTCGCCTTGGCGTTGCACGACCAGGTAACGCCCATCTTTCCGAGTTCGCGGGCGATCGCTTCGGCGCGCGGCAGGTTATCCGTGAACGTATCGTCGTCGAAAAAGATTTCCCTGACCTGCGGAAAATACGCTTTCGCCAGGCGGATTTCCTCGGCCACATGGCCGGGCGAGCGGACGCGGTAATTATGCCCGCCAACGGTCTGTGGCCACAGACAAAAGGTGCAACGCGATTTGCAGCCGCGGCCGGTATACAGCGAAACGTAAGGATGCAGCAGATAACCGATGAAGTAATCTTCAATGCGCAGGTCGCGCTTATAAACCTCGGTCACGAACGGCAATTGATCCATGTCTTCCAGGATCGCGCGCTCCTTGTTGTGCACGATCGCTCCGGCTTTGTTGCGGTAGGATATCCCGTCGATCGTACTCCAGTCGCGACCCTCAGCGACCTCTTTGATGGTGAAGTCGAATTCGTTGCGTGCCACGAAGTCGATCGGCACGCCATTGGCCAGGCTCTCGGCAGGCTGCACTGCCACTTTTGCGCCAACGAAGCCGATCTTAAGCGACGGATTGGCATCCTTCATGGCCGCCGCGACCCGCACATCCGAGGCGAACGACGGCGTGGAGGTGTGAATGACGCACAGATCATGTGCCCGGGCGGCTGCCGTCACTGCGTCCAGGTTGGTGCGGGCGGGCGGGGCGTCGATCAGCTTGCTGCCAGGCACCAGCGCGGCCGGTTGCGCCAACCAGGTCGGGAACCAGAATGATTTGATCTCCCGCCGTGCCTGATACCGCGAGCCGGCGCCGCCATCGAACCCGTCAAAGGACGGCGGTTGCAGGAACAGGGTTTTCATCATGGCGTGCGCAATCCTTAAGTGAAACGAGGCGGCGTATCGGCCTGGAGTGACTGACCGCGCCAGTCGACCCGCCGCCCGGCGTGGCTGGCAACCCACTCGGCAGCTGACAGCAGGTCTCGTAGCGGCAGAAGCCAGAGCGGGCCGCGGAATGCAAGCCCACCCAACGTGCCGCCAAGTGCGTGATCGATGCCGGTGACCGCGACGGCGCGGACAACCCAAACGAGAACGAACAACACGCAAGCCCAGTCCGCGAAGCCGGAGGCCAACACGGTCAAACTGGCCAGACACAGCGGGTATTGCAAGACCGAGGCAGCAAAAGCAGCGGGCTCCAGGGTTCGTATCGTCCTGGCCCAACGCAGTTCGTGCCGCCACAGTGCAGCGAGCGTGCGTTCCGGCACGGTGGTCGCCACGACGGTTCCGGCCAGTGCCACGTCGAGCCCCTGGGCGCTGACCCGCCTTCCCAGTACCTGGTCGTCCGCCAGGTGATCTCGCAGCACCGCGAACCCGCCGATCCGGCTCAATGTGTCCCGGCGCAGGCACATCGTCGCACCCAGGCAATCGCGCCGCCCAAAGGCTCGGCCTACGAGCGCGCCAGGCAGGAAGCCATGCGTGATCTGGGTTGCTCCGAGGCGGCTGGCCGCAGCGCGAAACGCCGGTAACCCGGTATAGAGCGTGGTGACCAGGCCTACTCCTGGCCGGTCCAACGCCTGGGCCAGATGCCGTAGATAGTCGGGCCGTGCGTGCACGTCGGAATCGGCGATCACCAGAATATCGTGTCGCGCTGACGGCAGCATATTGATCAGGCTGCTGACCTTTGGGTTCGCGCCGTGTAGTGTGGGATCGATGACCAATTCCATGTCGCGGTCGGGGTACTTGGCCTGCAACGCGCGTACCACTGGGATCGCTTTGTCGTCCGCGTCGTGAAAACCGTACACGATCTGAAAGCCTGGTTGGTATTGCTGCTCGCAGAGGGTCGACAGCGCCGCTTCCAGCAACGGTTCCACGCCGTGCAACGGCTTCAACACGGTGATTGGCAAGGTGCTGGCCGGCTCGCTATCCATTCGGCGGGTGAATGCGACTACCGCAATCCAACCAGCCAGAACCAGGCATGTCCCGATAACTGCCAGCGCTGCAAGGCCGCTCGCCAGGATCATCAGGGCGGGATCAGCCGGCCAGCGCCAGAATTACACACCGGAAAACGTCATGATCGCATGGCCCCGCCCGACAGGTCGGACACCTTCTGCCTCAGACTGGCAATCAGCGGTGTGGCGCTGCCCGAAGCCAACAACGCCCGAAAATCCGATCGTTGCACTGCCACCTTGCTGATCGAGCCGTTGAGCAGCACGTCCACGATCTGCAGTCCTGTCGGTCCGGCGTGCATCACGTAATCAAGCCGCACCGGATCGCCGTTCGCCGGTATCAGCCTCGACTCCACGATCAATTCATCGCCCGACGGGCGGGTCTGCGGCAGAACCTGAAACCTTTCGCCGCCATTACTGTCGAAGTTGGCTGTATAGCTGGCAATGGTGAAGGTGCGAAAAACGTTGAACAAATCGCGCCGCGAGGCGTCATCGAGCGACGACCACCGCAGGCCGACCGACGTACGCAAAATCGCGTCGAGGTTGAACACCCGATCGATCACCGGAGCAAGCCGGTCAAACCGCTGTTGAAACGTCGCGCCGGTGGAACCCATTTGCATCACGGTCTGGAGCCCCGCGTACAATTCGCTGATGGGCTTTTGCGCTTCAGTAGCATGCCCGATTTCTTGGGCCTCGCTTGGCATCGGCCAAACGGCCGAAACCGCCGCCATTGCAAGCAACCACCGCCGGCTGGGCCGACCCGCATTCAGCTCAAAGGAATTTTTCATGGCTTTACCGCCCGGTTACGACCTGTACTGGGCGCACCGCACCGGGCGCCTCAATGCCGAATGCGCCGAGGCCGGCTGCTACGATGTCGCGCACCGACAGCCCCGCTTCGGCGATTTGCTTCGCCTGTGAGTCATGGTCGATGAATTTGTCCGCCAGCACCATCGGTCGCACCTTCAATCCGTTGTCCATCAGCCCCTTCCACGCCAGGTGATGCATGACCTGACTGGCAAAGCCGCCGATCGAGCCTTCCTCGATCGTAATCAGTACCTCGTGATGGCGAGCCAGCTGTTCAACCAGCGCTGTGTCAATCGGTTTGGCGAACCGCGCATCCGCAACGGTGGTCGGGAAACCGCGCGCGGTCAGCTCGTCGGCCGCTTTCAAAGCATCCCCGAGCCGAGAACCGAGCGAGAGGATGGCAATGTTGCGGCCTTCGCGGATGATGCGACCAACGCCCAGTTGCAGGATTTCCCCCTGGGTTGGCAGTGCCACCCCGGTGCCCTCGCCACGCGGATAGCGGAATGCACTGGGCCGGTCGTTGATGGTGACCGAGGTTGCCACTGCATGCATCAACTCGGCTTCATCGGACGGCGCCATGATGACCATGCCCGGCAGGCAGCCCAGATACGCGATATCAAAGCTGCCGGAATGGGTGGCACCATCGTTGCCGACGGGCCCGGCGCGATCGAGGGCAAAGCGAACCGGCAGGGACTGGATGGCGACGTCGTGCACGACCTGATCGAAGGCCCGTTGCAGGAAGGTGGAATAGATGGCGCAGTACGGCTTCATTCCCTCGGTCGCCAGACCGGCCGCAAAGGTGACCGCATGCTGCTCGGCGATCCCGACATCAAAGCAACGCGTCGGGAATTTCTTGGCGAACTTGTCGAGGCCGGTGCCGGACGGCATTGCGGCGGTAATGGCAATGATGCCGGGATCGCGCTCGGCTTCCGAGATCAGCGCGGCGGCAAACACGTTGGTATAGGACGGCGGGCCCGGCGGTGCCTTGGCCTGCTCGCCAGTGATAACGTTAAATTTGGAGACGCTGTGCAGCTTGTCGGCCGAAGCCTCGGCCAGCGCATAGCCTTTGCCCTTTTGCGTGATGGCATGCACCAGGATCGGACCGGTTTCATCCGCCTCGCGCACATTGCGCAGGACCGGCAGCAGATGGTCCAGATTGTGACCGTCGATCGGACCAACGTAGTAAAAGCCCAGTTCCTCGAACAGCGTGCCGCCGGTCAGGATGCCGCGGGCGTATTCCTCGGCGCGTCCGAGGGTGCGTTCAATACCGCGCGGGAAGCGCCGCGCCATTTTGGCCCCGAGCTCACGCAGCGACAGAAAACTGCGCGACGACATCAGCCGCGACAGATAGGCGCTCATGGCGCCGACCGGCGGAGCGATCGACATGTCGTTGTCGTTCAGAATAACGATCAGCCGCGAGTGCAGCGCGCCGGCGTTGTTCATCGCCTCGTAGGCCATGCCGGCGCTCATGGCGCCGTCGCCGATGACGCAAATGACGTTGCGGTCGTCGCCTTTCAGATCGCGTGCCACCGCCATGCCGAGACCGGCCGAGATCGACGTCGAGGAATGCGCCGCGCCGAACGGGTCGTACTCGCTTTCGGCACGCCGCGTGAAGCCGGACAAACCGCCGCCCTGACGCAGCGTGCGGATGCGGTCGCGGCGGCCGGTCAGGATCTTGTGCGGATAGGCCTGGTGGCCAACGTCCCACAACAGCCGGTCGTGCGGCGTATCGAATATGGCGTGGATGGCGACCGTCAGCTCGACCACGCCCAGGGAGGCGCCAAGGTGGCCGCCGGTGACCGAAACGGCGTCGATGGTTTCAGCGCGGAGCTCGTCCGCGAGTTGTCGCAGTTGCTCCGGCGAGAAGTTTCTTAGATCATCCGGATACTGGACACGGTCCAGTAATGGGGTTTGCACGGGACTCATCAACAGACTCTCCCTTTAGCTTCGCCGTTTGACGACGAAAGCGGCCAGTGCGCGCAATAGTGCGGCCCGTTCTCCAAATCCCTCCAGGTGCTCCGCAGCTTGCCGAGCCAGCATGTCCGCGTGCGCCCGGGCCATATCGGCTCCGAGCACGGCGACCATGGTGGCCTTGCCGGCTGCAGCATCCTTGCCGGCTGTCTTGCCGGTCTCTTCGGTGGTGCCCTCGACATCCAACAGATCGTCGGCGATCTGGAATGCCGCGCCAAGGTCGCGCCCATAGGCGGCGACCTGGTGCCGTTGCCGATGCTGCGCACGACCGAGTATGGCACCGGCTTCGGCACTGTATTGTATCAATCTGCCGGTCTTGAGTGTTTGCAAACGAGTTACTGACGGCGCGTCCAGAATTTCGCCTTCGGTCACCATGTCGATCATTTGGCCGCCGGCCATCCCGCGCGCGCCCACCGCGGCCGCCAACGCTGCAACAAGTTCGCAGCGTGCCTCAGGATCGGAGTGGGTGTCAGGCTCGGCCAGAACTTCAAACGCTCTGGTTTGCAGCGCGTCGCCGGCCAGGATCGCGGTCGCCTCGTCGAACGCCTTGTGCGTACTGGGCTTGCCGCGGCGTAGGTCATCGTCGTCCATTGCCGGCAGGTCGTCGTGTACCAAAGAATATGCATGCAACATTTCAACCGAGGCAGCGACCCGGGCGGCACAGGTTTCGGACACGGAAAACAGGTTGGCGGTCTCCATCACCAGGAACGCTCGCAGCCGTTTGCCGCCGCCCAGGGTTGCATAGCGCATGGCGTCTACCAGGCGGGACTCAGCTCCGTCGACCGGGGGCATCAGGCTTTCCAGCGCGTTTTCCACGATTCCCGCAACCCGGGACATTGCGTTCGACAGGTCTATGTCGGTTGCCACATACACACCCCGTTCGGTTTCGTCGCTCATGTTCGGCGGAAATTGAGGGACTGGCCTGCTCCCGCCGTCGCTGATCTCATGACTCTTTGCCGTGGCGACACCATGGCAGTTGCATTACGTACAGCCACAAGTCCTGCCACAGGCCTCGCGTTCCGCCAAGCCGGTGAATCTGTTCAGAGGTTCACGTGTTGCCGCGATGCAGCATTCGGTGCATTTTCCGTCCGGTCGCGGCATTGCAGACACAGGCTCCCCATGCCATATCCCGACCGGCCGAGTCCGGTATAGCTACGATCTCCAGCGGCCGTTGGCGAGATTGCAGGCAGCGCTGCCTCAGGTGTCGATTGGGGGAGTGCCATCGGCGGGACCGTTTGGCGGAACAATAACGGAGACTGATCTGAATGATGCGCGTCATCCTGGCCCAGCCTCGCGGTTTTTGCGCGGGAGTGGAGCGGGCGATCGAGATCGTCGAGCGAGCCTTGAAGAAGTTCGGTCCGCCGATCTACGTGCGGCATGAGATCGTGCACAACCGCCATGTCGTCGAAGACTTGCGGCAACGCGGCGCAGTGTTCGTCGATGAGCTGGATCAGGTGCCGGACGGCGCGATGACGATCTTCTCCGCACATGGCGTGGCGAAAAAGGTCGAGCAGGATGCAGCCGCGCGCCGTTTGCCGGTGATTGATGCGACCTGCCCACTGGTGGCCAAGGTGCACAACGAAGGCCGCCGCTATGCCCGCCAGGATCGGGAGATCGTGTTGGTCGGGCATGCCGGCCACGCCGAGGTCGAGGGTACGATCGGCCAGGTGCCGGGCACCGTACATCTGGTGCAAACCGCCGCCGACGTGGCGAACCTGCAAATCCGCGACCCGGACAAGCTGGCTTACATCACCCAGACAACACTGTCGGTGGATGACACGCGCGGGATTATTGCAGCGCTGAAGGCTCGGTTTCCGACCATCGTCGGGCCGGACGTGCGCGACATTTGTTATGCGACACAAAACCGCCAGCAGGCTGTCCGCGAACTGGCCAAACAGGTCGATCTGATTCTGGTGGTGGGTTCTCGCAATTCGTCCAACTCCAACCGTCTTCGCGAAATCGGCGAAGAACTCGGCCGGCCCGCCTACCTGATCGACGACGCCAGTGCCATGCAACGAGAGTGGTTCCACAACGTTGAGTCTGTCGGGGTCACGGCGGGTGCATCGGCGCCTGAGTCGCTGGTGCGGGGCGTGCTCGCGGGACTGCGTGAGATCGGTGAAATTGAAGTGGCGACCCTCGATGGGGTGGCCGAAGATGTCCGCTTCCGCTTCCCGGCGGAAGTCGCTGACGCATAAAGGATTTCCGAATGTCCGTGCCGTTGAATCAGGCGCTCCGGGTCGGTGCTTACGTGGTCAAACAGCACTTGCTCGGGCGCAAACGCTACCCGCTGGTGCTGATGTTGGAGCCGTTGTTTCGCTGCAACCTGGCCTGCGCCGGCTGCGGCAAAATTGACTATCCCGCAGAAATCCTGAACCAGCGCCTATCGGTCGATGAGTGCATGGAAGCGATCGACGAATGCGGCGCGCCGGTCGTGGTGGTCGCCGGGGGTGAGCCGTTACTGCATCGTGAGATTGAACAAATCGTCGAGGGCGCGATCGCCCGCAAGAAGTTCGTCATCGTCTGCACCAACGCTCTGCTGCTTGAAAAGAAGATGGAACTTTTCAAACCGAGCAAATGGTTTTCCTGGTCGGTGCATCTGGATGGCGGTCGCGAGGAACACGACATCTCGGTCTGCCAGACCGGGGTTTATGACCGCGCCGTGGCAGCGATCAAGGAAGCCAAGCGTCGCGGGTTCCGCACGATCATCAATGCCACGCTGTTCAATACCGCTGAGCCGGCGAAAGTCGCGTCGTTCTTCGACGACGTGATGGATATGGGTGTGGACGGCATTTCCGTCTCGCCTGGCTACGCCTATGAGCGTGCGCCGGATCAGGAGCATTTCCTCAATCGGAACAAAACCAAGGAACTGTTCCGCGGGATTTTCCGGCGCCAAGGCAAGACCAAATGGGCGTTCAATCAGTCGTCGATGTTCCTGGATTTCCTCGCCGGCAATCAGACGTTTCATTGCACGCCGTGGGGCAACCCGACCCGTACGTATTTCGGCTGGCAACGGCCTTGCTACCTGCTCGGTGAGGGCTACACAAAAACCTTTAAGGAGCTGATGGAAACGACCGACTGGGATCGTTACGGGACAGGTAATTATGAGAAATGCGCTGATTGCATGGTGCATTCCGGGTATGAGGCGACCGCGGTTGCAGAAACGGTTCGCCGGCCCTGGAAAGCAGCCGCGCAGGCGCTCCGTGGCATCCGCACCGAGGGTCCGATGGCGCCGGACGTGTCGCTCGCGCGGCAACGGCCGGCGGAATATGTGTTCAGCCGCCATGTGGAGACGGCGTTGACGCGGATCCGCTCGCGGAAAGCGAACCCGGAAGCCGAAGCGGCAGAGTAATGCGCTGTCGCACTCCGATCCCGCTGTTGAGGGCCAGGAGCAGGTGCCTCGCATTCGGCTAATGTGATACCAGGACTGGAATTTTCGACGACAGCAGGATGGATTGCGTCGTGCCACCAAAAATGAACTCCAGCCACCTGGGGTGCGAGTAGCCGCCCATCACCAACAGGTCATAATCTCCTTGCTCGATCTGCTGCCGGAGCAATTCCTGTTCCTCGGCGGCGCCGACCGGCAGAACGTTCGATCCGACCGTGATTCCGTGATTGGCCAAATGCGCTGCAAGGCGCTCAACATCGACATCGCCGGCCTCGACGGAGGGACTGGTGACCGTCACAATCTGCACCGACTGGGAGCGGCGCAGCAGCGGCAAGGCGTCATGGACTGCCCTGACGGCCTCCCGGCTGCCGTCCCAGGCGATGGCGATCCTCGCGAACCCGCCTGGCAGCACAGCGGCGGGCACGACCAGTACTGGGCGACCGCACTGCAAAATGAGCGAGTGGGCGACCGGTAGTGGATGGGCTTCGGGCGAACCTTGCCACTCATACTGGCCAAGGATAACAATGTCGGCGTATCGAGCCTGGTCGGCGATGCCCTTGACGACGTCGCCCTCCGCTTCGAACCAGCCCGCGTCAGGCAGGCGTTGCGTGACCTCTTCAAGGAAGATTGCCGCGGCCGCCGTTGCGTCCAAGGCCAGCTTTGAGGAAATCTCGGCGGCCATCTCAGGGACAAGGCTCGCCTTGTACACCGGCGGAACTTCCAGCGGCGGGGTCACGTGTAGTCCGGTGACCCGCGCACCCGTCCGTGTTGCCAGGTCAACCGCAAATCGCACCCTTCGGCGTCCGACTTCGCTCGCGTCCACGTGCACCAGGATGTCGCGAAACATGCCAATCCTCCCATTCTCCACCGACAGACCTTGGACGCGGCGTTAACGGTGTCGGATTTGAACGATATCTTGTCGGTCGGCGCAGCGGTCTGATGCCTTGCGCTGAAGCATTACGCCTGCACAAGGCGGGCGTCCACGCTGCCGCGGGACAACCGTCACTCAGAACGCGATCGTGCACATCTCAGAACTCAGGTCCGGCGTGTACTCACACCCAAGGAACGAACCTCGCCTGCGATGGCTCGCAAGAAATGCTCGGCCGCCATGACGCCAAAGCGTTCCACCAAATCTGGCCGCGAGGCCAAGGCAATCGCGACTTCCTGCCGGCCGATGCGCACCACGTCCGCGTCGCGCGCCTCCTGCGAGAGTTCGGGCCGCTCACGATCCATCCGCTCCATCAACTCGCCGATCCTGCCCTTGACCAGGCCAAGGATGAAATCGTCGTTGACGTTTTCCATGGTTCACCTGTTTGCTGTGGAACGCGGATTTTGGCGGGCACGTGTCGTCTGCGGCACGACCCGGCAATAAGAGGTGCGGTTCCCATAAAGATTCGAGCGGCAGCAAGCCCAGACTTTATAAATATCTCATACGTGCTGACTGGAAGCGGGCCTATGGGTGAGTTCGACTGTTATGTCTGCGAGAGAAGCGAGCTGTAGCGTGTCCCGCCCGGCTGATCTAAATCAACGCAACGGCGGTTGAACCGCCACAATATGCCTGTGGCGAGAGAAGGCCTAGCTGCCATGTTGCTCATTGTGTTGATGCTCGGCGTATTGATCGGATCGTTCGCTGTGTTGGCAGCACTCGTGCTGTTCAGTGAAGACATTCTTCGCCCGCGCTGAACCACGCCCATGGGAGCATGGTCCATGGCCCTTATCATCCTGTTGACGATGGTTGCCCTGTTGGTGATCTATCTGTTCTACGCCGTGATTCACCCCGAGAAATTCTGATCTGGCCGAGGGACCACGATGACCTGGCAAGGCTGGCTGGAGATCGTTCTGACCTTGTTGATCGCATTGCTGATCAGCGTTCCGGCCGGCCGCTATCTGGCCCGGGTTTTCATGGGCCGGAAGACGATGCTCGACCGGCTGATCGATCCTGTCGACAACCTGATCTACCGGCTGATCGGCAATACCGCCGCCGGCGCGCCAATGAACTGGAAAGTCTACACTTTGCACATGCTCGCAGCCAACATGTGGATGGCCGCGAGCATCTATCTGATTCTGGTTTTCCAGGACCATCTGCCGTTAAATCCGTTGCATTTCCCCGGGATGGAGCCGCTGCTCGCGTTCAACACCGCGATCAGTTTCATTACCAACACGGATTGGCAGAACTATGGTGGCGAGACTACCTTGTCCAACTTTAGCCAGATGGCCGCCATCACTTTCCCGATGTTCACCTCGGCCGCCACCGGCTTCGTTGTGGCGATGGCTTTCATCCGGGCCTTTATCGTCACGGACGGCGGCGCCGATCTGGGCAATTTCTACCGCGATCTGACCCGTCTGCTGACCCGCGTTCTGCTTCCCGTATCGTTTATCGTCGCGTTGTTTCTGGCGTGGCAAGGCTCGCCCCAGACGCTGGCCGCGAGCGTCCTGGCGCACCCCGTGCAAGGTGGCGAGCAGACGATCATCGTCGGCCCGCTCGCCGCACTCGAGTCGATCAAGCATTTCGGCACCAATGGCGGCGGGTTCTTCAACGCCAACGCCGCGCATCCGTTCGAAAACCCGACGCCGTTCACCAACCTCGTGCTGATCCTGCTGATGATGAGCCTACCGAGTGCACTCGTTGTGTGCTTCGGTGAGATGATCGGGTCCCGCCGCCAGGGCTGGCTGCTCTACGGTGTGATGGCGGCGATGCTCATTATGTTCTTGCCGCTGTCGATCCTGCCCGAACAGGCGGGCACGCCAATGCTCGTCCAAGCCGGAATCGAAACGACCGTGAGTCCGGGACAGCCCGGCGGCAACATGGAGGGCAAGGAAGTACGGTTCGGCATCGCGGGGAGCGGGCTGTTCGCCGGCATTACCACCACCTTCACGACTGGCAGTGTCAACGCCATGCACGACAGTTTTACCCCTGGCGGTGGCATGGGAACCATGATCGGAATGATGCTGCAATGCGTGTTCGGCGGCAAAGGCGTCGGCTTTCTGAACGCCTTGATGTTCGGATTGATTGCTGTGTTCATCGCTGGCCTCATGGTTGGGCGCACGCCGGAATTCCTCGGCAAGAAGATTGAACGGCCGGAGATAATTCTTCTCTCACTCGCGCTGCTGATTCATCCGCTGGTCATTCTGGCACCGTCATCATGGTCGATGATGATGCCTTACGGCATCTCGTCACTGGGCAATGCCGCCATGCACGGCTATTCCGAAGTGCTGTATGCATTCACCTCGTCGGCGGCCAACAACGGCTCGGCATTCGCCGGCTTCAATGGCAACACACCGTATTACAATCTGGTGCTTGGCGCCGTCATCCTGATCGGCCGCTATCCTCCGATCATCTTCATGATGGCGGTTGCCGGATCGATCGCCGCCAAACCCACAATCACACCGGACATTGGCACATTGCGCACCGATACCGTGCAATTCGGAGCATTTTGGCTCGCCGTCGTCCTGATCGTCGGCGCGCTGTCATTCTTTCCGGCCCTGATTCTGGGTCCCATCGCGGAGTTCTTCGCGATGCAGAACGGTCTCCTGTTTTAACGGAACGCACCGAGCATGGCCCAGTCGCAAGATGGTCAGGAACTGCAATCAGCGCCCGACGTCGCGCTGCGCCGGAAGTGGCCGGTTGCTGTCGAATTCGCGCGAGACCGCCGGGAACGAGCCGAGCCGGTGTATGGGGCAGATCTGCTGCTGAACACTCTGGTCGACTCGTTACGCAAATTCGATCCGCGGACGCAAATCCGCAATCCCGTGATGTTCGTTGTCTGGCTGGGCGCATTGGTGACCACGGTGCTCACGATCGACCCGGCAGTGTTTGGTCCCTCCGGCGCGACGCGGGCCTACAATGGCACAATAACGATCATTCTGCTGTTGACCGTGTGGTTCGCCAATTGCGCGGAAGCGTTGGCCGAAGGGCGAGGCAAGGCCAAGGCCGCCTCGCTCCGCAGGTCCAAGATCGAACTGAAAGCCAATCGGGTCATGGAATCGGGACAGCTCGAACAGGTGCCCGCCACCGAATTGTGCAAGGGAGATTTGGTCAAGGTTGCGAAAGGCGAGGTCATTCCGTCCGATGGCGAGGTTGTCGAAGGTGTGGCCTATGTCGACGAATCAGCGATCACCGGAGAGTCGGCGCCCGTACTCAAAGAGTCCGGGACCGACACGTTCTCGTCGGTGACCGCCGGCACATCGATCATTTCGGATGAACTACTGATCCGCGTCACCGCTGATCCCGGCGAGAGTTTTCTGGATCGCATGATCCGGCTTGTGGAGGGCGCCAAACGGCAGAAGACGCCGAATGAGATCGCGTTGACCGTGCTGCTCGCCATCCTGACGCTGATTTTCGTCATCGTCGTCACGGCGATGGCGCCGGTGGCGGCGTACTTGCAGGCGCGTATCAACATTGCGGACCTGATCGCGCTGCTGGTGGCGCTCATTCCCACCACCATTGGTGCGTTGCTGTCGGCCATCGGCATCGCCGGCATCGACCGCGTGATCCGCTTCAACGTCCTCGCCATGTCCGGCAAAGCAGTGGAGGCGGCGGGCGATGTGCAGACGTTGCTGCTAGACAAGACCGGCACGATCACGATGGGCAACCGCCAGGCGACTGAATTCATTCCGCTGCGTGGGATCAACGCGAAGGCTTTGGCGGAGGCGGCGCATCTGTCGTCCTGCTTCGATACGACACCGGAAGGGCGCACCGTCGTGGTGTTCGCCGAGAAGCTCGGTGTCGTCCGCGATCCGACGCTGGACCGGGCACGACGTCTCGACTTCTCGGCGGACACGCGCATGAGCGGGACCGATATGCCGGATGGGCGGATCATCCGCAAAGGCGCGGTCAACGCGGTGGCGAGTTTCGTGGCGAACACCTTTGGCGGTGCCGAGCCGCCCGATCTCAGGGAGGCGGCCGACAGTGTCGCCCGGGAAGGCGGGACACCGCTGGCGATATCCGTGGACGGTCAGATCCTGGGCGTGGTTGCGCTGTCCGATGTGCCAAAACCCGGCATCCGCGACCGTATTCTGCAGTTGCGTAAGATGGGCATTCGCACCGTCATGGTGACCGGCGACAACCCCGTCACCGCCGGGGCCATCGCGGCGCAGGCCGGTGTGGATGATTTTGTTGCCGAGGCGAAACCGGAAGCGAAGCTGCAGCTCATTCGTGACGAGCAAGCCCATGGAAGGTTGGTCGCGATGACGGGTGATGGCACGAACGACGCGCCGGCGCTGGCTCAGGCGGATGTCGGGCTGGCGATGCATTCGGGCACCAATGCCGCCAAGGAAGCCGCAAACCTCGTCGATCTGGATTCGGATCCGACCAAACTCATCGATCTCGTAGCGATCGGCAAGCAGATGCTGATCACCCGCGGAGCGCTGACGACGTTCTCCATTGCCAACGATGTGGCGAAGTACTTCGCCATCATCCCCGCCATGTTCATCATCGCCCTGCCGGGACTGTCGGGGTTGAATGTGATGGGTCTGGCGACACCGCAGACCGCTATTCTGTCAGCGCTGATCTTCAATGCACTGATCATTCCGGCGTTGATTCCATTGGCGCTGCGCGGCGTCCGGTTCAGGCCGACGAGTGCCGAAGCCACTTTCTACCGGAACCTGATCGTCTACGGTGTTGGCGGGCTGATCGCGCCGTTCATCGGCATCAAGCTGATCGACCTGTCTTTGTCCGTGGTGATGTAAGGGGGGCTGCGATGCTTGCCGGGTTGACTACCGCATTGCGCGCTTCGTTGGTGACCTGCGTGCTGTGCGGTCTGCTCTATCCGCTGGCCGTCACCGGTCTTGCCCAGATTTTGCTGCCGTATCAGGCGAATGGCAGCCTGGAGCGAGACAGTAGTGGCACCGTCATCGGGTCGGCGCTGATCGGTCAGCAATGGGACGGGCCGGAGTGGTTCCATGGACGTCCATCGGCGACCACCGCAGCGGATGCTTCCGGAACCGTGCCCGCCCCATACAATGCGGCGAGTTCGGCGGGTTCCAATCTGGGCCCGACCAGCAAGGCGCTGAAGGATCGCCTGGTGAAAGATCGTCAGACCTTGGAGGCCGCACAGCCCGAACTGACCCATAGTTTGTTGCCGTCGGATATGCTGACCGCGTCGGGGTCCGGCCTCGATCCTGACATCAGCCCGGCAAACGCCTTGCTGCAGGTGTCTCGCATCGCACGGGCACGCGGCGAGCCAGCGGCAGAAATTCGCGGCTTGGTCGAAACTCATGTCACGAGCCGCGGCCTGGGTGTTTTCGGGGAGCCGCGCGTCAATGTCCTGGAATTGAACCTTGCCTTGCGGGATGCATTCGCGAGGCGCCTGGCGGCGCGAACCAGAAACTGAGGGTCCAGTGCGCTCGATGCAATCTCGGCGCGCACTTCGCCGTGATCAGATCTGCGGGCTGCGGCCCGCGCCAATCACGCGCTGGCGTCTTTGCTGACCTTGAAGCATCGAGATCTCCTCAACCAAAACCTACTCGTCAGGTGGCCAACTCCCGCATGTGAACGTAAAGGTCTGCCTTACCCTCGAACCCGATCCCGGGCAGTTCCGGTAACGTTACGATGCTATTTTCCACCCGTGTGCCATCGGGAAACCCGCCATATGGCTGAAACACGTCCGGATAGCTTTCATTGCCACCCAGGCCGAGGCCAGCGGCGATCGCCAACGACATCTGATGGCCGCCATGCGGAATGCAACGGGTCCAGGACCAACCGGCGTCCTTCAACATTGCCAAAGTGCGCTGGTATTCGCACAACCCATAGGACAAAGCGCAGTCGAACTGCAGCCAGTCGCGATCCGGCCGCATGCCGGCGTGCCGGATCAGATTGCGCGCGTCCTGGTGGCTGAACAGGTTTTCTCCCGTCGCCATCGGGCCGGGATAGAATTCTGCCAACGCCGCCTGAAGCTGGTAATCCAGCGGATCGCCCGCTTCCTCGTACCAGAACAAATCGTATTGCCGTAGCATCCTTGCGTAAACGATGGCTGTTTCAAGACCGAATCGTCCATTCGCATCCACTGCGAGCCGACACCCGGGTCCGATTTCGGTCAGCACGGCTTCGATCCGCCGCTGATCTTCGGCGATCGTTTCACCGCCGATTTTCATTTTCACCACGGTGTAGCCGCGGTCGAGATAGCTTCGCATCTCGTCACGCAGCTTCGTATCGTCCTTGCCGGGGTAGTAATAACCGCCGGCGGCATAGACGAACACGCGCGGATCGGCGGTTCGGCCGTGCCGGTCGGCCAGCAGCCGGAACAGCGGCTTGCCGGCGAGTTTCGCCACGGCGTCCCAGACCGCCATGTCGATCGTGCCGACCGCCACCGAGCGGTCGCCATGCCCGCCTGGCTTTTCATTGCGCATCAGCGCATCCCAGATCCGGTCGGGATCCAGATTTTCGCCGGTGTGATCCAGCAGCGATGCCGGATCGGCTGCCATCAGCCGAGGTGCGAAGCGCTCCCGGATCAGGCCGCCTTGCCCATAGCGGCCGTTCGAATTGAAGCCGTAGCCGACAACCCGCTTCCCCTGCCGCTCCACGTTGGTGACCACGGCGACAAGGCTCGTCGTCATGGAACTGAAGTCGATATAGGCGTTCCGAATGGGCGAACTGATCGGCTGCGTGACCTCACGCACGTCCAGGATGCGCAAGGGCATCAGTTTGGCTCAGCGGAAGATCGAGTGAGGGCGGGAAATAGCAGCGCCAAGTGCGGTAGCGGACCATGCCGGGCCGGAGAACGCACCGAGCTGGCGTCCTTCGATCTGCCCATTCGTCGGCGCCGGCGTTGCTGGTTGCTCACTGATCGAGCCCAGGGCGTGGGACAGTTTCCGGGCGGCCTCGACGACGATCGGCATCAGCGCCCGCGGTCTGGGCGGACGCATCCGTAGCGAGGGCGAGCCAATCAGCAATGCAGCGACGACCTGGCCGGAGGCGTCCCGCACCGGGGCGCACACACTGACGGTTCCCGCGACAACCTCCGAGTCAGTGATCAGGAAGCCGCGCTGGCGGATCCGGTGCAGGTCGGCCGCAATCCAGGACGGATCGGTTCGGGTGGAAGGCGTATAGTGCTGCAGACGCTGCGCCAGGACCTGGGTCTGGACAGCCTCGGGCGCATGCGCCAGCAACAACCGTCCACTCCCGGCATGAAGCGGCATTTTCTTGCCGACTTCGGTATAGACCCGTAAGCCGGGGTCGGTCTGGTAAATGGCAACAGTCTCGCACTCCATACCTTCGCGGACCCGGAGATAGACATTCTCACCTGTCGCGTTGCCGAGTGCGGCCAGATAGGGCATCGCGGTTGCCGCCAGCGCGCCTTGCTCGTTCGCGGCGGAGCCCAACACACCCCAACGTGCGCCGAGCTGCCAGACGCCGCGGGCTTCATCCTGGATAACGAAATTGCGGCTTTGCATGGTGGTCAGCAATTCGAGTGCCGCGGTCTTGCCGCAACCGGCGGCATCGGCCAGGACCGCCATTGGAACCGGGCCAGTACGCGCAAGGGTCTCCAGCAGGCTGAGGGCGCGATTAACCGCGGTTGTGCCAGCCTCTCGCGCCAATGCCTTGTCTCGGGCCGCCTGATCGATCGCCGATTTGCCCGGGTCGTTAGCCGCCGGTTGTGGCGTTACCACGACTCTGATCCGCGGTTTTGCTGACGGCTTAGCCTCCGCTTGCTTCGCCGCAGCTTTCGCGGCGGGCTTCCTGACGGCAGGCTTTGTGGTCACCGTTCCTCTTGCGGTTAATCCTCTGGAGACGGGCTTCTGGCCGGAGGTTTGCCTTGCCGCGGCAGGCTTCGATCTTGTGTCTCGTGCACTGGATTGCTTCGCGGCGAGCTTCCTTGCCGTGGCCGCCCCGGCGCCGCTCGCCTTCCGTGCGGTGTCCCTGGCCGTACCAGGTTTACGTGCCGGAGACCGGGATGCCGTTGCCTTTTGGGTCGCGCCTTTCATAGCCGCGCGCTTGGTCCCGGAGCCTCCGGTCCGCGCCGTCTTCGGCTTAGTGCTCTGGTCCGGGGTTGCCTTTGGGCGGGAGACTTTAACCAGACCCCGCATGGCACGCCCCGATGACCGACCCTTTGCTGCCGCCTTCACTGTTGCGCGACGTGTCGATTTGCTATGCGAGGTTGAGGCCATGGGGACTACTCTCGTCACGGTTGTAACGTGGTGATCAGGCCAGAGGCAGGCTACACGAAGTCAGGCGCAGGCGCCACCGCGACATGTGGATACCGGAGAGTAACCTCGCCTTCCAGTGGCGGCCGGTTAAAACCAGTCCATGGCGGTGTTCTGCCGCAGGTGCGGTAGTTAACTGAAAACCAACGATTTATCTCTGCTGCGTGGCTGGCATGCCGGGAATGTTCAACAGGGTTGCGTCCTGCGCTTGTCCCGGATGGTCTCCTGCGCTACAGCGCCGCGTTCACGGCACCCACCGGGACATATTGCCTTCGGACCGAAGGGCTCCGAAGCTGGTTGGCTTGGAGGTTGGCCAGCGGCGGGACAGGTTCCTCTGGCTGACTCCTCTGGCGGGTGCTCTGCGGGCGTGGTGGAATTGGCAGACACGCCAGATTTAGGTTCTGGTGGCGCAAGCCGTGGGGGTTCAAATCCCTCCGCCCGCACCAGACGGGCCAAGAGGTGGGAGCCGATCGGGCGTCACGGTTGCGTACAACACATAAGATATATGGAACGGATTGGCAGATGCAGGTGACAGAGACACTTTCCGAAGGCCTCAAGCGCGCGTACGCTGTGGTTGTGCCGGCGGCAGATATTGAGAACCGTCGTGCGTCGCGGCTTTCCGAACTCGCCAAGCAGGTCAACCTGCCGGGGTTCCGCCCTGGCAAGGTACCGATGCCGATCGTGCGTCAGCGTTTTGGCGGTGCGGTGGCGGCGGAAGTGGCTGAGCAGTCGATCAACGAAGCGACTCAGCAGCTGTTGTCGGAGCGCGCCTTGCGGCCTGCGGTGATGCCGAAGCTGGAGATGGTGACCACCGAACCGACCGCCGCCGGCCCAGCCAAGGACCTCGAATTCAAGGTCGAGATGGAGCTGCTGCCGGAAATCCCGATGCCGGATTTCTCGACCTTCACTCTGACCCGCCACGTCGCCAAGGTTCCAGACGAAGAGGTCGAAAAAGCAGTTGCCGACATCGCCGAACGCAACCGCGAGCTGGTTGAATTTTCGCCTGAGGAACTGGCCTCCCGTGGCGACAACCCCGGCGCCGCCAAGGGTGACGTGCTGACGATAGATTACCTGGGCAAGATCGATGGCGTTGCATTCGACGGCGGCACCGCGACCGACACCGACGTGGACATCGGCGGTTCGGGGTTCATTCCCGGCTTCCTCGAACAAATCGAGGGGATGCGACCAGACGAGAGCAAAACCATTGAGGTGACGTTCCCAGAAAACTACCAGGCGGAGAACCTGGCAGGGAAGCCGGCGACGTTCGAGATCACCGCAAAGCAATTGCGCAAGCCCGTGACGGCGCCGATCGACGACACGCTGGCAGAAAAACTCGGCTTCGACTCGCTGGAAAACCTGCGCGAGGTATTGTCGTCGATGCGCCAGCGCCGGTTGGACGGGCTGACGCGCATGCGGTTGAAGCGCGATTTGCTCGACGTGTTGGCCGATCAGGCCAACTTCGCCCCGCCCGAGGTGCTGGTCGAGCAGGAGTTCGAGCAGATCTGGAAGAACCTCGAGGCCAGTCGCACCAACGGGACGATGGATGAGGACGACAAGCTAAAGACCGAGGACCAGCTTCGGGCCGACTACCGCGCCATCGCCGATCGTCGCGTTCGACTGGGCTTGCTCCTCGGGGAAATCGGGCGGGTGAACACCATAGTCGTCACGCCCGAGGAAGTGACGGCTGCAATTCGTGCCGAAGCCGCCCGTTTCCCCGGCCGTGAAGCCCAGATGATGGAGTTCTACCGCAATTATCCGGCTGCGACGGACGCTCTGCGCGGCCCGATCTTCGAGGACAAGGTTGTCGATTACGTGCTCGATGCTGCGCAGGTGACTGACGCGGAAATCTCGGTCGAGGAGCTGGAACGGGATCCGGAAGAGGCAAAGGGGGCAGCAGCGCCGGCCGCAACCACGGTCGAGGCGGCGCCAGCCGAACCAGCACCGGACGCAGGCGATGCAGAAACTGTGGCGCCCTGACAAGACGCTGGAAATTCTCGCCGATCGGTCTATTTTACACTGGTGCCGAGTCCTCGGCACATGTTCCCATGCCGCCTCGCTGGTGCCTCCTTCGGTGAAAGTGAACCCATGATTGATCGTGACCCGGTCGAGATCTATGCAAACAACCTGGTGCCGATGGTGGTTGAGCAGACCGCTCGCGGCGAACGGGCGTTCGATATCTATTCGCGGCTGCTGAAGGAACGGATCATCTTCCTGACAGGAGCGGTCTATGACCAGGTCAGCGCGCTGATCTGCGCCCAGTTGCTGTTCCTTGAATCGGAGAATCCCAGCAAGGACATCTCGTTTTATATCAATAGCCCCGGCGGGGTGGTTTCGGCGGGCCTCGCGATCTACGACACGATGCAGTACATCCGTAGCCCCGTCAGCACGGTGTGCATCGGCCAGGCGGCGTCGATGGGCAGTTTGCTGTTGGCGGCCGGCGCCAAGGACAAGCGTTACGCGCTGCCCAACGCGCGGGTCATGGTGCACCAGCCATCCGGCGGCGCGCAGGGCCAGGCGACTGACATCGAAATCCAGGCGCGCGAGATCCTGCATCTGCGCAAGCGGCTCAATGAGATCTATGTTCACCATACCGGTCAGCCTATCGAGGCGATTGAGCGCCGACTGGAGCGCGATTCCTATATGTCGGCCATGGAGGCCAAGGAATTCGGGATTGTCGACGAGGTCGTCGAGAGTCGCCCAGGTTCGTCGTCGGATTCCTCGTCGGGGTGAGCCAGGGGTCAGACGGGAACGTTTGCGGTCCCGGAAACAAGTGGCGGCGCAAGAATGCCGGGCGCCGGTACTGGCCCGTGAAAACCGCGGTTTCTTCACCTTTTGAAAGGAATTCCGTGGTTGTATAACGCGGTGACTGCCGTCTTTTTGACATCCCTATGTCACATAAGGTCCTCTGTCCTTGTGGCGACGGGGGAGCGGAGTCTAGTATCCGAGGGTGTGGTGCCCCCGCATCTGGGGGAGGAGTGCGCATGAGCAAGTCCGGCGATTCGAAAAACACCCTCTATTGCTCGTTCTGCGGTAAGTCGCAGCACGAGGTGCGCAAGCTCATCGCCGGTCCGACCGTGTTTATCTGCGATGAGTGCGTCGAACTTTGCATGGACATCATCCGCGAGGAGCATAAGACCCATCTCGTCAAATCACGCGACGGCGTGCCGACCCCGCGCGAGATCTGCAAGGTGCTGGATGATTACGTGATCGGGCAGGACCATGCGAAGAAGGTGCTCTCTGTCGCGGTCCACAACCACTACAAGCGCCTGGCTCATGGCCAAAAGAACAACGACGTCGAGATCGCCAAGTCCAACATCCTGCTCGTTGGCCCTACCGGCTCGGGCAAGACTCTGCTGGCGCAGACCTTGGCGCGCATTCTGGACGTGCCGTTCACCATGGCGGACGCCACGACCCTGACCGAAGCCGGCTATGTCGGCGAGGACGTTGAGAACATCATCCTGAAGCTGCTGCAATCCGCCGACTACAACGTTGAACGCGCCCAGAGGGGCATTGTCTACATTGACGAGGTCGACAAGATATCCCGCAAGTCGGACAACCCCTCGATCACCCGCGACGTCAGCGGGGAGGGTGTGCAGCAGGCCCTGCTGAAGATCATGGAAGGCACCGTCGCCTCGGTGCCGCCGCAAGGCGGGCGCAAGCACCCGCAGCAGGAGTTCCTACAGGTTGACACCACCAACATCCTGTTCATTTGCGGCGGCGCTTTCTCTGGCCTGGAACGGATCATTTCGGCCCGCGGCAAGGGGTCAGGGATCGGCTACGGCGCCGAGGTTCGGTCCTCCGACGAGCGGCGCATGGGCGCCATCCTGCGTGAGGTTGAGCCTGAGGATTTGCTGAAATTCGGCCTGATCCCTGAGTTCATCGGCCGGCTGCCGGTGGTGGCGACACTGGACGACCTCGACGAAGGCGTCCTGATGGAAATCCTGACCAAACCGAAGAACGCGCTCATCAAGCAATACGGCCGGCTGTTCGAGATGGAGGGGATAAAACTGTCGTTCACCGAGGACGCGCTGAAATCGGTTGCCTCGCGGGCGATCCAGCGCAAGACGGGAGCGCGCGGGCTGCGCTCGATCATGGAGCAGATTTTGCTCAATACGATGTTCGACCTGCCGGGCCTGGATGGTGTAGAAGAAGTCGTGATCAATCGGGAAGTGGCAGAGTCGAGGGCCAACCCACTGTATATTCATGGGAAGGAACGGGTGGAAAGCAGCGCCTGACGGTGCTGCATGGCCCATTTGGGCCGAACCTCGCGGCACCTTCTGTCAAGACCTTGCACGGAGGGATTATGGTGCCGATATTCGGAAAAGATCGCATTTGCGGTGAATCGAGGAAAGCGTCGTCCGTGCCAATCATGGGCGGCCGGGCGCTGACCGTCCAACAGGAGGTCGAACAATGACTGAGCCGGTGGAATCTGGGTCCGAACGGACCGCCCACCCGGGGAAAGGCGATGTGATGGCGGTGCTGCCGCTGCGCGACATCGTGGTTTTCCCGCATATGATTGTCCCGCTGTTCGTCGGACGCGAGAAATCCGTCCGCGCCCTCGAGGCAGTCATGCAAGACGATAAGCAGATCCTGCTCGTCGCACAACGCAACGCCACGCAGGACGACCCATCGGTCGATGACATCTATCGGCTTGGCACGGTCTCCACGATCCTGCAGTTGCTGAAGCTGCCGGACGGCACGGTAAAGGTCCTCGTAGAGGGTGGCCGCCGCGCGAAGATTACGGGTTTCAAGGAAACCGAGGCGTATTTTGAGGCGTCGGTGGAAACCGTGCCCGACGTGCCGGGCGATAAAAAGAGCCTGGAAGCCCTAAGTCGCTCGGTGGTGTCGCAGTTCGAGCAGTATATCAAGCTCAACAAGAAGATCGCGCCCGAGGTCCTGGTGTCGCTGAACCAGATCGAGGAACCGTCGAAGCTGGCCGACACCGTTGCCAGCCATCTCAACCTGAAAATCCCCGAGAAGCAGGAACTGCTTGAGTTGCACCGTGTCAGCGATCGGCTGGAAAAAGCCTTCGCGCACATGGAGAACGAGATTGGCGTGCTGCAGGTCGAGAAGAAGATCCGCGGTCGCGTGAAGCGCCAGATGGAGAAAACCCAGCGCGAGTACTACCTGAACGAGCAGTTGAAGGCGATTCAGAAGGAACTCGGTGAGGGCGAGGACGGCACCGACGAGAACGCCGAACTCGAAGAGAAGATCAAGAAGACCAAGCTGTCGAAGGAAGCGCGTGAAAAGGCGGTGGCGGAGCTGAAGAAGCTGCGCACCATGTCGCCGATGAGCGCCGAAGCGACTGTGGTACGAAACTATCTGCAATGGATCCTGTCGATCCCGTGGAAGAAGCGCAGCAAGGTCCGCAATGACGTGGTCGCCGCGGAGAAGATCCTCAACGATGACCATTACGGCCTGGAGAAGGTCAAAGAGCGGATCATCGAGTACTTGGCGGTGCAGGCACGCAGCCCGAAGGTGCGCGGCCCGATCCTGTGTCTGGTAGGGCCTCCAGGCGTCGGCAAGACCTCGCTCGGAAAATCGATTGCGCGGGCCACGGGTCGTAACTTCGTCCGGATGTCGCTTGGCGGTGTGCGGGACGAGGCGGAGGTACGCGGTCACCGGCGGACCTACATCGGCTCGATGCCTGGTAAGGTCATCCAGGGGATGAAAAAGGCCAAGACATCGAACCCGCTGTTCCTGCTGGACGAGGTCGACAAACTCGGTGCCGACTGGCGCGGCGACCCATCCTCGGCGTTGCTTGAGGTGCTGGATCCCGAGCAGAACAGCACCTTCGCCGATCACTACCTGGAGGTGGACTACGACCTGTCGGACGTGATGTTTGTCACCACGGCCAACAGCCTGCGCATGCCTCAGCCGTTGATGGACCGCATGGAGATCATTCGTATCCCCGGCTACACCGAGGACGAGAAGGTCGAGATTGCCAAACGCCATCTCATTCCCAAGCAGGCCGAAGCGCATGGCCTGAAAAAGAATGAGTGGGAGGTCACCGACGAGGCGCTGCACGAACTGATCCGCTCCTACACGCGGGAAGCGGGCGTGCGGAACCTGGAACGTGAGCTCGCCAACCTGGCCCGCAAGTCGGTGAAGGAGATCGTCACCAAGAAGGTCGAGCGGATGACGATCGATATGAGCAATGTCGAGACCTTCGCCGGCGTAAAGAAGTTCCGCTTCGGCGAGACTGAGGCCGAGGACATGGTCGGTGTCGTCACCGGACTGGCCTGGACCGAGGTCGGCGGCGAAATCCTGACGATCGAATCCGTCCTGCTGCCCGGCAAAGGCAACGTCAAGAGCACCGGTAAGCTCGGCGACGTGATGCAGGAAAGCGTGTCGGCTGCGCTGAGTTATGTGCGTAGCCGCTCGACCAGGTTCGGGATCAAGCCGACATTGTTCGAGAAGCGCGATATCCATGTGCACGTCCCGGAAGGTGCCACGCCCAAGGATGGTCCATCGGCTGGGGTCGCGATGGCGACCTCGATCGTCAGCGTGCTAACCGGCATCCCCATCCGGCGCGACATCGCGATGACCGGCGAAATCACGTTGCGTGGCAGAGTGCTGCCGATCGGTGGCCTGAAGGAGAAGCTGCTGGCGGCGTTGCGGGCGGGCATCAAGACCGTTTTCATTCCGAAGGACAATGAAAAGGATCTTGCGGAAATCCCTGATAACGTGAAGAACAACCTGACGTTGATTCCAGTCTCTGATGTCGACGAAGTGATCGCCAAGGCGCTGGTGCGCGCGCCGGTGGCGATCGAATGGGAGGAACCGCCGGAAATTCCTCCGGTTCCGCCGCAGGCACAGCAAGTAGGCGTGACTTTGGCGCACTGACGACACGCAGCTACCGCCCTTCCCGGGCCCAGGGAAGGGCGGGGGCGCGAATTGCGCCCATTTGGACGGAACTGTCCAGCGATGGGCTTTTTGTTATGTACAAAAGGGGAATTGCACACGTGAACAAAAACGACCTTATCGCAGCGGTCGCGGACAGCGCCGACCTGCCGCGCACGAAGGCGGGTGACGCCGTGGATGCAGTGCTTGCCGCAATCACCGCTGCGTTGAAGCGGAAGGATGAAGTCCGGCTGGCAGGTTTCGGCACCTTTGTCGCGGCAGAGCGTAAAGCCAGCACGGGCCGCAATCCCCGCACCGGCGAGGAAATGCAGATCCCGGCCTCCACTACCGTCCGGTTCAAGGTGGGCAAGGGATTGAAGGATACTGTGAACTAATAAAGGTAGCTGGGAACTAAAGGTAGCTGGATTGCGGGCCTGGCACCGGCGTGCGCCAGCATATCAGCCGCGTTGAACCCAACCCATAATTTGCTATCCTGACGTCCTGCTTGCGTGGCAGCAAGCGGGACGTCGGAAGGCGGTTAGCTCAGCGGTAGAGCATCTCGTTTACACCGAGAGGGTCGGCGGTTCGAACCCGTCACCGCCTACCAAAATCCGCAATGCCGAAGGCGTGGTTCGTGCTTGACGCATGCGGGTTCGCAGCCTAAAGCCTCGCGTCCGCCAAAGCGGGAGTAGCTCAGTTGGTTAGAGCGCCGGCCTGTCACGCCGGAGGTCGCGGGTTCGAGCCCCGTCTCTCGCGCCACCGGGCAACCAACTCTGGGCGATCGGAGTGGCCTGGGCGCAAGCGTGCGAATTCCGACGGAGATTGAGATCAGGACTTGACCAGCCCGGAAGTCCCTGCCACGGCATTGGCCATGCAGTTTCGCGTGCTCCGTTATGCGATTCGGTTTCTGCTGGCCTTCGTAACGGTGGCGGCGGTGGGTGGGGCAGGACTGGCTTATGCAATTCCTCCCGCCGGTCAGGTCACTCCGGCTGCGTCAACCGCGGCGCCGCAGCCCCATGGCACGACCGGTGACAAGGACCAGGGACGCGCCCGGGCCGTCAAACACCACGAAAAACTGGAAGCCCACAAGGCAGCCGAGCCGCACGGCAAGAATGCCAAAGGCGCAAAAAACCAGGCTTCCGGGCCGCCAGGGGGCGAGCAGAAGGGGACGGCTGCGGCACCTGTCGCGGTAATACCTCCGCCGCCAAAGCCCGCGCCGGAGGCAACGGACACCGGCGAACCGCCACCGAAGCTGCCGAGGTTCGAGGCGCTGAAGACCGACGACACCAATATGCGGAAGGGACCTGGTCAACGCTATCCGATTGAGTGGGTCTACAAGCGTCATGACCTGCCGATGGAGGTTGAGCGGCAATACGACGTCTGGCGATACGTGCGTGATCCGGACGGTGTAGAGGGCTGGGTTCACCAGGTGACGCTGAGCGATCGGCGGACGTTCATGATCCAGGACCAGGACGCCACCTTACGCTCCGACGCGAAAGATACCGCTTCCCCGGTCGCTGTGTTGAAGGTCGGCGTGATCGGCCGGTTGCGTGAATGCGACCAGGGTTCGAACTGGTGCAAGGTCCAGGTCAATGGCTACAAGGGCTATCTGCGGCGCGACCAGTTATGGGGAGTGCTGCCGGATGAAGTAGTGGGCGCCTCTTAGCCCGTTGTTTGGAATTGCGGCGTTGCCAGGAGACTCTGCAGGTTCGAAAGCATGCTCCATTCGTGCGGAGCCATCGCGTGGGTCTGCCCGCCATTCCCAGGAGCGTGTTGCCCAGGTTTCGAGAGCGTTGCGCGCCTCGCGGGCATTGCCAGAGGCGCCGTACTGGGCGAAACCCGATTCCACTGACACTTCAGACAGCAGGGCGACGCGCATGGATCTGAAAGAACACATCAGGAGCATCCCGGATTTCCCAAAGCCCGGGATCCTGTTTTATGACATATCGACCTTGCTGCGTGACGCCGACGCATGGCAGGTGGCGATGGGCCGAATGGCACGTGCTGTTCGACCGCACTTACCTGATCTCGTAGCAGGGATTGAAAGCCGTGGCTTTCTCGTCGCCGCCCCGCTGGCGCTGAAACTTGGTTGCGGTTTCATCATGATCCGCAAGCGCGGCAAGCTGCCCGGCGCCACGGTCGGAGTGAACTATGCGCTGGAATATGGCGAAGACCGTGTGGAAATTCAGGCCGATGCGGTGCATCCAGGCCAGCGCGTCGTCGTCGTGGACGACCTGCTTGCTACCGGGGGCACGGCGGCTGCCGGCATCAAGCTGTTGCGCCAACAGGGCGCCATCGTGCCGGCGGTTGCAGCGCTGATCGAACTGACCTTCCTGAACGGCCGATCCAGGCTCGATGTTCCGTGCGAGGCGCTGGTCGCCTACGACAGCTGAGCACTATCGGGTAACGGTGAGCGCTGCCTCAAACACCGCATTGCCGGGTATCAGGCGGACCGCGAAGCTATCGGTGCCCACAAACCCGGGATCCGGCGTATAATCGATCCTCGTATTGTTGCCGACGTGATGGGCGAAGACGCGGCCATGGCTGGGGCGCGTGACCAGCAAATAAGAGTCGTATGCCACGCCACTGTGGCTTAGCGTCTCGCCGCACCAGCCGCCTTCATTGCTTACCTGAATCTGCACGAGGCCGGCCTGGCCATCCGGCATGGTGACAGGCGGCGCGACACAGGTCCGGGCCCCGCCCGCAGCATCAATCGCGTAAATTCCGTTCCATGTCGGTTGCTTTGGCGCGCAGCCTTGCATCAGCAAGGCAGAGGCGGCGAGGCAAAGCCAGGGCGTTCCCACCAGGGTCGTTCGAGTAAGCTTCATGCCGGGGACGCCTCCAGGTGAATGCAAGAAAATCCACTGCAGGGCAGCGCGAACCGCCAGCAGAAGTGTTCAGCCGCCGCAGGACATAGCGGAGGCTGCAGCGTTCGCAAACAGCCCAGAGAACGCGTGGCCGATCAGCAGCAATGTGTAATCCACATGGAACTTTGGCGAATGTTTCGCCCTCTGGGTCATGGCTCGGCCCGCCTCCGCAGGAGCAGGCTCCCGCCTTCGCAGGGCCAAGTTTCGTCCGGGGCCATCTGAACAAGCCTCAAATGGGGCCAGCCGTGCCGGTCACAGGTCAGGATTAACGCTGGTCACACCGAGAAGTATTTGGCATGCGGGTTCAGCGTCACGATCGCGCTGGTCGACTGTTCGGGATGCAGTTGGTACTCATCCGACAGCGAAACCCCAACCCGTTCGGCGCCGAGCAGCCGCAGGATCGCGGTCTGATCCTCCAACTTCGGGCACGCCGGGTAGCCGAATGAATACCTGCTGCCACGATATTCCTGGGACAGCATCCTTTCGGTATCGGGATGATCAGCGGCGGCGAAGCCGAGCTCGGCGCGGATGCGTTTATGCACATGTTCCGCCATCGCCTCAGCCATTTCGACCGACAGGCCATGCAGATAGAGGTAGTCCTGGTAACGGTTGTCCTCGAACCACTCGCGTGCAATGTCGGACGCCTTTTGTCCGACGGTCACCACCTGCAATCCGATCACGTCTCTCTGGGCGTCATCCACATCGCGGAAGTAATCGGCGATGCATTCACCATCCTCGCGCGGCTGCCGCGGCAATGCGAAACGCGCGAGTTCCGTGGAGCCGTCGGTGTCGAATATGATCAGATCGTTGCCCTGACCCGCCGCCATCCAATAGCCGTACGCTGCCTGCGGCCGCAGAATATCCTGCTCGGCACACAGCGCCAGCATGCGGCGCAACACAGGCCGCAATTCCTGTTTCGCCCATCCCAGGAAATCGTCGAGCGAGCGACCTTGCTTGCGAAATCCCCACTGGAACTGATACAGGCTGCGTTCGTTCACCAGCGGCACGATCGCCTTCGGGTGCGCCTCGATCACACGCGCACCCCAGAACGGCGGTTCCGCGACCGGAACATCTCGCGTCAGCCGGCTGCGGCGTTCGCGGACCGCGTTGACATCGACCGGTTGGAACGCTCGCACATCGGCCTGACCAAGCGTGCGTGTCGTGTTGCGGGCCTTGCCGACCCGCTTCGACTGCACCGCCGCGAGATAATCGTCGAACCCGTTGCCGGTCACCCGATCCATCAGGTGCAGTCCGTCGAAGGCGTCGCGCGCATACGCGACCCGTCCGCTGGCATAGGCACGGACGCAGTCGTCCTCGACATAATTCCGGGTCAGCGCCGCACCGCCGAGCAGCACCGGAACTTCCACGCCTTGCCGCGACATTTCCTCGAGATTTTCGCGCATCACCACAGTCGATTTGACCAGCAAGCCGCTCATGCCGATAGCGTGCGCACGGTACTCCCCCACCGCGGCCAACATGTCCGACAGCGGCACCTTGATGCCCAGATTGATAACCCGATAGCCATTGTTGGTCAGGATGATGTCGACGAGGTTCTTGCCGATGTCGTGCACATCGCCTTTGACGGTGGCGAGCACGATGGTGCCTTTCTCCTGCCCCTCGGCACGTTCCATGAACGGTTCAAGGTAGGCGACTGCGGCCTTCATCGTCTCGGCGCTTTGCAGAACGAACGGCAATTGCATCTTACCGGCGCCAAACAGATCGCCGACGACCTTCATGCCGTCCAGCAGAACGTCGTTGATGATCGACAACGGCGAGCGCGTCTTCAACGCGTCGTTCAGTTCATCGGTCAGGCCCTTGCGGTCACCATCGACGATCCGGTCCTTCAGGCGGCCCTCCACCGTCTCGGCCCGCACCTTCTTGGCGGTATCGGCGGCTTTTTTGCCGGCGAACAGTTCGAGCATTTTTTGCAGCGGATCGTAGCCTTCGGTGCGGCGATCGAAGATCAGATCTTCCGCCACCTTCACTTCTTCCGGTGCCAGCAGATGCAGCGGACGGATTTTCGAGACATGGATGATCGCGCCGCTCATGCCGGCGCGCGCCGCGTGGTCGAGGAACACGGAATTCAGCACCGCCCGCGCCGCCGGATTAAGTCCGAAGCTGACGTTGGACAGACCAAGGATGATCTGAATGTCGGGAAATTCAGCGCGGATGGCAGCAATGCCTTCCAGTGTCCACAACGCCAGTTTGCGATCGTCCTCGTTGCCGGTGGCAATGGTGAACGTCAACGGATCGATCAGCAGGTCGGATTGTGCAAGGCCGTGTTGCACGCAGGCGAAATCGACCAGGCGACGCGTGATGCGCAGCTTGTCCTCGGCTGTCTTCGCCATGCCCACTTCATCGATGGTCAACGCGATGACTGCAGCGCCGAACTGCTTCGCCAGGCGCAGACGATCGGCCGCGGCCTGTTCACCATCCTCAAAATTGATCGAGTTGATGATCGGCTTGCCGCCATGCAGCTTCAACGCCGCCTCGATTACCGGCGTTTCCGTGCTGTCGATCACCAGCGGCGAACTGACCGAGGCGGTGAAGCGGCGAATCACCTCCAACATTTCGGCGGTTTCGTCGCGGCCGACAAAAGCCGTGCAAATATCCAGCGCGTGGGAACCTTCGCCGATTTGTTCCCGGCCCATTGCGACGCAACCGTCCCAGTCACCGCCTTCCTGTAATTCGCGCCACTTCTTTGAACCGTTGGCATTGCAACGTTCGCCGATCGCGAAGATGGCGTTTTCCTGCCGTAACGGCACTGCTTGATAGAGGCTGGCGACACCTGGCACCCAAACCGGTTTGCGGGTAACAGGCACTGGCCGAAAGCCGCCCCGCTTGCGCAACATCGCATCCAAAGCGCTAATGTGGTCGACCGTCGTGCCGCAGCAACCGCCGATGAGATTAACGCCGTCTTCGGCAACGAACCGTTCCATCCACGTCGCCAGTTCATCGGCACGCAGCGCATAATGCGTGTGCCCATCGACAAGTTCTGGCAGGCCGGCGTTCGGCTGGACGGACAAAAGCCCGGTCCAGTTGGCGGCGAGCCAGTGCAGATGCTCGGCCATCTCGCGCGGGCCGGTGCCGCAGTTCAGTCCGATCAGAGGAACGTCCAGCGCGTGCACCACAGTCGCGGCCGCAGCAATATCCGGGCCTACCAGCAACGTGCCGGTCGTTTCCACGGTAACCTGCACGAAGATCGGCGTGTCGGTGCCGGCTTCCGCCCGGGCGAGCTTCGCGCCATTGACAGCGGCTTTGATTTGCAGCGTGTCCTGGCAGGTCTCGATCAGGATAGCATCGACCCCGCCGGCGATCAGGCCGCGGCATTGTTCCGCCAATGCAGCCTGCAACGGATCGTAGGCGATGTTGCCGAGGCTTGGCAGCTTCGTTCCGGGCCCGACACTACCGACCACCCAGCGGTGCCGTCCGTCGGTGAAACCGTCCGCTGCTTCGCGCGCCAGCTCCGCAGCCTTTTGGTTGATTTCGAATGCGCGTTCCGCGAGGTCGAATTCGCCCAACGTCACCGGCGAGGCGCCGAATGTGTTGGTCTCTACCATATCTGCCCCGGCGGCGAAAAACCCGTGATGGATTTCGCGGATGAGGTCGGGTCGCGACAGCACCAGAATATCGGTGCAATTCTCGCGGCCCCAATAGTCCTTCTCGACATCCAGCGGCAGTGCCTGGGCGCGGCTGCCCATCCCACCGTCGCACAATAGTACCCGGTCGCGTAGCGCATCGAGCAGATGGGGTCGGCTCATGGCTTTCGGTCTTTCAGTTCACGTGTTCGAGAGCAGCGTCAGCGGTAGCGTCATGCAGCCGCGTGGCGCACCAGATACGCACGTCGAGCCGACCCGGCATGGTCACCGCGTCGCCCGGATCAAGCCCGGCATTGGTTACCAATTGATCAACGGCGGCGTCGGAGAACCCCGGCCAGCGATGGGCTCGCTTCGATGTCAGATCTTCCCGCGTATGGGGTGCCAAATCGATGACGATCAACCTACCGCCGGGCCGCAGCACACGCGCCGCTTCGGCAATCGCACCGGCCGGGTCCTCGGCGAAGTGCAGCACCATTTGCAGCACAGCGATGTCGAACGAGCCGTCCGCCAGCGGCAACCGATACATATCCGCCAGACGCACCGCGCAATGCGCAAGTCCCGGGTGAGACAACCGGGCGCGGGCCAGGGCGAGCATGGCTTTGGAGGCATCAACACCGAGCCCCTGGCGCACCCGAGGAGCGAGCAACTCCAGTACGCGGCCAGTGCCGGTGCCGATATCCAGCAGCCGGCCAGACGCGCCTTCCGGAATCAGCGCCAATAACGCATCTTCCACCGCCTGGGCGGGGAGCTCGAGCGCCCGCATTTCGTCCCAGTCGGCGCCTTTATTGCGGAAACTTTCGGAGGCGACGCGGGCCCGTTCCGCCAGCACCCGAGCGGCCTGGCGGCGATCGGATTCCAGGATCGCATCATCGCTCGGCAGCCGGG
Source organism: Acetobacteraceae bacterium (assembly GCA_049519555.1). Lineage (GTDB taxonomy): Bacteria > Pseudomonadota > Alphaproteobacteria > Acetobacterales > Acetobacteraceae > Rhodopila. Next base: position 50,932 of record JBEKQQ010000010.1, read on the forward strand.
CGATCAGGTCGCGGGCAAGGGCGCCATCGTCGCCCGGCGGCAGGGCAAACCAGACATTTGCGCCCTCTCGCACCCGGTCCAGCAGGCCGCAATCGCACAGCAGTTTCAGATGACGGGACAGCCGAGGCTGCGACTGGCCAAGGATTTCCGTGAACTCCATGACGCAGAAGCTGCCGCGGGCGGCGAGCGCCAGCAGCCGCAACCGGGTCGGCTCAGCAGCGGCGCGCAAACAGGAGAGAAGGCGTTCCATGGCGTCTATGTGACATAAAGATATCCTTATGTCCAGTAAGTCTTGCAGGGGCTCCTCCAGCGCGCTTGACGGCGAGGTGGGCTGCCGCTCCAATCGTGCCGATGCAAAATGACAGGACATCTCCGCCGAAGTCGCCTCGGCAGGTTACCGCTGAACACCGACGGGATCGGGAGGCTGAGGCGCTACGGGCCAATCTCCGCAAGCGGAAGGAGCAACAACGTGCCAGAGAACTGCCGGTACGTGGCGGGCCGCCCGGAGTGCCCGATGACTACCCCGATAGTGCTCGCTGACTATCGCCCCAGACGGGTCCCCAGGCGGCTTCCTCCTATGCCGGGTAGGAAATAACGCGGCAGGCAATTTGTTGCCTTCGTGTCCAGGAGAGGACAATGGCCGGCATTCCAACCTTCGCGATCCCCCCCGGCTTTCTCGGCATTGGCCGCGCGGATCGCAGTGCCGCCCTGGTGGTGGCCGGCGTCCCATTCGACATCGGCACGACCAATCGCGCCGGGGCGCGCGACGGGCCGGCGGCGATCCGCCGCGCCAGCCGCATGCTGGTGGACGGTGCGCATCCGGCGTTCTGGGTCGACCCGGCGACGCTCGACCTTGCTGACGTTGGCGATTTCGCTATTGCTCTGGGCGACATTCCAGCCTCGCTCGCGCAGATCGAGGCGCAGGCGATGGGGCTCCGGCACTTACTTTGCCTGGGGGGCGAGCATGGGATCACGCTGGCGCTGCTGCGCGCTCTGACGCGGCAGATCGGCAAGGGAGTGGCGCTGATACATTTCGACGCGCATGTCGATACCTGGCCGACCAACTTCGGCCAGGATTTTGCCCATGGCTCGGTGTTTTACCATGCGATCCGCGAGGGGCTGGTCAATCCGCGGCGGATGATTCAGATCGGCATCCGTTCTCCGGTGCAGCGGGAGGTATGGGACTGGACTGTCGGCCAGGGGGTTACAATTCTCTCTGCGCTCGAAGTCCATTCGCAAGGGCCGGCTGCCGTGGCAGAACGGATCCGGGCAGTTGTCGGCGAGACGCCTGCCTATCTGAGTTTCGATATCGACGCGCTGGATCCGGCTTTTGCGCCCGGCACCGGCACGCCGGAGATCGGCGGACTCGCGAGTTGGCAGGCCCAAGCGATCCTGCGCGGTCTGCGGGGTGTGCGGTTCGCCGGCATGGACGTGGTTGAGGTCGCGCCAGCTTACGACAGTGCCGAGATCACTGCGCTCGCGGCGGCAACGATGGTTTGGGAATACCTCGCACTGGTCGCTGATCCAGCCATGCCCGGAGTCGACGGCGGCCGGGCCTAAGTCAGCCGCCGATCCGCTCGATATCAGCCCCACACGCTGCCAACTTCCGCTCCACCGCTTCATAGCCGCGATCCAGGTGGTAGACCCGGTTCACCATCGTCTCGCCCTTGGCACCCAATCCCGCGAGAATCAACGACAGCGACGCCCGCAAATCAGTTGCCATGACCGGCGCGCCTTTCAGCGATGGCACGCCGCGCACGATGGCCGAGGCGCCGTGCACGTTGATCCGTGCGCCCATGCGGTTCAGTTCGGGGACGTGCATGAAACGGTTCTCGAAAATGGTTTCGGTCACCATCGACGCACCCTCGGCCACAGACATCAATGCCATGAACTGCGCCTGCATATCGGTGGGGAAGCCGGGGTATGGCTCGGTCATGGCATCTGCGCCGTGTAATCCGTTCAGACGCTTTACCATCAGGCCACCCGGCTGCTCCAGAATCTCCACGCCAGCCTCACGCAGGGTGCGCACCGTCGCGCCCAGATGCTCGAGCCGCGCATCGCGCAGGAATACCGATCCGCCGGAAATGGCTGCGGCACAGGCGTAGCTGCCGGTCTCGATCCGATCCGGAATGATGGTGTGCGATGTGCCATGCAACCGTTCGACACCCTCGACAACCAGTTTGTCGGTGCCGATGCCGCTGATCCGCGCGCCCATGCGAACGAGGCACTCCGCCAGATCGGTGATCTCCGGTTCGCGCGCGGCGTTTGCCAACACAGTCTGGCCGTCGGCCAGAGACGCGGCCATCAACAGTTGCTCGGTCGCGCCCACGGAAACGAACGGAAACACGATTGTGGCACCCCGCAGCCGGCCGGCGACGCGCCCATCAATGTACCCTCCGTCCAGGTCGAAGGTCGCGCCGAGCTGCTCCAGCCCTTTCAAATGCAGGTCGATCGGCCGCGTGCCAATCGAGCAACCACCTGGCAATGACACGCGCGCCTCGCCAACTCGCGCCAGCAGGGGACCCAGTACCAGGACGGACGCGCGCATTTTGCGTACGATGTCATAAGGCGCCTCAGTGTTGGTGATCGGGCCACCGATCGACAACGTCCTGCCGTCGTTGCGCAATGCCTCCACCGCCAACCCATGCTGGGCCAGCAGCAGGCTCATCGTGTCGACGTCGGCAAGTTTGGGCACGTTGGCCAGGATCACCCGATCCTCGGTCAGCAGCCCCGAGGCCATCAACGGCAATGCGGCGTTCTTGGCGCCGCCAATTTGAATCTCGCCTGCCAAAGGGCGACCGCCGCGGATACGAATTCTGTCCATTTTGGTTACATCCTTGGCCTTGATTACATCCCTGGGGATTACATCCGTGGCAGGGCGGTGCCGCGTTGTCCCATGTATTTGCCGGATTTCCCGGCATAGCTGACCTCGCACGGCTCGTTGCCCTGGAGGAACAGAAACTGACAGATGCCCTCATGCGCGTAGATGCGCGCCGGCAACGGCGTGGTGTTGCTGATTTCGATGGTCACCTGGCCTTCCCATTCCGGCTCCAACGGGGTGACGTTCACGATGATGCCGCAGCGAGCATAAGTGGATTTGCCCAGACAAATAACGAGGATGTCACGCGGGATACGGAAATACTCGATGGTGTGACCGAGGGCGAAGCTGTTTGGCGGGATGATGCAGGTATCGGTTTTGCGGTCGACGAAACTGGTGGGGGCAAAATTCTTTGGATCGATGACTGCCGAATCGATGTTGGTGAAAATCTTGAAATCATCCGCGATGCGCGCGTCATAGCCGTAGCTCGACAGGCCGTAGCTGATGATGCCTTGGCGTTTTTCGCCCTCCTCGAAGGGTTCGATCATGCCTTGAGTCGTTGCCATGCGACGGATCCAACGATCGGACATGACGCTCATGGCGCGACAGCGACTCCGTTTGTGACGCCCCTTGGGGAATGGTGCATGGTCTAGTCTGCGGCGCACTTGCGTGTAAACCCGCTGTAACGTTGGGACGACACGCGAGGCGGACCATGGACGATCTTTAAGATGAACCGACATGACCGAGAACGCACCCCGCCTCGATACGCAATCCGGGCCGGCCAGTGGAGACGGGACGGCTGGCATGAAGCGGCGCAATCAGGCTCCGGATCGCTTTGAAATGTCGCCGATCGACCCGGGTCGGCCATCGGCAGCCTGCTCAGGTAACCCAGAAGCGGAGGTTCGCTGAGAACCGTCGCCAGCGGCCAGGCGCCCTAAGCGGTCACCCGGTCGCCAGGTATCACGCCACCGATGTCGGCTCCCTCTGCCCGCTGCCGCTTCCTGTCTTCCTAGAAGAAGACAAAGGACCGGACCACGACGTTCTTGCGATTTCGGGCGTTGGCAGGCGCGGTCGGGTCGATACAGGCGGTATGGAATGACCAGCGCGAGACGGAGCCGTCGGTCTCCGAGTCGTAGCATTTGAGCATCGAGACCTCGTTGGGCTTCTGCTGAGGAAACCAGTACCACTCGTGGTCGGGACGGTAGGTGAAGCGCGTGGTCTCGCCGACACGGTCGTCGTAAATCCGGTAGTTGGTGATGTACGGCTGGTCGGCGAACGAGGGCCAGGCGCAGAGGATGAAGGGAAACTGCTCGACCGTCTCCATTGGTTTGGCGAGATTGAGCGACATGAACCGCCGCGACATCTTCCTGTCGGCCTCTTCCTCCGTGTAGTGCTGCTCGCGGCCGAAGTTGCGCAGGTTTTTTGTGAGCAGCTCGCGGCAGCGCACGCGGCCGCTGTTGTCGTTCAGGTCATTGTGCACGAGGGTGGCGTAACGGGCGTTCACACCCGGGTTCTTGTTGTCCTGGTCTTCCGTGCGGTCGCCCGCGTAGTCTTTGTCAAAGACGTCGTGGTTGTAGACCAGTGCATCGGTCGCGCCGGGGAAGAACTCGAGCAGGAGCTTCTCGATCTCGGGATAGAACACGCGCTCCACCTCCGCCGCATCGTAGAAGTTCGAGCACTTGGACTCGAGGTGCGCCAGCGAGACGCCGAGCTGGTCCATGCATTCGGGGCTGTCGGGCGAGAGCCCCGGGTAGTACTCGCCGATGCGCCGCGCGTCGCGCATCACCTGCGGGAACCAGAGGTCGCGCTTCCGATTGTCCTGCTCGTTTTTGCGCAGGATCGCCGCGACGTCGGCGCGCGCCGGATCCTGCCAGACAGCGTTGGAGGGGACGACGGACCAGGTCGGCCGCTCATAAACCGTATAGGGCAGTGGCACCGCCACGCCGCCTTCGGGGGCCCTGATGGCGTTGTTCCTGCGTATGTAGTCCAGGCACTCGTCGTATTTCCGGAACCCGAAGCCCCACTTTGTCTTGATCGCGGCCCCCGGTGGGGCGTTGTTGATCATGTCGGTAACGCGCTGGCCCTCGCCGTCGGCGATTTCGGCGAGCGCGTTCTGGATCGCCGTGCCGGTTCCCGCATCGCCATCCCGGTCGAACGACATATATGACAGGCCGCCGTTCGCCGCGATGGGCGGCGGCTGGCCTGCCGTGCGCTGGAGCGACGGCACATAGGCCGACGAAGTTCTTACCGTGTCCGCCGCAATGTTGTTGTCTGCGATCTCGAGCTGGCTCATGGCGCACCTCCGATTATTTCGGCCTTACCGTGGCACACAGAGCCCAGGTTTTCCAGACCATGATTTTCCGATCGTGCGGAGATGCGCTGCGCCTGCCGCGGTGGTCTTCAGCGAGCGTCCGGTTTCAGCGCCACCTACCTGAAACCGGCCACATAGCTTTCCTTCCATCACGGACATTCAAGTTGAGCCACTCCCAACATCAGGCACCCTTGAACTGCCCCTTGCGCTTTTCGACAAACGCGCGCCGTGCCTCCCTTGCGTCCTCGGAATGTTGCAGGATCGGGCTGGCGTTGGACGTCAGCACCATCGTGTTTTCCAGCGTGGTGTCCAGCGCGCTCCGCATAATGCGCTTGCTGACCCACTGCACCAGCGGCGGAATTTCCATCATCCGCGCGCAAAGTGCCCGTGTGGTTTCCTCGAGTTTTTCCGAGGGCACCAGGTGATTCAGCATGCCCCATTGAAACGCTCGCTCGGCGTCCAGTTGGCCGGTGTAAACAAACTCCAGCGCGCGGCCAAGGCCGACCATCTTCGGCAGATAATACGAACCACCGTTCTCGATGATCTGGCCGGCGTTGTGGTAACCGATGAAGCGAGTCCTTTCGCAGCCGATCCGGATGTCGCAATGCAGCGCCATATCCATGCCCGACCCGACCGCGGGCCCATTGATCATCGCGATTGTCGGCTTGCGGATCAGCGATATGTCGCGATGCAGATCGGTGAAGCCGTGGAAGAAATGTTGCCGTGTGCCATCGAGCCCCTCATGCGGACTGCGATTGCCGGGAAAATTCTCACCCGGGTTTTCCCGCGAGGCCAGATTGGCGCCCGAGCAAAAGCCGCGCCCCACGCCGGTCAGCACGATGACCCGGATGTTGGAGTCGTCATCGCCGGCTCGCATGTATTCGCCGACCTTGGCGACGGTGCTGTTTTCCTCGGCGGTGCCAACGAGGGCGTTCATCCGCTCGGGCCGGTTGAATTTGATCCAGAGGATGCCGGAGTCCTCCGGTTCATAGAGCAGGTAGTCGACCAGTCGTGGTCCCATGGGATGTTTCCTCCGTGACGTTGGCGGCGTCGCTGCGGCCTCGCGGTTGCGTGGTGTTGCCGCCGATTGTGCGATCGCGGGCGCTTTGGTGGCAAGGGAAGCCTTGGGAGCCACTGCGTCATTGACCTGGGCCGTCGCTGGAATACGGTTTGGGCCTTTCCGCTATGAACAGGTCACGCATGAGCAGCAACTTCGAACTGATCCGGCCTTTGCCTGGAGCCAACTTCGGTGGCCGTGCCTGCGTTATTGGCACGGCGGGTGCGCGTCATGTCGTCGAGGCGGCGGAGGCCGAGCCCGAAACATTGCGACGTGCGCTTGCGGAGAGTGGTGGCCTCTTGCTACTGGAAGGCCTCGACGACATGGCAGGCGAGCCTGAGCTGCTGGTACGCCTGAGCCGCATCTTCGGTCCGGAAGTCGAGGATTATCGACAGACCCTGACGCCGTTGAACATGGTGCATGCGACCGTGCCCGAGATATTCATCGTCTCGAACATCCCGCCGGTCAGCCGGATGCCGCCGCGCCGGCCCGACCCGCCGTTAACCGAAGACAGCAAGCTGCCGACGCAGTTTCCACATCGTCGGGGTTGGCACACCGATCAGAGCTATCGCCGCCCGCCGCCCGACATTTCACTGTTCCTCGGCGTCGGGCCGGTCAGGCCGGATCAGGGACAGACGCTGTTCGCCGATGGAACGGCGGCGTACGAGGCGCTGTCTGCTGAACTCAAAGCGCGCGTCGATGGGCTTCTGGGCGTTCACGTCTCCCTGAGTGCGAAACGCAGTCGTGACGAGGTGCTGGCCGGGGTGACACCGCGCCCGTTGGGGCCACATGAGCAGCCGCAACGCCAACCTGTGGTGCGCGTTCATCCGGTGACCGGCAAGCGCGCGCTGTACCTCTGCGAATACGGCCAGATGGATTGGCTGGAGGGTCCGTTCGCCGGCATGCAGCCAGGTCCACATGGCGACGGCGCGGACTTGCTGTTCGCGCTGATGTCGCATCTGACCAGGCCCGAGTTCATCTACGTCCATGAGTGGACGCGCGGCGATCTGATCGTCTGGGACAACCGATGCCTGGTGCATGCCGCGACGTGGTTCGACGCCGAGAAGGAGGCTCGGATGATGTGGCGCACCACCGTCAGCGGCAATCCCGGCGCGGTTTATGCGGGGGAGAGGAAGAGTTGGGTACTGGCGTGAGCGTGTCGCTCCCCGATCGGCAGCAACACGCTATCCGTCGGGTATAAATTGGACGAGACCGCTGGCGTATCTGCCGTTGGTGTGGTTCGGCCCAACGCGGTGCGTGCTACGTCGCCATCATTGTGTCAGCCTGTACCCGAAACAACCCACTTATGCGAGGGACAATCAATGCAAGCGGGATTTCTCGGCGTCGGCAATATGGGTCTGCCCATGGCCGGCAAACTACTGGACGGTGGTCACCGCCTGACCGTTTTCGACATCCGCGACGCCGCCATGCAACCCCTGCTCGAACGCCAGGCCAGCAAAGCTGCCTCCCCGAAAGATCTTGCCGATCACTGTGAGATCGTCTTTGTCTCGCTACCGACGCTTTCTGCCTTCCGCGCAGTGGCCTTCAGCCCGGATGGCCTGATCCACGGAAAGAGCATGAAACTCCTCGTCAACACCTGCACCGTCGGCGTCCCCTTCGTGAAGGAGATCGAGCAGGCGATGGCAGCCCAGGGTGTCACCGTCGTCGATTGCCCGATCTCCGGCGGCCCGCCCGGCGCCCGCGCAGGCACATTGTCCGTCATGGTCTCCGGCGACCCGGCAGCGGTGGAACGCATTCGGCCGATGATTTCGCTGTGGGGCCGCACGCTCACCGTGGCGGGGGACAAACCAGGTGCAGCGCAGGTGTTGAAGCTGACCAACAACATTCTCTCCGCTGTGGCTTTGGCCGCGACAGCGGAGGCATTCGTGATGGGGGCCAAAGGCGGGCTCGATCCCGAGGTGATGCTCGCCGCGATCAACGCCGGCAGCGGACGCAACAGCGCCACCGAGGCAAAGTTCCCCGCCGCGGTATTGACGCGCGGCTTCGATTACGGTGCCGAAATGCACATCCTCATGAAAGACATCGACCTCGCCATCGCTCAGGGCGAGGAACTGGGCGTTCCGATGTGGGTGTGCGAGGCGGCCAGGCTGGTATTCAAGCACGCCATGCACAAGGGCGCAGCAAAGCAAGACCTGACCGCAATCGTGCAATACATCGAACGTGACGCCGGCTTCGAGATCCCGAAGACGCGGTGACAAACATGCAATTTCCACTCAGGCCGGACTGTGGCGCGAACATCGAGAGTTATTCATTCGGTTCGCTGTCATAACGTGGTCATGTCACGCGGAAATTGCCAAACTGCCAGGGACAATCCCGGTCAATCGTGTCGGGGAACAGCGACCCGCGGTCACGCAACGGTGTCCAATCGCTGTATTCACCAACCATCTCGCCCAGATACGGCCGAGAGATCTCAAGCACTCGGGCGTGGTCAAGTTGATCGGCCTCTACCACGCCGGCAGCCGGATGCTCGACCGCCCACACCATGCCTGCCAGCACCGCAGCAGTCACTTGCAAAGAGGTCGCATTGTTGTGCGGCACGAGCCGACGTGCTTCCTCGATCGACAACCGCGAACCGTACCAATAGGCGCCGTTGGCGTGACCCATCAGCAGCACGCCCAACTCGTCGATGCCGTCCGTAATCTCGTGCATCAACAACCGCTGCACTGGTTGCATGTGCCAGTTTTTGCCCGCCAGTTCATGTAACGACAACACAGCGTCGTCGCACGGATAGTACGCGTAATGCACGGTTGGCCGGTATTGCACCGGGCCATTTTCGTACTCAGTGAAATAATCGGCAATTGAGATCGACTCATTATGGGTAATCAGGAACCCGTGGAACGGGCCTTCCAGCGGTGTCCAGCTCCGCACGCGGGTCGCGGCACCGCGACGGTTCAGATAGATCCCAGCGCCACACCCGAAATCGTGCTGAGATGCGTCCGCCGGCAGCACTTTCTCGTGCGTGCCCCAACCCAGTTCGGCAGGCTGGTTGCCTTCGCCGACGAAGCCGTCGATCGACCAGGTGTTAACGAACTCGCCCCGCTGTTTTGCGCGGTCGGCTGTCTGAGTGTCGCGTTCCGCAATGTGGATCACCTTCACACCTAACGTGGCGGCAAGCCTGGCCCACGCTTCGCGCGAAGTCGGAATCGCAGAGCCGAGTCCGGTGTCGGTGGCAACGTTCAGCAGGGCCTGCTTGACAAAATGCGAGACCAGACCGGGATTGGCACCATGGGTCATGACTGCGGTCGGATCGTTGGCACCGGGTCGGATCAGCGCCAGTGCACTCTCTCGTAGTGCGTAATTGCTCCGTTCCGACGCGGACAGCGACGGGTCGGTATAGCCGCCGGCCCAAGGCTCCACGCAGGTGTCAAGATAGAGTGCACCACGTTCGCGGCAAAGCTGAACCAATGCCACGGACGACACGTCGACCGATAAATTTAGCAGAAAGTCGCCACGGCCGAGCATAAGGCTCAGTACCGCACGATAATTGGCGCGAGTGATCGGCAGCATAATGTGGACGACACCGTATTCCGCCGCTATTGCTGCGCCGCGCGCATCGGCGGTGACGATTTGAATGCGTTCCCGCGGCATTTCGATATGGCGCAGGATCAGTGGCAACACGCCCTGACCGATACTGCCAAAGCCGAGTATTACCAGCCGGCCGCCAAACGTCACGTGCATGGCCATGGTCAGATCTCCTTGGCACAAAGACTCCGGGTCAGGCAGCCTGGGCTGATGCGTGCCGGTCCATGGAGTCGAGCGGCGCGTCGAAAATCTCGGCAATGCGGGCGCGATCGAAGCCATTAAAGCCAGTCCGCAGGCAGGCCCCATAAGCACCCAACTGACCGATTTCGATCCAGTCGCCTTCCTTGATATTGGCCGGCAGAAAAAACGGCCCGCGCATTACGTCGGCGCTGTCGCAGGTCGGTCCGAAAAAGCTGAAGCCGCGCTCGGCATCGCTTTGTGCCGCGCGTCGCGGACGAATGCAACGCACCGGGTAGCGAAATCCCAAAGCACCTGCATCAGCGAGGCTGCCGTACACCCCATCGTTGATGTACAGCGCGTCGCCGCGGCGAGCCTGAACCTGCACCACAACCGAGCCACCGCCCGCGACCAACGCTCTCCCGGGCTCCGCCCACAACCGCGCATGAGGCAAGCGCAGCCGTTCCAACCCGGCCTCGATTTCGGCGACGAACGCACCGAGCGGCGGCGGCTCCACGTTTGGGTAGGCAACCGGGAACCCGCCTCCGACATCGACGATGTCAACGGCGACATTTGCCGCGGTGATGATCTCGCCGGTGAGTTGCATCGCGCGGCGCCACGCGAGCGGATCAAGGCACTGCGACCCAACATGAAACGCAACGCCGAGACGTGCGGCGTGTGGACGCGCGGCGCGCAGCAGCGTCACGGCCTCTGCTCCTTCGGCACCAAATTTGCCGGACAGGTCCAACACCGCGCCGCCCTTGGGCAACGCGAGGCGAACGATCAACCCAAGATCACCTGAAACCCCGGTCGCCGCCGTTTCATCCACGATTTTTGTAAGCTCAGCCGCGCTGTCGAGCACGAAGTCCCGCACACCATGACGCGACCAGGCCTCGCGGATCGCACCGCGCGCCTTGATCGGGTGCATGAGGTGGATCTGCGCATCGGGCAACATTTGCCGCACCAGCAGCACCTCGTTGGGTGAGGCGCAGTCGAAATGCCGTACGCCGCCGGCCCACAGCGCGCGCAGCACCGCGGGATCGGGATTGCACTTCACGGCATAGAGCACGTCGCCCGGAAACGCTGCGACGAAGTCGTGCGCCGTGGCGGTGAGGATCGCGGGGCGGATGCAGTGCACCGGCTCCTCAGGACACAAATCGGCAATCAGCGCGTCCACCGAGTGGAGCGTCGCTGGGATGGCATCGAACGCGCTTGCATCCTGGAGACGACGGCGCGGCGGCGAGACGGCGGAACGAACACGGAGGTTGGGCATCGCGGTAATCCTCACAGCAGCGAACGGACACGCCGGAGGCGGCGTGTCCGTGGACCATTGGGGAACAGAGACACGCGGACGGAGGCGGGATGCGCTTCCGGCTGCGGGCTCAGGCGATGTGCGGACTTCGCTCCGCCACGAATTGATCAGCAAACATAGGCTTATCCCTAACGACCCCGGCCCACGATTGGCCGGATCAGACGAAAAGGACGCTTACGTCGTTGCTGTGCCCCCTGGGCGTTCCAGGACGGGCTCGCGGCACGTGCGATGCGTCGGCGAACGCTTCGGCGTCCAACCGGGGCGCGAAGCGGACGCCGGATATAGGGCGATCGACCGCCCGCGTAGCATGCGTTTTTGGGGTATGAGGCAGGCCCCTGGCGCATGCCGACCGGCGCCCCCCTCCCGCGACTCGATCTCGCCTCCTACATTCATTCCATGCCCCACGCCGATTTCGTCCACCTCCGAGTCCATTCAGCCTTTTCGCTCAGCGAGGGCGCCATCAAGGTGGACCAAATCGCCGCCCTGGCGCGGGCTGCCTCGATGCCGGCGGTTGCCATTACCGACACCGGCAACCTGTTCGGTGCGCTGGAGTTCTCCCAGTATTGCACCGGCAAAGGCGTGCAACCCATCATTGGCTGCCAGATCGCACTGACCCGATCCGACAATCCCCGCCTCGCGCCGGATTCGCTGGTGTTGCTGGCGCGCGACGCGGCGGGCCTCGCGAACCTGCAACGTCTGTCGTCCATCGGCTTTCTGGAAACCGACCCATCGTTGAAACCCAGCCTGCCGCTCGACGTGATCCGCGCTCATGCCGAGGGACTGTTCCTGTTGACCGGCGGCACCAACGGCCCGATCGCTCGCCTGCTCGCCGAGGGGCAGCAACTGGAAGCGGAACGCCTGCTGGCCGCGCTCGTGGAAGCGTTTCCAGACAGAACCATTATGGAGCTGCACCGGCATCGCCTGCCGCTCGAACAGGCGATCGAGCCGGGCCTGATCGCGATGGCCGACGCGTTTGGTCTGCCGCTCGCCGCCACCAACGATTGCATGTTTGCAACGGAGTCGATGTACGAAGCCCAGGATGCGCTGCTGTGCATCGCGGAGGGGCGGTTGCTGTCGGAACAGGACCGCAGACGGGTGACGCCGGAGCATTGGTTCAAGCCGGCGCCGGTGATGCGTGCGTTGTTTGCCGATCTGCCGGAAGCCTGCGACAACACCATCGCGATCGCGCAATGTTGTGCGGTCATGGCGGAAACCCGCAAACCACTGCTGCCGGTTTCCCCAAAAGTCCACGACGGCGCCACCGAGGAAGAAACCGTTCGCGCGATGGCGATCGAGGGTTTGCAGGTTCGGCTGGACGACATTGGCGCGGATGCGGCAACTCGGACCAAGTACCGCGAGCGTCTTGATTACGAACTCGATGTCATCGCGTCGATGGGTTTCTCGGGTTATTTCCTTATCGTCGCGGATTTCATTCAATGGGCGAAACAACAAGGCATCCCCGTCGGTCCAGGACGTGGTTCCGGTGCCGGCTCGGTGGCCGCCTGGGCTTTGACCATTACCGATCTGGACCCTCTTCAGTTCAATTTGCTGTTCGAACGATTCCTCAATCCGGAACGCGTGTCGATGCCGGATTTCGACATCGACTTCTGCCAGGAAGGCCGCGACCGGGTCATCGAGTATGTGCGCCGGGAATACGGATCCGACCGCGTTGCACAAATCATCACATTCGGCAAGCTGCAGGCGCGAGCCGCGGTGCGCGATGTCGGGCGCGTGCTCGGCCTGCCGTACGGCCAGGTCAACCGCGTCGCTGAGCTGATTCCCAACAACCCGGCCAAACCGGTCACCCTGCAACAGGCCCTGGATGGCGAACCCCGGCTGCAGGCACTGCGCGATTCGGACGAAGGCATTGCCCGACTGTTGGAAATCGCTTTGCAGATTGAAGGTCTGTATCGCCACGCGTCTACCCACGCCGCGGGTGTGGTGATCGGCGACCGGCCATTGGTCGAACTCGTGCCGCTTTACAAAGATCCAAAATCCGACTTCCTGGTCACGCAATACTCGATGAAGCATGTCGAGCTGGCAGGCCTCGTCAAATTCGACTTCCTTGGTTTGACCACGCTGACGATCCTGGACCGGGCGGAGGGCTTTCTGAAGCAGCTCGGTATCACCGTGGACCTGAAACATCTGCCGCTTGACGACAAGAAAACCTATGAGATGCTGTCGCGCGGCGAGGCGGGCGGTGTGTTCCAAATGGAAGGTCAGGGCGTGCGCGACACGCTGCGCCAGATGCGACCTGATCGGTTGGAGGACCTGATCGCTGCGGTCGCTTTGTATCGTCCCGGTCCGATGGCCAACATTCCGGAATACTGTCTCCGCAAGCACGGCAAGGCATGGGCCGCGCCGCATCCCGTTATTCATGACATTCTGGCCGAGACCTACGGCATCATGGTCTACCAGGAACAGGTCATGCAGATTGCGCAGACGATGGCTGGGTATTCGCTTGGCTCCGCGGACCTCTTACGCCGCGCGATGGGCAAGAAGATCGCTTCCGAAATGGAGGCGCAACGCGATATCTTCACCAAGGGTGCGATCGAGCGCGGCATCGAGCCGGCGAAAGCCACCGAAGTGTTCGACCTCATGGCAAAATTCGCGGACTATGGCTTCAACAAATCGCATGCGGCTGCCTATGGCCTGGTTGCCTATCAGACTGCCTGGTTAAAGGCCAACCATCCGGAAGTTTTTATCGCCGCCTGCATGAGTCTTGCAATCAACAACACGGATCGCCTCGCGGCGCTTAAGCAGGAGGCAGAATATGGCGGCATCACGATCCTGCCGCCTGATATCAACCGATCGGCGGCGGACTTTTCGGTCGAGCGGCTCGACGATGGACGGTTGGCAATCCGTTACGCCCTCGCCGGTGTGAAGCGGGTCGGCCACGCCGCTATGCAAGCGGTCGTCGAAGCGCGCGGTGAAACGCCATTCGCCGATCTCGCGGATTTTGCCGACCGGATCGATCCACGGCAGCTGAGCCGAGCTCAGTTGGAAAGCCTGGTGCGCGCCGGCGCGTTCGACCGGCTGGAGGCCAACCGCGCACGCTTGTTTGCGGCTGCTGAAACGATCATGCGCCGTGCCCAGTCGAAGCGGGAGGAAACGGAAAGTGGCCAGATCGGACTGTTCGGCGGTGCACTCAGCAAGCCTGAGCCGCTTCGCATGCCGGACGCGCCCGACTGGGGCCTGTTGGAGCGCCTTTCGTTTGAGGCCGAGGCCATCGGCTTCCACCTGACCGCGCACCCGTTGGACGCGTACGCCCAGGCACTGCGGCGGTTAGGTGCAGTGCGGGCGAACGAAGTGGAAGCCCGTGCAAGGGCCGGTGTCACTCGCGTCAAAGTAGCAGGCACGGTAATTGCGACCAAGGAGCGGATCACTCGAACTGGCAGCCGTATGGCGTGGGTGCGAATTTCCGATGCCTCTGGCTCGGTCGAGGTGACGTGTTTCAGCGAGGTGCTGGCCCGTTCGCGAGAGACGCTGGCACATGGTTCGAATGTGCTGGTCTCGGCGGATCTCAAGGTGGAAGGCGAGGCGATTCGGGTGACGGCGCAGGAGGTCACATCATTGGATCAGGCGGCTGCCTCGGCGGGTGCGTCGATCCGCATCTGGCTGCGGGAGACTGAAGCGGTGCCGCACATCCGTGATCTGCTCATGCGTCAGGGTGCCGGAAAGGGCCGGGTGATCCTGGTGCCGCGCATCGATGCCGAGCGGAGCGTCGAAATTGCTTTGCCGGGCGGTTATAGCGTGACACCCCGCCTCGCGCAGGCATTGACCATCCTGCCGGGTGTCGAACGAGTCGACGAGGTGTGATCGTTTATGGCTCGTTCAATACAGCGTGGCCGAACGAGATGCCGACCGATATCGACAACATTGCCCAGGAGGTTGCGATCATCGCAAATTGCCGAGGCAAATAATGGAACATGCAGGTGGCCATGATGAGCAGCCCCATCACGCATGTCGCCAGCAGCCTGGGCAACCGTTCTTCGTTAAATTGCGTCATTGCTTTGTCCCCCTTGCGCCTCGGCACAGCATCCCCACGCTGGCCCTTGTCCCACTGCGTGCCGCGGGCTGGAAGCCCGTCTAGCAGCGTAATTTCTTTGCGGGGCAAAAGGTGTGCCAGCACGAAAAGTTATTATTAATCAATGTATTAGAATAACGGATTAACAACAGCTTTCATACACTGTAAAGAATTCCGACGGTTTTACTGTTGGTCACGACACCAGTGCTATCGCATTAACTACCTCCGCAAGCGATTTGGTCGCCCTGCTGCTCGTCGCCCGGGTTTGTTTGAACGTGTTGCTGCGCAGGTGCAGCGACCGGGCCGTGACGTCGAGGCCAAATTGTCGTTAGCGGGCCCTATCCGACCGGCTGATCCTGCAAAAGCTGGTCTGTGCCCACCAACCCGCGGGCAAAGTCGAAAGCGTCGAACGGGCGGAGGTCGGACGCCTGTTCGCCCACGCCGACCGCGTGCACCGGCAGTCCGAATGTCTCCGCCAACGCCACAACAATTCCGCCCCGCGCGCTACCGTCGAGCTTGGTAACCACCAGGCCGGTCACGTCCACCATCTCCTTGAACACTTTCACTTGCTGAACCGCGTTCTGACCTGTCGTCGCGTCCAGCACCAGCAGCACCGAATGCGGCGCGGTGGCGTCCTGCTTGCGCAAGACCCTGATCATCTTCGCCAGCTCTTCCATCAGCGCGGCCTTGTTGTGCAGCCGCCCCGCCGTATCGATCAGCAACACGTCGGCGCCTTCCGCTTTGGCCTTGGTCAGCGCGTCAAACGCCAGACCCGCCGAGTCGGCGTTGCGTCCCCCAGCAATCACCGGAGCGCCGGTGCGCTGACCCCAGATCTGCAATTGCTCCACCGCCGCGGCGCGGAACGTGTCACCGGCAACCAGCACGGCACGCTTGCCCTCGTCGTGATACTGCTGCGCCAATTTGCCGATTGTCGTGGTCTTGCCGGTGCCGTTCACCCCGACCACCAGCACGACATGCGGCTTGTGCGCCGGGTCGAGCACCAGCGGTTTCGCCACTGGTCGCAGAATGGCAGCGATTTCCTCAGCCAGGGCCTGTTTGATTTCCTCGTCCGTGACTTCCTTGCCAAACCGGGAGCGGCGGAAAGCGGCAATCACCCGTGCTGCGGCGTCGACGCCGAGATCGGCCGAAATCAGCAGTTCCTCCAGTTCCTCCAATGCCTCATCGTCAAGCCGGC
>JBEKQQ010000011.1:0-66585 GCA_049519555.1 Acetobacteraceae bacterium
GTGCGAAGCCGGCGGACGCAGCCGCCAGACCAAGTCCCAATATCGCCGAAAAAACAACGTGGATACGACTACACATGCGGCCAAACAGTAAACATCACCGGTTCGCGGGCAAGGCTTTTTCATCGCAGATTTTCCCGGTGCCGGGAGTTGCGTGGCCTTTCATTGCACGCCCCGACGCGAAGCCGCTAGTTCACCGCCGATCTCGCCCAACTCGACTTCAATGACAATGTGCGTTGGCACGATTTGCGAGGCACCGAGAATTCGCGGGCGGTGATCGATCGGGACTTCGTGGTGGCGACCGTTGTGGCGCCGACCAAGGTTGAAGAAGCGGCCGCTGCCACTGCTGTCGGGGCTCCTGCAGCCGCCGCACCAGCCAAGGCTCCGGCGAAAGCGCCCGCGAAGCGCGGCTGATCCTTCCGTGCGGCCCAGGGCATTGTGACGGGGAAGGTGTGATGTTGCTCTGGGTCGGCCTCGGCAATCCGGAGCCGGGGATGGCGCGGAACCGGCACAATATTGGCTTCATGGCGCTGGACGTGATTGCCATCCGCCACGGCTTTACCCCGTGGCGGCGACGGTTCAAGGGCCTGACTGCCGAAGGCAGTATCGGCGGCGAGAAGATCCTCGCGTTGAAACCGCTGACCTACATGAACGCGTCGGGCGAGGCGGTGCAGGCGGCGGCGGCGTTTTATAAACTGGCGCCTGACGCGGTCACCGCGTTTCACGACGAACTCGACCTGGCGCCCGGCAAGCTGCGGGTTAAGTTTGGCGGTGGCACTGCGGGCCATAACGGCCTGCGGAGCCTGGATCGGCAGCTCGGGACTGCGGAGTTCTGGCGGGTGCGCATGGGCATTGGCCATCCGGGCTCGAAGGAACGCGTGCTGCCCTACGTGCTCGGGGATTTCTCCAAGGACGAGGTGGTTTGGCTGATCCCATTCCTGGATGCGATCGCGGATGCGGCGCCGTTGCTGTCATCCGGCAAGGCGCCGGATTTCATGACCAAGGTGGCGCTGCTGACTCAGCCGCCACCGGCGTAAGCGTCCAGGGGTTGCCAGGATCGCGCCGGCGAATGACCATCTGGCGCAATCTGTGAGCCATCGGGAGGAACCAATGATATACGACCTATTGCTGACCGGTGGCGAGGTGATGGACCCCGGGGCCGGCCTGCGCGGCATCCTGGATGTCGGGATCGCCGGCGGCAAAATCGTTGCGGTCGCGCCGTCGCTGCCGGCCAATGAGGCCTTGCGTGCGATCAGCGTCAAAGACCGGCTGGTGACGCCCGGATTGGTCGACATTCACGCTCATGTCTTTGTCAATGCGCACGACATGGGCGGCTGTACCGATCAACTCTGCCGGGCGAGCGGCGTTACCACGCTGTGTGACGCCGGCAGCGCAGGGTCGTCGAACTTCGCCGGGTTACGGCATGTGCTCGACCATGAGGTGCGCACGAGGGTTCGTGCGTTCGTCAATCTGTCGGCGATCGGCATCACCGGCACGTCACGCGGCGGCGAACTGTCGCACTTCCCTTACGCCGACCCGGAAGGCTGCGCACGCACGATTACGGAAAACCCCGATTTGGCGATCGGCGTGAAACTTCGTTACGGCCCAGGATTGGTGTGGGAATACTCGACGGAGCCGGTGAAGTTGGCGCGCAAGACCGCGGACATGGCCGGCGGCGTGCCGATGATGATGCATATCACCGACTCGCCGATCCCGCTGCCCGACCTGATCGAGCACATGAAGCCGGGCGACATCGTCACCCACTGCTATCACGGTCGGGCGCATGGCATCATGGGGCAGGAGAAGCAGTTGCTGTTGAAGGAAGTGGTCGAGGCGCAGCGCGCTGGGATCATTTTCGATTGCGCGCATGGGCGAAACCATTTCAGCTTCCGCATGATCGAGAAGGCGCTCGATCAGGGGTTTTTGCCGGACACGATCTCGACCGACCTGACCGTGACGAGTGCGACACGCGGCCCGGTCTGGGACCTGCCCACGACCATGACGAAATTGCTGCATTTCGGCATGCCGTTGGATGAGATCGTGCGCCGATCGACGGTGGCTCCGGCAAAGATCATGGGTTATGCGGGCACGGTCGGCACGCTGCGGCCCGGCGCAAACGCCGATGTTTCGGTATTCGAACTACGCGACGGCAATTTTGAATTGACCGATAGCGATCGGAATACTGTGATTGCGAAGCGCCGACTGTTGACGCAGTTGACAGTAAAGGATGGGCGGGTCTGGTATGAACGGCCGGCGAATGTTGTCTGATATGGGCAGACGGGCCGCGGTCGTGCTTTACGTGGTAGCGATGGCGGTCGTCATAGTCGGTGTAGATCTCGTGTTCTTCAGGAGCCGATTCTGGGAACGGCTGACCGTAAATATTGGAATTGTGTTGGTGTTCGCGGCTTTCTACTGGAGACTCTTCAGAGTCCGGCCGTGAACAATTCAATTGAGATGAACAGGTTATCGATTACTCGGCACTCAATTGTTAAGCGGAACGATGCGAGCCTCGCGAACCGATCTGCGTTCATCTGCGTTCATCGGCGGTTCTATTTTCCTTGGCGGCCCTGGCGGCAAAAGAAAGATTTCAACCGCCGATGAACGCCGATAGTCCCCGAGCGCGCGACCGTTTCCGGGAAAGGCTTGTCCGGTTGGAGTTGCCGTTGTTTATCAACGTGATGATCCGGGACGGACACTCAGGATTCCATGAACACGTCAGGCACCGCGCAGGCGGCGGTACCGTCCGATCAAAGCGTTGGTTGACGCGTCATGCGCCAGCTTCGGTTCCTCGCCGCGATGCAATTCGGGAATGATCCGGCTGGCCAGAACCTTGCCGAGTTCAACGCCCCACTGATCGAAGCTGTCGATGGCCCAAATAGCGCCTTGCGTGAACACGCTGTGCTCATACATCGCTACCAGCGCGCCGAGGGTTGCGGGATCGAGGCGCTCAGCCAGGATCATGTTGGTTGGCCGGTTGCCTTCGGTTACCCGAAATGGTGTTTGGAAGTCGGGCGAGCCGTCTGCCTTCAACTCCACTGCGGTCTTGCCAAATCCAAGGGCCTCCGCCTGAGCAAGCAAATTTGCCATCAGCAGATCGTGCTGTTCGGTGAACGGACTCAGCGGCCGGCAAAAGCCGATCATATCGCACGGGACCAGCTTGGTGCCCTGATGCAGCAACTGATAGAACGAGTGTTGACCGTCAGTCCCAGGCTCCCCCCAGATGATCGGGCCGGTCTGATAGTTCACCACATGCCCGTCCAGGTCGACGTGTTTGCCGTTACTCTCCATCTGCAATTGTTGGAGATACGCCGGAAATCGCGCGAGATGGGCGGAGTAGGGCATTACTCCAATGGTCTGTGCGCCGAAGAAGTTGTTGTACCAAACCGTCAGTAGCCCAAGCAGCAGCGGCAGATTGCGGGCGGCGGGCGCGGTGCGGAAATGCTCGTCCATCGCATGGAAGCCGGCCAGCATCGCGCGGAAATTGTCTGGACCGACGGCGATCATCGTCGACAGGCCGATCGCACTGTCCATCGAATAGCGGCCACCAACCCAGTCCCAGAAACCAAACGTATTGGCCGGGTCCATACCAAATTTCGTCACACCTTCAATGTTGGTGGAAACTGCGGCGAAATGCTTCGCCACCGCCGCCTCCGAACCCAGTTTCTGTACTATCCACTGCCGAGCCGTCGCGGCGTTGGTCATCGTTTCCAACGTGGTGAAGGTCTTGGAGGAAATGATGAACAGCGTTTCCGCAGCGTCCAGATCCAGCGTCGCCTCATGAAAATCCGCGCCGTCGACATTGGCGACGAAGCGGAATGTCATCGAGCGCTCACTGAACGAGCGCAGTGCGCGATACGCCATCTCGGGACCGAGATAGGATCCGCCAATGCCGATGTTCACGACGTTGCGGATACGCTTGCCGGTATGGCCGGTAAATGCACCACTGCGCAGACGGGTAGCGAAATCCGCCATCGCATCGAGCACTTTATGCACCTCGGGCATCACATCGACGCCATCGACCTCGATGCGCGTGTCCCGCGGCGCACGCAGGGCCACGTGCAGCACGGCGCGGCGTTCCGTGGTGTTGATCATTTCGCCGGCGAACATCGCGTCGCGCCGTCGTGCCACGCCGCGCTCTTCCGCCAGCAGCAACAGCAACCGTATCGTTTCATCCGTGATCAGGTTCTTCGAATAGTCGAGGAACAGCCCGCCACCCTCGGCCGAGAACCGCTCGGCCCGACCAGGATCGTCTGCGAACAGAGTGCGAAGCTGCAGATCCTTGCTCACGGCATGATGCGCCGTAAGGGCCTGCCACGCAGGTGTGGCGGTAAGTGCTGTCATCAGCAGTCTCCCTGGTCAGGCCAGCACCTTGCTCTTGGTGTCGATCGCGCCAAGCAACTCGTGCCACGACTTCACGAAACCTTTGGCGCCATCGGCCTGCAATTGGGCTGCGAGCGCGGTCAGGTCGATGCCCGCCTTGGCGTGCGCCGCGAGCACAGCTTCCGCGTCACCGCCGTCGGGCGATAATGCCGTGGCGGTTGCACCGTGATCGGCGAACGCCAGCAGGGTTTCCTCCGGCATCGTATTGACTGTATTCGGCGCCGCGAGACCGGCGATATACAGCGTGTCCGATGCGGTCTTGTCTTTGGTGCCGGTGCTGGCAAACAGCAATCGTTGCGCTCGCGCGCCGACATTCGCCAGCCTCTGGAACCGTTCGCTCGCCAAAATGGTGCGATACGCCGCATAGGCCTGCCGGGCAACCGCCATCCCGAGCGTGTTGCGCGATAACGCCGGGACGTTGCCGGCCACCGCGACGTCCCAGCGGCTGACGAACAGCGAGGCGACCGAGCGTACGTCGGCCGACAATCCGGCCGCCACGCGCCGCTCCAGACCCTTCATATAGGCGTCAGCGGCGGCCTTGTATTGGTCGGTGGAAAACAGCAGCGTGACGTTGATCGGGACGCCGGCGAAGATCGCTTCTTCGATCGCCGGCAGGCCCTCGGTGGTGCCGGGGATCTTGATGAACAGGTTAGGCCTCGCCGCCTTGGCGTGCAGTGCCTTGGCCTGGGCGACCGTAGCCTGCGTGTCGTAGGCCAGCAACGGCGAGACCTCCAGCGAGACATAGCCATCCACCGTGCCGGTCCGTTGATGCACCGGCAGGAACAGATCCGCCGCCCGGCTGAGATCCTGAATGGCCAGATTGAAGAACAGCGCCTCGCCCGACGCACCGGCATCCAGCTGCTTGCGGATTTCCGCATCGTACCATGAACTTCGCGAGATCGCGTTGTCGAAGATCGTCGGGTTGGAGGTCAGGCCGGTAACCGAAAGCTCCTCAATGTAGCGCTGCAGCGTGCCGCTATCGAGCAGATCGCGCGTGATGTTGTCCAACCACAGGCTCTGGCCGAGCCGGTTCAACGTTTTGGGTGCGTCAGATGGCATGGTGAGGTTCCTTCATCGCCCGTTCCGTTAGCGCCCGTCCAGAGCCGTAAGATCGTGCTCCAGCAGGTCTCCGATGCGTTCCACCGTGATGTCGGCCGGTGGGAAAGCCGCCAAGATGTCAGGGTCGGTCGCGTAGCGGCCCTGGCGGGGGAACACCGTTGTAACACGGTCGCCCCAGGCGCGCTTGATGGCGTCCAGGATGCGCAGTTTGTCGTCGATCATGACGTAGTGCCTGGCAGGAAAATGGCGCTCTACATCGGCCAGTTCCATTTCTTTGTGGACATAGATCAGCACGTTGTCGCCGAACACCGGCCACAAGCCGGATTTTTCCACCTTGCGAGGCTGGAACACCGCGTCGCCATCTGACAGGATGACCGCGCGACCGGCAATCTGCGCCGCTTGCACAACCGCGATCGCACCTGGATAGAGCCGCTCGTGGAACGGATAATCCACCAGCCAATTTGCCATCCGCAGCAGCTTTGGATGGTGCATGGCCTCAAGCCGGTACAGTTCCAACGCCCCGAGATAGTCGGAATAGCCGAGTTCGGAGCGCAGCCGATCAAAGATTTCCCAGAACCGATCGCGGGTTGCTTCGCCATAACACTCGGCGAGATGCACGCTCAGGTCGGCCTGTACCCGGTCATTGTCCAGCAGCGTGTTGTCCACATCGAACAGGAAGACCGTGTCGGTCAGTTCGCTCATATTGCTCGCCTCTTCCTTCCGTCAACCGCCGCTTTCCGCCAGCGCTTCGGTCCCTCGTCGCCCCTTTCGCACTTCCCCGACCTGGTCATTTTGAACGCGGCTGGCCACGGGCTCGGTTGCGTCACGGTTCGCCGCCGCCGATCGGTTGCCGTTCACAGGCGCGGGCACAGGTTTCCGGCTGGCGATTATAGAGTGGTGTTGCGGCGCCGAGAATGGGCAGCAATCCGGGCTACGGGCATCCACGACCCGCGCCCGTTCGAGTTGGGCGCCGTGGCCCTGTTCAGTGTCGCCGAGGGGCTGGCGGTACGGCGGTCGATCGATGACGGCCTGGCCGAAGATGCGCTGGCCTCGGCGCTGCCAATTGGCCCTTCCCGCGCGGGTCAATCGCCAACGCGACGATTGACATTGCCGCCATTGCCGCGGCGGATTGATCAGGGTCAATGCAGCTAAGGCGATCGAAGCCCTGATTTCCGTTCATGTTTCGCGGACGAACAACGTCCGCCGGGAGGCAAATCGTGACCTACAGAACCTTGATGGCACATCTGGAACTCGGACACTCCAATGCCAACCTACTGGGCATTGCAGGCGACCTCGCGCAGCGATTTGATGCCGGTGTGATTGGCATCGCCATGTGCCAACCCATGCAAATCATCTACAGCGAGGGCTACGTTCCCGCTGACATCATCGTGCAAGATCGCGAGCAGCGCGACAAGGAAGTCGCCACGGCGGAGGCGGAATTTCGCGATGTGCTGCAGGCGCGCGTTGGTCGTCTCGAATGGCGGTCCGCTGTGACGCCCGATCCGCTGGCAGATCATCTGGCGCGAGAAGCACGCAGCGCCGATCTGATCATTACCGGTGTGGATCACAACGCCTCGATGTTCGATCACTCACGCCACGTCAACATCGGCGACGTGGTGATGCACGTGGGGCGGCCAATTCTTGTCGTGCCGGCGGCGGCGTCCGGAGTCGGTTTCGACAGCGTGATGGTTGGCTGGAAGGATACCAGAGAGACGCGCAGGGCAATCGCCGATGCACTGCCGTTCCTGCAGAAGGCTGCCCAGGTGGCGGTGGTGGAGATTGTGGCGGAGCAGGAACTCGAGACAGCGCGCGAACGGCTCGACGACGTCGTGCGGTGGCTTGGCTGTCACGGTGTGACGGCGGAACCGGTTGCTCGAACGTCAAGCGGTGAAGACGCGCACCAATTGCATGCGATCGCCCTGGAACGTAACGCTGGCGTGATCGTGGCGGGCGCTTATGGCCATAGCCGGGTGCGCGAATGGGTGCTGGGGGGTGTGACCCGCGATTTGCTGCTGCGGGCGGGCCGCTGTGCGCTGGTCGCGCATTGAATGTTAGTGCCTCGGACGTCCCCGCATCGCTTGCGCGGTCGGAGGTACGCAGTGCAGCGCGATCCGCGCGGCGTGCTGCATCTTGAAATCCGGCCTGAACGCATAAGCTGGTCCGCTTCACCGTTCCTTTAGGCCTGGCGCCGCCGTCCCCAATCGCAACTGAATATCGCCCCGCCGATATTCCGCCCCGCCACGACGTCCACCCATCCCGGGTTGTACGTCGTCCGGCGAGGAGTTGCTTGAATGCTGTCATCCACTCACGCCACCGCCATGCCGCAAGGCATGCTGCCTGGCGCTTCGCTCCATTCCGCGGAGGCGGGCGCTGTCCAGATCGACGCGTTCGGCCCGGTCGAGGACGAGGACCATATACTCGTGCTCGGTGGCCAAGGCCCCGAGCTGATGTGCGCCCTGCTTCGCGCCGGCGCCGCCAATGTCACCCATCTTCGCGCTTATGAACGCCCGGAAGCCGACAGCGCCAGCCTGGTGATTGTGCCACGGGTTAACTCGCTGGACTGGCTGGCGACCGTGTTGCCGTCGATCCGCCGCGCGTTGACGACGAAGGGGCGGATCGTGGTGCGGGCGGGCGGTCAGCCCGGGATCGTGACCCAGATCCGCCGCATGCTGACGCTGCACGGCCTGAGTACGATCCACGTGCAAACCACCAGCGATGGGCAGGTGGTCAGCGCGGAACGTCCTCGCCGTCAATTCGCCTGAAGGAAACATCCTAATGCGCAACCCGATCACTGGCGTTGGCGGCTCGTTGACCGCGCTCGCTACGCCGTTCCGCCAAACCCGCGTCGACTGGGACGCGCTGTCCCGCCTGTCCGAGCGGCAGATTGCTCGCGGCACCGCCGCGCTGGTCGTTTGCGGCAGCACCGGGGAAGCGGCCGGTTTGACCCAACCGGAATATGCCCGCGCCGTGCACACGGTGGTCGAGTCCGCCGCCGGCCGCGTCCCGATTATCGCCGGCTGTACGGCGCTTTCCACGTCCGTCGCTGTCGCTTTGGGCTGCGAGGCTGCGACGGCCGGCGCGGATGCGCTGCTTTGCGCTGTGCCGCCGTACGTGAAACCCACGCAGGAGGGCATATTCGCGCATATCCGCGCGATCGCCCATGCGACTGACCTGCCGATCGTGCTGTACGACGTACCGTCGCGCGCCGGTGTGCCGATCGCTGACGAAACGGTGGCTCGGCTGTATGACGCGCAGTTCATTGTCGGGCTTAAGGATGCGACCGCCGATCTGGCGCGGCCGCCCAGGCTGCGGGCAGGGTGCGGGGATCGCTTCATGCAGTGGAGCGGCGATGACGCCACCGCGCCGGGGTATCGGGCGACGGGCGGCCACGGCTGTATCTCGGTGACTGCCAACGTGGCACCGGCGCTGTGTGCGTTGCTGCACGCGGCCTGGGATCACGGCGATGTGGCCCGGTTTGCCGAGTTGCGCGACCGGCTTGATCCGCTGCACCACGCGCTGTTCGTGGAGAGCAATCCGATCCCGGTGAAGGCCGCTCTGGCGAGCCTGAAGCTGTGCACCAATGAGGTGCGGTTGCCATTGACCCGGGCCACACCGGCAACCGAGGCAAAGTTGCATTCCGTGCTGGCGCCGGTCATGCGGGAAGAGGAACAGGCGGCACGGCGGCCGGTGCTGGCGATGGCGAGTTAAGCTGACGTCCGAGGTCGTGGCCCTGGGGTCTCCGGGGTGCGGACGTGCTTCGGGTGTTCTGGCGGTCAGGGTATCGACTGCCAGAACTCCAAGGCGGCGCGCGCGCAACGTTCCGGTTGCAGCAGGTTCACGCCGTGACCATAACCGGCGAATATTTCCGCGCGGCCGTTGGGCAGCGTGTCGGCGAACAGCTGTTGTTGCGCTGAGGAAATCTGGCTTTTGTCGCCGCTGAGCAGCAGCACGGGCGGTTTGATCGACGGCAGAATGCTCGCAGTATCGACGTGTTCGAAACATTCATGCATGGCCGCGGCGACGGGCGCCGGCGTGCGGTCCATTTCACGGATGACCCAGTCCTGCAGGGCCGGCTCCGCGTGCTCCAGGTCCAGCCGGTAGCCGAGGGTTTGCCGGCACCATTCGCCGACGCCGTGGACGCGCATGGCCTCGCCGGCGTCGGCGCGGTCCAGCGCGTAGATGCGTTTGATGCGGTCGGGGATGCGGGATGGGGTGTTGCACAGCACGAGGCTGGCGAACCGCTCCGGATGGGCGGCTGCGAGCAACAAGCCGATCAGGCCGCCTGAGGACTCGCCGACCCAGTGGACTTTGGGCAGGGCCAGGGCGTCAAGGACGGTCAGGATCTGGGCTGCGATGGTTTCGGGGGTGTATTTATAGTTGGCGGGCGGTTGATCGGAGAGGCCACAGCCGAGCAGGTCGGGGCGGTAGATGCGATGGGACTCTGCGATGGCTGGGACCCAGCGGTTCCAGAACAACGCGTTGCGGGCGAAGCCGTGCATCATCAGGACGGGGGTGGGGGAAGCCCAGGGCCAGAGGTAGTCGTCGACGGTGCAGTGGAGGGATGGGCCGATGGGCAGGGGGATTCTGGGCATGGGGGTTTCCCGATGTTGGCTGCCGGCGGGGAGGCGTTTTGTTGAACCGTCTTCGATCGGTCTTGCTTCGACCATGCCGGGTCATCGGCGGGTTGTCACGCTTGAAGCGGTCCGGTGATATGAGGGCTCGCAGAGCAGAGATATCATGACGGCGAAACATCTCGTCGCAGAACGGAGTGACTGACATGACGGCGAAATTCACGACCTACGACCCAGAGGAGGACGTGGCCTCGGACGCTGCAGTCGCGACGTTCATGGCGGAGGCGTTTGCATCGAAAGACGCGGGTTACATCGAGCACGCCCTGGGCGTGGTGGCGCGGGCGAAAGATACGGCGGCCACTCTACGTCGGACGCCCAAGGCGGGTTGAGTCGTCGCGATTGTGGTTGCATCAGCGTTCGGATAACTATTTAGCAATCGAGCGGAAAGCAGCCGATGTATGGGTGATCTCAGGAGAGCCGCAACCGCGGAACCTAAATGGCGAGACTCCCGGGAAATAGATTTCGGTGAGACCGCTATTGAGGCTCCGCTCAGGCAAACGAACAAGATGTGGAGGGAACCAATTGGGCCGGCCGCCTGCACACGAGCCAGTCCAGGCGCCGCGCAACCTTCCAGGTTTTCCGGATGCCAGGAGAGTGCCGCCCAGAACAGGCTTCGCAGCGGGACGGCGGGCCCGATGGCGAGATGCGAACAATGATATTCTCGAATGGGACGCTCGCCATGGCCGGGTCGAACGTTATAACGCCAGGGGGGCACATCTTGGCGAGTACGACCCAGAGACCGGGCAACAATTGAGCCCGTCCGATCCTACACGTAAGGTGGAGCCATGAACGCCCTCCTGAAGGTCCCGCCGCCGCCGGACGCTGCCAAAATTGCGCACAGCGTCATGGCCTATGACCTCGTGACCGAACAGCTGGACATTGAGCTGCCGATTCCTTTGTTCCTCGACACGTTGGCCCTGAAGATTGCCAAAGTCCCGCCCGACGACAAATACGGTGCCCTCTCGTATCCGCTTGAGGCGAGAGCCGTCGATACCTTCCGGTTCCTGCTCGGCCTGGATGTAGACATGTTGAAGCGAGAGTACTTTCTCGAATCGACCGTTGGCCATGCGATTAGCTTTGGACCCAAGAAGATTGAGGCCGTGGAACTGCTGACCCAGGTAACACCACGCCCACGCTACGCCAGGGCTGATAAACCGCGCTTCTCCGAGCGGGAGTTGGTCGTGCCGACATTGCGTTTGCTTGATGACGGCAACAGAGGGTGGATGGCCACGAGCGACGTAATCGCGCGGCTGACAGAGCTTTTCGCCCCTTCAGGACAAGACGCCGAGATCCTCGAGGGACGACACGATAGCTATTTCTCGCAGAAGGTCCGAAACATGATTTCGCACCGGGACCAGCCGTCGAGTTTCATCCATAAGGGGTTGGCGCACTACGAACGGCATGGCCTGCAGATTTCCGATGAGGGCCGCTCGACAGTCCGGGCGCTGCTGTCCTAGCTCTGGGCCATACCTGGTCGGCAGCCGCCGTCAGATCCCGCGAAGATGTCGCAAAGTCTCGATATTGCGCCTTGTAGCCCGGCCTGAACCACTTCAGCTCCGTTGGCCCGCTGCGGGCCTTGTCCCAGATAAACCATGCGTACGCCGTGGTTCCGCTGCCGGCGATTTTGGCCCCCTTGGGATAAAAGGTGATCCGCTCGCTGAAGACCCACACGCGCGCAGGCGGATGTTTGTGGAAGATTGTCCGAGTCCGGTTAGCACCCTCCAAGAATGCGAGACGGAGGAGCAGGGCAAATTTGGCCTCCGCTAATTTGACGCACTGCGCCACGAAGCCCTCAGCACTGTGGAACGGCGGGTTTGTGATAATGTTCGCCGCGCGCCGGTTGCTGGTAAGGAAATCATGATCGGGCTCACCGAAGCCGCGATCGTACAGGTCAGAGCTGACGACCCGCATCCCGGTCCGGCCAAGCACTTCCGTCATAGAACCATCCCCGCAGGCACATTCCCAGATCTCACCCTCGAACCGCTCATTTTCGATGAGCGCATAAGTGGCCCAGGCAGGGGTGGGATAGAAATCCAAGCCATCTAGATCAGCCGACCGCTTCGTGGTCGGCTTAAACCCGCCGTTGAGGTTGTAGGAGGCGTCGGTCGGCATGGGGAACCCCTTGATGGCTAGGTGGGAACGACTGGCTATTTCTCTTTGAGCAGACGAGGCCGCGCCGGCTCAAGGTCGGCGTAGCGAGCCAACATCAGACCTTGCCCCAACGGGCTGGAACGCGGGTCGACGGCTGCCGTTGGCGATCCCCATGAACGAACGTCCGCCTGTCGCCGTTGCGCACGACGAAGCGGCCAGACCGACATCGGCCAAACCAAGCCATCGGCGGAACATCCGCTTATATCTCCGGCTGGGCCAAAGCAGACCGGCAACTCACCACTCATTGCGGTCCTTCGCCAGCAAGTGGATCACCCACACCAAAATCCGGCGATCGTGGCGGCAGCCAGCCAGAAACAATGCTTTGGCAACGTGTCAAAACTCTGTGTTGAGCTCCTGGCGTGGTACGTCAGCGGTTTCGTCAGTTGGTATTAATCGACGTTATGACCAATTTACCTGATACCAGGAACCCGGATTTCACAACACAAGCTAAGGAAGATCTCCTCCTGCCAAAGTCGCGGTCCGCGCCGAAAACATCCGCACTCGCCTCCCCAATCGCGAAAAATCTTGACATTATTCCTTTCATAGGCCATCTTCCCCTCCCCTTATCGCCCCAACCGAGTTCATATCAGCGCATGTCGCCGCTTTGTCCACCCGAGTATCCGGATCGTCCCGACGCCCCCCTGTTATCCATGGGTCCCGCGTTTTCCGAGGAAATTGCCCGCTCCCTGGTCGGCGCCATCTGGCACGAGAACCCCGAGCAGCCGCACGAGACCGATATCCGCACCGCCGCCGGCCTCACCATGCTGGAGTCTCTCCGTCCCAGAGATCAACTGGAGACCATGCTGGCCGCCCAGGGTGTCGCAGCGCACTGCGCGATCATGGACAGCTTCCGCTGCGCCGCCAATCCCGATACGCCGCCGCTGCTGGCGATCAAATTTCGCGCCAGTGCGGTGTCGACGAACCGGATGTTCTGCAACAACCTGCACGAGCTGGAGCGCCTGCAATCCCGGCCTCTGCCGCCGCGCGCTGGGCAGCCTCCGAGATCGCCAACACCGACCGGCGATGGCGGCGATCCGCCCGAAGCTTCCTCGACCGCGAAGCCACCCCGCACACGCGCCAAAACCTCGCCGGCGAAGGTCGCGAACCCACCCGCCGAAACCCCGCAATTCCTTCCGGATCCGGTTTGCCCGCCAGCGGAGCCACCGGTCAGTCTGGAGGATATCCCTGAACTCCCGGAAGACCTTGAAACCCGTCCGAACGGGACACCGGGCAACCTCAAGGCTTATACGCCAAAGCCTCCCCCACCTGTGCCTTACATCCCGCCGCGCGAGGCCCCGATCATGGTTGCGCTCGCCACGCGCCCGAAGCCCTGGCGGATGGTCAACGTCCCCAAGGACCAGACACCGATTGGCGCCGGGGACGCGGACAGCCCCCCGCCGGAAGCTGCATTACAGGAACCGGAACGCCAAATGCCGCGCGGACCGGTCGACCTGCGAGAGCGGATTTTCACCGGCGACGCGCTGGCCACTTTTGCGGCAACCCGGCTCGATCCGAACGCGCCGGTGGAACCTCGGCAGTTCGAAAGCGACGTTGCCATGGTGGAACTGGAATTGATCAGCACCGGCGGCGATCCCTCGGCCGAAGCCGACAAGGCCGCAATGCAGGCGGCGCACCCCGAGGGCAAACCAATCGTCACATACCGTTATGGCACAAAGCTGCCGTCGGACCCGCCACTCTCGAACGGCAAGGACGGCTCGCCGCCGGACGACTGAGCGACCGGCTGGTCGGATTTGTTACGCCAGCCGACATATCGACCGACCAGCACGAATGTTCTGCGGCCACCACGAATATTCGGCGTAAAGAATCAGGTCTCGCGCCAGTTGCACGCTGCGGACCGCTATTCCATTTTCAACTGAACCGCACCGACCAATGCGCCGGCCTGCTCAATGCGTCGGCCTTCTCAATGCGTCAGAACGGTGTTTACTTCCTGCACAATGTGGCGCGCTCACCGCGTCAATACGAACCGTCCGCCTCCCCGCCACGACCGACGGGCCGCGGTCCGAGTCGCGCACCAGCCGTCCCTTTCCCGGGACCGGCCCAACTGGGAGAAAACCGTGCCTAACGACCTCGAACGCGCGACCATCCGCACTGTCGCGTGGCGCCTATTGCCGCTCGTCTTCCTGCTCTACCTCCTCAGCCTCATCGACCGAGTGAACCTCGGCTTTGCCGCGCTCACCATGAACAAGGACCTCGGCCTCACCCCATACACCTACTCACTGGGCGTTGCCGCCTTCTTCTTCGGCTACATCCCCTGCGAGGTGCCCAGTAATCTGATCCTGGAACGGATCGGCGCGAGGCGGTGGATCGGCCGCATCGCCATCACCTGGGGCCTCGCCGCCTCCGCCATGGCCCTGGTCTCCGGCCAGCCCAGTTTCCTGCTGGTCCGCTTCCTGCTCGGCGCCGCCGAGGCGGGGTTGTTCCCCGGCATGCTGCTCTATCTCACCTACTGGTTCCCCCGCGCCTACCGAGCCCGCGTCAACGTCGCCCTCGTGCTGGCGATCCCGGCCTCCAGCGCCATCGGCGCGCCAATCGCCACCAGCCTGCTCGAACTCAACGGCATCTTCGGCCTCGCCGGCTGGAAATGGCTGTTTCTGCTGGAGGGGATCCCGACCGTCGTGCTCGGCCTCGTCGTGCTCCGCCTGCTGACCGACCGGCCCGCCAACGCCACCTGGCTCCCACCCGAGAACCGCGCCTGGCTCGAGGCGACGATGGCCCGCGAACGCGCCTCCGTCGAAGCCGTCCACAGCCAACTCAGCGTCTGGCGAGGCCTGACCGACCCGCGCGTGTTGTTGCTCTGCTTCGTTTATTTCGCGTTCGGGTCGATCTCCTATTCCATGGGCTATTTCCTGCCGCTGATCGTCAAAGGCTGGGGCGTCAGCAATTTCCAGGTCGGCTGGATCGTCGCCGTCCCCTCGCTCGTCGGCATTTTCGCCATGATCACCGGCAGCTATTTCGCCGATCGGGTCGAGGACAAGCGTCCGATGCTCTCGGCATTGATGATCCTGTGCGCAATCGGCTGGACCGGCATGGGGTTTTACGCCACCTCCGCCTGGGCCTTGATCGCCGTCACTTTGGTCGAGATCGGCATCGGCATCGCCCGCCCAATGTTCTGGACCGTGCCGCCGCTGTTCCTGAGCGGTGCGGCGCTGGCAGGGGTGATGGGGCTGATCAGCGTTTTTGCGAACTTTGGCGGTGTCATCGGTCCCGTCGTGATTGGCTGGCTCAAGACCACCACGAACAGTTTCTCCGGTGGGCTGTATTATGTCGCTTGCTGTGCGTTCATCTCTGCGCTTGCCGTCCTCACGATACGCACCGCGCCGCGCGGCTCGACACCACCCCGGCCGCGCTCCTGGCGCAGTGGATAGATCGCGAGCTGCGGGCTAACGGTCATGGCGTTAGTCTCCCGCGTAGGGCGATACAGAGTCTGTTTATGCCGCTGCCCATAGGTTCCGTGGTACTGCGGCTGAATCGCCGGACATGAATTCGCTCGACGCACGAAGTCCTGCAGGCGAGTGATCAACGTCGGCAAAATCTCCTGACCGCGAACTCAACGCGAATCCATTACGCCCGGGTCAGCGCCCAGGCGGATCGCAGGCCTGGTGCTGCAGGTGCCGCCGCTATGACGTTTCGGCAAAGCGCTTTCCGGTTACTGAAACGCCGCGCCGCGCCGTGCACCCAGCGCCTTGAACACCATCGCCGCTGGGCAGAAGCCGGTGATACTGGACTGGATCATGTTGAGCCCGACGAAGCCTGTCAGCAACAGCCACCAGGGGTTGACCAGCCAGGTCAGCAGAGCACTTCCCAAAACCATACAACCGGCAAACGCGAGAACGGCACGATCGATTGTCAAGCTGACTTCTCCTTCAATGTACAGACGCAGCGAGTTGGCTGCGGGCCCACCGGACGATCGCGTCGGCGTTCATCGCCCCGGAGGATTGTCCGACCACGTTGCCATTTCGGAACAGAAACATCGCCGGGATGCCCCGCACACCGAGCCGTGCGCAGGTTGCCTGTGCGTTATCGGCATTGAGCTTCAGCAACCGGACCGCCGGTTCCAAGGTCGAGGCAGCGCGTTCGAATGCCGGCGCCATCATGCGGCAAGGACCGCACCACGGCGCCCAGACATCCACCAGCACAGGAATGCTGTTCAATCGGACATGCCGATCGAGCGTTGCTTCATCCACCTCGGCCGGATGTGCTGCGAACAATCCCTTATGGCAGGAACCGCAGCGCGCCGCCTCGGCCGGACTTCCGGCCGGCACCCGGTTCACTTTGCCGCAAACCGGACAGACGATTTGAGCGTCATTGGCCATCGCAGCGTGCTCACCCGACTTCTTTGAGTTTCTGGATATCGAGCCGGCGCAGAACGAAACTCTCGTAAAACGGTTCGCTCTGGCCAGTGCGCATCTTGCGCAGGAAATATTTCTCGAATGCCACTTTTGCGAGGTGCACCCAGGCCCCTTTGGCCGACCAATTCACATTGCGCGGCGGAATTTGTGGCTGCGCCACGAAAGCCACGCCGCTGTCGCCGAAATCTGCAAGGCAAACCGCGTTCCAGGTCGCGCGGGCCGCCGCGAGTTCGCCGCGCAGCAATTTGCCGATGTTCAGGGCGGTGGCGGTCACCATCGATTCGATCATAAAACCGGTTTTCGGCGTGCCAACCGGAACCGGCGTCGGACCGACCGGCGGGATGGCGACACAGACGCCGATGCCGAACACGTTGGGATACGCCGGATTGCGTTGATGCTGGTCGATCAGCACGAAACCGCGCGGGTTCACCAGCTTCTCCAGTCCACGAATGGCCGCCACGCCCCGAAACGGCGGCAGCATCATCGAAAAGCCGAAAGCCAGCTCATGGTTCTTGCGGACCGCACCGGCATCGTCGACTTCCTCAACCGACATTGCGCCTTCCGTCACGGACTTCACCTTCGCGTTGGTGATCCAGCCGATATGGCGTTCGCGAAACTCACTTTCCATCAGCGACTTCGTATCCCCGACGCCGTCCAGGCCGAGGTGGCCGATATAAGGTTCCGGCGTGACGAACGTCATTTTGACGCGATCGCGGATGCGCCGCTTCTTCAGTTCGGTATCCAGAATGAAAGCAAACTCGTACGCCGGGCCAAAGCATGACGCACCCTGCGCGGCGCCGACCACGATCGGGCCCGGATTCTTGCAAAACGCCTCAAATGCGTCATGCGCCTGCTCGGCGTGGTCGATGTGGCAGATCGACTGGGTATACGCGTTCGGTCCGAGCCCTTCGATCTCATCGAACGCCAGCTCGGGCCCGGTGGCGATCACCAGATAGTCGTACGCAATGGCCTCGCCATCGTTCAGTTCGATCTGTTGCGTATCGGGATCGACACGACGGGCGCCTTGCGTGAGGTAGCGGATGCCCTTGCGCCGCATGATCCCGCTGAGATCCGCCTCGATGTCGGTGCGTTGGCGCCAGCCGACGGCGACCCAGGGGTTGGACGGCACGAAATGGTAGCTTTGTTCCTGGCCGATCAACGTCAGGCGATCGCCCGGCCGAAGTTGCGGCAGCAGCTCATAGGCCGCCAATGTCCCGCCCAGTCCGGCGCCGAGTACGACGACTTCGCTCATATTGATTCCTCCAGAGGCTTCACACCGGGCTGGATTGCGAGGCCGCATCCCCCGGCTGACATTCTGTCGCTTGACAATATATTCATAGATGCGTAGATACGCAAGTATGAAAGTGACGGCCGATGCAAGTTGACCCCGATCAAATGATGGCGGCCGCGGATCAGGCCAGCGAGTTGTTGAAATCGCTCGCCAATCGCCACCGGCTGCTGATTCTTTGTCAGTTGACCGAGCGCGAACGCTCGGTTGGCGACCTGGCCGAGTTTCTTGGCCTGCGCGATTCAACGGTGTCGCAGCATCTGTCGCTGTTGCGCCGCGACGGGCTGGTGCAGGCACGGCGTGACGGTCAGACGATCTGGTACTCGATCGCCAGCGCTCCGGCCCGGCGTGTGCTGGAAACGCTGTTCGAACTGTTCTGCAAGCCCACCGCCTTGTGTGCGCCGGCCCGCGGCAAGCGGGCAGCAAAATCGACACGCGTCAAATCGTAAGCCAGGTGGGCGCCGAACTTCCGAACCCACAACAGGAGACTCCCATGCAAGCCCAGATCAGGGAAATCACGCCGGCCGAAGTGCATGACGCCGTGCGCGACCATCGCATTGTGCTGATCGACGTGCGCGAGCCGCAGGAATACCTTAATGAACGTATCCACGGCGCATTGTTGTTTCCGTTGTCGACGTTCGACCCGCGCGCGTTGCCGATCGGTGAACGACCGGTGGTGTTGCATTGCGGCACGGGCAAACGCTCCGCCATGGCGGTAGCGAAATGCATCCAGGCCGGGGTGGCGGTTACGACGCATCTCAAGGGCGGCATCCAGGCATGGAAACACGCGCATTGTCCCACAGTGACTCTGGACCCTGGCACCGGCGCGGTCGTTGACCGGAGATAGCCGGGTCATTGCCTCGTTGGCGACGGGACGTCGCTGATTCTTCCTCGATCCGACAGGTCGATCATGCGTTGTCGATTTATTCCGCTCCTGGTATTCCTCGCCGGTGTTGCAATGGCCTCCACCGCGCACGCCGAAGCCGCTTTCACGGTGCAGCGTGCGGAACTCACCGATGAAAAAGCGGTGTTCGCCACAGTGGATAGCCCCAACGTGGTGGCGGCACGCACCCGCATCGGCGGGACTGTGGCTCAGTTGTCGGTGCACCAGGGCGACGCGGTAACCCAGGGCCAGGTGATCGCCGTGGTCGCCGACGAAAAGCTGCTGCTGCAAATTCGTTCGCTCGACGCACAGATTGCAGGACTCGAGTCACAGCTTGCGCAGGCGCATACTGATCTGACGCGGGCCGAGACATTGTTCAATCAGGGCGTTGGTCCGCGGACCACACTTGACCAGGCGCGGACCGCGGTCGAGGTTGCTGCCTCCGCATTGCGTGCGCGCACTGCCGAGCGCGGAGTGGCACAACAGAATCTGGACGAAGGCAAGGTACTGGCGCCGGTTGCCGGCCGGGTCATCACGGTGCCGCTGACCGAGGGCACCGTTGTGCTCAACGGCGACACAATCGCGACCGTGGGCCAGGGGCCGTTCATCTTGCGGTTACGAGTGCCGGAACGCCAGGCCGTGTCGCTGAAAGTCAACGACCGCGTGCGCATCGACGCCGGCCAGCTTGGCGCAACGCAATCGACGAGCGGCGTCATTACCCTGATTTATCCACAGATCACCGATGGCCGCGTGGTAGCGGATGCCAAGGTGACCGAGCTCGGCGATTATTTCGTTGGTGACCGCATCCTGGTGTGGATCAGCGCCGGTACGCGCGAGGGCTACGTGGTGCCGGAGAGTTTCCTGCGCAGCCGCTTTGGCCTCGACTACGTCTTGTTGCGCCGGCCGGACGGCAGCGTGACGGAGACGCCGGTGCAGCGCGGTGAGCCGCGTCCCACATCCGCGCTGCCGGATGGCATCGAATTGTTGTCGGGCGTGCAAAGCAGCGACGTGCTGGTGCAGCCATGAATCCTGGATTTTCCGGCCGGCTCACACGCGCAACAATCCGCTCGCCGCTGACGCCGCTGTTTCTGCTGGCCGCGTTGGCAGCCGGCATGGTGGCCTTGCTGACCATTCCGCGCGAGGAAGAACCGCAGATCAGCGTGCCGATGGTGGACATCATCGTCCAGGCGAACGGGTTGAAGGCGCCCGACGCGGTGGAATTGGTCACCAAGCCCCTGGAAGCCATCGTCAAGCCGATCGCCGGCGTGGAACACGTCTACAGCCAGACGCAGGACGACCGGGCGGTGGTCACCGTGCGCTTCAACGTCGGCACCAACGAGGATGCCGCGATATTGCGCGTGGACGACAAGATCCGTGCCAATCTCGACAAGATCCCCGTCGGCATCCCGATGCCGCTGATCGTCGGTCGCGGCATCAACGACGTGGCCGTTGTGGTGTTGACGCTATCGCCGCAGCCGGCGGCGGCATCGCAGTGGACCGACAAAGACCTTTACGATGTCGCGATCAAACTGCGCACTGAGCTGACCAAGGTCGACAATATCGGCACCAGCTATATCGTCGGCACTGGCCCCGAGGAGATTCGCGTCGAACCCGACCCGGAGAAACTGTCGCTGTTCGGCGTCACCTTGCAACAGTTGATCGGCAAAGTTCGCGACGCCAACCGTGAGTTCGTTGCCGGCGATGTCCGCGAGGCCGGCCTGATGCGGACGCTGGCGGCCGGCCAGACGTT
The DNA here is from genome assembly GCA_049519555.1 of Acetobacteraceae bacterium. Lineage (GTDB taxonomy): Bacteria > Pseudomonadota > Alphaproteobacteria > Acetobacterales > Acetobacteraceae > Rhodopila. Next base: position 20,510 of record JBEKQQ010000011.1, read on the forward strand.
ACGCGGCGTGCCGGATATCGGGCTGCTGCTGCTGACCACGCGCGACAGCCGTCCGGTCTATGTGCGCGACGTCGCCAAGGTGGTGATCGGGCCCAATACGGTCGAAGACCGTGTCTGGAACCTGACGCCAAACCAACCGGGTTGGGACCATGTGCCCGCGGTGAGCCTGGCGTTGGCCAAGCGTGCCGGCGCCAATGCCGTGGTGGTATCGCAGGACATTTTGCAGCGCGTGGCATCGTTGCAAGGCCGCCTGATTCCGCCCGATTTGCGCGTCGAGGTCACTCGCAACTACGGCAAGACCGCCAACGACAAAGCCAACGAGCTGCTGTTCCATCTCGGCCTTGCAACGGTTTCCATAGTCGTGCTGATCGCCGTGGCAATCGGCTGGCGCGAGGCGGTGGTGACGCTGGTGGTCATCCCCACCACCATCCTGCTGACTTTGCTCTCGGCCAGGCTGATGGGCTATACGATCAATCGCGTCAGCCTGTTTGCGCTGATCTTCGCCATTGGTATCCTGGTCGATGACGCGATCGTCGTCGTTGAGAACATCGCCCGTCACTGGGCCATGCGCGATGGCCGGTCGCGCATGCAGGGGGCGATCGAGGCAGTGGCGGAAGTCGGCAACCCCACCGTGGTCGCCACGCTCACCGTGATCGCCGCGTTGCTGCCTATGTTGTTCGTTTCAGGGTTGATGGGGCCGTACATGGCGCCGATCCCTGAGAATGCGTCGGCCGCAATGCTGTTTTCGTTTTTCGTTGCCATCGTGGTCGCGCCCTGGCTGCTGTACAAATTGCATCCCGACGAACCAGGTGTTGCAGCCGCGCGGCGCGACGGGGAAGTGGAATTTCTGCCGGCCAGGAAGCCCAGTATTGAACACGACCTGGCTGTGCACCATGAAGGAAGGCTCGGGCGCATTTATCGAGCGGTTGCCAGGCCTTTGTTACGCTCGCGTGCCCGTGCCTGGACCTTCCTGCTGGTGGTTGGGGTCGCCACCATAGTGGCGTGCGCGTTGTTCTATACCAAAAACGTCACCGTAAAACTGTTGCCATTCGATAACAAATCGGAACTGGCGGTCGAGCTGAACCTGCCGGAAGGTAGCACTCTGGAAGCCACCGAGCGAAACCTGTTTGCCGCTGCCGCCATCGCGACCGGCCTGCCGGAGGTGCGCTCGATCCAGGCCTATGCAGGCACCGCGGCGCCGTTCAATTTCAACGGCCTGGTGCGGCATTACTACATGCGCGAGTCGCCGGAACTCGGTGATCTGCAAATCAATCTTTCGGACAAGGCGGATCGCCCGCGGGGCAGCCACGAAATCGCGCTCGATTTGCGACGCCGGCTTGGCGCGCTGAAGCTGCCGGAAGGCAGTACGCTGCAAGTGGTGGAAGTTCCGCCCGGCCCGCCGGTGCTGGCCACGCTGCTCGCCGAGATCTATGGCCCTGACGCAACGACAAGGCGCGCGGTGGCGGAACAGGTGAAGGCGCTGTTCAAATCGGTGCCGTTCATTGTCGATGTGACGGACTCCTACGGCCATCCGCGGCCGCGGTTGCGGATCAGCATCGACCAGGACGAGCTGGAATATTTCGGTGTCGAGCAGAGCGACGTATACGATACGATACAGGCGTTGTTCGGCGGTGTTCCGGTTGGCTATTCGCACCGCGGCGAGGACCGCGATCCGATCGCCATCCGAATCGGCTTGCCCAAGAACGATCTTAGCTGGGATGAACGCCTGGCGGCCACTCCGGTTCCTGCCAACACGCTGCCCGGCAGCAACACGGTAGTGGAACTTGGCGAGGTGGTGCGCGCGGACAATGAAGTTGGTTCGCCGGTGTTGTTCCGTCGCGACGGACATTTTGCCGACATGGTGATGGGCGAACTGGCTGGCGAGTTCGAGGCGCCAATTTACGGCATGCTGGCGGTAGACGAAGCCATTGCGGCGCATGACTGGGGTACGTTGCCGAGACCGGCGATCAGCATCCGCGGCCAACCGTTGGACGAATCGCATCCGACATTGTTGTGGGACGGCGAGTGGGAAATCACGTACGTCACCTTCCGCGACATGGGCGCGGCGTTCGGCGTGGCGATGTTGGGGATCTACATCCTGGTGGTCGCGCAATTTCGCAGCTTCCGATTGCCACTGGTGATCCTGACGCCCATTCCGCTGACCTTGATCGGCATCGTCCCCGGGCATTGGCTGTTCAATGCACCGTTCACGGCAACCTCGATGATTGGGTTCATCGCATTGGCCGGCATCATCGTGCGCAACTCCATCCTGCTGGTCGATTTCGTCCGTCACGGGGCCCGGTCGGGTATGACGTTGCGAGAGGTGCTGCTGGATGCGGGTGCGATCCGCTTCAAGCCGATCCTGCTGACCGCGCTCTCGGCAATGATCGGTGCCGCAACGATCCTGACCGATCCGATTTTCCAGGGGCTGGCGATCTCACTGCTGTTCGGCCTTGCATCATCCACATTGCTGACGGTGCTGGTGATCCCGGCGATCTACGTGGTGTTGCGTGATGCCGAGCAGGTGACCGCGTGATTGGCTTAACCTTCCCCGTTGAGCGTTTTGATCCGGTCGGGTCTGATACTACGCGGGGCTCGCCGCCTGAACGCTCAGATCCTGATTGGCTTTGCGTCATCATGCGTGATCCCGTCGCCTGCTGGTCACCAGCACAACCTGGCTTAATTGACGATACCCTGGCGCGGCCCTCCTGACAGCGTTACGTCAGGAGACCTCATCCCTCATGCAATCAGGAGCCGCCCATGCGCCGGGCCGATCGATTGTTCGATATCATTCAGACCTTGCGGGTCGCCTCAAACCCGATGACGGCTGCGGCCATCGCCGAGAAACTGGAGGTCACGGTCCGCACCGTCTATCGCGATATCGCGGCCCTGCAGGCAAGCCGGGTGCCGATCGAGGGTGCCGCCGGTATCGGCTACGTGCTGCGGCGCGGCTTCGATCTGCCGCCGCTGATGTTCACCGTCGATGAACTCGATGCCATCACCGTCGGTGCCCGTCTGGTTCGACGACTCCGGGATCCCGGGCTGCAGGATGCAGCGGAGAGCGTACTGGCGAAAATCACGACGATCTTGCCGGAAACATTGCGCCGGGGAATCGTTGACGCCCCGTTTTACGTGTCCGCCGGTCAGGCCGAGACCCCAACGGGGATCGATCTTTCCGACGTTCGTTACGCGATCCGCGAAACCAGGAAGCTGCGCATCACCTACACTGACGCGCGCGGACAACGCAGCAATCGCACGATCTGGCCGATCGCCATGGCGTATTACGTCGACGCCACGCTGATCGGGGCCTGGTGCGAACTGCGCGAAGATTACCGGCATTTCCGGGTCGAACGGATCGTGACGTCCACGCTGATGGACGAAACGTTTCCCACCGACGGGGGCAAGCTGATGGAAGGCTGGTTGGCGCAGCGGGCGACGGACGAGGCGTCCGCGTTGTTGGTCACTTCGTAACCGGTGCGGCAGTGCGGATCAAAACCAAGGCGGCGAGCGCGAGGGCAACGGCGGCGAGACCGCCGAGGCTAAACACAGTGGAATAATCCAGCCCGGTGCGCTGCCGCATCGGACCGACGCCGAATGCAGCGACACCGTAACCAACCTGATAAACCGCGATCAACGCACCTGACATTGAGGCTGCCTGGTGCGGGAACTCGGCCCCGGCGAAGCTGATGCTGAACGGCAAAAAAGCGGAACACGCGAGTCCGGCAATGGCGAATGCGGCAATGCCGCTCAGGGCGCCGTTGGCTACGGCGACGAACTGAAAGGCGAGGGCCAGCAATACCGGCAGCGCCAAATAGATCCATCGACTCGCAACGAAACGATCGAGGAAGGCGACTGCCACCCGCCCCAAGGTTACCATCACCCAGAAGGCGGTCAGTGCGTAGGCCGCATCTTGCCCGGACACCTGGCGCTGGACTGAAAGATACAGCGTGGCCCAGTTGCCGCAGAGGGTTTCGACAATGCCGTAGAGGAAGACTGCAATGGCGTAGAACCAGAAGCGCGTTGGCAGGCCGCCACTGCTGGCGGCGTTGTATGGCAGTTGCAGTGGGGCTGACAGCGTGCCGCCCAGCAATGCCGCGACCAGCCCTGTCGTCAGCAGTGGCAATCCCCACCAAAAGCCGAGACCATTGAACAGCGCCACAAGTACGGGAGCCAACGCAGTACCGACCCCGAGCAGCGCGTTCAGCAGCAGAACGGCTCCATCGGCATTGGCGGGAAAAAAGCCCTCCACCAGCGTGTTCAGCGCCATCACTGTCGCTCCGAAGCCGAGCCCCAAAGCGCCGGTTGCAACGCAAAGCACGACGAAGGCGAGATCCGTACCGGCCAGAATCGGGCTCGCCGCGAGCAATGCCATGGCGAACAGGTTGCCGCATAACCCCAACCGCAGCACGCCACGTAAGCCGAAGCGACGTGCAAGGCCCGAACCGAAGGCGGAGGCAAGGATCGCCAACACGACCTGCGGAATGAACATCGCGCCATATTGCGTGCTGGACAAAGCAAATCCCGACGGTTGGATGAAAATCGTGCTGGCGGCCGGGAAGGTGACCAGCGCGAGCCCTTGCACCACACCAGCGAAATAGAGCAGGCCGACCTCAAACCGGCTCGCAGACTGCGCCAACGCCTCAGCCCAGTCGCTGGAGCAGATGGTCGCCGACACGGAGCGCGTTGGCGATCGCGGTGAGCGACGGATTCACCGCGCCGATACTGACAAAGCAGCTGGTATCAACCACGTAGAGATTGTCCAGTTCATGGGCTTTGCAGTCGCGGTCGAGCACCGAGGTAGCAGGATCATCTCCGAATCGGCAGGTACCGGCCTGATGCGCGCAACCCGCGACGGGAATATCGCTGTGCATATACAAGTCACGCGTGACGAGATGTTGCGACTGGAGGCCGATTTCGGTTAGCATTGAACGCAGCTTGTCATAGAGTCTTTGTTTCGGTACCTGATTGTTGGGCGTATAGGACAAGGTCAGGCGTCCATCGCGATCGATCGTTACGCGATTGTCAGGGTTCGGCAGATCCTCCGTCGTGAGCCAAAAATCCACCGCATGGCGGGCGATTTCATCGAGGGCGCGATTTGGCATCAGGGCAGTCAGTAGTGACTTTTCGGCGCGGTACATGCCGCCCAGGGTCTTGCCGATCATCTGGATATTGCCCATGGGAAAAGGGAACCCATCCATGCCAAAATAGAAGTCGTTTAATGCGAGCGTCTTCTGAAACATGGTGTCGTTCGGCGTCAGCGACAGTGCCAGCACGGCCTGGCTGTTGTGGAACATATAATTCCGCCCGACCTGACCCGACCCATTGGCGAGCCCCCCGGGGTGGGCGTCGTTCGCAGACCGCAATAGCAAAGCTGCGGAGTTCGCCGCCCCACAACACACCGCGACAATATCAGCTGCGAAGTGCTGCACCACGCCCGCCACTTCGGCAGTCACGCCGGTGAGGCTTCTGCCTGTGACGTCGGTTTCAAGCTTCAGCGCTTTTGCGTTGCGCAGCAGCGTGACGTTTTGGTGTTGCAATGCGGGTCTGACGGCAATCACCTCGGCATCGGACTTGGCATGTAGCAGGCACGGAAATCCATCGCAGGTCTGACAGCGGATGCACTGGCTATAGGCCATGTCCGCCTCGTTCAGCATCACCGCCGCAGGAGCCTGGAATGGTCGGTAACCCGCAGCTTTTAGATCGTTGTACAGCTTCGCAATGCGCGGTTCGTGGGATACCGGCGGTGCCGGATATGGCGCACTGGCGGGTGGTTCTGTGGGATCGCCACCGCGTTCGCCGTGCACCTGGTAGAGATTTTCCGCTTCGGTGTAGTACGGCTCCAGTTCGTCGTAAGTGATCGGCCAGGCGGGTGAAATGCCGTCATGATGTTTTAGGATGCCGAAGTCCTCCTTTCGGAGACGGTAGAGCGCGGCGCCGAACACTTTGGTCGCCCCGCCTACGAAATAATGTACCTGAGGTTGGAACGGCTTGCCGTCCGGCAAGTACCAGGTCTCAGGCGAGACATAGCGGTTGGCGCCAAAGACATCCTCGACGTTCCAGTTGCGTGCCTCGCGCGGCAGCCAATCGCCGCGTTCCAGAACGAGCACTTTCTTGCCTGACGGTGCCAGCCGATGCGCCAGCGTGCCGCCGCCGGCGCCACTGCCTATAATAACGATATCGTAATATCCTGCCATTACAGCCCGACGCTGCCCTGCATAATTCCGCCATCGGCAAAGATCGTCGTCGCAGTCAGGTAGCCGGCGCCATCTCCGGCGAGGAAGACGACGACGTTGGCGATCTCCTCCGGTTGCGCCATGCGACCCAAAGGGATGGCGGCGTTGAGCTTCGCCAACAACGCTGGATCGTGCATTGTGGTCAGGTTGATCGGGGTCGCCACCGCGCCGGGTCCGACACCAACCACGCATATACCGTGCGGTGCCAGTTCCACTCCGGCAGTGCGGGTCAGCATCCGCATGCCGCCCTTGGCGAGGCAATAAGCGGTGTTGCCCGGCATCGGCCAGTCCTCATGCACCGACGTGATGTTGATAATGCGTCCGCCACCGCCTTGTTTGATCATCTGCTTCGCGGCGATCTGGGTGCCGAAAAACGCGCTCTTTAAGTTGATGGCGAGAACCTTGTCGTACTGGTCCTCGGTGGTGTCCAGCACAGAGGTGCGGGTCTCCACGCCGGCATTATTCACCATGATATCCAGCCGGCCGAATTTCGCCACCGTGGCGTCCACCAGCGCCTGCAATTCCCGCACGCTGCTGACATCGGCCTCCACGCCGATTGCGGTGTCTCCCAGCGCTGCGATATCACGCTCGAGAGCTTCGGTCGCTTCGGGATGAGCCACGTAGTCGATCGCGATGCTGGCTCCAGCCTTGGCCAGGCCGAGAGCGATCGCCTTGCCAATCCCACTATTGCCACCGGTTACGATTGCGATTTTTCCCTGTAGAGACATGGCATGCCTTTCATCGCGGGAGATCCGCTTGCAAGCCGGTCGGCGGCCGGCCGATCGGCGACCGATTATCGTGTCGGTGCTCGCCCCCTCGTCAACTGGTCGATCAGATTTGCGACCAACCCGGTCCAGCCGGTTTGATGCCCGGCACCGAGGCCGCGGCCGGTGTCGCCATCAAAATATTCATGAAACAGTAGCAGATCGCGGAAAAACGGATCATTTTGGAACAGCGCACAGCCGTCGAAAACCGGCCGCTTTCCGTCCTGGTCGCGCCGGAACAGTCCGATCAACCGCCGGGACAGATAGTCAGCCACCTGGTCGAGCGCAAGACGCTGACCTGACCCCACTGGGCACTCAATCCGGAAATCGTCTCCGTAAAACTTGTGGAAACGCCGTAGGCTTTCAACGAGAAGGAAATTTACCGGCAGCCAAACCGGGCCGCGCCAGTTGGAGTTGCCGCCGAACATGCCGGAATCGGATTCCCCCGGCAAATATTTCAGTTGGTACTTAGCCCCATCACACGCGAATTCGTACGGGTGATCGAGGTAATAACGCGACACTGAACGCACCCCGTGTGGCGACAGGAATTCACTTTCATCGAGCATACGCTCCAGAACCTTGGTCATGCGATACACGCGCGCGAGCGACAGCAAATGCTGATCGCTCACGCTTGGATTATCCCACCGCGAAACCATTGATGCCAGATCGCTGCGCTGCTCGTGCAAATAGTGCAGCCGCTCGCCGAAGCCCGGGAGCTTCCGTAGCAGCGCGCCATCCACCACCGCCACGGCAAACAGCGGAATCAACCCGACCATGGAACGGATGCGCATCGGAAAGCTCGATCCATCCGGCATGCACAGTTTGTCATAATAGAAGTTGTCGGTCTCATCCCAAAGGCCGGATGAACTGGCGCCCCGACCAGTCATCGCCTCGGCGATGTACAGCAGGTGCTCGAAAAACTTCGCAGCCATGTCTTCGTAAACCGGGTCACAGTCGCTAAGTTCCAGGGCAATGTGCAACATGTTCAGGCAATACATGGCCATCCAGGCGGTGCCATCGGACTGTTCGATATAACCGCCTCCTGGCAGCGGTGACGACCGGTCGAAGATCCCGATATTGTCGAGACCGAGAAACCCACCCTCAAAAATGTTCAGGCCCTGGGCGTCCTTGCGATTCACCCACCAGGTGAAGTTCAGCAGCAGTTTATGAAACATTCGCTCCAGGAACGCGGTATCGGCGACGCCACCATTCCACCGCCGGTCATTTTCGTAGACGTGGAGCGCGGCCCAGGCGTGTACCGGCGGATTGACGTCGCCGAACGCCCATTCGTAGGCCGGCAGACCGCCATTCGGATGCATCATCCAAACCTGGGCAAGCAACAGCAGCTGACTCTTGGCAAACTCAGGATCGATCAGCGACAGGGTGACACACTGAAAGCCCAGGTCCCACGAGGCAAACCAGGGATACTCCCATTTATCGGGCATCGATATGATGTCAGCCGTGCTCAAATGACGCCACGCGCTGTTGCGGCCGGTTTTACGCTGCTCTGGTGGCGGCGGTTGGCGGGGGTCGCCGTCCAGCCACTCGGCAACATCGAAGCAGTAGAACTGCTTGCTCCACAGCATGCCGGCGAAAGCCTGACGCTGGATCAATCGCATATCGGCGTCTGCGATGCCCGCTTGCAGTACGGCATAGAAAGCGTCGGCTTCCGTCCGACGCTGTTCCACCAGGGCGTCGAACCCGGCAAAGTCCAACGAGCCGGTCACGCCGACGTGCAGACGCGCGCGCACCACCGCGGTTCCGCCCGCGGGCACTACGCGGTGATAAACGCCCGCGACTTTGGTGCCGCGGCCGTCTGGATTGATCGCGTCGTCCCGGCCGTGGACGATGAATTCGTCAAAGCCGTCTTTGTGGTAGCCGGGCGTCGCCGTGGCACCAAACAATTTCTGCGAATTCGTGTCGTTTTCGCAAAAAATCAGTCGGTCCTGGCCTTCGAAGGCCAGCGTGAATGGGCCCAGAAGGTCGTGGTTGCCGATGACTTCGCCCGGTTTATCTTCGCGCATGTCGGGGCGGGCGTAATCGTCGCTCCAGCTCCATTCGTTACGAAACCAGGCCTGCGGCAAAATCCAGATCGGCGCTGGATCTGGGCCGCGGTTGTGTACCGTAATCCGCATGAGAATGTCGTCCGGCGGTCCCTTGGCATATTCCACTTCGACATCGAAATAGCGGGAGTGATCGAACAGCCCGGTGTCGGTCAGCTCGAACTCTCGGGCCTGGGTGCCGCGACGGCGGGCATTCTCATCGATCAGCCATTGATAGGGATATGCCGCCTGGGCATACTTGTATAGCATCTTCTGATAAGCGTGACTCGGCACCGCATCGATATAGTAATAAAGCTCCTTGACGTCCTCACCGTGGTTGCCCTGCTGGTTGGTCAGGCCAAACAGCCGCTCCTTCAAAATTGGGTCCTCACCGTTCCATAGTGCGAGCGAAAGGCATAGCAATTGGCGATCGTCGCAGAAACCGGCAATGCCATCCTCACCCCAGCGATAGGCGCGGCTGCGTGCCTGGTCATGGGTAAAGTAGTTCCAGGCATCGCCGTCTTCGCTGTAGTCCTCGCGCACGGTTCCCCATTGGCGTTCGCTGACATAGGGCCCCCAGGCGCGCCAGTCTTCGGTGCCGTTGCGCATGGCGTCCAGACGCCGGCGTTCGGGATCGGCGATGTCAGAATTCGGTCCCTCCGGCATCCGTCAAGGTCCTTCAAAGAACGAACTGCACGCCAGGTGGCACGCATTCGGCAAATCTCGCTATATGAATTCGCGCGGCACGCTTGTGTTCCACGTGCGACGGCAAACTTCCACGTCCGCTTCCCAGGCGCACATCGCCGCTTGCAGATTGAATGCATCGCGCGTGCAGAACAGGCGCGTCGTGGTCTCGAACCGGGTGCGCCAGTTGTCGCGTGAGACTGTCTGCGACTGACGCATCTCGACGACCGCGCTGAGTGGATCGCCCGGATCGATGTGAACCCTGAAGTTGCCCTCGGTGCCGAGTTCGAGACCCAGCCGGTCAATTCGCACAACGCCTGGCCGCAGCGGAGTGGTCCGCTCAGGCGTGGCGGTTTCCGGTTCAGGCAGGGCAGGCAGCAGTGCATCGGACGTTTCCGCCGGTCGGATCGGAAGATCGACCGTGCCCCCGAACACCGTTACGGTCGGATTGTCGGGACTGGGCCAGATCATCGGCCAGTAGTTCGTCGAGAGTGCCAGCCTGATTCGATGGCCTGAGGGAAAGGCGGAACCCGCATCATTGAGTTGGACGCGGATCCGATAGCGAACCCCTGGTTGCAGCAACGCCGGTGACTCGTTGCCGTCGCGATACGCGAGATTCAGGATCCCATAGCTAATCCGTAACGATGTTCCATCCGGATGCACATCGCACAACCGCACGGCCAAATTTGCCAGCGGTTTGTCGGACGCAACATCAAGCGTAACAACTGGCGCGCCGAGAATCTCTGCACGCGTGTCGAGTGGCGAGGTCTCGAACAGCAGCGACTGCGCATCATCGCCCTGTTGATCGCCGGCCTGATCGGGGCCGCTGCCGAAAGGGCACCAGCTGCCGCCGTCCTTGCCGACTGTCAGTGACGAGCACACCGCACGTGGCGTCAGGGTTGCAGCGGTGGTTTGCAGGCCGGTATCGGTGAGGTGCAGACGGTGCGGCGTTATCCCGGGCGGCGGCCACGCGGGTTCGGCGACCCAACGTCCGGGCAGGTCATGGTGAAACGGCGCAGGCGGCACGCTCTCCGTCATCCAGGCACGCAGCATGGGCTCATCCATCACGCCGGTGTCGATGTCCTTCAGCCAATGATCCCACCACCGCAGCGCCTCTTGCAGGAAGCCGATCTGAGGACCCGGAAGTGCGACGTGCGGGTAGGCGTGCGCCCACGGGCCGATGAGAGCCTTGCGAGGCGCTGCCAGGTGGGCAAGCAGGCGTGGGATCGCATTGGTGTAACCGTCGGTCCAGCCGCCGACAGCGAAAACCGGACATTGGATGGCATGGTAATCTTCGCACACCGAACCGTGCTGCCAATACGCGTCTCGCCGCTGATGGCTCAGCCATATTTCCAAAAACAGGGGCAGGTTCTGCAGACGATTCAGCCACGTCGCGCGCCAGCTTTCGCCGACCAGTGCGGGATCGGGCGGGTAGCACATTGCACCGAACAGGAACGAGGCCCACCCGAAACCGGCTCTGAGCAGAGCGCCGCCCATGTAGTGCACGTCATCTCGATAACGATCGTCCGTCGAGCAAAGCGTGATGATCGCCTTAAGCGCCGGAGGCCGCCGCGCGGCTACCTGCAACCCATTGAACCCGCCCCAGGAGATCCCCATCATGCCGACTGCGCCACTGCACCAGGGCTGCGCCGCCAGCCACGCAATCACTTCCAGCGCATCATCCTGCTCCTGCAATGCGTATTCATCGAACAGTAGTCCGTCGGATTCACCGCTGCCGCGAATGTCGACGCGGACGGCGGCATAGCCATGGCCGGCGAGATACGGATGCGTCAGTGCGTCGCGCTCAAAGGTGCCCGTGCGTTTGCGATAGGGTAAATATTCGAGAACGGCGGGAACCGGCTTGCGATCCGCGTCCTCCGGCAGCCAAATCCGGGCGGCCAGTCTGGTGCCGTCAGCCAGCGGGATCCACAGGTGTTCGATTTCGCGTATCGCATGGGGGAAGTCGGTGACGATCAAGCGTGCGGCCCGCTTTGGCGTGGAGAGTCCGTCGATATATCCCCAGTCGGCCGGCCGACGCCACCCGGCCTTAACATTGCCCGCACCTTGGCCGATCATGCCGCGAAACCCGGAGGGACCCCAACATGACCAAGGACATTATCATCAAAGATTGGGCGAAGCTGGTTGCAGACCTCGAACGCCTGTTGAAGCTGCGCAATCCCCCGTTTGGCATGAAGCTGTTTGAGCGGGCCGAGGACATGGAGGCGATCCCTCGCATTCGTCGCCCGAAGGTGATCCACGCCTTTGACCAGGTCGTGGCGCAGGCGGCCCGCCTGGGCTGGACCGTCGGCGTGACCGCCGAGAATTTGGTGGGGGCGCAATGCCGGGCAGTGATCGGGCTGGGCAACGCAAAGGACGACGAGTGGAAGTCCGGCCAGCGCATGGTTGGGGTTTGGTACTCGACCCCGGACGATGCCGGGGCGCACCAGGCGGCAATGAACTGTGTCGATGACGGCAAATATCAGGCGATGGTGGTCTCGCCACTGGCAAGCGGCAGGCTCGACCCGCCGGATATCGCGCTATTCTACGCGACGCCCGGGGCGATGATGTATTTCATCAACGGTCTGCAATGGTCCGGCTACAAGAGGTTCGACTGGAGCGTGGTCGGCGAGTCGGCCTGCGCTGATTCCTGGGGCCGGGCGTTGAAGACGCGCACCCCCAGCTTGTCGATTCCCTGCTTTGCCGAGCGGCGTTATGGCGGTGTGCTGGACGACGAAATGCTGATGGCGTTGCCGCCGGACCAAATGTTCCAGGCGATCACCGGCATGGAAGCGTTGTCGAAAAATGGTCTGCGGTATCCGTTCCCGCAATACGGCATCCAGCAGGATGTGCGCGCCGGGATGGGCGTCAGTTACGCCGATCGCAAGCCGCCAGCTCAGTCTTTGTAGGAAGGATCGAGCCGCTCGGCGAGACGCAGACAGGCGGCCCAATCCTTACCTCCCCGGGTGCCGCCACGGGTGATCTGGCTGTGCGCGTATTCGATGGCCGCCTTACCGGGGAGCGTGTAGTTGCCTTCGCCTGCCGCCAGCGCCGCGATCTGTCCCTGACAGGCCATTTCCAGAAAGTGATGCGTCACGACACATTCGGCGACGCTTTCGCCGCAGACCAGGACGCCGTGGTTGCGCAACATCATGACGGAACCTCCGTCGAGGTCGCGGACCAGTTTGGGCGTCATGTCATGATCGAATTCCAGGCCCTCGAACTCGTGATATTTCAATTCGCCATAGAAGCCGAGGGCATGCTGATTGATCGGCAACAGGCCGAATTTATGCGCGGCGACACCCATGCCGGCGACCGTATGGGTATGCAACGTTGCGTTCAGGTCGGGGCGATGTTTCAGCAAGCCGGCATGGATGATCAGGGCGCCACCCTTGATCGTTCCGACATCCGTATCCGTCACGACGTTGCCGTCGAAATCCACCTTCAACAGTGAGGACGCGGTGACCTCGCCAAACATCCAGTCGGTGCGCTTGATCAGCATGTGGTGCGGTTCGCTCGGCACCCGCAGGCCAAAATGATTGTAGGTCATGTCGTTGACGCCATAATACGCCAACACGCGATGGCCGGCGGCAAGTTCAACCCTGGCTTTCCACTCCTCGGGACTGACCTGCTCGCGCACAGGTTTTGCTTTGGATACGAGGTGGATGGCCATGCTGCTGTCTCCTGTGACACCGCGATCGCCCAGGGTGGAGGTGTTGGGGTTGGGATGTCAAATGGCGATGTCTGCAGTCGATCAGGCGCGGAAATGCGGCAGGATCTCGCGGCCAAAAATGCGTAACGATTCGCGTGAACCGCCGACATCGATCAGTAACAGGTGCTGGACGCCCGCGGCTTCATAGTCTTTCAGCCGGCTGATGATTTCCTCGGGCGTTCCGATCAGCGTGTCTGTTTCGGTGTGTTGCTTCATGTCGTCTTCGCCAGCGAAGGCCCGCGCGTGGCTGCTGGCGGTCACCCCAGGCGGCGGGTCCGACAATTGCCGTACAGTGCGCAGGAAGCGAATTCGCAGTTCGTGTTGCCGCTCCCGTTCGGCCACGGTGTGCGCCATATGAAAAGCGCGCGTCGTGCCGACCGAATATGGATCGAAGGTGCGGCCCATGGCTTCAACCGCGCGACGGAATATCGCCACTTTCCGCCCGCACTCTTCCGGCGTGCCGTGCTGGGCCAGCAACAGATTGAACCCGTCTTTGGCTGCATTCTCGATCGAGGCGTCACTGTTTGCGCCAATCCACAAGGGTGGGTGAGGACGTTGGATCGGCGCCGGCTCGATCACCACGTTGTCGTAGTGCCACCAGGTGCCGTCGTGGGAAAACCGTCCGTCGGCGGTCCAGGCTTTCTTGATGAATGAAAGACACTCCTGATAGCGCGACTCGGCTTCGTCCATACTCATGCGGAAACCGGCGAACTCGCTGTAGCGGTAGCCGCGGCCGACGCCGAGATCGAGCCTTCCGTTGGACAGCACGTCGACAGTCGCAGCCTGTTCCGTCAGCAACGCGGGATTGTGCCAGGGCAGCACCATGACGGCGGTGCCGAGTCGCATGCGGGTGGTGCGGGCGGCGAGATAGCAGAGCAAATTCAGCGAAGCGGAGATCTGGCCAAAGCCGGTGAAGTGATGCTCGACCAGGAAGACGCTTTCGAAGCCGAGTTCTTCGGCCTCGGTGACGTAGTCGACGAAGTCGTAAAGTTGTTGGGAGTCGCTGGGCTGGGCTCCGAGAGAAGTACGCGCGCCACCGAACAAGCCGAATCGCATTGGGTTGGGTCTCCATTGTGGTCCGCGCGTGGGGCCGACAGCAGAGAGACGTAGCAAGCGGAGCGGCTTGCGTCCAACGCAACCGGAGGGTCGCCCGTTGTGTCGCAACCCAAGGGGCCCGGGGGCTCCGACCACAGACCCAGGTCGCGTCGGACGCCCGAGCGAAGCAAAGTCTGTTGCCAGGTGTCTGGTGCATGGTAAAGGACGTTCCGATCCTGAGATGGAGATTTAGTTCGGATCGGTTCCTATAAAATATCAAACGATCCCAAATGGAAAAACGTCAAATGGCTGGAAAGTTGGCTTTGTTGTTAATAGTTGCCGAGACTTTCCTAGGCCTGCCCGGGTTAGTGCCAGCAGCCATGGCGGTCTGCGTTCCCTCGACGCGAAATATAAGTTTTGTGGATGGCTCGGTACGGGTAACGAACTACGTCTGTCAACTTGACAGCGCATCATCGCCGCAAATACAGGTAGAATTCGATCGCCTGAGTGAAGCGGTGGCCGGCGGTATCATCGAAAGCACCTCGTACCCGGATGTTGAGCATTCATTGGGCGACTTTCGGATCTATCCAAATCAGGTGCTTGCAGAAGCGAAAGACCTGTTTGACAACTATGGCACCAAAGATGTCAGGGAAACCTGCTATAGCTTCGGTGTAAGCGTTGGGCCCGGAGGCCCCTCGTATATGGGAAAGGGAACGACGTCAGACCCATGTGGCGAGCGTCGGATACTCGAATATTTGACGTTTCCGGATCAGCAAAACCTTACCAGTCTGACCTTGGTTCTCCCGGATGACCAACATCAGGTACGCACGTCGAACAACTGGCCGGCTGGGTGGAATTTCTTCTATTATGATTGCCCGGCGAAATCGATGATCGAACGTACCATTTTGTGGCGATCAGCTCATGCTTCTGTTGTCGCCGATTACGAAGACCGTGTTCGGCAATATGAATCTCGATTGGGCTTGCCGGACGATCCGGCGACGGCCGATTCTTCGGTTCATGACCGGCACCCGGTGTCACGTCGCCGGGTCGCGCTGATAAGACATTTGACTGCTGACGGCTGGCCCGACAACTTCATGATTGTGACTGGGGCGGTGCCCACGTGCGGCAACGGAATGGAGTTTTCCCTCAAGGTCCGGCAATTCATCCTGGAGGTCGCGTTCATCAAGAACGTATCCGACGATACCATTCCGATTGATGGCCTCCTGGGAACCGTGGACAGCACGCATGCATTACGGTTGAACTCTCAAAAGCCGTCCGGTGACACAGGTGACACAATCCCGCTACAAAGAAATGATCTTGACCCCGGCCAGACGCTGCCTATCCCTCTGAAGATCCTGCTTGTGCCCGCTGGAGGGATCGAGGCTGTTCTCCAACGGGGACCGTCACCGGTAAAAATCGACAAGGTATTTGCAGACCAACAGTTCAACGCAATAATGGCGACCCCGGCCGGAACGATATTCAAGGAAAGCAAGACAGACTCCAACCCGCCCATAGCCAAAGTGCGTGAAAGTTTGGGTCCGCCGACCGTTCCGGACCAACCCTGGTTTCTGTACGGTCCGTCCATTGACCTGACCGGCGTGATGTTGGGTGGGCAACGCCTTGTTTTCGACGGTTCCGCCCGCAATTTTTTCAATATTGTCGCGGGCGAGGGTTACGGATCGTGTCCTTTCCTCTACTCCTTTGACTTACACGACGGTCTATGGCTCTGGCACGGCAAGATCATTCATGCTGCAAGTGCGCCGAACCGCGAAATGACCCAACGAATCCTGATCCCTGGCCAGAGAAGCTTGTTCTCGATCCGCGAACAAGAATTGGAGGTTTCGTACATCCGTCACGTGAACCTCGAGATATCGTTGTCTGACGAGCGCACTTTGACGCTCGAACCCGGGGTCGACGGCAAGGCCATGATCGTCGATGGCAGAACCGTCATCAAGGCCGGCCGTCAGGCTGATTTTTGGTTCGATCTGCCCGCCGGCGTAACGGCTGACGAGGTGAAACGTTCAACCCTCGTTGTCAGAGGCTATTATCGTCCGTATTCGAGCATGGTCGCGGCGGACCCTGACTAACGGCCCTGCACGGATGTCTCTAAATTAGCGCAACAACGTTAGCGGGCCGATTGGCTACGACCGGACCTCAACGACATCCTGCGCGAAGATCATTTCCTCTTCCCCACCGACGCCCGGGTCACCGTTAGACGCCAGGGAGCGCCCGAACAACCAGACCCCGTCGCCGGGGTTGCCAACGATCTCTACCTCCGCTCCCGAACTCAGAACTACCCGCGTTCCGATGGCAAGTTCTCGCACGTTGATGATCCCGCTCATTCCGCTGCCTTGGCCTCGCGAGGCGCGTCCCGGCGCCACGTCATCAGGTCGTCCCAGCTCTCAGCCTCCATGAACTGAGCCCAGCGCCGGTACAGGTTCCGCATCGGCTCCTCACTCGCCATCGCCTTGGTCAGGTCGACGACCCTGCCTGGCATGCGCAAACCTTCGAATTCGAAATCCTCAACCACGTGACCCATGCCCATCTCATATGTGTAAGGGTACCGGCGGGCGATCACCCCTCGGCTGGCTGCATGTGCATAATTCCAGTTCTCCATGTCGTCCTGCTCGGTCATCCCCGCAGGTCCGGAGTAACGGATGTAGTAATCGCGCAGAAAGTTCTTCACGCTTCGGGGTGCGTCGCGGTCGACAAAGAAAAACCGCCACACCTCGGTCTGATGCGCGTTGACCGGATGCCACACCGCGAGGGTCCGCGGCTGCCTCGGAAGCAGCGCCACATTGGGAAAAATCTCGCCCGGTGCGCCAATCATCCGGCTGTTTTCTCCGGGCCGCCGCCGCCGCTCTTCCTCGCAATGGCGGAAATACTCGGCCACCTCAGGCGAATTCTGATAGGCGGCCTGCGGTTGGTAATCGCGCGGCAGCACGTAGGTGATCGTCTGGTGGCCACGATCGGGCAGCGAGACGTGCAGCCTGCGCGCGACATTCAGTTCGCCGTAATCGCGCCGGCTGCGCCCACTTGGACCGGCGCCAACCAGATCGACCGAGCGGTGCGAAATGTTGTGATAGGTATCCCCGCTGAAATTCTCGGCTGGCCACTTCCAATTGCAGGGAATTATCCACTTTTGCACACCGCCCAGTAGTTCGGCCTGACCCTCGCGGCCATCCCAGCCATCCAGCATCAGATCCAGAAATCGTCTGAACTCGCCAAGATGTTCCAGGAATGGGGGCGCAGAAGCGTCCCAACACGCCCACACAGTTCCCTTGTAGCAACAAAGTTGCGCGACCTCGATGAGACCGTATTTCGACTTATCGAGCTCAGAATGATACGCTTCGCGGAAGAACGGCACGCCCACCAGCGCGCCGTCGGTGCCATAGCTCCAGCCGTGATACGGGCAGGTAAACACCGTGGTGTTGCCATCGTCATAGCGGCACACCTTCATGCCGCGATGCCGACACGAATTGAGGAACACGTGCACGGAGCCGCGGCGGTCACGGCACAGGATTACCGATTCCTCGCCCATGCGCGAGGCAAAGAAATCACCCGGGTTGGGGATCTGACTTTCATGCCCGACGAACAGCCATGACCGCGCAAACACCCGCTCCTGCTCCTGGGCGTAAATCTCATCATTGACGAAGATCTCGCGGCTGATCAGTCCGGATGCGAGATCGACGAGACCGGAATGATATCCGCGCGTTCCGTTTACCGGCATGGGAGTGCCTCCTTTGTTACCGTCGCGGTCCAGAGGGACAAAGTTGCAACTGGCGAGCCGCACAAAAACATTGTCGGCCACCCCTTAAAAGAAGAACGTCAGGTTCTTGGTCAATAGCACATTCTGGTCGAGGATAATCTTCCGCCGGGCGATCAACCAACTGTCACCATTCCGGCGTAATGTGTCCTCGCGTTTGCCGACCAGCAGGTCGGTCTCGGTCTCGACGCGGTTGCGGTAGATCAGGAACCGCGACTTGACCACGATCTCGCGCTGTGCGCCCGCATCAGGAGTCGCCGAAAGCAATTGTACGTTCGACACCATGTGGCAGATGCGCGATTGCGGCTCCTCCGCCCAATGGATGCCGGTCTGGATCTGGCGCACTCGGCGGGTCAGGGTATCCTTGCCTTCATCGAACCAACTGATGTCCTCAGTTTCGCGAGTGAATTCGCGCGTGGTGTCGCCGTATTTGACGTTGCGTCGCATCGGCATCCAGTAGCGGATGTCCTCGGCCAGCAATGCCAACCATTCATCATGCCGCCGCTCGTCCAGCATTTCCGCCTCGGCATAGAGGAACTGTGCAATTTCCTCGGTCAACAGCAGCCTGGTCACTCGATCGTCGCTCATCCGTGACCTCCCTTCGGGCGCAGTTCGACGCCGGCCATGGCTTCCAGCACGCGGGCGACGACCGGAAACCCTTCCTGGCCCCAACCCGCCGCCTGAGCACGCTTGTAAAAATCGGAGGCAAGCGCCCCCAACGTCGCGGGCGCACCGACGTCGCGGGCGAGTTGACAGGCAAGCTCCACATCTTTGGCGACGATGTCGAGCGTGCCGCCGGCCGCGAAGCTACCCGGAAATACCCCGCGGGCGATGTTGTCGAAGGTGCGGCTTTGCCCGGCACTTACCGGCACGATGCGGGCGAGGGTCTCGAGATCGATCCCAGCCTTGGCCGCGACGAGCATCCCTTCGATCGATGCAATGAAATTTGTATAGCCCAGATATTGCGTGACCAGCTTAGCGGTGGCTCCCGCGCCACTGGGCCCGACATGGAAGACATTGGCGGCGATAGCGTCGAACAATGGCTTGTACCGCGCGAACCCGCTGTCGCTGGCGCCGACCATCACGGTCATCGTTGGCGGGCGGCCGCTGACCGGCGCATCGATCAGTTCGATCCCGCGCGCCTGGCAGGCTTCGGCGACGCGAGCGATGGTCTTTGGTGCATTGGTTGTCAGGTCGATATGGGCCGCACCAGGTTGTAATCCGGCGAGGATGCCGGCTTGTGGTTCCAGCGTCGCTGCCTCGAACTCAGTGGGTCCGGGCAACGAGGTAAACACCACGTCGCTGTCGCGGGCGGCAGCGAAGGCGGTGTCGGCGCGCACCGCCCCTTGCGAACACAAAATGACAGTGGCCTCCGGTCGGCGATCAAACACCGACAGCGTGTGCCCGGCGCGGATCAGGCAACCCGCGATCGGCGTTCCCATGGTCCCGGTGCCGACAAAGCCGATCCGCATCGTGTTATTGCCCTCCCTGTGTATAGCCACCATTGACCCGGGAGGTTACTGACCGCAAGTGGGGCGGGCAGGTCTGGCGAGCAGCAGATTACGCTCATACCGAAAACAAAACAAAACTTTCTTGTATACTGCCTGATCCGTGACACCGGAAGCAGCAGAGTTGCTTTACGTTCATGTCGACCAGGTTACGGATCAACGCAGTTCGCACCAGCCTGCGGGTAGGGACCCCAACCATGACCTGCGGCGTACGTCATCCAACGCTGGCGATCCGCCACGGAAAGCGCCAGCGTGGGGCACGCGACATTGAAGGTCTTCAGCCCAACGACACCAAGTAGTACCCGATCCGGCCTGAAGCATGTCTCGCCGGCCTGGGGATACCTGGGCCAACCGTTCCGGGTCGCGAAATCGGCCCATTGTCTTTGATCCGCCGCGGATGCTGCCGGATCGGCACAGGCAACATGAAAAAGTTCGACGTGCGTGAGCATTGCATCGTCAGGCGGACGCATCTCGGCGATTTGCCCAGGAGTGTAGAACAGGCGCTCGACACCGTAGCCAATGTAGTCGGAGACAAACGCCGGGCTGATCATCAGGCCCATCATCAGAATAGCGCGGGCGCCCGGTGACAAACGCGGCCATCGCAATTTCGGCAACGTTACATGTGGCAGGCCAATGGTCGGGCTCGTCAGGATTTGGTCGACATATGCCATGGTGACCTCCGCGGCGCGGCGATCCGGTAGCTCACCGCAAGGACCTCGCAATCACTGCTTCTTTGACCGTAGCGGTCAACTATAGCGGAACGACCCCTCGTGTCGAGATACCTTTTCCGGCGGGAGGTCATGAATGGCTGGCGGCACGGGTTGAGCAGAAACGAAAACTGCGGTGAACTCCTAAGTCGGACAGCTTACCTGATATCCCATGGGTTTGGATCCCGGTAAGCGCGCGTCTGCCTGAGATACCTAACGATGCGAGGAGAGACTGCCATGCCGTTTTACCAGAAGGGCGACGTCCGCATCCGCTACGAGGAGGCTGGCAGCGGGTTTCCGTTGCTGGTCACCCCGGGCGGAGGCCTGAACTCGCGGGTCAGCAACTGGCCCACCGCGGTGTTCAACGCCATGGAGATTTTCAAAGACGAATTCCGTTGCATCACGATGGACCAGCGCAACGCGACCGGTGGCGAGTCCAGCGGCCCGATTGCGGTCGACGACCCATGGGGCGGCTTTGCCGATGACCAACTGGGGCTGATGGATCATCTCGGCATCCGGGAATTCTGCTTCATGGGCTACTGCATCGGGGGGTGCTTCGCCCTGAAACTTATGGAGCGGGCGCCGAAGCGGGTTGTGGCCGGCGTGCTGGTCCAGACGGTTGGGCACCGGGACGACGACCCGGACGTGATGTACCGCTCGGGTCGGGACGTCTGGGCTCCGGAAGTGCGCGAGCGGCGACCTGATGTGAGCCTGGAGACGATCGAGAAGTACTTGCACAATCTTTATCGTGTGCAGCCCAATTTCGTTTACAGCGTGTCGAAGGATTTTGCGCGGTCCTGCCACACGCCGATGCTTGTGCTGCCGGATGACACGCCCGCACACCCGCACCAGAGTTCGGTGGAGGTCGCGTCGTTGTGTCCGAATGCCGAGATAACAGTGTTTCCGTGGAAGGAGCCGCCGGAACTGAAGGCTCGGACGATCAACCGGGTACGCACGTTCCTGCGGGCGCATCTACCGGCGGCACGTTAGGTTTGAATCCCGGTAATTGCGGAACATACCCGCGGCGTCATGGTTCGGCCTGCTCACCCGGCACAACGTCGTGCCGCTTCAGGCCAGGCCATGACGCAGTATTAGTCGTTGCGTACGAACAACCGTAATCCGGCCGATAGCACCGTGGTTATTGCCAGTACCACCGCCAGGGCGAGCAATCCCAAAATAAACGACCCGGTTGCCTGCTTAATCCAACCCACCATGAAGGGCCCCGCGAAACCCCCGAGTGAGCCTATCGTCGAAATGAATGCCAACCCTCCGGCAGCCCCGCGTCCGGCCAGAAAACTCGTCGGCACGGTCCAGAAGATCGCCCGTGCCGAGGTCACGCCAACCAGAGCGATCGTCAGTCCGATCAGCGCTGGTGTCAGTTCGGTCCACCCGACCGACAGCACGAACCCCATTGTTGCCAGCAAAAAGCCCAGTGTCAGGTTCAGGATCTTCCGCCCGAAGCGATCGACATAGGCGGCCCAAAGCAACATGGCCACGCTGGCGAACAAATACGGCACCGCCGATACATAGCCAACCGCCAGATTGGACAACCCATGTGTTTTCAAGATTTGCGGCAACCATATGCCGATCCCATATGACCCGAGCGTATAGGCGAACTGGATGGCGGTCAGGATCAGCACCCGCACGTCCGTCACCGCCGGCCATACAGCGTGTCGCGCTCGGTCGCGCGGCTCTTCGGCCAGCATCGCCCGCATCGCCGCACGTTCGTCGGCGCTGAGCCACGCAGCGTCTTCCAGCCGGTCTGATAGCGTCATAAGGATGACCAGGCCGATCAGGGTGGCGGGGAGCCCCTCGACGAGGAACATCCATTGCCACCCGGCCAGGCCGGCCAACCCATCCATCTGCAACAACAACCCGGAGATTGGGCCGCCAAGCACCGATGATACCGGGATCGCCACCAGGAACCACGCCAACACGCGGGCGCGATATTGCGCCGGGAACCAGGCAGCGAGGAAAAACGTGATGCCCGGAAAAAACCCGGCTTCTGCGGCACCCAGCAGCAGGCGAACGATGTAGAAACTGTTTGGTCCGACAACGAAGGCGTTCGCCGCCGCGACGATGCCCCAGGTGATCATGATACGCGCGATCCAGCGTCTTGCGCCGAACCGATATAGGATCAGATTGCTCGGGATTTCGAAGATACTGTAACTCGCGAACAACAACCCGGCGCCCCAACCGAACTGCCAGGGCGTCAGCCCAAGGTCGCGGTTCATCGTCAATGCGGCAAAGCCGACACTGGTCCGGTCAAGGTAGTTGAATATATAGGCGATGGTGAGAAGCGGCAGGAATCGCCAGGCAACCTTGGAAAGTGCACGGCGGCGCACGGCGACCTCATGGTCGGCCATCCCCGGGCTGCCTGACACGGCTGGCATCCTCCCCCCCCTCGGTTCTGCCGCTCCACCATGGCAGGTCTTGCATCCATGTCCATGCGTTCCGGCGCGACCATGGATCAACTCAGCGGGGTTGACCGAAACGCAGGACTAATGCGCGAATCCAAACAGCGCCTGTGCATTGTGGTGCAGAATTTGCTCCGCATGGCCCGCGGGCAAACCCAGTCGCGCGATGAACGCGAAGGTTTCGGTGTAAGTCTCGTAGTCCTGCAACACCGGGTAATCGCTCCCGGTGACCAGCTTTTCTACCCCGAACGCCTCGCAGGCGCAGGTGATCGCCGCCTTCGAGCCATAACACACGGTATCGTACCAAAACCGCCGCGCCGTCACACCTGGCAACTCCGCCAACGTACCAAGATCGCGCACGCCTTGCTGGTCCAAACGGTTCAGCAACATCGGGATCGGGCCGCCCAGATGCGGCACAATGAAACGAATATTCGGGTACCTCGATGGAATTCCTCGCGCGATCATGTGCGCAACAAACATCGCGTCTTCGATGGAGTTGCCGATCGAAGCGCGGAAGCCCCAGTCATTGATCACCGGCGAGCACACGCCCGTGACCGACGGGTGCACGAACAGAATAGTGCCGCGCCGGTTCATCTCGGCATAGATTGGCTCGAACTCCGCTTCCGCGATCGAACGCCCCAGACACGAGATGTTCATGTTGACCCCGACACAGCCAAGCTGATCGAGTCCGCGGGCCATCTCCCGCAACGAGGCGTCGATGTGCGGCAGCGGCAGCATCACATAGGACCGAATGCGTCCAGGATATCGTGCCGCCAGCTCGGCGTAACCGTCGTTCAGCAGATGGAGCGCCCGCACGCACTCGGCTTCATCGGGCAAATAGGGTTGCCGGTGCGGCGACAGGATCTGGGTTTCAACACCAGCGGCGTCCATCAGTTCCAGCCGCCCCTTGATGTCCGTCGCAGAATCCGAAACCGGATGCCGGGCGATGCCGACCGGTTTGGCAACGCCGACCGCCGGAACGAAGCGGTCCCCCATGAAGTCGCTGAATCGCTTTGGGATATAGTGTGCGTGCACATCGCAAATCATGATTTGGCCCTCCCTTTGGACGATTGCAGCAGGAAAACCGGCTGATGGCCACCTGGCCCGCGCCGGTCTCCTGGGGATAACGTTGACGACCGATCGGAATTTTGTTCGCCTCGCTGCAGACGGGACGTTGCAGGCGGCAGCGTACCGCCCCATTGGCCACGGCGGCACGCTTGTGCAAAACATTTAGGATCCGCAATGACTGGGCTGCGTATTCTCTTCGGTTTGGATCGGTTGCCCGCGACGCTGTCCGCGGACGACGTCAGATTGCCTGCGGTGCATGCTGGTCCCGCCCCACTGCGGCTGAATTCACTCCCGCTACCGGTCGAGGCCTGGGATGCCGGTTGGGCTGACCATGCAGCGCGGATGGCGGCCGTGCGGGCCTGGTTGGTCGCCGGCTGCGGCGATTACAATGTTGCGCTCCGCCGTGGCGTCACGCAGTATTTGAATGCCGTCGAAAGCCATGTCGCGCAGCACGAGGATGCTCTGACTGCCGATCTGGCACAATTCCACGGACTGTACCGCGCGCAAGATTGGTGCTGGTCGGCACTACGTCCGCTGCCGCGTGCCTGGTGGCAACAGGACGGCGCCTGGGTGCGCGCCGATCTGGCGTTCTGGGATGGCAAAGCGGTCATCGCGATGCGACCAAGGGATTTCGAGACCGGAGTGCTGCCGGTCCAATTTCAGCGCTTCTGGACGGGCGAGACCCTGCCGGTCAGCCCATTTCGACGGGCATTTCCGGCAGGACCAGATGCGGTTTCGCTTACACCGTCATCTCCATGACGTAGAGCCCGCCAACGAAGCGATCGACCGTGTAGATCAACCGATTCTCGTCGACATATACGTCGTTGATCTGAATCGCCGGCCGATCGGCGGACGGTGCCTCAGGCACATAATATGCGATCTCCTTCGGCTGGAATGGATTGGTGATGTCGTGCACCCGTACGCCGCCGTTGAAATAGGTGCCAAACACCAACGTGTCCGAGCGGAAAGCCGGGCCTGGCCGGTTCTCATGCATGTTATGTGCGCCATAGCGACCGCCGCGGAACTGATGTTCTTCGACCGGGGGCAACGGCAGCGTCGAGATGCAGACGAGATTGCTCTCCAGCCGCGCGTCGAGCACCCACACCAGCTTGGGCCAATCGGCACCGCCGTCGCGCACGCATTCATCGCTGCAGATGAGCAGGTTGCGGTCAAACAGCGGCATGGCGGTGTGGGTGAACCCCGGGAATGGCGGGTGCGGATTCCAGTGTCCGACCATCTTCGGCGCCGCGAGATCGCCGATATCGAGAATGATCGCTCCGCCATCGAGATAACCCAGATACGCGCGGTCAGGTCGTTCCGGGTAAACGTTGGTATTATGCGCACGCCAGCCACTGTCGAATTTCGGGTGGCGCGGCGGCGGTGGCGCGGTATCGCCCTCGGCGACTCCGGGGTACCACCAGCGGCAGATTTCGCGAGGTTTGCTCGGGTCGCTTACATCGATGGCACGGAACGGCTGGTCGTCGAGCAGGTTGCGCGGGGTGAAATCAGGCGCCCCACCGGAAAAATATACCGTCTTGCCGTCGATAAACCACAACTGGTGCACGCCCCGCGAACTCGGTCCGGAGCAGTCGAAGAAACCAATGACCCGCGGCTGCTCCGGGCTGGAAATGTCGAACAACTCGATCCCGGCGGGCTGCAATCCATGAGTGCTGGTCTGGTAGGCGACCGCCATCACATCGCCGCAGACCTCCAACGAGTTGGAGCGCACGTTGCGGTGTGGCAGGTCGGTCTGGCAGATGACGCGCGGGTGCGCCGGATCGGTGACATCGACTCCGGTAAAGTTCTTCGGGGCGGATTCGTGTGCGAGCCACAGAATGCGCCGTCCGGAGCCGGTGAGCTGCATACTCATCCCCTCTCCGACATTGCCGAAGCCCGCGAGCTTGTCGCGGGATATCAGCCGCATATTATGGACTTCCGCTGCCATGACGATCTCGCCTCCCGCCCGTTGTTGCCGCTAACTGTGAAGGATTTTGCGGCCCATGCGAAGTGACCGACCCAATTCGGTGCCGGTGACCGTCATTACCGGGTTCCTTGGCAGCGGCAAGACAACCGTGCTGAACCACTTGTTGCGCGCGCCAGACCTCGCGGACACCGCGGTGATCATCAATGAATTCGGCGAGGTCAGCCTGGATCACCTGCTGATCGAGCAGGCGATCGAGAATGCCGTACTGCTGAAGAACGGCTGCATCTGCTGCACTGTGCGCGGTGACATTCTCGATACGATAGAGGAATTGTTCCGCAAGCGGGAGGCCGGCGAACTGCCGTGGTTCCGCCGCATCGCCATTGAGACCACCGGCCTCGCCGACCCGGCGCCGGTGGTGCACACGCTGATTGGCACCACAAATCCCTGCCACCTCGACGGCATCGTAGTGACTGCCGATGCGATCCACGTGCGTGGGCAGCTGCGTGACCAGGACGAGGCGCGCAATCAGATTGCGTTCGCCGACCGCATTCTGCTGACCAAGACCGACCTCGTGAGCTCGGCGGATGTGGATGCGGCAGAGCAGGCGATCCGCGCTTTCAACGCCCAGGCGTCCATTTCCCGTGTGGTCAATGGCAACGTGACCCCGCATCTTGTGTTCGGTCTGGGTCCCGAGGAGCGCCCGCAAACCTGGCTGCGCCCGACTGTCGAGACGCATGACCATCACCACCACCACGACCATGCCGGCATCGCCTCGGTCGTTCTGCGCGCCGATGCCCCTGTCCCTGGGCCAGCTTTGGCACTTTGGCTTGATTCGCTGCTGTCGTTGCATGGTGCCGAGGTGTTGCGGCTGAAAGGCATTGCGCGTGTCGAGGGGGTCGAGCAGCCGTTGGTGCTTCAGGCCGTGCATCATGTGTTGCATGGTCTGGTCAGGCTGCCGCCGCGTGCCGAGGCGGCATGGGCAGGTACTGGCAGCGAAATTGTGGTGATCCAACGCGGACTGTCGGAATCTGGGCTGCGCGCGAGTTTCGCGGCTGCGCTTCGCTCCGGCGACACCGGCAAAGGTTGATCGGAACCGTCACGGGAGACGAGCCTTGTTCTGCTGGCAACACAATATGGTGCAGCGCGGTCATGGCCCGCGCGGGCGCCCGGCAATAGTCAGCGCTTTAGCCGGATAACGTCGGTTATTCATTGGGTAGCATTCCGCGCTCTTGCCACGAGGCAGATGATCAGGGCGCAGTTCACCCACCTGTCCGAGGCACCTGGACCGTGCCATGTCCGCGACCCGGCAGATGCGTCCGACCGGCCGATTCCGAGTGGCGCGATGCCGGCCCGACACGGCTGAGAGCGCAACGACCTGCGGGCCGGTGCCCCGGCTTCGCGGCTTCCAAGTGAACTCGATCCGAGGACGCGAACGGCTGAAATGGCCACGACGCATTATCCTCGGTTCATTACAAGTGATGTCAAGAAATCACCACCGAATCTTCATCGAACGGTCAAGCAACTGACATTGCTCATTACGTAACATTAGTGGCTGCCTTGATGCTCGAACCAACGGGGTGAAACATGAGTTGTCATAGTCGTCCACGCAAGCACTTCAGAAACAAGTTGATGTCGTGCGTTGCGGTGTGTGCAATGGTCACCAACGCAATGATACCGCTGCTGGCACAAGCTGAGCAAACTGAGACGCCGATCAAGCACGTGATCGTCATTATTGGTGAGAATCGCACGTTCGACCACATCTTCGCCACCTACCAGCCGGTAAACAAAGATGAGACGGTCTGGAACCTTCTTTCCAAGAAGATCATCAACGCTGATGGTTCACCGGGCCCGCGCTATGGAAAGGCGATGCAAAACCAGGGCTCGGACACCGATACCTATCAGATCAATCCGCCGACCCAGCCCTATCAGGTATTACCTCCTGCGGTGACCGGCGGTCCATCGACCCCGTATGTGTGCCAGGCGCTCAAAATAACCACCGGGACGTCCTGCGACAGCAGGGCCAATGAGGCGGCTGCACAGGGAATTGAAAACGGTCTGGCGAGCGATTATTATAAGTACCTGTTGACCGGAGGAACCGGCCAGGCATCCGGCGTGGCAGACGCCCGCCTCAGTTACGACGGGCACGACGCCAGTCACCTGCCGCCGGGTCCGTACCAGCTCACGTCGAAATCCTACCCATACGACGCCTATGCGGCGAGTCCGGTGCATCGTTTCTACCAGATGTGGCAACAACTTGATTGCGATGCCGCTGCCATTACCAGTTCGAATACGTCCGGCTGCCTGGCGGATCTGTTTCCCTGGGTGGAAGTGACAATCGGCGCGGGTTCGAACGGCGCGGCTCAGCCGGCAGGCTTCTCCAACACTTCGACCGGAGAAGGCTCGACCTCGATGGGCTTCTACAATATCCAGCAAGGCGACGCCCCCTATCTTAAATCGCTCGCCGACACCTATTCCATGAGTGACAATTATCACCAGGCGGTGGACGGCGGCACCGGTGCAAACCACATCATGCTGGGTGCCGGCGATGCAATATGGTTCAGCGATGCAAACGGTCATCCGGCTGTACCGCCGAACTACGGCGTTAACCCCAACGATCCGACAGTGCCTCTGGCGGGGAACCCCAGTTCGCTGAGCGAAATCGAAAATCCCAATCCGCAACCGGGAACCAACAATTATTACATCCAGGACGGATACGGCGGCGGCTCTGGCACTCCCGGCGCCAGTTCAAATTACGGTGGCGGATCCTACACCGATTGTGCCGATCCCTCGCAGCCTGGCGTCAGGCCGATCCTTGACTATCTCGGGTCACTGCCAACCCGCATCCATTCGCGGTGCGAGCCCAGGCACTACTACTTGCTGAACAACTATAATCCGGGCTATTTCGGTGACGGCACGGACGCTTATACCGACACCAACTCGAGCAACTATATCTATACCATTCCCCCGTCCACCTTGCACAACATTGGCGACCTGATGAACGCAAATCAGGTTTCCTGGGCTTACTACGGCGACCAGTTCAACCTGTATCTCAACGACAAATATGACACCAATCCGGTCGATGAGTACTGTAACATCTGCAACTGGGCTCAATACTCGACTTCGATCATGACCGATGCGGCCCAGAGGACTGCGCATCTCAAAGACACGACAGACCTTTATGCAGCCATTCAGAATGGGTCGTTGCCTGCCGTGTCGTACGTGAAACCCAGTGGCTTCGTCGATGGCCACCCGGCATCGTCCAAGCTCATTCTGTTCGAGGGCTTTGTCAAGAAAATCGTCGACGGGGTGAAGGCCAACCCGACGCTTTGGAAGGATACGGCGATCTTCGTGACCTTTGATGAGGGCGGTGGATACTATGACTCGGGTTATGTTCAGGCGCTCGACTACTTTGGCGATGGCACCAGAATTCCGTTGCTCGTGATCTCCAGGTTTAGCGAGGGCGGCCATATCTCGCACACTTATTCTGATCACGTGTCGATCGCCAAGTTTATCGAGCGCAACTGGAATCTCGGTCCGATTACGCATCGGAGCCGCGATAACTTTCCGAACCCGAAGGTGGCAGATAATCCCTATGTGCCGGTGAACTCTCCGGCCATCGGCGATCTGGTGGATCTGTTCGATTTCGGCAAATACGGCCACTGAGGAAACAGGTGCGGCGCAGCTCACCGGCTCTTTACGTGCCGGTGCTCTGACCTGACTTTCAGCTTCCGCTTCCCGCACGCTGCTCAGGCGTCGGGAGCGGAAGCATCGTTTTAAGCGCACAGGCCGTGGCTCCAATGGATGTGCCGCCCGTGCGCCTTCCGCGCGTGCAGTTATGCTACCGCCTCGAGATTCTGGCCGAGCCATATCCGTAACGACGGCGTTCGTTGGGCGGGCGAATTCCAGGAGTTGCTCGCAAGTTGACAGCCAGGAACCAATCGGCGTTAACATGACCATTTGGTGATGGCTTTGTGACGGTTTGGACAACGGAATTTGTCATGGCGTTTGAATACAAGGATAACTCGGGCATTGTCCGCCTGACCAGGCAACGGCGGTACTGGGCTATTCAGTTCAACGGACGTCGATGGGGTCGTTGGGCGTCCCCAGACGCTGCTGCCACTGCAGCGGCGCGTCATTCAACCGGGCTTTCTGAGTGGGACCGCGCACCGTTTGACGTTCCTGATGATATCCTGGATTGGCGGCCACTGGGGGACTCTCTGTAGTCAGAGGCCCGCCGGAAATATTCAGCCCGAACATCGCTGAACCTTATATCGGACCGTCGGCGCTATGGCTGCGGCAATTCAACCACTCGGGACCCGCGCAATCCATCCTCCGCGCCCTGCTGCCTCTCTCCCGCTGCAGCCTGTCGTCCGGACGATATCGCCAAACCGCGAGTTTGAGCCACGTCGAAGTCCCGCAATGAGCGATGCGGCAGTTGCCTGGTCTAATGCCACTCCTCATTTATCGTGACTTTCGGTCGGCTTACGTCCCGGATCGGCGGAGCCGGCTCATCAGCGTCCTGCCATGCCGGATTGACCGGCGCCTCGGCACGGTCAGCCAGCGCCGGCCGCTTGCCATTGAGGAAGCCGCGGTGGGTCCACATTTCGCGTAGTATCCGCCGCCTGATTGCCCGATTGGTGAGGCTTCCGTCCGTCCACCACCAACCCTCATCCCGCATCGCTTCGCACGCTGCGACGAAACGGTCGGCGACCGCGGCAAAATCGTCATCGGTGAAATTCAGGCTGAACACCAGGCGTCCGGTGCCGACCCAACTGAGCGCAAGCCCTTCGGCGCGGAGATAATATTGCAGCATCCAGTTGTACCTGGATGGCACCGTATAATAGACTGTCCAGATCGACGAGAGGTTGGCCACTCTTACCGGCAACCCGGCCGCCTGCAGCCGCTCGTTCAATTGCGCCGCGCGGTTGTCCCAGACCCAATCCAGATCCCGATACAAACTCTGGACCTCCGGCGTGTCGAGGCGATGCAGGAACTCACACATCGCCCCCATGACGTAAGGATGCGAATTGAACGTCCCGCGGGCGAAGCAGACATCCGCCGGGCGATCATCCCGGTAGCGCTTCATCAGATCGCTGCGGCCGCACAGCACGCCAACCGGTAGCCCGCCGCCGAGGGTCTTGCCATAGGTGATGAGGTCGGGTTGCACGCCGAAATATTCCTTGGCTCCCCTCAGCGCCAATCGAAAGCCAACGAACACCTCGTCAAAGATCAGCACGATCCCGCGCGCGTCGCAGACCGCCCGGAGTTGCTGCAACCACGTGGTGTAGGCAGCGCGGTCAAACCCCGCTCGCCGCCCGCTGTCCACCAAAGAGCCATCTGCCGGAGCGGCGGCATTCGGATGCAACGCCTGCAACGGGTTGACCAGGACGCAGGCGATGTCGCGCCGCGTGCGCAATACATGCAATGTGCGTTCGGACATTTCCGCGAGGGTGTACGTGCCGTCAGCCGGCATCGGATTGCCGATGCCCGGCTGCACGTCGCCCCACCAGCCGTGGTAGGCGCCACAAAACCGCACCAGATGCGATCGGTTGGTGTGATAGCGGGCCAGCCGCACCGCCTGCATCACTGCCTCGGTGCCAGACATGTGAAACGATACTTCATCCAGGCCAGAGATTTCGCGCAGCCGTGCCACGTTGTACGCCACGGCAGGATGATAGGAGCCCAGTACCGGGCCCAGTTCGCGCACCCGCTCCGCGCCGCGCGCGATGCAATCCTTATAGAAGTCATGACCAAGCAGATTGACCCCGTACGACCCGGTCAGGTCGTAGAACACGTTGCCGTCGAGATCGGTGACCGTCACGCCGGAGGACGATGCCAGAAATGATCCGGTCGGCAGATGCTGCCGAACCAACCGGCTGAACTGAAATGGCACGCGGTACGCAGCAGTAAATTGCAGGTCGGAAACGCCCGCCATGGTTTCGGCGGTCAGCGCCAGAGTCCGGGCGAAGCGTTGCCGCCAGAACCCCGACAGCCTCTGGAACCCATCCCGGCGTCGTGCGGCCACGTCGTCCCGCGCATCGTCGGCACGAAAGAACCGCTGATCATCGTAATCGTGGAACGGCATCAGCGCCGCAATGCGCCGTGCCATGCGGGGATGTCCGGTCAGCGACCGGTGCTTCGCCAGGGAAAGTGCCAGACGCGCCCGGAGCCGGATGAACAGGATCACCAGTGCGACGGCGCCGATGATCGCGGCCAGAACTGTCATGAACATGTGCGCGGATTCGCTTTGCATTGCATGGTAATCGTTTGATCACATGACACTTCGCCCAACGATAATGAATATTGTGCGGCAAGAGGACGGGAAACACCTGCCGACGAACCGCAATCCACGGCGATTGCTGACCCCGATCACGCCGGCGTTGCTATACCGTTCCTTGCTACGCGCGTGGCGATGGTTCGCCTGCCTCGTGCCCGACGGCGCGAGGCCACAAGGTTGTTGCACCGCGCATGACTTTTTTGCCCGAGACCTGAAAGCCGGGACGTGGCCCTGGAATTGCGACAGCGGCCGCTATGACGGCTGAACCATTCTTGTCGACCGCCGCACGAGATCCCATTGACCGGGACCGCATCTTCGCGCATCGCAATC
Organism: Acetobacteraceae bacterium; assembly: GCA_049519555.1. Lineage (GTDB taxonomy): Bacteria > Pseudomonadota > Alphaproteobacteria > Acetobacterales > Acetobacteraceae > Rhodopila. Next base: position 52,974 of record JBEKQQ010000011.1, read on the forward strand.
CTGGCGCGCCCGGATTATAATGGATACAAATATGGATATCGCCACCCCGATCCCGGTGACCGTCGAGACCCTCGCCCAGGCTTTGGCTGATCTGGGCTGCGATCCGCGCGCGCTCGAGCGGGGACGGCGAGGCTCGGCAGATAGCGGCCAACGGTTCGATGCCGTATTGTTGCAGCTTGGCCTGGTCACCGAGCGGCAACTGGCCGAGGCTGCGGCAATCTTGCTCGGTCGGCCAGTGGTCACACCAGACGAGTATCCGGCGGCACTGCCGGACTGTGTGGCCGCTGTTTCGCCGCGCTTCCTCCGCGATGCACGCGCCGTTCCGTTGGCGGATGTTGGCGGTATCCTCTATTTGGCGGTTGCCGATCCGCTCGATACATTCACGCCAGCTGCGCTGGCCGCGGCGGTCGGCCGGCGGGTCAGTGTGTGCGCCGCCGTTCCCGTCGAACTTGAGGCCGCACTGAACCGGTTGCTGCCGGCGGAAGCGCAGACTGCCGCAACTGACGACGCCGATACGGCTCCAGAGCAGGACGCCGAGCGCCTGAAGGACCTCGCCAGCGAAGCCCCGGTCATTCGGCTGGTGAACCAGATCATCGGCCGAGCCGTGGAGATCGGCGCATCCGACATCCACATCGAGCCGTTCGAGGATGTGCTGCGGGTCCGCTACCGCCTCGATGGCGAACTGCACGAGGCGGAGAGCCCGCCAATGCGCCTGGCGGCCGCCATCACCTCGCGCATCAAGATCATGGCGAAGCTCGACATTGCCGAGCGCCGGTTGCCGCAGGATGGCCGGATCCAATACGCGGTGCGTGGCCAGGACGTGGATTTCCGCGTCTCGACTGTGGCGACGATGTATGGCGAGAGCGTGGTGCTGCGGATTCTTGACCGTAGCGCCGTCACGTTCGATTGGCCGCATCTGGGTCTCGCGCCGGCCGTGGTGCAGCGCCTGACGCGAGCGCTCGATCGCAAGGACGGGATCGTGCTGGTCACCGGCCCAACCGGCAGCGGCAAGACCACGACGCTGTATACGGCGCTGCTGACGCTGAACTCCATAAACCGGAAAATCGTCACGATCGAGGACCCGGTCGAATACCACCTACGCGGCATCAACCAGATTCAGGTCCAGCCGCAGATCAAGCTCACGTTCGATCGTCTGTTGCAGTGGATCGTTCGCCAGGATCCCAACGTGATCATGGTGGGTGAAATCCGCAATCTGGAAACCGCGCTGACCGCGGTGCAGGCTGCACTGACCGGGCATCTCGTGTTGTCGACCCTGCACACCAACTCGGCGGCGGCTTCGATTACACGGCTGCGCGATATGGGAGTGGACGATTATCAGATAGCAGCAGTGTTGCGTGGCGTGATGGCGCAACGATTGGTGCGGCGCCTGTGCCTGACCTGCCGTCAGCCTGCCGCGGCGCCACCGGAACTGGTGCGTCGGTTCAATCTCGATCAGGCCAATCCGGGCCAACCGGTAACGCTGTTTCATCCGGTTGGCTGCCCGGCGTGCCGTGGTACCGGATATTGGGGCCGGCTGGCGATCGCTGAGTTCCTGGAACCGGATGACACGATCGAGCGGCTGATTTTCTCGCGCGCCGCTGACACCGAGATCGAGCGTGCCGCGGTCGACGCCGGCATGGTGCCAATGTTCCGTGCCGGGATCGAAGCGGCTCTGGCCGGCGACACGACGATTGAAGAAGTCGGCCGCAGTATCGAAGCAGACGAACCATGACGGCGTGGCGTTTCAAAGCCGTCGACGGCAAGGGCCGGGCGTTCGACGGCGAGATGGACGCCCCGGACGAAGCTGCGGTGTTGGCGCACATCCGTCGCGACGGTGCGATGCCACTGGCAGTAACCCCGGCGCGTGGTGGTTGGATTGGTGGCCTCTCGTGGTCGTTAGGCCGTGGGGACGCGTTGACCCGCCAGGACGTCACCAACATCACCCGCGAGCTTTCCACCATGCTGGGCGCGGGTCAGGACCTCGACCACGCATTGCGGTTCCTGGTGGAGACGGCACCGAACCGGCGAACCGGCCGGGTGCTCGTGGCGTTGCGGGACGACGTGCGGAATGGGAATTCGCTCGCGGCCGCGATGGCGAAGCGGTCCGGCAGTTTTTCCCGCTTGTATGTCGGGCTGGTGCGCGCAGGTGAGGCCGGCGGCACACTGCCGGCGACGCTTGAACAACTCGCCGATCTTCTGGAGCGCGAACGAAGCCTCGCTGCGACCATCCAGTCTGCGCTCATCTATCCCGCCCTGCTGCTCATTGCCGCCTGCGGTGCCGTGGTGCTGTTGCTGACTCAGGTCCTGCCTGAATTCGTGCCGCTGTTCGAGCAGAGCGGCGTGGCTCTGCCGGCATCCACACAATTTCTGATCGACACCGGCAATTTCGTGTCTCGCTACGGCCTGATCGTCCTGCTGGTCCTGCTGCTGTTACTGCTGCTGTTCCGCGTCACTCTGCGCCAACCTGGGCCGCGCCTCGCATTTGATCGATTTAAGCTGCAGCTGCCCATCGTCGGTGGCCTGCTACGGGAAGTGATGGCGGCGCGGCTTGCACGCACGCTTGGTAGCTTGCTGGTCAACCGGGTCTCGCTGATCACTGCCCTAGGTATCACGCGTGAGGTACTGGGCAACGAGGCTGGGGTTGCAGCGATGGACCACGCCATCCCCCTGGCCAAGGCAGGCGCAGGTCTGTCTACCCCGCTGGGTGATTCCGGGTTGTTCCCGGCGCGGCTGATCCATTTGCTGCGGCTGGGGGAAGAGACCGCACAGCATGGCCCGATGGCGTTACGCGCGGCGGCAATCCATGAGGAGCGGGTAAGGGTGGTTACGGAACGGCTGGTGTCCTTGCTGACCCCGGCGATCACCATCATCATGGGCGCGTTGATTGCGGGGATTGTCTCGTCGCTTTTGCTCGCGATGCTCAGCCTGAACGATCTGGCGCGATGATGCGGCGTCGAAAGGGGCCGCCTTTGCAGCCCCGGCGCCTGTCCCTGGCGGCAGAAGGCGGCTTCACGTTGATCGAGACCATCGTCGTCCTGGTCATCCTTGGTCTGGCTCTGGGCATCGTCGCCGGCTTCCTGCCGCGACGGAACACGACGTTGGAGCTGACCGCCGCGACGTCTCGGGTCACCGGCGCGCTGCGGATTGCCCGCTCGCGTGCCATGGTGGAGGGCCATCCGGTACCGTTTACCGCGTCCCCTGACGGCCACGGGTTCCGTCTGGACAATGCTCAGGTGAATTTTGCGACGTCGGTCACCCTGCTGATGGCACAGCCGCGGATCCTGTTCGCACCGGATGGTAGCACCTCGGGAGGGTCGCTCCGCGTGTTGGTGGACGGCAAACAGCGGCTGATCGAGGTGGATTGGCTGACCGGCCGCGTGGTCGTCGCTGCAGCGTCGTGAGATGTGTCAGCCATGCCATGCGTGGCTCCGCAGGCAATTCAATTGGCGGAGCGGAGCGGGCTGCCACGCCGTACCGTCGGCCGATGCGACGCGCCGCGAATGGTGGCTTCGCCTTGCTTGAGGTCTTGATTGCCTTTGCCATTGCGGCGATTGCGCTGGCGGTTCTTTACCGCGGCGCAGCCGACGGACTGCTCGGATCTCGGCTGGCAGCGCGCACCGATGAGGCGGTCGCGCGGGCTCGTTCCCGGTTGGCCGTGTTGTGTCATGGGGCGCCGCTTACACCAGGCGAACAATCGGGCGACGATGGAAGCGGCTACACCTGGCAGTCACAGATCAACCGGGCTGCCACGGAAACCGTCGCGCGGGGCGACGAGGATCAGTCGTCGCCTCCATTGCGTGCGGATTTATTCGCCGTCCGCATCACGATGTCGTGGCCGGGTGCCACTCGGCCGCATCAGGTTTCGCTCGAGACGCGCTGCCTGTCGGTCGGTCCGATGGATCGACCATGACGAGTGACCCGCGACCCGGCTGAGCGAATAAGGCCAGCAGTACCCGCGCGGATGAGCGGGGCCGTCAGCGCCGCTCTGAGCAAGTTGGCATAATTTCATTCTTTCGACGATTTTATTTCGTTGCCAATCCCATATTGTCATAATTTTATCCGCATGCGACCGGCACGCGCCCTATTGCCGGCCAGCGGTCCCAAACGTTAAACAACGCGCAAATGTTGGCGGCGCTATATTCCTGGTGGACGGAGCAGATGCGCGACCTGGTCGCGCCCCTGACAAGCGGCGCTTCCGCGAGGTCGAAGGACGCGCTGCTGCTATCGTACGACCTGGCCGCGCAGGGAAACGTGCGCATAGTTCGCAGGCGAAACGGGAAAATCACCCATCTTGTAACGCTTCCGGCGAATGCCACCGAAGCAGCCTGGCAGCATGCATTTGCGTCGCGCCGCCGCGGCGAGCCGGTTGTGGTCACGTTGGACCAGCCGTTTCTGGTGCGGCGAACCACGCTGCCGATGGTCGCTGCAGCGAACCTCGATCAATTGCTGCATTATGAAATGGACCGTCTGACGCCATTTGCCGCTGCCGATGTGCTGTATTCGCATCGTATCGTGTCGCGGGACATCGCCGCCGGCACAATGTTCGTGGATATTGCAGTCGTACCAAAGGCCTGGGTACGAGATCCGCTGGAACGGCTCGCAGCATTATCGATACGACCCGAGGCGCTGGAACCGCCAACCAACGGGTTCCCGACGGGGTTGGCGTCTGCGGATGAGTGGCCGGCGCGGGCGGAGGCCAACAAGGCCATCCCGCGGATTACGCTGGATCACGACGATACGGCCCGTCGCGCCCGCATTCGCCTGGGCTGGCGCGTTGCAACAGGCGCATCCGCAGCACTCGCAGCCGCGGTGATCGCGGTGCCGTTTATCCGCCAGTCGTTGGCCCTGGCAGACGTCGATGCACAGATTGCGGCGCTACGTCCTCGCATCGACCAGGTGGATGCCTTGCGCCGACAGATCGCGGCCGGCTCGGCAGGCGCCGGCCGGATTGCCGCGGCGCGGGAGCGTGGCACGGTCGCATTGCGCGTGCTTGGTGATCTGACCGATCTGCTGCCGGACGACACGTATCTGACCAGTGTCGCGCTCCGTCGCACCCAGCTGACCATTGAAGGGCATTCAACCGCCGCAACGAAATTGATCGCCGCAATGGCGGCCGACCCTCAATTGAAAAACCCGGCCTTCGGGGCGCCGGTGGTGCGTGCTGAAAACGGGACGGATATCTTCACCATCCAGGCTGGATTTGGGTCCTGACGATGGCGCTTGCATTGCCCACCGGGCGACGGGGCCAGATGCTCGCATTGGGTATGGCACTGCTGGCCGCCGTCGTGGTCTGGATTGGTGCCATCGCCCCCCTTTGGGGTTGGTACGATGATCGCGCTGAACTGCTTCGGCGCCAGCGTGCAATCGCACACCGCATGGCGTCGCTCGTTGAGTCGCTGCCGGAATTGCAGCGTGAGGCCGCGACGGTGGACAGTGGCGCGACCTCCTCCCGGGGAGCGAACAACGACGCCTCGGCCGTGCTGCTGACTGGTGCAAACGATCCGGTGGCAGCGGCATCGCTGCAGCAACGTATTGAAGGATTGGCGACGCGGGCCGGCGTGCGTGTCGGCAGCGAGGAGATTTTGCCCGGCCAGGCCGAGGGCGATTTGCGCGCCATTGCCGTCCGGCTCACCTTGACTGCGCCATATCGCTCGCTGGTGGCGTTGCTTCTGGCGCTGTCCCGGTCCGAGACGCCGATGGTTGTCGACGAGCTGTTGCTGCGCGGCCCACCCGGCAAACCGGGTGAGGACGATATACCGATCGATGTCAGTATGACCGTGACTTCATACCGGGCGGCAAAGGCCGAGCCGCCATGATCGCCCAGCGCAGATTGGTTGCTCGAGAAGGCTTCCGGCATGACTGCTGTGAACGTCGGTCGGGCGATCAACCCAGCGCGGCGCTCGGCGCCCGCGGTACCGCCGGCGTTCGGAGTTGCAGACTGTGGCGTGTCACATGAGACGCATCGTCGCATTATGCGGTCTGATCGCGGTGCTGAGTGTTCTGCTCACATGGGAACTCGTGACACCGGAGGAAGATGCTTCCCCGGTGGATGCTGCTGCAGCGGCTGGTCCATCGCCGGCCGCCAAGCCTGGCACCGGTACGGCTTCGCCGCATGGGTTGGATGCCGAGGCACTCGCAGATATCGCAACCTCTATGACCGAGCGTCCCTTGTTCAGCCCCACACGGCGGCCCTCCAACACTCCGGACAAATCCGCCGGGGCGGCAACTGCGCAGGAAGACGTGCCTCGGCTGACCGGCGTGATTATTGGGCCGTCCGGCGGTTGGGCTATCTTCGCCGGTGCTGACGGCAAATCTCATGCAGCGGCTGCGGGCGATGCCGTTGGCGCCTTCAAGGTGCGAGCCATCGGCCCAGGTATCGTTACTCTGTCAGGATCGGAAGGAGATCGCGTGCTGCGTCCTACGTACCTGATTCCGCCGGCTGGCACGTCCTCCGAAATCCCATCCCCGGCTGTCATCTCCCCGCCCGGCGTCCGGGGCAATCGCAACCGAGAAGGCGCGCGGTGAAACCCATTGTTCTTCGTCGTTCACTGCCGGGACTCATTGTTCTGGCTACCCTGGTCGGCTGCGAAAAGCCGGAGCACGTGGCAATACCCACGTTGCCGGAACCTCTCGGGAACCTGGCAGCCTCGCCAAGGTTGAACGGGACCGTCTATACCCCGCCGCCGCTGCCGACGCGGATCTCCTACGGGTCGGTCAGACGTGGTGCCGGAGGGAGCGCCGCAGCGTCCGGGCCAGCACAGTACTCGCTTGATTTCGCCGATACCGACGTTCGCGAGGCAGTCGCCCAGATCCTGGGAACCATGTTGGGCCTGAACTATTCGATCGATCCCGCGGTCAAGGGAACCGTAACCCTGCGCACGTCCCGCCCGCTGACAGCCGCGCAGCTGCTGCCTGCACTGGAAACCATTTTGGGCAGCGTCGGAGCGGCGCTGGTCCGCGCCGACGGATTGTATCGCGTGGTGCCGGCGGCAACGGCAGGAGGCGCCGGCGCCCTGGTGGTACCATTGAATTACGTTTCGGCTGACGATCTGTCGAAGGTGTTGCAGCCACTGGCCGGGCCCAACGCGAAGATCGCCGCCGAGCCGGATCTGAACACCCTGCTGATCAGCGGCGATCCCGGCCAGGTGCAATCACTCACCGCTCTGGTCCGAAGCTTCGACACCGACGCGTTGGCGGGCCAGTCCTACGCCGTGATGCCGGTCACTTCGGGCACCGCCAAAGACTTTGCTGATGCGATGACAGATGCGTTTCACGGCAAAAGTGGCACCAGCCTCGGCGGATTGGTGCGCGTCCTGCCCCTATCTCGGATGAACGCGGTGCTCGTGATTTCACCGCAACCGAGTTACATTGAGGCGGCGCATCGTATTTTCGATCTGATCGAACGACAGAGGCGCACCACGGTGCGGGTCTGGCACGCGTTCTACCTGCAGAACAGCAACGCGAACGATATCGCCTACACGCTGCAGATGGCGTTCACGCCGAACAACGTCACGGCGTTGCCACAGTCGGCGATGCAAGGCAACGGAGGCGCCGGCGGGGGTGGCTACGCCGCGCGGGCCGGGATCGGCTCGGGCATGACGGCCGGCGCCATGGGTGGCGGCATTGCAGCGGGCGGAATTGGGGCGGGAGCGAGCGGGGCGAGCGGCCTCGGGTCGGCCGGTCTTGGGGCTGGCGGGATCAGCGCGCTTGGCGGTGCGAACCCGCTGGCACCAGCAACCGGCCAGGGGGGCGCGAACTTCCCGCCGTCGGTCGCGGGCCCGACGGCAAATCCATTACTGGGTGGCCTTGAGCAGCCCTCGTCGCAAGGTGGTGAGACGGAGAATGCCATGCGCATTCTGTCGAACGCCCAGAACAACGCTGTCCTGGTCTATGGCACCGAGCAAGAGGACGAAACCGTCGCTGCGATGCTCCGCAAGATCGATATCACGCCGATGCAGGTGCGCATCGATGCCACCATCGCCGAGGTCACGCTGAACGACAATTTGCAATACGGCACGCAGTTCTTCTTTAAATCGGGTGGTATCAACGGAATCCTGAACAACGCCACTCAGGCGGTGACCGCGGTGTCGAATACCGTACTCGGAACGGCTTTCCCGGGCTTCCTGGTTAGTGGCAGCGGGCAGGGCGGTGCGCCGTTCGCGATTTCTGCCTTGCAGGCGGTGACCAAAGTGAACGTGCTGTCTTCGCCACAAATCACCGTCGTGGACAACCAGCCGGCGCGGCTTCAGGTCGGCGCGCTGGTGCCCTATTTGACGGCAAGCTCGCAAAGCACGCTGACCGCCAATGCACCGGTGATCAATTCAATCGCCTATCAGCCCACCGGCGTCATTATGGAAGTCACGCCGCGGGTCAACAGTGGTGGCCAGGTCACGCTGGATATCAGCCAGGAAGTCAGTGAAGTCGATAACACGCCAAATACCACAGGCATCAACAGTCCCACGTTCAATGAGCGGAGCATCACCTCTCGCGTGGTCGTGCAGGACGGTCAGACGATCGGTCTTGCCGGTCTGATCCAGGACAACACCAGCAGAGGCAACCAGGGCATTCCCTGGCTGAAAGATGTTCCGTTACTGGGTGCACTCGCCGGCACGCAAACCAACACGCGGCAACGCACGGAGTTGCTGGTCCTGCTCACACCACATGTGATCCGCGACCAAAGTGATGCGCGCGCGCTGACCGAGGATCTGCAAACGGCACTGCCGGCCGCGGCGCAGGTGCCGGTGTTGTCGCGGACTGAACAGGTGTCGGGGTCCGACGATCCCAATCGCCGGATCCGCGAGCGGTTGCAGCGAGCGATCCGTCACGACACGCCGCCGCAATAGTCGGTTTGGTTCGGCGGGCATACCACCTCAACGCGCTTACGCGGAAGGTCATTACTGGCGTCGCTTCGCGAACGTCCCGCAGCGAAATCAGGGGTAGTCAGCCGCCGTGACGGTGGCCGGCACCGACTGAGGCGTTGGCCGCACAAACAGCCTGGTTGCGGCGCTTAGCACTTTTTCCTGATATTCACTGGCACGTTCCGGCGTATGCGAGTGATAGTACCCAACCGCGCGGAGCAAATCCCCTTCGGCTTCATTCAGATACACACGCATGATTGCGGCTGCGGCGGCGATGTTGAAACAGGGATCGAAGGTCAACCGGTTGCGTACTGCATCCTCCGTCATGCCGGTGATCGCCGCGAACTGCGGCACCCAGAGCGTGTTCACCTGCATGACGCCAAGATCGGCAGAACCGTCGGTGTTTCGGCTGACGATGCCCGGTTTGCCACCCTCGACCACCTGGATCGACGGCAAGACGCGCGGCGGCAAATGGTAGAAGGAAGCAGCCGCCACCATGCATGCGAGGAAAGGAATAGCCATGGCGCCGCCTTGCTTCCAATCGTCCTCATGGGATCACGTGCGACTGTATCGCACCGGTTAGGGCGCTTGCCAACAGTACTGGCAGATACCGAGATTTCTGCTTTTGCTGGCGGTCGCCGGCGGGGCACTGATACGGCCGGGTCAGTCCGATAGCGAAACACCATGCCTGGCCCGCGTCATTCCCAGGTCAGTATCTGAACCAGGTCGCCGGCGGTTTCAGCTTCTGCGTCTGGGTCGGCGCGGATCCTCACGACAGCGGAGCGCACGAAGCGGGCCCGACCAGGAATAGCTGCAACGGCTGTCACACGCATGACGATATTACCGCTGAACAAGCGGCCGCCCGACTTCGAATTGCCCGCGTCGGCCACCGCCACCCCGGCCAGAGTCGCGGTGCCAGGGTCATCCACGTCGCCTTCGTGATATACCGACAGCCACGGCCGCAGCCTGGCGAGAATGTCCGGCGTCATGTCCGGGACGAGCCCGATTTCATCGACCGAGTAAAATGGATGATCGGCTGACCCGTATGGGAGGCCGCGGTCGCGATAGAGGTCGATCTTGGCACCGCCAAACGATGAAACCGCAGTTCTGGTGCGCCAGTCGGCAATCTCACCGGCCAGGATGGTGGCGCGTGCCGGATCGACGCCTACCGCTACCAGCAGAGCCCGCCAGACGTCCTTTGAGGCAGCGTTGGGATCGATTTTGGCCGCTTCGTCCGTGGCGCTGAAAGCAACTTCTACGTCCCCGATCCGAATGTGCATCGGTGTACCAGCCGCGCCAAGCCGGCCGCCGCCAAGCAAAATGAACGCCGCCTGGCGGATCGTCCCATCGGCCGCTTGCTCGGCCATCGCCTGGTCCCGAGCCTGAGCGGCGAGATGCAGTTGCACCCGCGTCGTTGCTGTCATCTGGGTGCCAAGCAAAGCCAACATTCCAAGCGACCAAAGCACGATCACCAGAGCGAAACCGCGCGGGTGCGATGCGACCTGGCGAGATGTCATCGCGGCAGTGTCACCGGGGGGCGCGGCAGTATCATCCCGGTAGAGCGCGTTGGCACGGTCAGTACGTCCATGGATCGCGTGCGGTCGCCACAACAATATCGGGCCAGCGCAAGCCTGCATCCTTTGTGAACACCAGCCTGATGCGCAATAATTTTGGCACCGTTGTGCCAACCCAGGCGGTGACCCAGCCGCCGGGGGGAAGATGCAGGCTCGGGTCCCAGTATGCGAACTCGACATGATCGACGTTGGCCAGCAGATCGATCCGCGAAGGCAGCGGTTTTGGCACGATCCAGTTACGATACCAGGGCAGCCAGGCCAGATAGAGCCGGTGTGCCTGATCCACGCCGATCGTGACATCCGCGTCCCGGGTCCTTTGGGCCGTCAGACTCTCCGGCATCATGGTGCGAAACGAGAGGGTCCGCGCAGTGCCGGCAAACCGCGCTTCGGCGCCAACGGAACCTGGCCATGCCTTTGCGACCAGGGAACGCAGGGCCGTGTCGACCGGACCGACCTGGTTTTCTACCGTGGTATCGCGGGCCTGGGCCACCAGGGCCTGCTGACCAAAGCGAAGCCCGATTGAGAGCCCGGCGAGGATCAGGCCGAGCACCACAAGCGCCGCCATCACCTCGAGCAGAGTGAAGCCCGCGCCGGCGCACCAGTCGTTTCGCCGCGGCGCCATGCGGATCATCCACCTGCCGCGACAGTGGCTCTCGAACTGTCGATCGTCATGCGCCGACCAGCCAGAATGCCGCCAAGGTCGAGTGGCGCCCCGTGCGGTAAGCGCCCTGGCGTCAGGTGACACTGGCCCCGTAAGCAATCGGTCGACGAGCGCGGATTGGTATTGGTCGACACTCGCGCTCCTCGGTTATGGATTGCAGATGGCGTCAGTGCTGACTGTGGTGGTTGGCGGACCAGCCGAGCAAAGGTCGTAGTCATGCCCGGCGCGCGGCGATGGGTTCCGATAGATGTAGGGATGATTCCATGGATCCAAAGGGACGCCGCCTTTCACGTACGGGCCATTCCATGACTCCACACCGGTCGGGCGTTCTACCAGGGCGCGTAGGCCTTGCTCACTATCAGGGTAAGTCCCGACATCCAATTTATACATATCCAGGATCGAGCCGATCCGCTCGATCGACTGCTTTGCTACCGACACACGAGCGAAACCAAGCTGGCGCAACGCCGCGGGTGCAACGAGGCCGATCAGCAGTCCAAGGATAGCGATCACGACGAGGATCTCCAGCAATGTAAAGCCGCGTTGGTCGTGCTCGCGCGTTTCGGTCATGCGTTCGCCCCTATGAAATTACATCAGGAGAGTCCATAGCACCGCGAATCGCTGAGGCAAGGGAGGAGCAAATGATCCAGGCGGGCAGGAGGCATTTTACTTACCGCCACTCGACTTCACGGACCCTCGTTCTGCCATCGAATTGTCACAGAGCAACGAACCGCCGTGCCGGTTGTGAGGCCTGTGAGGCGATGGAGAGTGCTTCCGCGTGGAGGTGATTGCCAACTTTTCATTTGGCGTGTCCGGCTGGCTCGCACCGGTCTTGCTCGCCCCTTTCATCGGCAGCTTTCTCGGCGTGCTGATTTTGCGATTGCCTGAAGGAAGGCCCGTCGCGATGGCTCGCTCAGAATGTGACCATTGCGGTCACCTGCTTGGCTGCCGGGATCTGATCCCGTTCGTTAGCTATGCACTTTCCCGCGGGCGATGCAGGTATTGTGGCGAAGCCCTCGGATTGTTCCCCTTCGCTATCGAACTGGCAGCACTCGCGGTTGCCGTGTGGGCAGTGGCCGCAGTCGATGACGCGCCATGGGTCACATGTCTGTTCGGTTGGACTTTGTTGGCGCTGGCCTGGATCGACCTGCGAGCCATGATCCTACCCGATATGCTGACGCTACCATTGCTGGCGTTCGGGTTGGCAACGACCGGGATCAACGCGCCAGACTCGCTCGCCGACCACCTGCTGGCCACGGTACTGGGCTACCTCAGCCTGGCCGCTGTCGCATGGGCTTATCGCCGTTTTCGCGGGCGCGACGGCCTGGGAATGGGCGATGCCAAATTGCTGGCAGCGATCGGCGCCTGGTTGGGCCTGGGCTTGCTGCCGCTGGTATTGTTGTTGGCGGCCTGCGTCGGACTCGCGGCCGCCGGAGTGGCCGCGCTCGCCGGCAAGCGAATGACTGCGGCTACGGCGATGCCGTTCGGGCCCTTTCTGGCCCTCTCTGGGTGGTTGCTGTTTCTTTACGCGGATCGGATGACCGAATGGCTCATGGATGGTTCGTTCGGACCTTTCGTGACCGGCTGGCTGGCAGGAGGTTGACCGATCGCTTCGTACCGTTCCGGACCGATCCAACATGATCCGTCGCGGCGACCACCCAGGCGGTGAATGTCACGTGTTTTGATCAGCGCATCGGCAACGGCCGCACCAGCCCCACCGTCGGTCCACAGCCGGTTCAGGCCGCGGTCGAGGTGGTACGGGCCGTCAGTCGTGCGCTCGAAGATTTCGCCATGGTTGCCAGGCGCGGCAATGACACGGCCCGGAGTGAAACGATCGATTTCCGTCATTGGCGAGCTGTACGACGCGGTTGGTCCGATCGCAGTGTTGATGATGCCGATGCAGTTGGGACCGTATAGTTTCAACGCACCTCTCTGGCGTAGCTCGGTCAGCGCGCGTTGTCATGCGCGTGTGTCTTCACCGCGCTGCTTAAAGCCGGCGTGCACCCGAAGATGCATCAGAACGTCTCGGCCACGCGTCGATCGCGATCACGATGGACACTTATTCCCACGCAATCCCGGGCTTGCAGGAGGATGCAGCCCAACGTATTTACGCGGCGCTCCGGAGCGCAATCTCCAGAAGTCAGGGTGGCAAATGGCGGTTCTGGGCTTGATGGCGCCGATCCAGGCCATCGATCGGACGTGATTATGCCGGGTTAGCACAGTGGTAGTGCAGCGGTTTTGTAATGCGTGGCGGACCGTAATCTGGCTCACTCGGTTTCACTTCGCCTTGCGGAAATCCGCCCTTTTCCGCGTTGGGCTGTAATCCCTTTCACTCCGTTTTAATCCCCGTCATCTGAAATTCGGTGGCAAATCCGGTGGCAACGTGGGAGCCTCGATCAATGCCCTCCGGCGTCATCACCATCGGTCAGCTGCCCCGGTTCAGATCGGCCCTGAACGTCGCGTGCAATCGGTGTGAGCGACGCGGCAGGCTCAGTGTCCGCCGGCTGATCGCCGATCATGGT
>JBEKQQ010000012.1:0-65466 GCA_049519555.1 Acetobacteraceae bacterium
CGTTCCCTTACCAGAACCGCATCGAGACCACGCAACTGTTGCGGATGTCGAAGCTGCTGGCGGCGATCACCGGGTTCGACGTGCAGCCGAACAAGGCGATCGTCGGCCGCAATGCCTTCGCGCATGAGGCCGGGATCCATCAGGACGGTGTGCTGAAGAATGCCGCCACTTATGAGATCATGACCCCTGAAAGCGTCGGTTGGGCGAAGAACAGTTTGGTATTGGGCAAGCATTCCGGCCGCGCCGCGTTCCGCGACAAGTTGAACTCGCTTGGCTACAAGATCGGCGACAACCAGATGAACGATGCGTTCCGCCGGTTCAAGGATCTGGCCGACCGCAAGAAGGTGGTGTTCGACGATGATATCGTGGCACTGGTCGACGACGAGGTGATGCGCGATCACGAACGCATCAAGTTCGTTTCGCTTGACGTGCACTCGGGTTCGAAGCGCGAGCCGCGGGCCGAGCTCGAGCTGGAAGTTGATGGCGTGGTCAAGTCTGGCGCCGCGGTCGGCGACGGACCGGTCGATGCAACCTTCAAAGCGATCCAGTCGGTGTTCCCGCACTCCGCCAATCTCGTGTTGTTCTCGATCGGCGCGGTGACCGAGGGCACCGATGCGCAGGCGAAAACCACGGTCCGGCTGGAGGAAAACGGCAAAATGGTGGACGGTCAGGGTGCCGACACAGACACGATCGTTGCCTCGGCCCGCGCCTATGTGCATGCGCTGAACAAGCTGCTGGTAAAGCGGCTGCGCACTGAGCCGCAGGCGCTGTCTGCCTAGCATCGGTGGTGACGGCGTGCCTCCAGGTGCGCCGTCACATCGATCGCGACCGGTCAACCAACAACGGAACACACCCCATGAGCGCGCCTTACACAGGCGGATGCCAATGCGGATCGTTACGCTATGTGCTGACGGCGGAACCGGTGCGTGTGGTCGCCTGTCACTGCAAGGAATGCCAGCGCCAGTCCGGCAGCGCCTTCGGCCTGTCTATGCTGGTGAAGCGAGACAGTTTGAGCGTGACCGGTCCCACTAAGCGCTTCACCCGGGTCGCCGACAGCGGCAATCCGAACACCGGCGTCTTTTGTCCAGAGTGCGGCGTTCGCATCTATCATGTTCCCGGCTACGTCCAGGACATGCTTGTCCTGAAGCCGGGCACTCTGGATGACGCAAGGCGGGTCCGGCCAGGCTACTTTGTCTGGATGAAGAGCGCGCAGGGCTGGGTGCCGGTCCCGGACGGCGTTACCGCGCTGCAGGAACACAGCGCCTGAACCTCTCTGCTGGCAACGTCCGGCTCAGTTATAGCCCCAGAACTTCCCGGCACCGGTATTTGGCGGCAGGTTGGGTGCGTATTGCGTGCCGGTTTGTGGCGCGCCGGGGATGCCGGTCTGCGTTTCACCCGGGTCCGGTGGCGGCGCGGGGATGGGCGCACCGGTGATACCAAGGGCAACCGGATTTCCACCACAGGACGCCAGCAACAGCAGCAACGCGAACATAAGAATCCGCATGGCGGCAATTATGCTGCGCTCTCTCCGGTTTGTCTAATTTCCCTCCGGTTGCCTCACCGGGGCGCCGGGATCATGATTGCCGTCCCAAGGACACAACGAGGGAGGCCCGACCATGGCCCGGGGCGAGGGAGTACGAGAAGTCGCGTGGCTGGATTGCGCCGGTGGCGGCCAGGTCGTTCTGGATGGCGATCGCGCTTATATCGGGCACATGGATGCGCCGCACGGGACCTCGGTGGTCGATGTGGCGGATCCGAAACATCCGCGCATCACCGCCTCGGTCGACATTCCGCACGGGCTGCATTCGCATAAGGTGCGGGTTGCCAACGATCTGATGCTGGTGAACCGCGAACGGACGCGCGGCGACATGCCGAACGCCGACTTCGTCGGGCTGCGCGTTTTCGACGTCAGCAATCCGGACAATCCGCGCGACATTCACCATTGGCATTGTGTCGGCACCGGGGTACATCGTTTCACCTTCGATGGCCGCTACGCCTATATCTCCGCCGAGCAGGAGGGCTATGTCGGCACCATCGTGATGATCCTGGACTTCGCCAATCCAACGAAGCCGGAAGAGGTCGGGCGCTGGTGGATGCCGGGCCAGTGGACCGCCGGTGGCGAAACGCCGAGCTGGAAAGGCCGCAATCATCGTTGCCATCATCCGATCCGTCGTGGCGACCGGCTGTATGTGAGCTACTGGTACGGCGGTGGCGTTATTCTTGACATCAGCGACATGAGCAAACCGCGCACCATCTCAACGATCGACTGGAGCCCGCCGTTTGGCTGGCCCACTCACAGCCTGGTGCCGATCGACGTGCCGATCGCCGGGCACAAGTGGATGCTGGTGGCCGATGAACATGTGCAGCCGCTCGATCCCAAATTGTCGCCGGAATTGCCGGCGATGGTTTGGATGGTGAACATCACGGATGAGACCAATCCGGTCCCGGTCAGCACATTTCAGTTGCCGGAACTGGTAGGGGTGGCTTCGCCGCTGATGACCGCGTGCCATCAGCCGGTCGAAACGATCGTCGGCAATGAGGTGCCGGCGGCGTGGTTTGCCAGTGGTCTCAGAATTATCGATATCAGCAACCCGCTGGCGATGAAGCAGGCGGCGTGGTGGATGCCCGACGTGCCATCCGGCGCGCAGCGCGTGTGCAGCAATGACGTCTACGTCGACCATCGCGGGCTGATCTATCTGATCGACCGCAATCGGGGCCTGTCGATCCTCGAGCGGGTCTGACATTTCCGCCGCCTCTTTAACAATAAGTTAACCATTCTCGCCGACACTGCGTCCGCGTACACGCACGAGGGCCAGAATGGACGGCACGGTCGGAACGATCCGCGGGGTGGCCCGTTTGACGGATGGCCGACGGTGGCATCGCGCGTTGCGGCTGATCCCGGAGTTCGCGGCAATCCTGGGGTGTGTCGCGGTCATCTGGGGTGCGGTGTCGTTCACGCTGTGGCAGGCCCGCGTCGCCGCGGTGCAGTCCGCCCGGCAACAGACCGCCACGCTCGCCCGTGCTTTTGCCGAGAGCACTGAGCGCATCAGCGCCGATCGAGATCGTGAACTGCTCGGCTTGCGCGCCAGCTTCGCCGAAAAAGGCAGCGCGTTCGACCTGAGGGAGTGGATACGAACGCAGTCCTCGCCCGATCACATGACGTTGCAAATCGCGATCGTGGATCGCACCGGGGCAGTTACGCAGGACACTGTGCCGCTGAACGGTCAGCAGTTCAGTATCGCCGACCGCGAACATTTCCGTGTGCACCTCGATCCTGATCGGGACGTGATTTTCATCAGTAGACCGGTCATCGGCCGCATCACCGGGCAATGCTCGGTGCAGTACACCCGCAAGCTATTGGATCACGACGGTCGTTTCGCCGGTGTCGGTGTCAATTCGGTGAGTTGCGACGATCTGTCGCGATTTTATCAGACGGTCGATATCGGTGATGGCTTTGTCATGCTGGCCGGCTTCGATGGGGTGGTACGGGGTTACGGCCCGGTGCGCCCCGACGTCGTGGGCACGCATCTGGAACAGGCATCGGGGTTTGCGCCGGTACTGGCGATGAAGGACGGGACCATTACCGCGTCACCCCCCTGGGACGGCGTCCAGCGGATCATCAGCTTCCGCCGTCTGGAGCAATATCCCCTTGTCGTTCTGGTCGGCTATGGCGACGCGAAGGTGTTTGGCCAATATTGGCCAATGCGCGACCGGGCGATCGAGATCGGCGGCACGATGACACTGATCATCTTGTGTCTGGGCGCGGTCTGGATTCAACAGCGAATACGCTCGGCCGCATCCCGGCAGGCTTTGTTGCTCACGCTGGAGAACATGAGCCAGGGCATCGTGATGATCGACCAGGATGGTCGCATCCCGGTGGTCAATCGCCGTGCCACGGAGTTGCTCGGTTTACCGGCCGCATTGCTCGAACCAGGGCGCGAATTGCGCTGTGCCGAGGCCGACCGTCTCGGCTTGCTGATCCAGGCTGAGGACAGTGAAGCTGGCAGCATCGAGCGTGGCACCGCACACAAAAATGGGCGGATCATTGAGATCCTCAGTCAGCATCTGCCGGGTGGCGGACAGGTGCGAACCTTCACCGATGTCACCGAGCGGCGGATTGCAGACGCGCGCATTCGCCACATGGCGCACCACGATATGCTCACCGGTCTGGCGAATCGCGCATTGTTGAATGAACGGCTGGCGGACTTGTTACGCCAGCCAAACGTAGGCGAGTTCGGGCTGCTGTGTCTCGATCTGGATGGTTTCAAACTGGTCAACGACACGTTGGGTCACGAGGCAGGCGACCGGCTGCTGCGGGACGTCGGCCGGCGCCTGCATACCATGGTCGGCGACAGCACGTTTCTGGCGCGCACCGGTGGCGATGAGTTCGCCATTCTGTGTCTCGAGGGCCCGCAGCCGGAGGCAACCGAGGCCTTCGCCGATGTCATTCTGACCGCCATGACCGACCCGATCGATATCGACGGAGCTCAGTTTCGGCTGTCTGCAAGTCTCGGCCTCGCGTTTCATCCGGCCGATGGAACGAGCGCAGTGGAACTGTTCCGGCATGCCGATACCGCGATGTATCAGGCCAAGGCGCGTGGGCGCGGCTTTGCAGTTCGGTTCGATCCCGAGATGGACCGCAGCCAGCATGAACGTAGCATGATCGAGCGCGACTTGCGCCGCGCACTGGGCAATCACGAATTCGAGGTGTGGTTCCAGCCACGGTTCGAAACAAGAGGACTGCGTGTAACCAGCTTTGAAGCGTTGGCACGTTGGCGTCACCCGGAATGGGGGTTTATTTCGCCCGTCCGGTTCATTCCTGTTGCCGAACAATGCGGGCTGATCGCCGAACTTGGTTTGCGCGTGCTGAACGATGCCTGTGCCTTTGCTGCCAGCCTCGCGGAGGGCCGCATCGCGGTGAATTTGTCTCCGGCACAGTTTCGGTCAGACAACCTGGCGGACGTGATTGTCGATGTGCTGGCCGAAAAGAAACTCTCAACCCGGCGGCTGGAACTGGAGATCACGGAAGGCGTGTTGATCGGCGACGAAACCCAGGCTCTGAGTACGCTGAACAACCTGCATGACCGAGGGTTCCAGCTCGCGCTGGACGACTTTGGTACCGGTTACGCGAGCCTGAGCTATCTGCGGCGATTTCCGTTCGACCGCATCAAGATCGACCAGTCGTTCGTGCGTGCGCAGGAACATGATCCGGCGACCCGTGCCATTACTGAGAGCATCCTGACCATGGCCAGCCGGCTGCAGCTGGAAGTCACCGCCGAGGGCGTGGAGACCGATCGCCAGCTCAATCTCCTGCTCAGCCAGGGCTGTCCGGAGGTGCAGGGGTTCCTGCTTGGCCGGCCAATGCCCGCGGCTCAGGCGCGGGCATTTTACACGGGCCATGGCCTGACCGAGCAGGTGTGGCGAATGACGGCTGCGTGACGTTGGGAAACGGCGAGAAAGAGGCCGCATCACTCAGCCGCTTCGCGCCGGCGGCCAAGGACCTCTTCTGTGTGCTCGCCCAGACGGGGGGCGGGCAGCCGAATCGCACCCGGCGTGTCCGACAGCTTGACTGTAACGCCGAGGGTATGAAACGTTCCGGTAACCGGATGGTCCGTTCGCGCGACCATGTCCCGCGCCAGGATGTGTGGATCGGTAAAGACCTCATCGTAATGCAGGACCGGCCCAGCGGGGATACCTGCCGCCTCGAGCGCCGCGAGCCAGTGGGCGGAGGGTTGCCCTCGCAACGTTTCTGCCAGCCGCGCCACCAACACGTCGTTGTGCGCGACGCGATCGGCGACCGTGCGGAACCGTGGATCGGCGGCCAGCTCCGGCTGATCGACGATCTCGCACAGTTTTGCAAAGAAATGCTGCTGTGATGCGCCGATGGTGATGTGCCCATCCGCGGTGGCGAAACACTGATACGGCGAACTCCCCCGATGCGCCTGGCCGATCCGGGGTGGTCTGGTGCCGGTAGCAAAATAATGTGCCGACTCGTACACTGCGAGCGAGGTCGCTGCCTCCAACAGCGATGTTTCCACGTACTGGCCGATGCCGGTACGGTGCCGCGCCTCGACCGCCGCCAGCACACCAAAGGCCAGAAACATGCCGGCGGCGACATCGGAAATCGCGATCGGCAAGCGAAACGGTTCGCCATCGGCGGGTCCGTTCGTGCTCATCAGTCCGGACATCGCCTGGGTGATCAAATCGAACCCGCCACGGCTGCGGTACGGCCCGGTCTGCCCAAACCCCGAGATCGATGCGAGAATAAGCCGAGGATTGCGTTGATGCAGCACATTCCACCCCAGACCCAGGCGGGCCAGCACGCCGGGACGATAATTCTCCACCAGCACATCGGCGCGGTCGATAAGTTCCAGCAGGGCGTTGCGATCCGTCGCCTGCTTCAGGTCCATGACCACCGAGCGTTTGTTGCGGTTCCACGTCATGAACGGGGCGCTCTCGCCATTTACGAAGGGCGGCATGTTGCGTGCGGAGTCGCCCGACGGAGGCTCGATCTTGATCACCTCAGCGCCATGATCAGCCAGCAGCATCGCACAGTACGGCCCCGAAAGATGGCTGGTCAGGTCCAGCACCAACAAATGTTCCAAAGCGCCTGGCATCACGCGATCTCCTGTTCGAACGAGCCCGGATCATGCCATGCACAGCCGGTCGCGCGAAGCCGCGGGGGCGGCAATCTTGCCCAGTACACCTGTGCTCAATCGTGGCGCAGCGCCGCCGTGATGCGCCCCAGCGCGTGACGCACCAGCGCCAGCATGCCACGCGGATGCCGCGGGTTGACCAGCATCACGCCCGTCCGCTGCCGCCGGAAGCCGACCCAATCGCGTTTGTACGGGTCATCGCCGCGCCCAAAATCCAATTCCGACACCTGCACCTGTTCGATCATGTGGCGGATCATCCATGCGGTCAGCACGGTACCGGGCGAGTGTTCCTTAAACGCCTCATCGTGCGCCAGTTTCAGCACTGTCGCGCGGCCACGCTCGACAATCCAGAACTGCGCCGCGACAGGTATCGCGTCGATCCACCAAACCCCAACCCGCGCCATACCCAAAGAGCCGGCGGCTCGAATCTGCGCAGGATTGAATGCCGGGTACGGTTCCGGCTCCTTCCAGCTTCGTGCGTACACCGTTTCGAACGCGTCGATTCCCGCAGCCAGATCGTTTTCCTTGTCAAATAACCTGAAATGCGCGCCTTGCAGTTGCTCCGCCCGCCTGCTCCGCCGCCGGATCGTTTCGCGCAATGCGCCTGGGCGGCGCGTCAGCCAGCCGGTCCAGTCGAGACCTGAAACATCCTCGTACCAGTTGCCGAAATGATCGAACCGGACGGCGCAGAGGCCGGACTGCTTCCCGCCAGCGGCGAATTCCGCGGCGATTGCGGGATCCAGTGCATCCAGCCGCGTCGTGGGAAACGACCGGCAATAACTTGCGAACGCTGCGTAAACCCCGTCGCGGTCGAAACAGCCCGGTGCGATCAACGGCTCGTAAAGACAGGTATATGGCGTGGTAAAGGCACGCAACCCACCGCCGGCCGGATCATGCAGCATCGGGAACAAACCCCACGGCACACAATCCCGGCGGATCAGGACCAGGCGAGGCACGGCGTGCGGCGGTATCGCATGTGCCAACGCGATCTCCCACCAGGCACGGGTGGCAAAGAAATCCCCCGCCGCGGCGAACAAGCACGCCGCGTCATCCGGCAGGGCATCCAGGCTGGCGAACGTCTCGACTCGCGTGGCAGAATCAGCGGATCGCATACCACGCACAACCGATCCATTCATGCAGTGCGTAATAGCTCCATTGCCATGCCGATGCGCGCGGCGGGAGATCCCACGCGATCGGAGCGAACGGGGTATCGATTGATGTTGGCACCGCCGTGGCGATCAGGCCCGCATGGTGAAACGCCAACATGGCGCGCCGCATGTGCCAGCCTTGCGTCACCACATAAACCGACCGGATACCGCGCGGCTTCAGGATCTCGGCAGTCAACTCAGCGTTCTCCCAGGTGTCGAGCGAAGCGTCCTCGACCCAGGTAACCGGCACCTGGAAGTCATTTCGAAGACTGTCGGCCATGACCAGGGCAACTGGAGGGCGGTCCGGTTGTACGGTTCCCCCGGTCACCAGGATCGGCAAGCTGGTCCGGCGGTATAAGGCCGCACCTTCGCGTAGCCGATCCAAGGTCAGAAACCCCGGCAGGGCGTGCGGCGTACCCTCGTTGCGCAGCAAATCGCCGCCCAGGATCACAATTGCCTGCGGCATCGCATCGGGCGGAGGCGTGGTCCGCAGATTCTGCTCCAGTGCCACGATCAACAGGTTGGGAACCAGCGGGATCGAAAGCAACGCGAGGCCTACAAGCCCGATGCAAACCAGCGCACCACCGCCGCCGCGATGCCGCCGGACGAGCAGCAGCCCCAGCACCACGCAATACAGGAAGCAAATCGGTGGTAACGCCAGCGCAAGCAGAATCGATTTCAGCACTGTCCTCTGTGCCTATTGCGGCGCGGTGTGCGCGAGCAATTTCACGAGGCCGACGCTCAGCGGGACCATGCAACTCAGGCCTAACGCCTTGCGCATATTCGTCGGGTCGCCCAGAGAATGGCGGATGTCGCCGGCTTGGACCGGAATGTGGTTCACATTCGGGTGCTTCCCGGCCAGTTTCCCAATGAAGTGCGCCAGCTCCAGGATCGACGTTGCCTGACCGGTACAGACGTTGAAGACCGGTGCTGCGTCCAGCCGCACCTGCATGGCAGCCAACAAGGCCGCAACGGCGTCGCTGACATGAACAAAGTCGCGGGTTTGCGTGCCGTCGCCGCGGATCAGGATCGGTTCGGCATTGCGAATGCGCTCGCAGAAGATCGAGATCACCCCGGAATAAGGTGACCGTGGATCCTGCCGAGGCCCGTAAATGTTGAAAAAGCGCAGCCCTACGGTTGGAATGCCATGCACATGGGTCGCGGTGATCGCGTGCAGTTCGCAACCATACTTGTCGGCGCCGTAAGCCGACAGCGGCCGACGATCCGCGGTTTCCCGGATCGGGATCGTTCGGCAATCGCCATACACCGCGGCGGATGACGCGTAGACGACCGGCACCTGGGTGCCATGCCTCCGGATCGCGTCGAAAATAGTGATTGTGCCGGTCAGGTTGGTGCGATGCGTGCCAAGCCAGTCGTTGATCCCGCGCTCGACGGAGGCGATGGCGGCGAGATGAAAGCATCCATCGATCCGTTCGGTCGCCCGCAGCACCGTTGCCGCATCGGCGACGTGTCCCGCTATCAGCTCAATGCCAGCAGGCAGATTGGCACGATGCCCGGTGGAGAAGTCGTCCAGCACCCGCACCGCGTCGCCGCGGGCGATCAGTGCATCGCACAAATGCGAGCCAATGAACCCCGCGCCGCCAGTAACCAGGTAACGACTCATGCGTGCGGCCGCAGCACCTGGCGCAGTACGGCGCCATCGGCGAGCCTGTCGAACCCTTCGTTGATCTGGTCGAACGTCACGAACCCGCTGCGCAGTTTTTGCACCGGCAGTCTGCCGCGCTGATACAGTGCGATGAACCGAGGAATGGCACGCTTGGGCACGCAACTTCCCATGTAGCTGCCACGGATCGTCTTCTCGTCAATCACCAGCGCCGAATGCGGGAAAGCGAACGTTGCGCTGACCGCAGACAGGCCGGCGCTGACAATCATTCCCCCGCGCGCGGCAATTGCATAAGCGAGGTTCATCGCGGGGATCGCTCCCGCCGTTTCGATCACGTAATCCAATCCGCCGTCGGTGGCCGACCTGATTTCCGCCACCACATCGGCGTTGCCGGCGAGAAATGTATCGGTGGCGCCGAGTTCCCGCGCCAGCCGTAGCTTATCGGCGTTGAGATCGACGGCGCCGGGCCCCGGCGGATCGAGGTCGACGGTCTCGATGGTCATGGGGTGGCTGTCGGCGTAGGGCCGAGGCTTGCCCTGCACGCGCATCACTGCCGCCTTCATCTGCATTATTGCGTGCTCCTTGTGGACCGTGAGGCGATCAGGGACGTGTACCGGCGGCAAGCTGCCTTTCCCTCGCCGGGTTTGACCACGCCGGAGGATCGACCGGCAAGGTTTTAGCGCGCTGCCGTTAGCTCGGAACTGGCAATGAAGCGCACGCCCAGAACGGTCAGCCGCTCGCGCGCTTCATCCATCGTGGTGCGGCCGGCTTGCGTAGGCAGCGCAATGGCGCGACAGGCGTCCTCGACGATGGTCACGTCATAGCCGAGACGCGCGGCGTCCTCCGCCGACCATGCAACGCAGAAGTCGGTTGCGAGGCCGCACAAAAACAGCTGGCGAAACCCACGTTGGCGGAGCCAGCCATCCAACCCGGTCGGGGTGACATGATCGTTCTCGAAGAATGCCGAATAGCTATCGAGGGTGACCCGGCAGCCTTTACGGATGATCAACTCGATGCGGGTCTGGTCGAGCTCCGGATGGAGCATCGCCTCCTCGGTGCCGGCGATGCCGTGATCGGGCCACAGGATTTGCGTGCCATACGGCAACTCGATCGTTTCGTAGGGCGTGCGCCCTGGATGCGCACTGGCGAAGGAGTGATGATTTGGCTTGTGCCAGTCCTGCGTGGCGAAAGCGTGCTCGAACGCCGGCATCAGGTGATTGATGACGGGTACAATCCGATCGCCCTCCGGGACCGCCAGACCGCCACCCGGCATGAAAGTGAGTTGCACGTCGATGAGGCCGAAAATGCTGGTGGCGGGGTCGATGTTCACGGTCGCTCCTCTCGTCAGCACGTGCCCAGCAAGCGTCGGACGTTAAGCGCGCTGGTATAACAGCTGACAATGACCCGGAAAATGCACTCGACGAAAAGACCTGCACCCGCCGCCGCGAGCTGTAGGCGAAACTGCGCCGACCGCATATTTGCGCACGACACCGGCACGGTGACCACGCCGCCGATGAGCCGGCATTTCACGTTCACCGAAGGCTCGCGGCTGGTGCGGGTACGTTGCTACCTGCGCTACCTGCACGACGACACCTATGCGGCGCCGGGATGGTATCCGCCATCCGAACGCGTATTGGAGTTTTCCCAGCCGTTTTACTGGAGCTGACGGGTCCCGGCACCGACGCTGCGCCGGCCGGCGCAGACGCCAAAATCACGCGCTATCGCTACGCGCGTCCGTCTGCTGCGCGCCGCCACCGCCTTGGTGCACTTACCACTGGCGCCAGTGGCTGAGCGCTACCCCCAACAGCACGAAGCCCAACATAAAAACCGATCCGGGTAATATTTTTGGGACAATCAGCCTAATTTTTGGACGTCGCTGCACTGCCGCTAGGCCGACCCCAGAGAAAATCGAGAAAAATGCAATTCCGGTGAGAATGACACGCTCCTGTCGCAGGCAGCGACCGGACCGCATAAGCCAGGAGCGTTGACAATTCAAGCTAAATACCGCGAAGCGCGGCAGAATTAAAGCAAAAATTATTGCTCAGGGTGAAAAATGAGCCGGCTGCACAACCGCCAGGCATGATCGATCAGTCGATTACAATCCTGGGTCCGGCGGCCGCCGGCTTCGACACTTTGTCCCACACCGTCCGTGCCAAGGCATCATAGGCCTTGGCCGCCTCGCTTTCGGGCGCCTCGGCAGCGATCGGCGTGCCGGCGTCCGACGCCGTGCGAATATCCAGTAGTAACGGGATCTCGCCGAGGAATTCGATATTCAGCCGGGACGCCTCGGCGCGTGCGCCACCATGGCCGAAAATGTCGGTGCGGTGGCCGCAATTCGGACAGCAAAAGAAACTCATGTTTTCCACGAGGCCGAGCACCGGTACGCGGGTCTTTTCGAACATTTTCACGCCGCGGCGTGCGTCCAACAAAGCAATATCCTGCGGGGTGGAAACGATCACCGCCCCGGTCAGCGACACCCGCTGCGCCATGGTGAGTTGTGCGTCCCCGGTGCCCGGCGGCATGTCGACAACGAGCACGTCCAGCGGGCCCCAATTGACCTGGCCCATCATCTGCTCCAACGCACCCATCACCATAGGGCCGCGCCAGATCATCGGGGTTTCCTCGTCCACCAGGAAGCCGATCGACATGCAGGACAGGCCCCAGGCCTGCAGCGGGATCATCTTGTCGTCCCTTACCTCAGGCTTGTGGTGCACCCCCAGCATGCGCGGCAAACTGGGCCCGTAAATATCGGCATCGAGCAAGCCGGTCCGATGTCCCTGTTTCGCCAGCGAAACTGCCAGGTTGACCGCGACGGTCGACTTGCCGACGCCGCCCTTGCCCGATGCAACGGCAACGATGGCTTTCACTTCCGGCAGCAGCAACGGTGCTTTGGCGGGACCGTGCGCATGACCTTGGGGCGCATGACCTTGGGGCGCATGACCTTGCGGGGCCTGGCCTTGCGGTGCCGGGTTTCCCTGCCGTGCCGTCGGTGTCGAGGCGGGGGACGGGCCTTTGTGTGCCGTCAGGATCGCCGTCGCATTGGTGATCCCCGGTTGGCGTGCCAGCAACGCCTGAGCGGCATGGCGCACCGGTTCCATCGCCGCAGCATGGGCGCGGTCCGTCAGCAAGGTAACCTGCACGAGGCCATCGCGCAGATTGATCGCCTCAACGAGGCCGGCTGACACGATATCTCGGCCGGAAGCCGGATCCTTGATGTCGCGTAGCGCTGCACGCAACGCCTCCGTGGACGGTGTCGCCATTTTGTTGCTAAACCTCTGCCGGTCGATCGAAGGACATCATCTGATGTGCCTGGATCAGATATGGCGTATGACGTCCGGCACGCCAATGGTCCGTCGACCCGCGGGAGTAGCAAACTCAAGATGCCCTGGAACAATAACGGCCCAAGCCCATGGGGTAACCCGGGCGGCGGCGCATCGGGCGGTGGCGGCCAAGGGTCTGGCGGAGGCGGTGGAGACGGCGACGGCCAGGGACCACCGCATGGACCCTGGGGAACTGGCGGCGGAGGGGACGGATCGGGCGGGCGTCGAGGCGGCCCAGGCGGCGGTGGCCCATTTGGTCCCAATGGCCCGTTTCCCGACATCGACGGCCTGATCCGCCAGGCCCAGGCCTTCGTGCGTAACCTGTTGCCAGGCGGCCGCGGCGTCGGTTTCGGCGGCCTGCTGATCCTGATTGCGGTTGTCGTGGCATTGTGGTTCGCCAGCGGCTTCTATCGCGTGCAACCTGACGAGCAGGGCATCGTATTGCGATTCGGCGCGTACAAATATTGGACGCCGCCTGGCCTGCACTGGCACATCCCCTGGCCGATCGAGGAGGTCGAGCAACCCGCCGTAACCCGGATCAACCGGACCGAAATCGGCTTTCGCTCCGGCGCCAGCGGTCAGGTCGAATCCGGCTCAGACAACTCCGGACGCGAAATGCCGGCGGAAAGCCTGATGCTGACTGGCGACGAGAACATCATCGATATCCAGTTCGTGGTGTTCTGGCGCATCCGTCCCAACGATGCAGCGAAGTTCCTCTTCAATGCCCGCCAGCCGGCCGATTTGGTGTTCGGCGTGGCGGAAAGTTCAATGCGGGAGGTGATCGGCCGCACCCCGATCGAGCCGGCGCTCGCGCAATTGCGCGCGCAGATCGAAACCGACGTGCTGCATCAAACCCAGGAAATCCTCGACCGTTACAATGTGGGTATCGAAATCACCGAAGTGAATATGGGTAAGGTCGACCGGCCCGCGGCGGTCATCGAAAGCCAGATCGACGTGCAGCGCGCCAATACCGACGCCGAACGGATGCGCAACGAAGCGGAAGCCTACCACAACGATATCGTCCCACGTGCGCGGGGTGAGGCGGCGCGGATCATCGCCGAGGCACAGGGCGTCAAGCAAGCCACCATCGCCGAGGCCACCGGACAATCGCAGCGCTTCGACGCGGTGTTCGCCGCTTACCAGCAGGCGAAGGACATTACTCTGCGCCGCATGTATTTGGATGCGATGCAGAACATTCTGGCCCATGCACATACCTTGGTGGTGGACGATAAGCTGAAGGGGCTGGTGCCGTTCCTGCCGCTGGAAGGACCCGGGAGCAACCCGGTGATGCCCGCGGCGCCGGCACAATCCAAGCCGGGCCAGGCTCAAACCGGACAATCCCAGACCGGACAATCCCAGACCGGACAATCCCAGACCGGACAATCCCAGACAGGAGTGTCCTCGCGATGAACCGCCTGGCCCTCCCCATCATTGCCCTGGTCGTGGTACTGGGCTGGCTGTTACAGGCCAGCCTGTTCACGGTGGACCAAACTGAGCGCGCTCTCGTCGTGCAATTCGGTGAAGTCGTGCGGTCGATCGATAAGCCTGGCCTGTACGTGAAAATCCCGCTGGTTCAGTCGGTAATCAGCTTCGACAAGCGACTGCTTGCCGTCGAATTGCCCGGCGAGGGAGTCATCCTGGGCGATCAGCGGCGGCTTATCGTCGACAGCTTCACGGTATTCAGAATCACCGATCCCTTGAGTTTCTATCAGGCGATCGGCCCCGACCCGGATGGCATTCGCGCTCGGCTGAACCAGGTCGTCACGGCCTCGTTGCGCCAGGTACTGGGCAGGAATACGCTGCTTGATGTGTTGTCGGCGGATCGCGAGCGGATCATGGGCTCGATCAAGCAACTGGTGAACGACAGCATGCATAATTTCGGCGTTTCGATCGATGATGTGCGGATCCTGCGCGCCGACCTGCCGGCAGAAAACACCCAGGCGATCCTGTCACGCATGCAATCGGAGCGGCAACGCGTTGCCGCGCAGGCCCGCGCCGAGGGGGCGGAAGCGGCGGCGAAAATCCGCGCCGAGGCGGAACGCGAACGCACCGTGATCCTGGCTGAGGCGCGCGCCACCGCGGAAAAGACCCGTGGCGACGGCGAGGCGGCGGCGACCGGCATATTCGCGAAGTCGTTCGGCCAGGATCCTGCATTCTTCTCGATCTGGCGGACCCTGCAAGGCTATCGTGACGTCTTCGACACCGGCAACGCCCGCCTTGTCCTGACCCCGAACAACGACTACCTGCGCTATCTTCAAAACCCGCCGGCACCGCCCGCACAATGACACTGCTGCCGAAGGCGAGCCCTCGCCCAGGAACCGACGCCCGGAACATTCGCCAGGACACAGAGACCATGCGACCTCATTCCATTACCGCACGCCGCGCCGCCCGAATCGGTCTGTGCCTGACGCTCGTGTTGCCGATGACTGCGCTCAGCAACTCGTTCGTCAGTCAGTTTGGCGGATCGGGTGTCGCATTCGCGCGCGGTGCGCCTCCTGACGGGTTTGCCGACCTCGCGGAGAAACTGCTGCCTGCGGTGGTGAACGTCTCTTCAACCCAGTCGGCGCAGACGGCGAAAAACGGGGCGCCGTCGGGGCCGGATGTCCCGATCTTTCCGCCCGGCTCGCCATTTGAGCAGTTCTTCAAAGATTTCCTCAATCACGGCCATCCCGGTCAAAATGGCGACACGCCACGGCCCGAGCGGCGGGCGCAGAGTCTTGGATCAGGGTTCATCATCGACGCATCCGGGCTTGTCGTGACCAACAACCATGTCATTGAGGGTGCCGATGAGATCTCGGTGATCCTGCAGGACAATACGACGCTGAAAGCCGAGGTGGTGGGCCGCGATGAGACCGGGGATCTCGCGCTGCTGAAAGTGAAGGCGGACAAGCCGCTGCCGACGGTGGAGTTTGGCGACTCCAGTACGGCCCGGGTTGGCGACTGGGTGTTGGCCATCGGCAACCCGTTCGGGCTTGGCGGGACAGTGACCGCCGGGATTGTCTCGGCGCGCAGCCGCGACATCCGGCAGGGGCCGTATGACGATTTCATCCAGACCGATGCCGCGATCAACCGTGGCAACTCGGGCGGGCCGTTGTTTGACATGGACGGCAAGGTCATCGGCATCAACACGGCAATTTTCTCGCCGTCGGGTGGCTCGATCGGGATCGGCTTCTCGATTCCATCGAACATGGCCAAGACCATCGTTATGCAGTTGAAGCAGTACGGTCACCCGCGCCGCGGCTGGTTGGGTGTGCGCATCCAGCAGGTGACCCCCGAACTTGCCGAAAGCGTTGGGCTCAAGGGAACCGAAGGCGCGATGGTCGCAGGCGTGACCGACGGCGGCCCGGCGGAAAAGAGCAACATCAAGGGCGGCGACATCATCCTGAAGTTCGATGGCCAGGACGTGAAGGACATGCACGCCTTGCCGCGCATCGTCGCCGAGACCGACGTGGGCAAAAAAGTTGAGGTCGACCTCTGGCGGGACGGCAAGGAAGTGTCCGTCGACGCGGTGTTGGATGAAAAGCCAAGCGAGGAGAAGCTGGCTTCGATCGACACCGGAAAGAAAGGGCCAGACGTCCCGTCGAGCGCACGTGAACTGGCCGATTTCGGCATGCAGATTTCGCCAATCACACAGGACCTCAAGGATCGATTCCAGATCGGTGCCGACCAGAAGGGCGTGGTCATCACCGATGTCAAAGACGGCAGCGTGGCGGCGGAGCGCGGGCTCAAGCCGGGCGACGTGATCGTCGAAGTGCAACAGGATGACGTCGCCACACCGGACGATGTAACGAAGAAGATCGAGGCGCAACGCGCGCAGGACCGCAAGTCGGTGCTGATGCTGATCCAGGGCCAGGACGGCGTGCGCTATGTGCCGTTGCCGCTGACCAAGAGCGGCAAGGATACCAAACCGGGCTAACCGGACCTGCGGGCGTTCAACTGACCGAGGCGAATGCGCTGGCCGGATAACCCTGGGCGAACAGCAGCGCACGTAAATCGGCATGATCGACCCGCGCCTGCGTGGCCGCCGCGACGATCGGTTTGGCATGGAACGCAACCCCCAGTCCCGCTGCCTGCAGCATGTCGAGATCGTTGGCGCCATCACCGGTTGCCAGCGCGGCCGACAGCGGCAGGCGGTGGCGCGCCGTCACCTCGTGCAAGGTCGCTAACTTGGCTGAGCGGTCAAGGATCGGTTCGGCAACCCGGCCTGTCAGCGTGGTGCCGTCGTCCAGCAATGTGTTCGACCGGTGCATGTCGAAACCAGCCAACGCTGCAACACGGCTGGTGAAGAAGGTGAAGCCGCCGGAGATCAGCGCGGTGAACGCGCCATGCGCTTTCATGGTCGCCACCAGTTCCACTGCACCCGGCGTGAGATGGATGCGTTGCCAGGTTCGTTCCAGCGCCGCCACGTTCAGGCCTTTGAGCATGGCCACCCGCTCGCGCAATGCATCCTTGAAGTCGAGTTCGCCGTTCATGGCACGTGCGGTGATGGCGGCGATTTTCTCGCCCAGGCCTGCATAGGCGGCAAGCTCGTCGAGGGTTTCGCCGGTGATAATGGTGCTGTCCATGTCCGCGATGAGGATGCGCTTGCGGCGTCCCTCTGCGGGCGTGGCAATTGCGTCGATTGGAGCACCGGCGAACGTTGCCCGGATTTGGTCGAGGTCCGGCGCGGTTGCGCAAGCAATGTCCGCAGCTTCGCCGGGTGACAGATGGGTAACTGCCCCGCCTCCGGTCATATCGCGCACCTGGGCGATCGCGCCTGCTGTCAGCGATGTGGCGTCACGGGGCGCGACGAGGGTCAGAAAGTAAGTCATGCAGGCTCGGACCATGACGGTGGCGGCGTAAGCCGGCAAGCCACTGCCGCTTTCGCCCGAGCGTCCGTCCTAAACGAACTTCCCGTGCAAGAACCCCAGAGCGGGCAACGGGCGCCAGGAGCGCGGCAATTCGGCCCGCTTGATCGGCCTCACGTGATAGCTCGGCGCGGGCTGCCGCGAAGTCCGCAGGAAATTCTCGTAGGCTCGCACCTGCTGCTCGCGCCAGTCCTTGTCGGCCAGAGCCGCGACGTGATTGGAGAAAATCTCGGCAACCCGCGTGGTACGGCCCATGGAAGCAACGACCGCCCAAAGCGTGTCGTCGCGCGCAGTGTTTAGGCTGACCGGTTCAACCATGGCGGAAACCTGAGCCGGTTTTGTGCCAAAATCAAGCGCCGGCAGGCACCAAAAACCGCCGAATAAGCAAAAAAAGGCGGTGCAGCCGGGGGATTGGCCGCACCGCCCAAAGGTGGTCACGTCTTCATGAACGTGACTTCAGGGAGGAAACAAGACACCGGAAAAAAGACCGGCTCCGTGATCAGCAAGGTATGGGACAACTCCTGACAAACCGTTAAAGAATTCAATAAAATCGACCGTTGGGACGAAAAATCCGCTGCGCGGTATGCCGGTCTGAAGGAGAATTGCATGGCGCCGAAACGTCCAGGTCCTTTGACCGGGTTGAAGGTGTTGGAACTGGGCCATTACATCGCGGCACCATTCTGCACGCGGATTCTCGCTGACCTCGGCGCCGAGGTGATCAAGGTCGAACCACCCGGCGGCGATCCGTTCCGCGGCTGGGGCGAGGCGAAGGATGGGCACTCAGTCTGGTTCAGCGTGCACGGCCGCAACAAACTTTCGATCGAACTGGATTTGAAGCGGGACCGCGACACATTGCTGAAACTCGCAGCGCGCGCCGATGTACTGGTCGAGAACATGCGCGCGGGGCAGCTGGAGCGACTGAAGATCGGACCGGACGAATTGCATACGGTGAACCCTCGGCTCGTCATCGCCCGTATCTCCGGTTACGGCCAGGACGGGCCGTATCGCGACAAGCCAGCGTTTGGGGCGATCGGTGAGGCAATGGGCGGCCTGCGGCATCTGACCGGGCATCCCGCGGGCGCCTCCGACCTTCCGCCGCCACGTTGCGGGATTTCCGTCAGCGACGATCTGGCGGGGCTCTACGCCGCAATCGGCTTGCTGGCGGCGGTTTGGGAGCGGGATGGCGCGAACAGGGGTCTGACCGGGGGGAAGGGCCGGGTGATCGACGTCAACCTGGTCGACTCAGTGTTCAGTCTGATGGAAGGGATGTTACCGGAATACGCGCTCGACGGGCGTGTCCGCCAACCGGTCGGAGCGGCGATTCAGACCGCTTCGCCGACCAACACCTATCCCTGCGCCGATGGCAAATGGTTGTGTGTCGCGGGCAATTCCGACCTGATTTTCGCCCGCTTGATGGCGGCCATCGGCCGGCCGGAGCTGGCGGCTGATCCCGTCTACGCCACCAATATCTTACGCTGCCGCAACCGGGACGCGCTCGATACCGCCATCGCCGCATGGACCCGCAAATTGCCCGCTAAGGACGCAGAGGACGTCCTGGAGCGCGCCGAGGTGCCGTGCTCGCGGCTATACGACATCGCCGATTGCGCCAGCGACCCGCATTTCCTGGCACGCAAGGCGGTGCAATCGGTCGACGACCCGTTGATTGGAAGAACCCTGCATCCCGGACCAGTGATCCGCATGGACGGCGAGGCTCCGGAAGACGTCGTGCGATGGACTGGCCCGGCGGCTGGCACGCATACCGATTTTGTGCTGCACACGTTGTTGGGCTTGCCCCGATAGCCGGCCACGAAATCCCCCTGATTGTCGCGAAATTGGCATGTTTTCGACGCGTGCCTTGGTCACCGTCCGGCGGTTTTCAATCCGACGAGGCGGGATGCGCCGAGCCTCATCGTTGTTCGGCCTGTTGCTGCCCGTGGCGCTTGCCGCCTGTGGCGGGGTGCCGCAGCGCGATATCGGGATCTGCGGGCCGGTCGACTGCGGGCCGGTCGACTGCGTGCCGTTCGCGCGGGCACCGAGCGGGATCGATCTGCATGGCGAGGCCTCGGATTGGTGGTGGCAGGCCAACGGGCGCTACGGCCGAGGCAGGGTCCCCGAGGTCGGGTCGGCGATGGTCTTCGCGCCGGCCTCCGGGATGCCGAGAGGGCACGTCGCGGTGGTATCTGAGATCATGTCGCAGCGGGAAGTTTTGGTGGCCCAGGAGTGCCCAGGAGAACTGGGTGCATCATCGGGTGACGACAGATCAGTTGGTGGTCGATGCTTCGCCCTATGCCGACTGGTCCCTGGTCCGTGTGTGGTGGCCCCCCTCAGGTACTCTGGGCGGCACGGCGTATCGGTACTGGGCTTCATCTATTTCGGAAAGATAACGAGCCATCAGCGTATCGTGCAGAACGTGCCGGTCGCAGTACGCGCGCCGCTCGACGACTGAACTGCGTGAAGGCCGTCTGTTCTCGAGCCGTTGTCCATGCCTTAATACTCCGGTAGGTCGGATTCGGTTGACCGGAGGCAAATAATGAAACGTTTCATCCTGACTGCCGCTGTCGGGTGCGGTTGTCTGCTGTCCCTCGTGGGATGCGTGGTTGCCCCTCCGCCGCCGCCGGGACCGGTCGCGATCATACCGCCTCCCATGGTGGCACCGCCGCCGGTGGTGGTCGCGCCGGCGCCGGTGGTCGTCGGCCCCGGCTATTGGCGCTGGTATCACGGACGGCGCATCTGGGTGCGGCGAGGCCGGTACTGGCATCGCCGGCATTACTGAGGCGGCCTTTCGGTCGGACGCTTAGCCGTCGGCCGGCGGAACCCACGGGATGCTGTGAATCGCGATGCCTTCGTCGGCCAGGGCCTCGGCCTCGTCCGGTGTCGTTTCACCGTAAATGCCGCGCCCCTCGACCTCGCCCCGATGGATCTTGCGCGCTTCCTCGGCGAATCCCGGGCCGACATAGTCGCAGTTCTTCTCAACCTGAGCCCGCATGCGTTGCAACACGGCGATCATTTGCGCCGGCATCGGCAGCCCGGACTCTGGACCAGGTGGGTGCGCCGGCGGCAGGACCTGCTGAACGGGAACCGGCGGTTTGGGCTCCGGCGCATCGCGGGTAGCGACTGCGGGCGTCATCAGGGCTCGCCTGACCTTGGTTGCGCCGCAGGTCGGGCACTCGATCAGGCCGCGCTTTGCCTGTTTCTCAAATCCGGTGCTGTCGTTGAACCAACCGTCGAATTCGTGGTCCTGGTCGCAGCGTAACTGATAATGAATCATCCTCGATCCCGGCCTGATCCAATGGCCCCATGCCACGGACCCGTTAACGAATTTGGTGCCCCCTGGCACTCAAAGCAAGAGAGTGCCAGCACCGTCTTACGCCGCCCGCAGCAGCGGGTCCAGCTTTCCTGCATAATCGAGCGCCACGAGGTCGTCGCAGCCACCGATATGCCGGCCGTCGATGAAGATTTGCGGCACGGTGGTTCGCCCGCCGGAGCGGCGCTTCGCATCCTCGCGCGCGGCGGAACCGTGCGGGGCGTCGATCTCCTGAAACGCCACGCTCTTGGTCGACAGGATGTGCATCGCCCGCTCGCAGAACGGGCACCAGGGCTGAGTATAGATTTCGACTTTGGCCATTGCGTCACCTCTGTGACGAATGTCGGATCATTTCCCAGGCGTCGCAAGCCTGTAGTGCTTGCATGGCTGGCGATAACCGGGAGCGGGGGATGGGCCTGACCTCGCTGCCGGTCACGATACGACCGCCATTTTTGCCGCGATCGAGCGGCAGGATCACCTTGCTGTCGATGAACCCCGCGGGCCGGCCAAACTGAACCACATTTCGTCGGCCGCGTAATTGAAGGAGTGCAACGATGCAACGACTCCGCGCGGTGCTGGAATTCGCCCTTTGGGAAGTCGGCCCGCTGATTGTGCTGTTAGCATTGTCAGCGGCGTTTGGCCTGAAGGCCGCCATCGCCGGAACCATTGCCTTCATCGTCGTGGATGCGGCCCGCCGGTTTTGGCGGCACATCCCGTTTACCCGGATTTACGTACTGTCGAGCGGTCTCGCCGTCATTTTCGGTGGTATCGATCTGGTTTCGCAAACTCCGTTCATGCTGAAGTATGAGTCTGTCATCACCAACGTTGCCACCGGGATCGCCTTCGTCGCCGGCGCCGGCGGCGACAAACCGATGCTGCAGGAAATCGCCGAGCAGCGCAGCGGGCCGTTTCCGGAGCGGGCCGACATCCGTTACTTCTTTCGCCTCTTCACGCTGTTCTGGGCTGGCTATTTCTTTGCCAAAGCAGGGCTCTATCTTTGGCTCGGTGCGATCTTGCCGCTGGGGCGTGCGATGTTGGTTCGCTCGGTTCTCGGCAGCGTCAGTTTGGGCGTTATGTTGGTCATCAGTATAACGCAGGGTCGCCGGTTGTTCTTTCTCTGCCGCCGTATGGGGCTATTGCCGACCGTTGAGGAGGCGCAACCGAACTAAGCCCCGGAATCCTTGAAGCGTGACCCAGCTCTTCTGCCGTCGCGAGCGCAGCGAAGCGATCTCGTGAAATGTGGGCAGCGAAACGAGATTGCGTCGCTGCGTTCGCGATGACCGGGGGCGTCTGACGCCTACCCGGCCTCCACCTGCACCAACCTTCGGCGCACCGCCGGTTGCAGCGGCACCGCCGCGTAAACATCCTTCACCGCCTCGGTAATCGTGACTCCTGCAAGACCGGGCGCCAATTGCCGTCCCGCTCGCTCGAACAAGGAGGCGCTGCGCAGGATCAGTCGAGCCTGCCACGGCGGCATCCATAGCGCGGTATCGCGCCGCTCGACCCGGAACAGCGCGCCCGATAGCAGCCGCCCGAGTTGTCCGGCCGTGTATGGCTGTCCATGTCCGAATGGCGTGCTTTCCCAGTACGCCCACATACCGGTCCGGTTCGGCGTCACGATCAGCAAACGTCCGTCGTCCTTCAGCACCCGCCACGCTTCCCGCAGCATGCGGCGGGCGTTCTCCGCCACCTCCAGCCCATGCACGATCAGGATGCGATCGAACATCAGATCGGGGAACGGCAGCGCGTCTTCCTCGGCGGTGCAGGACAGGTTGGGCGCGTCGGGCGGCCAGCGGATTGCGCCAATCTGTGCCGGCGTCAGCGCGATGCGCCGGTACGCCGAGCCGTCCCAGGCACGCAAATAGGGCGCAGTGTAGCCAATGCCCAATACCGAGCAGCCGTCCATGTCCGGCCACAGCATGGCGATCCGCGCGCGAAGCAGCCTCGCGGTCACTGCCCCCCGCGAGGTCCGGTAAAAATCCGATGCCGCGTGCGCGTCCGCCGTCATGCTTCGGGATGATAGGGGGAATTTTACGGATGCGGCACCCTCCTCCCGCACGCCCGCGCCCGGTTATCCAGTTCGAACCGCCTGGAGAATTTGCCGGTGGGACCGCGCGCCGGTAGCGTGGCCGATGCGGCCGGTGCCCTGGGCGTCAGCAGTCTGGGCGTTAGCAATGTCTGAGCGTCAGCAGTCTGGGTGTCAGCAAAGTCTGGGTGTCAGCAAAGTCTGGGCGTCAGCAAAGTCTGGGCGTCAGCAAAGGGAGCGAACGAAATGCCGAATGTCGCCGTAATCACCGGCAGCAATGGTCTGATTGGTCAGGCCACCTGCCGCAAACTGACGCAGTCCGGGTTTCTGGCAGTGGGCGTCGACATCGGCGCTGAGAGCAAGGGTAACTGGCCTTACTATCCATGCGACCTGACGGAACTGGACAATCTTGCACAGACCTTTGCGGCGATCGAGCAGGACCACGGCCTGATCCGCGTACTGTACAACAACGCCGGGGTCTTCCACCCGGAGAACGATTGGCTGGACGTCCCGCCCGAGCAATTCGACGCCACCATGTCGGCCAATGTGCGGGTGCCGTTTTTCGCCGCTCAGTGGGTTGCGAGGCGACTGATTGCGGCGGGGCAGGGCGGTTCGATCATCACCACCGCATCCATGGCTGGGGTCAACGGCAGCACAGTCGTTGAGTATGGCGCGTCAAAAGCCGCGGTTATCAACATGACGAAAAGCCTCGGCAAGCGTCTTGGCCGGCACAACATCCGGGTCAACGCGATCGCTCCCGGTTTGATCAATACTGCGATGGGTGCGCGAGTGCCGGAGGTTTCGAAGCAACGGGCTCTGGGCAGCGCGCTTGGCCGGCCGGGCGAGCCCGAGGAGATCGCGTCGGTGGTGGATTTCCTCGCCAGCGATGCTGCAAGTTTCGTGACCTGCACGACGATCGAGGTGAACGGCGGCGCGTGATCATCCCATCGATTTCAGTAAATCTCGGCGTCGGACTGCTGTTCAACGGACTCGATCTTGATCCGGATTGGTACTGTTCCGCATTCTATGCGCAGTTAACCTGACGCTGCCGTTTGAACCCCTGATCATGTTCGCAGCGTTCCATCCTTCTATCGCGCGGGAGGAAGCGCAGCGCGACCATGGTGCCTCGCCCTGGCAGTACGTTTGGTATGTTGTGCTGCCGATCATCGTCGAAGGTGTGATCGGCACCTGTTTGGTTTCACTCTATACTGTGACAAGTTTGCTCGAACGCCACTGACCGCCGGCAGCGACAACACTTTGTCGCTGGCGATCTTTGGCATGACCACCGGCGTGACCATCCTGGTGCTGTCCGCGCCCGGCGCGTTAACCAGTGCGTTTTCGTTTGTGGTTATCCTCTGTACCCTGGTGATCGTCCGGCTACTCGCGGCCAGACGCGCCTGACAACGGTGAGGAGGATCCCGCGATGCAACCGGTGACCATACCCGACCATCCGCTGCTGCGTCACAAGCTGGCCTTGCTGCGCGACCGCTATACGCCGACCGGCATGTTCCGTCAGGTCGCCCGGGAAATCAGCCTGCTGATGGCCTATGAAGTAATGCACGATCTGCCGCTCGAACCGATCGACATCGAAACACCGCTGGAGCCAATGCGCGCAGAGCATCTGGCCGGCAAGAAACTGTGCCTCGTGTCCATCCTACGCGCCGGCAACGGTATCCTGGACGGGATGCTGGATTTGGTTCCCTCCGCCAGGGTCGGGCACATCGGGCTGTATCGCGATCCGGAGACTCTGCGGCCGGTTGAATACTACCTGAAGCTGCCGAGCGACATCCAGGAGCGGTTGGTCATATTGGTGGATCCGATGCTGGCGACCGGACATTCCGCCAGTGCCGCCGCAACGCGATTGAAGCAGGCGGGCGTTACGGCGATGAAATTTGTTTGCCTGATCGCGGCGCCCGAGGGCATTGCCGAGTTTACCAACGCCCATCCGGATGTGCCGGTGTTTACTGCGGCGATCGATCGCGAATTGGACAGCCACGGCTATATCCGCCCGGGACTGGGCGATGCAGGCGATCGATTTTACGGGACCAGGTAGTGTCCCGGGACTACCGCGTTGGCCGTGGCGGAGACTGTGAATAATCGTAAAAGCCGCGACCGGTCTTGCGGCCCAGCCAACCGGCCTCGACGTATTTCACCAACAGCGGGCAGGGGCGGTATTTGCTGTCGGCCAGACCGTCGTGCAGCACCTGCATGATGGACAAGCAAGTATCCAGGCCGATGAAGTCCGCCAACTCCAGCGGCCCCATCGGATGGTTCGCGCCCAGGCGCATGGAGGTGTCGATGCCGGATACCGAACCGACGCCTTCATACAGCGCGTAAACCGCCTCGTTGATCATCGGCACCAGAATGCGATTGACGATGAAGGCCGGGAAATCCTCCGCCAGAGCTGCGATCTTGCCAAGTTTCCGCGCCAGTGCCTGGGCTGCCAGAAAAGTCGGTTCATCGGTGGCAATACCCCGGATGATCTCCACCAGCTTCATGACTGGAACCGGGTTCATGAAGTGCATGCCGATGAATTTTCCCGGCCGGTCGGTCGATGCGCCAAGCCGGGTAATCGAAATTGATGATGTGTTGGTGGCAATGATGCAGGACGGCTTCAACCGCGGCACCAAGGTGCCAAAGATCGTGCGCTTGACGTCCTCTTTCTCGGTCGCCGCCTCGATCACCATGTCGGCGTTGCTGAACGCCGCATAATCGGTCGAGGTCGTGATCCGGGCCAACGCCGCGTCACGATCATCGGACGAAATGATCGACCGATTGACCTGACGTTCCATATTCCGCGCCATCGTGGCCATGGCCTTGGTCAGCGCCTCGGCTTTGACGTCCAGCAGGACGACCGGCAATCCGGCCAGGGCACAGACATGGGCGATGCCGTTGCCCATCTGGCCGCCGCCAATCACCCCGACCCGCGCGATTTCCGCCGGTTCGCTCAGCAGTTCAGTCTCGAGAGTCGGTTTGACGTCGACGGTCATTCAGGAGCGCTCCAGTTCTGCCGCCAACTCGGGCAGCGCAACAAACAGATCAGCCACCAGGCCGTAATCGGCGACCTGGAAGATGGGCGCTTCCTCATCCTTATTGATCGCCACGATGACCTTGCTGTCCTTCATGCCGGCGAGGTGCTGGATGGCCCCCGAGATCCCGACAGCGATGTACAGCTCTGGCGCGACGATCTTACCCGTTTGCCCAACCTGAAACTCGTTGGGAACGAAGCCCGCATCTACCGCGGCACGCGAGGCGCCAACAGCAGCGCCGAGTTTGTCCGCGATCGGTTCGAGCAACGCGAAGTTATCACCATTCTGCATGCCGCGGCCACCAGAAATGACAACCCGCGCAGCGGTCAGCTCCGGCCGCTCACTCTTAGATAGTTCGGCGGAAACGAATTTCGAGATGCCAGGCAGTTCACCGAGCGGAACGGCCTCGATGGGGGCGGATCCGCCCTCGGAAGCGACCGGGTCGAAGCTGGCGGCGCGAACGGTGATGATCTTTTTGTTGTCCGACGATTTCACCGTCGCCATACCGTTGCCGGCGTAAATCGGGCGCACGAAGGTGTCGGCGTCGATGACCGCGGCGATGTCGCTGATCGGCTGCACGTCGAGCAACGCTGCCACTCGCGGCAGGATGTTCTTTCCAACCGCCGTGGTGGCAGCAAGGATGTGCGAGTAGCCAGGCGCCAGCGCGACCAAAAGCGCTGCGGCCGGTTCGGCCAGCAGATGATCCAGCGCCGGTGCGTCCGCGACCAGAACCTTGGCTACGCCAGCCAGCTTCGTAGCTGCTGCCGCGGCACCCCCAAGGTCGGCACCCGCCACCAATCCATGCACCTCGCCCAGTGCCTGGGCCGCGGCGACTGCCGAGCGAGATGGTTGCTTGATGCCGGATGCGTCGAATTCGAGCAGCACAAGAACCGCCATGATCAGATCACCTTCGCTTCGGTCTTCAATTTGCTGACCAGTTCTGCCACTGAGCTGACCTTCTGGCCGGCCTTCCGCTTCGGCGGTTCGTCAACCCGCACTACGGTCAGGCGCGGTGTCGGATCGACGCCCAGATCGGCCGGCTTCTTATTGTCGATGGTCTTCTTTCGCGCCTTCATGATGTTGGGCAGCGAGGCGTAACGCGGCTCGTTCAACCGCAAATCGGTGGTGATGATCGACGGCAGGTTCAGTGCCACCGTTTCCAGCCCGCCATCGACTTCGCGGGTGACGGTGATGATGTCGCCTTCCACCGTCAATTTGCTGGCGAAGGTGCCCTGCGACCAGCCCAGCAGTGCGGCCAACATCGGGCCGGTAGCGCTCATGTCGTCGTCGATTGCCTGCTTGCCGAGGATGATGAGTCTTGGCTGCTCCTGGTCGGCGATCGCCTTGAGCAGCTTGGCGACCGCCAAAGGCTGCAGGTCGACATCGGTTTCCACCAGGATGCCGCGGTCGGCTCCCATCGCCAGTGCCGTCCGGATTGTCTCGGCGCACTGCGGTACACCCATCGAGATCGCCACGATCTCGGTGGCTACGCCCTTCTCCTTCAGGCGCACGGCCTCCTCGACGGCAATTTCATCGAACGGGTTCATCGACATCTTCACCCCGGAGGTCTCGATGCCGGTATTATCGGTCTTCACCCGGACTTTCACGTTGTAGTCAACCACCCGCTTGACGGGGACCAGAACTTTCATTGGGTTACCCTGGCGCTTTCTGGGACGAGAAAAGGGGACGTTCGGACACGTCTTGACGAGGCGGGCGGCCTCCCATGGCCCCCTCCTTCGTCCCGACGGCTTTTCGCACCTGCGATATGGGGGCCGGACCTTATGCGGGGGCTCCCTGTCTGTCAAACGCTCGTCATGGCAAGGGAACGGCTTGTGGCGCTGATCTGGGTTGCGAGACCCGACTTGCTGGCCATCCCGGCAAGCCGCTGTCATCCCGGAGTGGCCAATCGGCAACCGTGCACGGTCCCCGTCAACGGTGCGTGAATTTCTGTAACCGATCTGCAAATTTACGCTTGATCCGGCCATGCCGATGGGTCTAAGGCGGGTGAGCGGACCCGCGTCAGTGTGTCGGCAACCGTTTGCATGTCTATGACGTTAATAGTCCGATTACGAACCTGTCCAGCAAGGGATCACATGAACCCGCGATCCAGTAGCCAACCCTCGGAGAGTGACAGTAGGCGCTTCCCGCCTACCGTAACCGCTCTGTTGGGTTGGATCACCGCCCGGGTCGAGCATGTGACCGTGATACCCGCCGCGCCAGTGCGCCAGGGTTAACGGTCAGGCCCTCCCGGGCTCGAGCAACCGCTTGAGTCGGAGGAGAGGGCCATGACCGCCTTCCTCAACATTGGTGTCCCACGCGCGCCTGCTTGTCCGCGCGACGCTTTGCGTCGTGTCGATGCGTCGCGCTCAATCGAGTGGCTCATCAGGCCGTTCGGCCGGCCAATCCGCCGTTGGCGGAGCGGTAACAAGGCGCCGGAATTCCCTCCTGGCTGAACGACCGGCGCAGTCCCACTGCGCCTGCCGTGAGTCTGGAGTTGTCCCGCCGTTCTGGTTGGGGCGTTGGCGTTCAAACTTTGTGATGAGTTCACCATGTCGGACATTTTACTCGACGATTCCGCTCATTCGGCTGTGCTCGATGCTGCCCACCTCGGCGACATCGAGGGCGCACTCGGCACCATTCGGCAAGGCGATACCAGGCATCGCGGGACGTGGTGGGCGCGGCTACGCACGCTTGCCGTCATTGCCGGCCCAGGACTGATTGTCATGGTGGGCGACAACGATGCCGGCGCGTTTTCGACCTACGGTCAGGCGGGCCAGAATTACGGCACGGCACTGATGTGGACGCTGCTGCTGCTGGCGCCGGTGCTTTATGTGAACCAGGAGATGGTGCTGCGCCTCGGTGCGGTGACCGGCGTCGGCCACGGGCGATTGATCCTGGAGCGGTTCGGCCGATTCTGGGGCGCGTTCAGCGTCATCGATCTCTTTCTGCTGAATGGGCTGACCATTGTCACTGAGTTCATCGGGATCAATTTGGCGCTCGGCTATCTTGGGGTGCCTCGAGCGTGGGGCATCATTGTGGCGGCCGGCGTCATTATTGCTGCTGCGAGCACCGGCAGCTTCCGCCGCTTCGAGCGGTTCTCGCTGGCGTTGTGTTTTTTCAGCCTGCTGCTGATCCCGGTTTTCATGCTGGCGCACCCGCCGTTGGGCGACGTCGGGCGTGATCTTGTCGTGCCGCAGTTTCCGGCCGGCGCGAACCTGTCGGACGTCATGTTGCTGGTGATTGCCATCGTCGGGACCACGATCGCGCCCTGGCAGCTGTTCTTTCAGCAGAGCTACGTGATCGACAAACGCATCACGCCGCATTTCATGGCGTACGGTAAGGCCGACCTGTTGATTGGCATCGCCGTGGTCCTGCTCGGTGCCATGGCCATGATGGCGTTCACGGCCACAGCTTTTCAGGGCACTGCTGAATTCGGTCACTTCTCTGATGCCGGCGCCGTCGCTACCGGTCTTGCGGCCTATGCCGGTCGGGCGGCGGGGGTGATGTTCGCGCTGGCTTTGCTTGATGCCAGTATCATTGGTGCCTCCGCGGTCTCGCTGTCGACCGCCTATGCGATCGGCGATGTGCTCGCATTGCGCCACTCGCTACATCGTAAAGCCACTGATGCGGCGGGCTTTTATGCCGTCTATGCCGGGCTGATCGCAGTCTCGGCCTGCCTCGTTCTGTTCGGCAACGACGCGTTGCTTGGGCTGCTGACCAACGCGGTGCAAACACTTGCCGGTGTGTTGCTGCCGTCTGCGACCGTGTTCCTCCTGCTGTTGTGCAACGACAAGGCAGTGCTCGGTCCCTGGGTGAACGGGCGCTGGCTCAACCTGTTTACCGGAGCGGTGATCTGGATTCTGCTGGTGCTATCGATGATCCTGACAGCTGCGACAGTTTTCCCGAACCTCACCGGCGAGACGATCCTCTTGATCCTTGGCGGCGGTAGCGCAATCGGGATCGTGGGCTTTGCAGCGCTTGCGTTGACAGGCAAAGCCGGGTTCCGCCGGTCGACGCGCAACGGTCCGGCGCTTAAGGCGCATCTTCGGGCAATACGGATGACGTGGCGGATGCCGCCGCTCTCGACCCTTCCGCCGTCCCGGTTGGGTTTAGGCAAGCGCGTCTGGATGGGGGTGATGCGGGCCTATTTGATCGGAGCAGCCATTCTGGTCGCCGTGAAGGTTGTCCAGACCGCCATGTCGCTTTAGGCCCGGCAGTACTTTCGCGCATGGAATTCCTGCACACGTTGCTGGCTCTGGGCGTGGCCTTCGTACTCGGCACCAGCATCGGCTTCGAGCGGCAGTGGCGGCAGCGCAACGCGGGCCTGCGCACCAATGTCCTGGTCGCGGTCGGTGCCGCGGCCTTTTCCGACCTCGGCCTGCGCCTGACCGGCACCGAAGGCGCAGTCCGCATCATCGCCTATGTGGTGTCCGGCATCGGCTTCCTGGGTGCCGGCGTCATTCTTAAGGACGGCGGCAGCATACGTGGCCTGAACACCGCAGCGACACTGTGGTGCTCGGCCGCTGTCGGTACGTTTTCAGGAGCGGGGCTTCCGTTTGAAGCCATCGCGGTCACAGCGTTCGTCCTGGCAGGCAACACATTGCTGCGGCCACTGGTGAACTGGGTGAACCGGCGTCCGTTCGATGAAGCAACCACCGAGGCTCAGTACCGCGTCCACGCAACCTGCGATCGGGCCAATGTGGCAGACGTTCGGGATTTGTTGGACGACCTGCTGTCTCGCGCCAACTATCCGATCCGGGAAATCGAGGCCCTGTCGGAGAGCGAGACCGAGGTGGAACTCGCCGCGAAACTGGTACCGACCACAGCCGATCCCGATGAACTGGACCACGTGGTCGCCGAGTTGGAGAATTCCCCGCTGGTCCGCTCTGCGACATGGACTGTCGGTACGGCCGTTTGAACCTGAGGGTGTCGATGATAGTCAAACTGTCACACAAGAAGGTTATTGTGGACGCGGCATGATTCGCGAGCGGAAACTGAGGGGTTCCAGGGAGA
Source organism: Acetobacteraceae bacterium (assembly GCA_049519555.1). Lineage (GTDB taxonomy): Bacteria > Pseudomonadota > Alphaproteobacteria > Acetobacterales > Acetobacteraceae > Rhodopila. Next base: position 30,968 of record JBEKQQ010000012.1, read on the forward strand.
AGGGCTGGGTGAGTGAGCGGCGTCTCGCGCCATCGACCGGGAAACCAGACCGTGCGTCCTGTCTTCTTACCGGCACCGCCACAATGTGGTCCGCCGGCCGCGAGTTCCGTGGAGTTCTTACGCTTTCGACGTTGCATTGCGAACCCCGGTCGCGGTGCGCAATTCTTGCTCACGTGTCGTGGCGTGCAGCCAAGGCCACATGTTGTTGCCTGACGCAGAGGAAACCATTCAAACCGGGACGAGGGAATGATGCTCATGACCCGGGGGGCAATATTCTCTCATGAATGGCGCCGGGAACGACCACCGGACGGCCGCGCGTGTTCCTTCCGTCGCCCTGCGACCTCGGGCGGTAATCGTCCAGACCAGCTCAAGGTAATCTGACGATGCGCCGTGCGGCATACGGCATAGTGGCCGGTACGATTTTTCTTTATCCGCTCACTGGCCACACCCAAACGACCGGCCCAACGCCGCAACCGCAAGCCGCGCCGGTTAATCCGGAACAGGCCGAGCAAATCACGCCGGAACAATGGGCCATTCATGGCCAGGCGACGAATACCTGGCTGTTTCAGCCTGCCTTCCGATCCCCGTATCAAGGACCCCAGAGCCTCAGCCCCGCTGCCAACGGCAGGGAAACCCTCGATGCCACGCTCTATCTGGGATACCGGCCGTGGCGAGGTGGTGAAATCTGGATCAATCCCGAGATTGACCAGGGGTTTGGCCTCAGCAACGGCCTGGGAGTAGCAGGCTACGTCAGCGGTGAGGCCTACAAACTCGGCGAGAACGATCCATACTACCGAATGCCGCGCGGGTTCTTCCGCCAGACGATCGATCTGGGTGGCGGGATTGAAAAGCTCGATCCCGACCTGAACCAGTTGGGCGGCTCACAGACCGCCAATCGCCTGGTGTTCACGATCGGTAAATTTTCCGTGGTTGATATCTTCGACAACAATAAATTTGCCCACGACCCACGCAACGATTTTCTCAATTGGTCGGTTATCGACATGGGAACCTTCGACTATGCGGCGGAAGCATGGGGATACACCTATGGTGCTGCAGCCGAATGGTACCAGGATTGGTGGACCGCCCGAGCTGGGCTGTTTGATCTGTCAGTCCACCCGAACGACAAATATCTCGACAATCGCTTCATCCAACAGCCGCAGTTCGTTAGCGAACTAGAGGAGCGTCATACATTGTGGAACCAGCCCGGCAAGCTGAAGGTTCTCTATTGGCTCACCCGTGGTAGTCTGGGGACCTATTCCGATGCGTTGGCTCTGGCAGCCGCCACGGGTCAGACGCCGTCGACCGCAGCAGTGCGTCACTATCGCAGCAAATACGGCATAGGGCTGAATCTCGAGCAGCAGCTGACTGCCGATCTCGGCATGTTCGCGCGCGCGGGCTGGACGCAAGGCAGCGTGGAAGAGGTGGATTTCACCGACATCGATCAGACGATTTCAGCCGGTCTTTCGTTATCGGGAAATCGTTGGAACCGGCCGGATGACACCGTTGGGCTGGCCATCGTCGCCAATCAAATCTCGCACGAGGCCAAGGAATATCTGGCTGCAGGCGGTATCGGCGGAATTATCGGCGACGGCCAGTTAAAACATGCCGGCCCGGAACAAATCCTGGAGACCTACTACAGTCTCGCCGCGTTCAGCTTCGCTCATGTGAGCGCAGACTACCAACTTATCAATAACCCGGCTTACAATCGTGATCGAGGCCCAGTGTCGGTCTTCGGGCTACGCTTGCACGCACAATTCTAGGGCGCGCCAAGGGGATGGACGTACAGTTGGCCGCAGTCAGAACGTGAACCAGGATTATGCATGGACCAGCAAACCCCAGGCCAGGATCAGGGGAAAGCGCAACCCGGAACTGAGCCGGGCTATGGCAAGCGTTTGCCGCGAACGGCTCAGTTGACACTGCTGGCGCTGGTGTCGGCTGCGTTGTTCGTCGCGCTGTTCGCTGGTCCTATCGTTTCGAGACTGACCGGTCTGTCGGAATACGAAGCAAATCCGGCCGCGATATCACAGGGCGGCAGCGGGGCGTCATTCAGGCTGACCGATCGGCAATGGGCCACACTCAAAATTGCGCCGGTCAACGAGAGAGTATTTCAGCAAATCACCGAAGCTGACGGCAAGATCGCCTGGGATGACGATCTGGTGACGCCGGTCTTTTCACCCTATTCCGGCCGTATCACAAAGCTCATGGCGCACGCCGGGGACACCATCGCCGCTGGCCAGCCTCTGTTTGCCATTCAGGCGAGCGAACTGGCGCAGGCGCAGAACGATCTCATTACGGCTGCGGCCAATCTGCGGACCGCCAAGGCCCAACTGACGCTCGCGACGACCAACGAGAAGCGCCAGCACGATCTGTATCTTGCCAAGGGCGCGGCGCTGAAGGACTGGCAGCAGGCGCAACTCGATTTGGCGACCGCGCAGGGCGGTCTTAACAGCGGCACCGCCGCACTGGCCGCGGTGCGCAACCGGCTTCGCATTCTTGGCAAGACCGACCCGGAAATCAGCGAGATCGAGGCCACCGCGGACGTGTCGGGCCTACCGTCGGAATCGGTGGTGACGGCTCCGATTGGCGGCACGGTCGTGCAACGCCAGGCTGGACTGGGCCAGAACATCATAAGCGCGTCCTCCGGTGCATCATCACCCGTGTTCACGATCGGCGACCTGTCAACCGTCTGGCTGGTCGCCAATGTCCGAGAGGAAGATGCTCCCCGCCTGTATAAGGGTGCCGCAGTGGACGTAACAGTATTGGCCCTTCCGGGCCGTACGTTCCGGGCGCGCCTGACCTATATCGGCGCTGCGATCGACCCGGTCACGCACCGTCTACCCGTTCGTGCCGAGATCGACAATGCGAACGGGCTACTGAAACCCGAAATGTTCGCCAGTTTTCGGATTATCACCGGCGAGGGTGCACGGTTTGCCGTGGTGCCGGATATCGCGGTGGTGCACGAAATTGACAGCGCCCATGTCTGGGTTGCCAACCCGGCGGACAAAACGCTGGAACTCCGAATGATCAAAATCGCGACCACCCAGGACGGTGTGGTTGCGGTGCGGGACGGCCTGAAGCCTGGTGAGCAGATCGTGACCTCGGGCGCGGTGTTCATCGATCGGGCCGCGACCGGTGACTGACGGCAAGGACCGGCCATGACCAGCCTCGTTACCCTGGCGCTGAAGCAGCGCTATTTCGTCCTGGTGCTGATGCTGGCGATTTTCGCAGGCGGCATCGTGGCATTCATGAAACTTAACATCGAGGCCTATCCCGATCCGGTTCCCCCATTGGTCGATATCATTGTCCAAAGTGCCGGCCAATCGGCTGATGAGATGGAACGCTACATGACGATCCCGGTCGAGGTGCAGATGGCCGGGCTGCCGAACCTGCAGGCAATTCGCACCATCTCGCTGTTTGGTCTGTCGGACATCAAGGTGCAGTTTACCTACGATGTGACATTCGATGAGGCCGAGCAGTTGGTGATCAACCGGTTGGCGCAGATGCCCCCGTTGCCTAACGGCGCGACACCAGTCATCTCACCGACCAGCCCGATCGGAGAAATCCTGCGCTATCGCGTCGTCGGCCCACCGGGCTATTCCACGGCAGATCTGAAAACAATTCAGGACTGGATGCTCGAGCGCCGCTTCAAGGCTGTTCCGGGCGTGATCGACGTTGATGGCTGGGGTGGCAAGACCAAGACCTTTGAGGTGTCGATCGATCAGCCAAAACTGTCGCGATATGGGCTGACCGTGCCGCAGGTGATCGCCGCACTGAACAACGCCAACATCAATGTCGGCGGCCAGACCGTCAATTTTGGCGCACAGGCTGCGGTGGTGCGCGGCGTGGGGCTGATTAACTCGATCGATGACATTCGCGATACTTTGGTATCGGCCAATAACGGCGCGCCGGTGCTGGTGCGCGATGTCGCCACCGTGACGGTGGATCATCTGCCACGACTTGGCGTTGCCGGCCAGGATGCGGACGATGACATTGTGCAAGGTATTGTGCTGATGCGGCGCGGCGCCCAAAGCCTGCCGACGATCCAACGGGTCGAGGCGCTGATCCAAGAGATCAATGGATCGAATATTCTGCCGCCAGGCGTGCATCTGCAAAAGATTTACGATCGTTCCGAACTGATCAACGTCACCACCCATACAGTCTTGCATAACATGATCGTCGGCGTGGTTCTCATTTTCGTCTTGCAGTGGCTTTTCCTGGGTAATCTGCGCAGCGCACTGATCGTCGCGGCGACAATTCCCTTCGCCCTGGCATTCGCGATAGGCCTGTTGCTCGCGCGCGGCGAGTCGGCGAATTTGTTGTCGGTGGGCGCGATCGATTTCGGCCTCATAGTCGATGCCACGGTCATCCTGGTGGAAAATGTCATGCGCCGGCTCGCGCAGCCGATGGCCGACCGTTTCAAGGGGTCGCCCGTCGTGCATCGGGCGCGGCTCCCGGCGGAACTGCACGGTAAGTTCGCAACAATTGCACTGGCGGCCATCGAGGTGAACAAGAGCATATTCTTTTCTTCGGCGATCATCATCGCTGCCTTTCTGCCGCTGTTTACCCTGACCGGGATTGAGGGACATATCTTCGGGCCGATGGCCAAGACCTATGCCTATGCGATCGCCGGCGGCTTGCTCGCGACGTTTACCGTAACCCCGGCGCTGTGCGCCGTATTCCTGCGCGGCCAGGAAAGCGAGCAAGACACGCTGCTCATTCGGATCTGCCATCGGATCTATCAGCCATTGGTTGGATTCGTTCTCGCCAATCGCTTGTTGGCAATTGGCACTTTGGTGGTTCTGCTGGTTTTCACCGGGTTCGTCGGCAATTCCCTCGGACTTGAATTCTTGCCGAGCCTGGAAGAAGGCAATTTATGGGTTCGCGCGACCATGCCGACATCGGTTTCGCTTGAGGCCAGCAACCCCTATGTTAATCGCATCCGCGTTGCCCTTGGGAAATATCCCGAGGTGATAACGGTTGTCTCGCAGCACGGGCGACCGGACGACGGGACGGACGCGACCGGCTTTTTCAACGCGGAGTTTTTTGTGCCGTTGAAACCATTCGATGAGTGGCCGCCTGGAGTGACCAAGGAAGCTCTGACGGAAGCCATGACAAATGATCTGGCTCAAGAGTTCCCCGGTGTGGATTTCAACTTTTCGCAGTATATTCAGGATAATGTCGAAGAAGCGGCATCTGGAGTGAAAGGCGAGAATTCGGTTAAGCTTTATGGTGGCGATCTCGAACTGCTGGAGCGCACGGCCGAGAAGATCAAGGATGTCCTCGCGACCGTGCCGGGAGTGACCGACCTTGCCGTATTGACATCGCTTGGCCAGCCGACGGTTCGTATTGACATCGACCGAGCGCGGGCGGCCCACTTTGGCCTGGCGCCCGGCGATATCAATAGCACGGTTCAGGCGGCGATCGGTGGCCAGGCGGCAGGTAACCTTTATGAACCACGATCGGACCGCAACGAACCGATCATCGTGCGGTTGGCCCAGCAATATCGCGGTGATCTGGAAGCAATCCGCCACATTCCAATCGGTGCGCCAAATCCGAATGGTTCGGGTATCATACCCGTTCCGCTGACCGATGTCGCGTCGGTGAAGCTGACCACCGGCGCCGGATTTATCTATCGCGAAGGACAGGAACGCTACATACCCATAAAATTCAGCGTGCGCGGCCGCGATCTCGGCACCACCGTCCTCGAGGCGCGGCAGAAAGTTGAAGAAGCTGTACCAATTCCCGGAGGGTATCACCTGGAATGGGTTGGCGAGTTCGGCAATCTGCAGGAGGCGATCGCTCGCCTTTCAATTGTGGTACCGCTGGCGATCGCACTGATTTGCCTGCTGCTGTTTGTGCACTTCGGTTCGGTTATTGACATGTTCCTGGCGGCGAGCGTCATTCCGATGGCGATGATCGGCGGAATTCTGGCCCTGTGGACTACGGCGACACCGTTCAGTGTGTCGGCCGCGATCGGCTTCGTTGCGCTGTTCGGCATTTCCGCAATGGACGGCATTATCGTGCTGAGCTTTTTCAATCACGCGATTGAAGCCGGGGAGGATCACGCCGCGGCGATCCAGCGCACATGCAGAACCCAGATGCGTCCGGTGTTGATGACATGCGTTGTTGCGTGTGTTGGATTGCTGCCGGCCGCGGTCTCGACCGGTATTGGCGCGCAGGTGCAACGACCGTTGGCGCTGGTTGTCGTTGGCGGTACGCTGATTGCGCCTTTGCTGCTGTTGCTTGTATTGCCCGTGTTGATTGACACATTCTCGACCAGGCGGCAATCCACGCCAGGCCTCGGAGAACGGCTGGAGCCGGCGGATTGATCGTGGCTCCTACCGGTTTCCGTCCCCTTTAGAACGTGAACATTGGCCGGTCCGGCTCGCGTCCCAGCAATATTTGTCCAACCGTTTCGAAATGCGCGGGATGCCCCTGGATTTGTTGCGTTACCGTGTGAATATCGCGGAACCGCCGTTCGAATGGGCGGCTATTGAAGATCGCCAGTGCACCCGCCGCACCATAGAGCTGCGCCACTACTTCGCGTGCGCATTGAATGGCCCAGGTGGAGGCCATGCGGATGGTAACGAGTTGTTCCTCGGTCAGCTCGCCGGTGTTTTGCGCTTCGTCCCAGATGTCGCTGACGGAGCCGAGCAGGAACATGCGAGCGGAACGCAGCCGCGCTTCGTTTTGCGCCACCTGAGACTGGATCACGTGATTTTCGCCACGTGTTCGGCTGGCACCGCGCGGTGTCGTATCTTTGACGTCCTTGACGAAGGCATCCATGACCGCACGCGCAATACCCAGTGCGATTCCGGCGAAACTGGAAGCGTACAGGGTGCTTGGTGTAAAAACATACAATTTCCCCGATACGCGCGGCTGCCGCGCGGTATATCGCGGCAGTGAATACGCTTCCGGGACGAACAGGTTCGTCAGCGTGTAACTGTCGCTGCCGGTGCCTCGCAGGCCCATGACCTGCCAGGTGTCGCGTACCAACGCCGCGCGCTTCGGGAAAAACATCGTATAGGTCATTGGTTTGCCGTTGGCCCCGAGCCGACGCGTACCGTCTGGTTCGATCACCGGCACGTGCGCACCCAGAAAACTGGCGAGGCGGCTGCCGCTGGCAAAATCAAACTTCCCGCTTACCTCGAACCCGCCGGCCACCACCCGCGCCTCTCCTGGGCCAGGACCCCATGCGAGGATGCCGGTATCCGGTCCGAAAATGTCCTGCGCCACCGCGGGTTCGAGATACGCCGAGGTCATCGCGCAAATGTTGGTTTGCCCGAGGCACCACGCCGTGCTGGCGTCATGTTGCGCGACCGCTTCGATCACCTGCACCAATGACGGCGGATCCAGTTCTGCGCCGCCATATTCAGTCGGCTGAACCAGGCGGAACAAGCCACATGCGCGCAACGCAGCGAACAATTGCGGCGGCAAATCGCGCGTTGCATCGATCGTGTCGGCGGCAGCATCGATCATGAGACCGAGATCGCGGACCCGTTGGATATAATCGCGTCCCTTGTCGCTCAGATGGATCATGACGGTCTCACTCGCGGGGTCCCTGGCGGCAAGATGTAACGGTGTGCCGACGGAGGCTACCCGGTGTGCCGGCGCGGGCTCTCAAGGTGGTGTGTAACCCTCAAGAATCCGCAGATAATTTGCCCGAGTGTAAAGGTCACGCGCAACGCTTTGCCGCCAGCTCATCATGCCGCGGATGGCGTCGAGCGAAGCGACTTCGCGTTCGTCCAGCCATCGGCGCAAGCCGTTGACCAGTGTTGTCATGTATTCGACGTCATGTCGTAGCAGCGCCGACGTCGTCATCACCACGTCGGCGCCGGCCAGCAGATATTTCACTACGTCGTTTACCGTGGAAACACCGCCTGACGCCGCCAGCGAGGCCTTGGTACGCCCGGACAGGATTGAGATCCACAGCATTGGCTGTCGCATGTCACTGGGATCGCTGAGCGTCAGCGTGTCGACCAGCCGCATCTGCGAGAGATCGATATCAGGTTCCAGCACGCGGTTGAACAACACCAGTCCGGCGGCGCCTTGTTCCACGAGAGTCATGGCGAGATCGCCGGGCGAACTGACATAAGGCGTGAGCTTGACGGCAACCGGCAGCGCGATCGACCGGTAGACGGCGCGGACGATATCAGTGAACCGGGCCTCGACCTCACGGCCGGACTCGAACAGATCGGCGGGGATATGGTACAGGTTCAGTTCTATGGCTGCGGCACCGGCCTCCTCGAGCAGCCGCGCATGGTCGATCCAGCCGGCACGCGAGGAACCATTCAGACTTGCAATGATCGGGATGGCGACAGCTTCCTTCGCACGACGCACAAGGTCCAGATAACGGTCCGGGCGCAGTCCGTATGGACCACCGACCGAAGCGTGAAAATACGATCGCGCCTCCGGCGAACTGTCCGCATAGGATTCCACGAGAGACATCCGGGCTTCGGCCTCCGCCTCGATCTGCTCCTGAAACAACGACGGAAGCACGATCGCCCCGGCTCCCGCATCCTCCAGGCGGCGGATATTGTCGAGCTTGTTGTTCAACGGCGACGCCGAAGCGACCAATGGGTTGGACAACTCAAGACCGAGGTATTTCGTGGCCAGCGACATGGTGGATTCTCCCGTGGTGCGCTATCGGCCGGGCACAAGAACGGATTGCTTCTGCCGTGCTCCAGGATCGTCCTTCAATGGTGCTCGCGCGTCGGGATGGAACCGCGTGCCTTCACGGCTGGCGAGTTCTTCGTATTGCCGGTATTTCTCAGTGACTGCGGCCTGCGCCATGGCAAGCAGGGCCTCCGCTTCCTCCGGCCGCGTGTTGGCCAGAGAACTATAACGCAGTTCGTTGTAGGCATACGCTTTCAGCGGAACCCGCGGACGCGGCGAATCGAGTCGGAATGGATTTTCGTTCACCGTCCGCATCATCGGATTGAAGCGGAACAGCGGCCAATACCCGCTCGCGGCGGCCAGGTTCTGCTGCTGCATGCCGAACCGCATATCGATGCCATGTGCGATGCAATGACTGTAAGCGAGGATCAGCGATGGGCCGGAATACGCCTCTGCTTCACGAAACGCCTGCAAGGTGTGTTGCGGATTGGCGCCCATGGCCACCTGAGCCACGTAAACGTTGCCGTAGGCGATCGCCTGCAGCGCCAGATCCTTGCGCGCCGTCCGTTTGCCCGAAGCGGCGAACTTCGCCGCGGCGCCGAACGGTGTCGCTTTCGACGCCTGTCCGCCGGTGTTGGAATAAACCTCGGTGTCCAGCACCAGCACATTTACGTCCCGCCCGCTGGCGAGCACGTGATCCAGCCCGCCATAGCCGATATCGTAAGCCCATCCGTCGCCGCCGACGATCCAGATGCTGCGCCGGACCAAATGGTCGACGACCGACAGCAAATCCTGCGCCGCCGGCAGTTTGATCGCCAGCAACCGCGTCTTCAATTGCGCTACCCGGATCCGTTGTGCACGAATTTCCGACTCCTGGATTTGGGGTGCCTTGACGATCGCTTCGGCAAGCTCGTGGCCGACTTTGTCGGCAAGGCCATCCAGCAACGACAATGCCAGTTCGAGATGCTTGTCCGCCGCCAGCCGGAAGCCAAGCCCGAATTCAGCGTTGTCCTCGAACAGCGAATTCGACCATGCGGGCCCGCGGCCGTCGGCATCCTTGGTCCAGGGCGTGACCGGCAGGTTGCCGCCGTAGATCGAGGAGCAGCCGGTGGCATTGGCGATCTGCGCCCGGTCGCCGAACAACTGGCTGAGCAATTTCAGATACGGCGTCTCACCGCAGCCGCCGCAGGCACCGGAGAACTCGAACAAAGGTTCCAGGAATTGCACGCCGCGGACATCGCCGAAATCCACCCGCGCGCGGTCGTTCACCGGCAGCGTTTCAAAGAATGCGATGTTCTCGCGTTCCGCGGTCAGCAGCGGCAGCTTGTCCGCCATGTTGATTGCTTTGACGTTGGCTTCGCGCGGGCTGGTCTCCGGGCAAGCTTCGATGCAAAGGCCACATCCCGTGCAATCCTCGACATAGAATTGCAGCGTGAAGCGTGCTTCGGGGTAACCCCGCGCATTGACCTGGGCGGATTTGAAACTTTCCGGTGCCGCCGCCAACCTGTCTTCGTGATAATATTTCGCCCGAATGACGCTGTGTGGGCAGACGAAGCTGCATTGCCCGCACTGGACGCATAGGTCTTCGCGCCAGACCGGCACGATGTCCGAAATATTGCGCTTTTCAAACGCCGCCGTGCCTGACGGGAACGTGCCGTCGACTGGTATGGCACTCACCGGGATCTGATCGCCGAGGCCAGCGAACAGGCGTGCCGTGACGGAATGAACAAATCCGGGAGCGTTCGCCGGCACCAACGGGGGCATTTCCAGGCAACCGGTGACGCTGGCTGGAACTTTCACTTCGCTCAACCGCGCCAGAGTGCCGTCGACCGCTGCGAAATTCCGGTCGATTACCGTCTGGCCCTTTTGTTCGTAAGTTTTGCGGATCGCGTCCTTGATGTGGCCGATCGCCTTGTCGTGCGGCAGCACCCCGGAGATTGCGAAAAAACAGGTCTGCAGCACCGTGTTGGTCCGCGAGCCAAGCCCAACCTCGCGCGCTACCGCGGAGGCGTCGATGACGAACAGGCGCAGTTTGCGGCTGACGATGGTTTCCTGCACCGGGCGCGGCAGATGATCCCAGACCTCCGTCGCCGGCCAGGGAACATTCAACAACACGGTGGCGCCCGGTGCCGCCACATCCAGCAGATCCTGCCGTTGCAGCGCCACGAACTGATGACATGCCACGAAGCCGGCCTGGCTGATCAGATACGGTGCATGGATTGGCTCTGGTCCGAACCGAAGATGCGAAATCGTTTGCGCGCCCGATTTGTGCGAATCGTAAACAAAATACCCTTGCGCGTACAGGCCGGCATCTTCGGCGATGATCTTGACGCTGTTCTTATTGGCTCCGACGGTGCCGTCGGAGCCCAGTCCGTAGAACACGGCGCGGGTGACGGTGGATTGCTCGACCATGAAGCTGGCGTCGATCGGCAGGCTGGTATGGCTGACGTCGTCGTTGATGCCGACAGTGAAGTCGGTCCGCGGTCGCGCTGCGTTCAGTTCGTCGAATGCCGCCTTCGCCATCGCCGGAGTGAATTCCTTCGACGACAAACCATACCGGCCGCCGATAACATGCGGCATCGTCGTTCGCTCGCCACGGGCGACGGCTCCGGCGAGGACGGTCACGATATCCTGAAACAGCGGTTCGCCGGCGCCGCCAGGCTCCTTGGTGCGGTCGAGCACGGCGATCCGGCGCACCGTTTCCGGCAATGCAGCCAGCAGATGCGCGACAGAGAACGGGCGAAACAACCGGACCTGCAGCACGCCGACTTTCTCGCCGGCGGCCTGCAAGGCATCCGCAGCTGCTTGCGCCGCCTCGACCCCGGAACCCATCAGGATCAGCACCCGCTCGGCCTCAATGTCTCCGGTATAGTCGAACAGGCGGTAGTGCCGGCCGGTCAGCGTGGCGAAGCGCTGCATCGCACCTTCGACGATTGCCGGCACGCGCGCGTGATACGGATTGACCGCCTCACGGGCCTGAAAGAACGTGTCCGGGTTCTGTGCAGTGCCGCGGATGAACGGATGCTCGGGGTTCAGGCCACGGGCGCGATGGGCGCGCACCAGGTCGTCATCGATCATGGCGCGGATGTCGGCGTCGCTCAGCAGTTCCAGCGTGTTCAATTCGTGCGACGTGCGGAATCCATCGAAGAAATGCACGAACGGCACCCGCGATTCCAGCGTGGCCATTTGCGCCAACAGCGCGCAATCATGCGCTTCCTGCACCGAGGCGGAGCAAAGCATGGCGAAGCCCGTCGGCCGCACCGTCATGACGTCAGCGTGATCGCCAAAAATCGACAGCGCCGAGGTCGCCAGCGAGCGGGCGGCGACATGGAACACCGTCGCGTTCAACTCGCCGGCGATCTTGAACATGTTTGGCAGCATCAACATCAGGCCTTGCGAGGCCGTGAATGTCGTGGTCAGCGCACCGGATTGCAGCGCGCCATGCACGGCACCGGCAGCCCCACCTTCGGACTGCATCTCCTGCACGACCGGCACGTTGCCCCAGATGTTCTTAACCCCATCGGCTACCCATTCATCAGCGAGCTCGGCCATGGTCGATGACGGGGTAATCGGAAAGATCGCGCACACCTCGTTGACGCGATACGCGATGTGGGCGACGGCGGTGTTGCCGTCCATGGTCTTTCGCGTACTCATGGTGCGATTGCTCCGCGTTCGGGCACCATTTCCATGGCGTGGCAGGGACATTGTTCAACGCAGACGGCGCAGCCGGTGCACAAATCCAAATTGACCTGGTAGCCGCGGGTTGGGCCGAGGCGGACGATCGCCGCCTCTGGGCAGGCGGCGAAGCAATTATCGCATTCGAAACAATTGCCGCAGGACAGACATCGTTGCGCTTCATGACGTGCTGCCTTGGCGTCGAGGCCTTGCACGACCTCCTCGAAGCCGGTGATCCGGCTGGCCGCTGCCAGCGTCCGTTGCGGGTGCGGATCGGCGTCGCTGTACACCGGCAGCCGCAACATGGGGAAGGTCACCACCGGAGCTTTCGGCGAGGTGGCGTAGGTGGTCTCGCGCAGCCAGGCATCGATGTTGCGCGCCGCGCGCTTGCCGTGTCCGACTGCGATGGTGACGGATTTCTCGCCTTCAATTGCATCACCACCGGCGAACAGGCCGGGATGGCCGGTCATCATGTTCGTGCCGACGACGACCGTGCCGTCGCTGCCGAACGTCAGCCCAGGCACATTCCGCAGGAAGCCGCTGTCAGTGGACTGGCCAAGCGCCAGTACAACCGCGTCGGCAGGCAGGGTCTCGAACCGCCCGGTCGGCTGCGGCCGTCCCTGGTCATCGAGTGCCATCATCTCGACCGTGAGTTGCGGTCCGACGATCTCTTTGATCGTGGTGAGCCATTTGATCTTGATGCCTTCTTCGATGACCTCGTCAGCCTCGAAATCGTGCGCCGGCATATGGGCGCGGTCGCGCCGGTAGACGATCAGCGCCTCATCCGCGCCAAGACGGCGCACCGTCCGCGCCGCATCCATTGCCGTGTTGCCCCCGCCATAAACGATCACCCGTCGGCCGAGCAGCGGCGCCTCGCCGGTTTGCACGTCATGCAACAGCGTTACGGCGTCGAGCACGCGCACGGCGTCACGTGCTGGTATGTCAACGTGCTTGCCAACATCCGCACCGATGGCGAGCAAGCCGGCATCAAATCCGCCCTCGGTGATTTCCGCCTGTACGTCGGTAACTTTATGATTTAGAACGATGGTCACGCCCATCGCCTCGATCCGCTCAATTTCCCGCATCAGGTCGGCGCGCGGCAGACGGTACGCGGGAATGCCGAAATGCATCATGCCGCCGGCCACTGGTCCGGCATCGCGGATTTCGACGCTGTGTCCCAGGCGGGCGAGGTGATACGCGGCCGACAATCCACAAGGCCCACCGCCAATCACCAGCACCCGTTTGCCGCTGCTCCGGGCTGCAATGTTAAACGGCCATCGTTCTGCGGCGGCGAGGTCACCGAGAAAGCGCTCCACTGCATGAATGCTGACCGAAGCGTCAAGTTCGGCTCGGTTGCAGGCGGTTTCGCACGGATGATAGCAAACCCTGCCATGGATCGCCGGCATCGGGTTGTCGCGCACCAGGCTTTCCCATGCTTCCCGGTACTTGCCCGCCTGGGCCAGCGCCAGCCACGCCTGGATGTCCTCACCCGCAGGGCAGGCATGATTGCAGGGTGGCAACAGGTCGACATAGACCGGATGGACGCTGCGGGAAGGCCCGGTGACGCGGCGACGGGTCAGGTCGACCAGAGGGCTCATGTCCTGATGGCGGTCGCTCATGGTGCCTCGGAGGGATGGTAGGCCAGGTTAAGCGTCCGCCGGCTCGCGCCTGCGGTCGCCTGGAATAAGCGCACGTATATGCTCCGGTACGATCGCTGCAGTACCGACCGCGCGGGAGTACCGGAACATCGTCTCCGTCGGCTTGCGCCTGGCAGAGAGATGGTTTGCGTTTTCCTCATGGGCTGGCGGTCGCTGGCGCGCATTGACCTGGGTCAACCATCTGACCACGAACGTATGCGAACGCCTGAAGGCACATCTGATACGGCGCGCGGTTTTCGACGTGCCACGCAGCAGGAACGTGCCACGCAGCAGGAACGTGCCATGCCGCAGGATTGGCATTTTGCGCCGGCTGCCGATGGCTGCCTCGGTGGGTAGCGTATGCCGGATGGCGCCGCCGACCGGCAGCCGGATCCATGATCCAGATCAATGCGGCCGGGTTCCAGGCGTGGGATCAGCGACTTTACGCTTGGCATAATGCGGCCGATTGCGTTGGGGGTTCATGCGCGGTGGCGGCCTGCTTGTCGCGACCGGTCACAGGATTGTCACGATGACGCTACCTGCGAAGCTGATGTGGGCCGGGATCGTAGTACTGGGTGCAGTCTCGTTCGCGATTGTCGCATTGACGCGTGGGGAGCCGGTGAATGCTGCCTGGCTGGTCGTCGCCGCAGTATGCATTTACTTTATCGCCTACCGCTTTTACGCGCTGTTCATCACCGAGAAAGTATTCGGTGTCGATCCGAAGCGGTCGACGCCGGCATATCGGCACAACGATGGGCTCGATTACGTTCCGACCAACCGGTATGTGCTGTTCAGCCATCATTTCGCTGCCATTGCCGGCGCCGGGCCGCTGGTCGGGCCGGTGCTCGCTGCTCAGATGGGCTATCTGCCCGGCACGCTGTGGATCCTGGCCGGCGTTGTGTTCGCCGGCGCGGTACAGGACATGACCGTGCTGTTTCTGTCGACGCGCCGCGACGGCAAATCTCTCGGCGACATGATCCGCTCGGAGATGGGGCCGGTCGCCGGAGGGATCGCCGGCGTCGGGATTTTGCTGATCTGTATCATCGTACTCTCGGTGCTCGCTCTCGTGGTGGTGAATGCGCTGAAGGGCAGCCCGTGGGGCACTTTTACGGTGTTCTGCACCATTCCGATTGCCCTGATCATGGGTATCTACAGCCGGTTCATCCGGCCTGGCCGGATCGCCGAGATGTCGGTCATCGGCGCCGCCCTGCTGCTGCTGGCGCTGATCTACGGTCGCACGGTGTCGGAAACGCCGGCACTCGCGGCGTGGTTCAATTTCAGCGGCGAGACCCTCGCGCTGGTCGTTATCGGTTATGGCTTCGTCGCCTCGGTGCTGCCGGTCTGGCTGTTACTGGCGCCGCGCGACTATTTGTCGACCTTTCTGAAGGTCGGCACCATCCTGCTGCTGACGGTCGGCGTCATGATCGTGCACCCGGATCTGAAAATGCCGGCGGTTACACGCTTTATCGACGGCACCGGTCCGGTCTGGGCTGGCAGCCTGTTCCCATTCCTGTTCATCACCATCGCCTGCGGCTCGGTGTCCGGTTGGCACGCGCTGATCGCCTCCGGTACCACGCCGAAAATGATCGAGAACGAAAGCCAGATCCGGTTCATCGGTTACGGCGGTATGTTGATGGAGTCGCTGGTTGCCATGATGGCGATGATCGCCGCCTCGGTAATCCATCCAGGCATCTATTTCGCAATGAACAGTGCGGCCGGCGTAATCGGTACCGATCCCGCACATGCGGCGCAGGTGATTTCGGCCTGGGGCTTCGTCGTTACCCCGGATATGCTCACGCAGATGGCGCATAACGTAGGCGAAACCACGATCATGTCGCGCACCGGCGGAGCACCGACATTGGCCGTCGGGATGGCCAGCATTCTGTCGAGCTTCCTCGGCGGTTCGGCGCTGACCGGCATCTGGTACCATTTTGCCATCTTGTTTGAGGCGCTGTTTATCCTCACCACGGTCGATGCCGGCACCAGAGTTTGCCGCTTCATGATCCAGGACCTGATCGGCAACGTGATGCCCGGGTTCAGGGCAACCGAGTCCTGGGTCAACAACATTATCGGCTCCGGCATCGCCTGCGCCTTATGGGGCTATTTCCTCTACCAGGGCGTCATCGATCCTCTGGGCGGCATTTGGACGATGTGGCCGCTGTTCGGCAGTGCGAACCAGATGCTGGCAGCGATCGCTTTGATCCTGTGCACCGTCGTGCTGTTCAAGATGAAGCGTGAGCGGCTGGCCTGGGTGACCATCGTGCCGACGGCCTGGCTGGTGCTTTGCACAGTGACCGCCGGCCTGGAGAAAGTGTTCAGCCCGGATATCGCGGTGGGCTTCGTCAGTCATGCGCGGAAGTTTGGCGCTGCGGCTTCTGCCGGTCAGATCCTGGCGCCGGCCAAGACTCTGCACGAGATGGGCCGGATCGTGTTCAACGATTACCTTGATGCCGGCCTGGCCGGTCTGTTCGCCGCAATCGTTGTGACCATGGTGGTCTACGGCATGATTGACGCACGCAGGGCGTGGCATACTCCACGTGACACCACGGCGGAAATTGGGCCACTGCGTGCCATGGCGACCGGCGATGACTGAGACGTCGGTGACCACCGAGGTTGTGCGACGGCGGGCGCGCCTGGTGTGTGACATGGTCGTGCAGACGGCTCGCCTGATGGTTGGCGTTCCCGACTACGATACCTATGTCGCCCATCGCCAGAGCACGCATCCGGATCAGCCAATCATGACGCACCGGGAGTTTTTTCGCGAGCGCCAGGAGGCTCGTTACGCAGTCAGCAAAGGCCGGTTCCGCGGTTGCTGCTGAAAGCAATGAAATGACCGGCGGCTGGACGCTGGTGCAGCTCATCGCAACCCGCTGATCTGAGGAACGTTTCATTAGCCGCGTCGGATAACGGTGGTGCCAAACCACATGCGGCGGCCCGGCGACTCAGGCTGTCGGGACGTCCGGCACAGGAGACGAATATCGACGATTATATTGCCGTCTACCGGCGTGGCCTCAGCCAGGACCGGCAGTTTCGTGAGCTGACAGATCGCGGTGCAGCCAATGCGGCCTGAGCCGGCCCGGCCGATCGCCCGGCTCCCCGGAAGCGGCCGCGCTACGGTTGCGCCGGATCGTCCGCAGATCGCCCAGTGATTGCGAAGTTGCTTGCGAAGGCCTGCGTGAGAGCGATAGACTGGGCTTTTGATGGCGCTTCGGGGAAAGCGCCCAGCTGCAATCCGACGGAGGCTGGTCATGGCCCGCGCGCCACATCATTCGGGTTCCGCGCATGCAGCGGTTCCTTCTGGAGTCGTACGATGCGGTACTTTATTCCGACTCCGATGAATTCATCTTCGCTTCACCGGATGTCCTGCGTGGTAACTCGCTTGCCGAGTATCTGGGCGCGCTCAGTGCAGCCGTCGGCATCACCACCGGCTACGACCTGCTGCATGACATAAGCAGTGAACCGCCGTACAATCCAGGACATCCATTGCTGTCACAGCGGCGGGTGATGCGGCGGCAGCCAACGATGGACAAGCCGCTGATCTCACGTCCTCCGCTGAACTGGATTCCCGGATTTCATAGCGCAGTCGAAGGCGGCACGCCGATACCAGGCTTATATCTGCCGCATCTGCGTTGGTTCGATCTGGATCAGGCCTTGATCAAGGGTGGCTTCTACCGCACCTCGAGCTGGAGCCATTACAACGTGGAAAACAGTCTGGCAACGTATCAACGGGAAGGCGAAGGCGAAATTATCGAGCGTTTTCGTGCCAATTCGGTGGTTGCTGCCGATTTGCGCGGCGCGACGTTCGATCCAAACGCCTCGCACACCGTCGTGCCCGACTGGATGCGCGCCGCGATTGCCGTCTGAGCCGCAGGAGGCAAATGTGCAACGCATCCTGGTCGTCGGTGCCGGCTTCGCGGGAGCCACCTACGCCAGAGAACTGGCCGAACGGAACTATTATGTCGACGTGATCGACAAGCGCCCGCATGTCGCCGGCAATGCTTATGACGAAATCTCCGACAGTGGGCTGCGGGTACACCGTTACGGCCCACATTTGTTTCACACCAACAATGCCAACGTGGTGCAATGGCTGACGCGGTTCGGCGTCTTTGTGCCCTATGAACATCGCGTAAGCGTGGCGCTCGCCGACGGTGCGTTTGTTCCGTTGCCGATCAACCGGCAAACCATCAACACGGTGTTTAATACGAAACTTTGCAACGCGGCGGAAGTGCAAGAACTGCTGCATCGTTTGGCCGTCCCATGCAAAACGCCACGCAATGCGGCTGAGTATCTGGAGTCGCAGATCGGCGTGACCCTGACGGATCTGTTCTTTCGACCCTACACCAGGAAAATGTGGGCGTTGGATCTGGAGGACATGGACGCCGCGGTCGTCAAACGGGTCCCGCTGCGGTATGACGATGAAGACCGCTATTTCCCGGATGACCGGTTCCAGATGCTGCCGCGCGATGGCTATACCAGCGTGATCAGCGCCGTGCTCGATCATTCGAATATTCGGGTCACATTACGGGTTGGTTTCGAAAAACCAATGCTGGCGCAATACTTTCACTGCTTTAACAGCATGCCGATCGACGAATATTTCGACTTCGTTTGTGGACCGTTGCCGTACCGCTCGATCAGGTTTCACCATCGGGAGGAGGCGTCCGGCAGCGCATTCGGCGCGACCTCGGTGGTCAATTTCAGCGATGCGTCGATCTACACGCGGCAAACCGACTGGAGTCGGCTGCCTGCGCACACGGAAACGCAGACCGGCCGAAAATGCGTCACGGTCGAGGAACCTTGTGACTACACTGAAAACCAGATGGAACGCTATTATCCGATCAAGACCCACGACGGTCAGCATGGCACAACCTATGCCCGGTACAAAGCACTCGCCGACGCGGAGGCAAACCTGACCTTCATCGGCCGGTGCGGCACCTATCAGTATCTCGACATGCATCAGGTCATAAATCAATCGCTGCGGGGTGCACATGCCTGGATGGACGCAGCCTGATCAGTGGTGTCATGTGGGGAATCAGCGGCGGCGACCTCGCGGGGACGCCAGATTGCGGCTGCCGGTTGGTCCAGGAACGTCCGGAGCGGGAAGATGATCAAGCTTGGAGCAATGCCGCGACGCCTGTTCCAGCGAGTCTTCCACGCTGCGCCTGCGGCGAAGCATCCCTGGGAATTCGGTGCGACGACCCTGCTGGATTTCGATGCCGACCACCCGGACCTCGCCGAGGCTGAGACGCCGACCGCGGGCGAACCAGACCCGGATCATCCGTCGCCGGAAGCAACCCCGGCCGGACCATCAGCGAACCCGGATGTTGCGCCTAAAGCCGGTCCGGCCAGCCTCGAAACCGCAATGACGACGGCCCGCACGCTGGCCGAACAAGGTCATTTCGAGATTGCCGAGGCGACGCTGGAACAGGCCCGGCAACGGTTTCCCGATAGCCCAGTACCGCTGATCGAGTATGCGCGGATTGCCGAAACGAAACGCGACTGGGTGGTGATGGCGGCTCGCTACACCGTGCTGCGGATCCGGTTTCCCGACGAAGTACTGGGCTATGCCGGCGGCGCGCACGCTTTGCGTGAACTGGGGCGGCTGGACGAAGCCGACGTGCTGCTCGAAGCGGCAATGAGCCGATTTCGTGACGAGCCCAGTGTATTCGTCGATTACGGGCGGCTCGCCGAACTTCGGAAAGACTGGCAAGGCATGGCGGAACGGTTCGCCGAGGTTCGCCAGCGCTTCCCGGACCACGGGTTGGGCTACACCGGTCGTGCTCGGGCACTGAGTATGATTGGGAGGATCCCGGAAGCCGAAGCGTTGCTGGAGGCGGGCCAGCAACGATTGCCGAACGAAGCTACGCTATTCGTCGATCATGCGCGCATGGCGGAACTGCGGCATGACTGGATCGCTCTGGAGTCGCGGTGCGCTGCCCTACGGGAACGGTTCCCCGACGAACCATGGCCATATGCCGGCGGCGCAATTGCGCTCCGCAATCTGGGTCGGTACGATGAAGTCGATGCGCTGCTAACCGACGCCGATCTGCGGTTTCCGATCAATTCCGCCTTCTGGGTCGAGTATGCCCGGTCAGCAGATGATCGGGGAGACTGGGAAGAAGCCATCTCCCGCTGCAAGGTGATCTGCGAACAATTCCCTGACGTCCCGTGGGGCTATGTTGGCGGCGCAAACGCGTTGGATCATCTGGGCCGCCGGGATGAGGCACGCTTGCTCATGGAATCTGGGCTCGCGCGCGTGCCGGCTGAAGCCGACCCGTTCGGGGCCTATTGCTGGCTGGCACAGAACCGGCAGGAATGGCCCGAAGCCATAACGCGATGGGAAGGATATCGTCGGCGCTTTCCCGATCGTGCCGTCGGCTATGCGGCGGAAAGCATTGCATTACGTGAACTATCTCGCTTCGACGAGGCAGAATCCCTGGTGCTCGAAGGTTTGCGGCGTCACCCGGACGACAGCGAACTCCGGGCCAACCATGCCTTCGTGGCCACCGCTCGCAAGGACTGGGAGAGGGCGTTGGAACGCTGGCAAGCCTATGTCGATCGCTATCCGGATCACGCGGTTGGCTATATTCACGCCGGGATTGCCTTGCGCGAACTGGCACGCTTCGCCGAAGCCGATGCAATCCTGCGCGAGGCACTGCGGCAGTTTCCCGACGATAGCGAAATCATCGGCAACTTTGCGTGGAATGCCCACCATAAGCGCGATTGGCTCGAGGCCTTGCGGCGCTGGAAAATCTATTGCGAACGGTTTCCACAGGATCCCCTGGGCCCCGAGCAGGCGAAGCTGGTGCTGCAGGAACTCGGCTATTATGACGACGCCCGGAACGCGCCGCAGTTGGGCCACCAAAGCATCGTCGGCCAGCTGTGCAGGGAACTTTATGGCGGCGACAGTCCGCTGGCGCACGCCGATCCGCAGTATGTCGATGCCGGCTATCCGCACACCAACCTGCGGCCTGAGCTGATCGAAAGCATTCTCGACGCCGTCCGCCCCCGCTTCTGGCTTGAGCTCGGTTCCATGCTGGGCGGTTCCGCCATTCGCACCGCTGCGATCATCAAGGCTCAGATGGCGCCCACCGAGATCGTTTGCATCGACCCGTTCACCGGTGATGTGAACATGTGGGCCCGGGAGCAACCGAAGAAGCACGCCGGCGAATGGCAGTTTCTGCGCTTGGAGCGCGGCCGGCCGACCATTTATGAGCGATTTCTGGCCAACGTGACCACCGCCGGTCATGACGACATCATTCTGCCGATCGCCGCGACGTCCATCGTTGGCATAAGGTTGCTGCGACGTCTCGCCGACGAGCAGCGGCTCGCCGCTTTACCCGATGTGATTTATCTCGACAGCGCGCACGAACCGGATGAGACGTTCCTGGAATTGCGGAACTGCTGGGATCTGTTGCAGCCCGGTGGCGTTTTGATGGGCGACGACTGGGATTGGGATGCGGTGCGGAACGACGTGCTGCGGTTTGTCGAAACCGTTCGTTTAAATTACGAAGCACGGCAACGGCTCGCCGAGCGGCATCCGCGGTTTGTCCAGCAGGAGGGCGTTCTGCTGGATCGCGGTCAATGGGTGCTAACGAAGTAGCACTGGTTGGGTTCAGGTTACGGTTGTAATCGACGTTTTCTCATTGAGGATTGGTTACAGGATTCTAGCGTGGCAACCGTCAGGTAATCGCCTGACAATAATAACCAAAAATGGCATGGTACCTTAAATTGAATGTTAATCCAACGTTGCCTGGTTGACGGAGCGATGAAAGTGGCGTCATTTGCAACGCCGATCAATCACAAAGTGATGATTTCATCAACGAGGACGCAGTACGTCGCGGTCGACAAGGAACATCTGGTAGATTTTCTGAAACCAACCCTACCAACGATTTACATGGGCTCAGATTGGTATCCGGAGAACAAACCCGACATAGCGGAGGCGATCAAGACCGGCGTCGTCGCGAATGCCGAGGATCATTACGTCACCTACGGCTATTATGAGCATCGTATGCCATGCGCAATTAAAGTTGAGGAAGAATGGTATCTGACCCAGTACCCGGACGTGAAAGAGGCGGTGCAAAAAGGGCTGTTCTCATCTGCGCATGGTCATATTTATGCGGTTGGGTTCGGGGAAGGGCGGCTGTCGCACGCGAATTTTTCCTTCTGCATTGGCGAACCCAGGGGTTCACCGATTTCGTGGTGACGATCAACGGAGAGAATATCCATTGGGCGTCCCCTGAGGTACGGGGCGAAGTAGAAAGCTTCCTGACCACCGAGCGGGAGCTTCCACCTGAGGAACAAATTGTCTTTCACAATGGCGGCTATCACATCGACGATCTGGCGAGCCGTATGGCGCGGATCGATTGGTGCATCGTGCCGTCGACCTGGTGGGAAATCTTCGGCCTGGTGATTTCTGAAGCGTGGATGGTCGGCAAGCCGGTGATCTGCCGACCGCGGCGGGTCCGGCGAACGAGTGGCGCACGAGGTGAACGGGTTGCAGTTCGAGCTTGGCGATCATCGGGCATTGGCGGAAACGATAAGGCGGGTGGCGGCCGAGGACGGGTTGTGGGAACGGCTGAGTGGCGCATAGCATGGAAGCATGGCCGACCAGTCGTATCATCTTCGCCAGACGCCGCGGCATCGAAAACGTAACGTCCCGGCTTGCGAAATCTCCCGAACGCGACTTTGCTTATCACTGTCAGGACTGGGCAAACAACATGCGGGCCTGGCGTACGATAGCGGAACAATTGGATCAGGCCCGAATCCTGGAAGTGGACCAGCGACAGATGCTGGAGACCCCGGAGATTGTCGGCGCCAGGCTTGGCCAACTCCTGGGTCTGACTGACATGCAACAAGGCACGGTAATAAAAGTGCTTTGTACCGAACGTCCGCAGGAGAATTTCCCCGGCACGGCCTCTCGCATCGCAGGAATATTGGAGAGCGGGTAGAGCACAGAACAAATTGAGATATTTCAGGCGATCTGTGACGAGGAGATGATCTGGTTTGGATATGAGGACAGGTGATTCCGAATGGGCATGCCGTCAACAGGCCCAGGACCATAGATGTCGGTGAAACGGCAGCAACTCGCCGGGCACGATCAATCTCAGCCAACCGCGTGCCACTCTGGTGCAAACGGCGGATCAACCACGCGCACGTCTTTGGGTAATCCTGCAATCATCGCCAGATCCGCTTCATCCAGCGTCAGATCGAGCGCCGCGAGGTTCTCGCGCTGGCTGGCAGCCCGGCCCGCCTTCGGGATTGCCGCGACGCCGTCCTGATCCAGCAACCACTTCAACGCCACCTGAGCCGCGGTCGCACCGTGTCTGGCAGCAATGGCCGCCAACGCGGGATGGTCAACCAAACGGCCTCGCGCCAAAGGAACATGGGCCACGAGCATCATGTCATGGGCGCGTAACCAACTCAGCAGCGGAGTTTGATCGAGCAGCACATGATATTCGACCTGATTGCACAACAGCGGTGCACCGACCTTCGTAACGGCCAGCTGCAACAGTGGCAGCGTGAAATTCGCCACACCGATACGCCGCGTTTTGCCGGCCTCCTGCACTCGCATCAGCATTTCCAGGATCCCGGGGATATCCAGACCCGCACGCGGCCAGTGCAACAGGCATAAATCTAGATAATCGGTCTGCAAACGCTCCAGCGAAGCGTTGAGCGAAACCCGTGCCTCGTCCGGCGTGGCCAACGCGTGACAGACCTTCCCGGTCAGAAAAATCTCTGCGCGCGGCAGCCCTGAGGCGGCGATCCCCGCGCCAACCGCGGCCTCATTGCCATACATCTGGCCGGTGTCGATATGCCGGTACCCGAGCGCCAGGGCACTCTCCACTGCCGCCTGGCAAGCGGCGCCGTGCATTTGATACGTGCCCAGACCGAGTTTCGGGAGCGCCAGGTCGGTCTCGGTCATCGCATCCTCCGTTGTTCTCCTGATGCGGTCGGGCCCACTGACCGCCGGACTGCCGCGTCAGTCCCGCCGTCTCGCGAAATCGACAATCGCGGCAAATCCGTTCTCGGTCCCCAGCGCAAGCTGCGTGCCGTCTGGGCTCCACGCCAGCGTTGTGACCGGCCCATGTCCCGCCGGTGCGACCGGCAAAATGCGTGAGGAAGCGATATCGGCGACCACCACCAGGCCATCCTCGAAACCACCCGCCACGAGTTCCTCTTTCGGGTGGCAGGCAACCTGGGTGCAGTTGATCCCATCGCCGCCGGCGAGTTCGATTGGCGCCTTGCCCATCGGGCCACCGCCAAAGAACGGCCACAACACCATGGCGTCGGAGCCGCTGCTCGCCAGCCATTTACCCCCTTTGGAGAACGACAGCGATGTCGTTTTGGTTGGATAACCACTCATGCGCATGTGCTGACCATCCGGTAACCGCCAGCCATGCAGCGCGTTTTCCTGCATGGCGGTCACCACTGCCTCGCCTTCGGGATGGAACGCCAACGCGATATGGCTGCCTTTCCACTCCAACCGCCGCGGCGTATCGACTTTGGCGGCGACAAACCACAGCGTCGCGCCGTTGTAGTGCGACGTTGCCACACGTTTGCCCTTGGTATCGAAGGTCAGGCCGGTGACGGTGGATGGATGCGTCCACTCCTTGAGCTTCTTGCCGGTTTCATCAAACAAATGCACCGATTTGCCGACACCGGCAGCGATCAGGCCTTTGCCTTTGTCCAGTGCATAGCTGGCGAGTTGCTCGACCCACTTCATGCCGAAAGTGGCGATGTCGCTGACCTCACCCACGGCGGTGATCCGCCGCAATGACCCGTCGTCGCCGCCGGACAGGAAGCCGTTGGGGTTGGTGTCCGGCGCAAGGCACAACGTCGCGCCGTCGTGCGCCTGGACGGTGTGCCACTCCGCTGACGGGTTCGCCACGGCAACCAACCGCGTCGTACCGTCGCCCATGGCGAAACCCAACGTCCGTCCGTCGCGCGAGAACCGCGCCGCGACCACAAACGCGTCGAGCACTTTATGCACGCCGCGGGTATCAATCAGGAACTCGGCTTTCTTGGTCTGGCTCATAACGATCCGATCAAGGTGTGATCTATGCTCCCCTCGTCATGGCCCGGCCCGTCCGCGCCATCTGACGCAGCACGGTGTCGCTTCAGATGGCCCGGACGAGCTGGGCCATGACGCGTGAGTGGCGGGCCATGACGTGTGTGTAGCGGGCCACGGGCTTGTGTAGCAGGACGCGATGTTTTTGTTGCAAGCCACGAAACTGACCGTTCAATCCGCCACGCACCCCTCGAAGCCGCGGCGCAAGCGGGGCCGGTTCAGATTGCGACCGATGAACACGATGCGGCTGGTGCGCGGATCGCCCTCTTTCCACTCGCTGATGAAATCACCATCGGCGATCATGTGCACCGCCTGGAAAGCAAACCGCCGTGGCTCGTTGGCATAATTCAGAATGCCTTTGGTGCGTAGTAGATCGGGCCCCTGTTCCTGCAGCAACGCGCCGATCCAGGCGTTGAACTTCTCCGGATCGATCGGCTGCTCCACCTCGAAGCTCAGCGACGTAATATCTTCGTTGTGCTCATGCTCGTCATCGCCGTCGAGGAAGTCCGGCTCCATCGTCAGAATGCGCGACAAATCGAAAGCGCCGCGTTCCAGCACCTGATCGATCGGCAGCGCCGCCCGTTGCGTGCGGTGAATGATGGCGTGGCGGTTGATCGATTTGATGCGCGCTTCGACCGCGTCGAGTTCCTCCGGCGTCACCAGATCGGTCTTGTTGAGCACGATGACATCGGCGAAGGCGATCTGGTCCTCGGCCTCGTGGCTGTCCTCCAACCGAGCGGGCAGATGCTTGGCATCCACCACGGTGACGATCGCGTCCAGCCTGGTGCGCGCCTTGACGCCTTCATCGACGAAGAAGGTCTGCGCGACGGGTGCCGGATTGGCCAGCCCGGTGGTCTCGATGATGATGCCGTCGAACTTATCGCGCCGCTTCATCAGTCCGCCAACAATGCGGATCAGATCACCGCGCACGGTGCAGCAGATGCAACCGTTGTTCATTTCGAACACTTCCTCATCGGTATCCACGACGAGGTCGTTGTCAACGCCCAGTTCACCGAATTCGTTGATGACGACGGCGTATTTGCGGCCGTGGTTCTCGGTCAGGATGCGGTTGAGCAAGGTGGTTTTGCCAGCCCCGAGATAGCCGGTCAGCACGGTCACCGGTACCAGTTCTTGCCTGGGTTCAGCCATGGGTCACGCTCCGGAAGGTCAGGATGTTGGCCCTTATATAGGATCGCTCTACCGGTTCAGCCAACGGGCCTCGGCGAGGCCCCAGCCAAGCAGCAGGAACGACCACCCGCCGACCGGCATCGAGGTGAAACTGGTCGAAGACGCAATCGGCCAGAGTTGCATCAGCGCGGCGGCGAACAACGCCACCCGCAACGGTTCCGGCTGGCGCCAAAGACCGCGGCCCAGAGCGGCCAACCAGGCCAGGGACTCAGCGCAGAACAGAAACAGGCCGGGGAAACCGCCGTTGACCAGCGCCTCCAGGTAATAATTGTGCGGATGGACCCAGCAGAACGACGCGCCGCCACCATCCGGCAGGCTGCCGTCAAACGAGGGGCGGAAATAGCGGGGATTGGCGCAGCCGGTCCGCATGCCCTCGGCGCCAAGGCCGGTGATCGGGTTCTGCACTGCGATCTCGAACGCACGGGTATAAAGCTCGCCATACGGGCTGACAGCGAAATGCTCCATCTGCGCCGAAAACTTCGCCACCAGCCGATAATGTGCACTGGGCGCCACGACCGGCGAGGCAACCAGCAGCGCGACAACCGCCACTCCGGCAGCGAGCACGCCCCAGCGCAACCGCGGCAACAGCAGTCCGATGACCGCCAGGCCAAGCAAGGTGAGCAGAAACGGCATACGTTGGCCAATCAGCAGCGCCACCGCCACGCCGCCGATCAGCAACAGCCACGTCCCGATCAATGACCCGATCCCGGGCCGGGTCAGCAGGGAGGCAGCCCAGGGAATGATGGCCGGAAACAGGATGCGGACAAATGGAGGCCCGGCACGGGGGCCACGGAACGGCCCGGTCAGCACGCCTTCATCGGCGATCGGATCGCCCCAGAACCCATAGCCGGTGAAAAACTGAAAGACCACCTGGATGGCGATATAGGCGGCCGACGCCGCGATCAGCCAGTACAGCCATCGGCGCACTTCGGCAGCGCGCAGGATAGCATGCTCCAGCGCCGCGACAAAGACGAAAAAACGTACGAATACAATGGCTTGCACCAGAGATCGCGTGCCACCCTGACCCAGATGCAAAGCTGGGATTGGCAGCGAGCAAACCCCCAGCCAGGCCCACCAGGCCCAACCGATCAGCAACCAGGGCGTACGAGCCCAGACCCAGTCGCGGGTGATGGCGGATCGGGCGAGGAAACAGAGGTCGGCGAGCGCGATCGCCCCCTCGGCGATGCCGTGCGCATGCAGCAGCAGCAGCGGCAATACCAACACCGCGCCCAAGGCAACGCTATCGAGCACGGCAAGGGTGCGGCTCTGGGTCGGGCTGATGACGATTTCAGGCATCGGGACGGGTTCTGCCTCCGGGTGGCGAGCCGGGCAAGAGCCAGGGGAAGGTCAGGGGGAGGCGAAGTGGGGGGCTTCTGTTGCCCGGTGCCCCCCGAACCGCGCTTATCGCTTATGCAGCGACAGCGAGCGCCTCATTGTCATTGGCACTTGTGAGTTAGCCCGATAACGGCGGTACAATGCCGGGCAAAAGGTGGGTCTTTACCACGCGTGTCGAGCCTGTTTCGCCCCCATTGGATCCCGAAGCGAACCAATCCCCGGAGGGACGCTGCTTCGCGAGGAGAAGAATGGTGGAGGCGCCGGGCACTGCCCCCGGGTCCACAACGCTTATTTCACACACCGTTTATCACCATAGTCAGCAAGCTGACCGACAAGATATAGGTGCTGGCCAGGGGGAATGGAAGCAGTGATTTTGGGTGCTCGCGACCGGCAGGCGGGGCACCCATGCAACCTCGTGCGATCGGACGGACCAGCGGGACCCGCAACACAAGCCGAGGGCTGGTCGATCACGTGGAGATTGCCAACCGCCTCGCGCTCGCCGAGTGTGGCCGGCAGGCAATGGGTTGACCGGTGGAAATCGTAGCGAAGGACGCCCGAATGGCGCTGGTTCAGTCGTTGGAAATGGAGCCGCACGGCGCGACGACCTGGACCGTCGCACTGCAGCACCGACGGCTGAGCGGCCAACTGACGTTTGAGTTTTTCAACGGATTGCTTCGATCTGCCCGTCACCGGCCACTCGACGGCGCCGAGAGGGCTTACGATTACCCGTTCAGCGGCCGCTCGCCCGTGACGGAAGCCAATGTCAGGCTGTTGGTCACGCAACATGGCGCCGATTTCGCGATCTCCGAGCTGGAACGTAACCAGTACGTGCGCTTCCGGACCGACTTCGTGTTCGACCGGTTGGTCGGCATGGCACGCGACGGGCATTATCGGATTCTGGATTTCGGTTGCGGGACCGGGCATTCATTGGACGCACTGCTGGGTTATTTCCCCAATGCCCGCTTTGTCGGTGCGGATATCGCCGGCAGAGACCTTGATGTGCTGCGGTCCTACCTGCCCGAGGTCGATCGCAGCCGCATCGATCTGGTACAGATCCAGGACTCCGCCAAACTCGATCAACTGGACGGTAGCTTCGACCTGATCAACCTCAATGCCGTCTTCGAGCATCTGCTGCCGGCCGAGCGCCGGTCGTTGCTGCCCGAGCTGTGGCGCAGGCTGGCAAACAACGGCCGGCTGGTGCTGACCGAGACGCCGTGGCGTTGGTTTCCGATTGAAACGCATACCACCAGCAGACCGCTGATCAATTACCTGCCTGATCGGCTCGCTTTGGCGGTGGCAAGGCGCAGCGGGCACTACGGTCCCGACCTGACCTGGACACTCGCGCTGCGCCACGGAATTCGAGGCGCGACCGTCGCCGAGATGATCGCCTGCATCGACGCGGCCGCCGGCACGATCCGGCAGCTGACATCAGACCAGCCCGACTCGCGCGATCTGCTGGAACTGTGGTGGTGGGGCGAATCGCGTCACACGCGTCAGAAAGCGCTGGCTTATCAGGGACTGAGTTGGTTGCGCCGGCTGACCGGGCTGGTGGTGTCCCCCTGGGTCAATGTGGCGTTCTGCAAGACCTCTGAAGCGTAGCGCCGCCGCATCGCACCGGCGAATCGGCCGGGAGATTTCCATATCCGGCGCTCTGATGTAGGTCTGCCGCATGCCACTGACCGACGCACAGGCCGCGGAAATTGCGGCCCTTCGCAGCCAGGCTGCAACTACGGCACGGCCTACCGTGCCGGCGCTGGAGGCGATGCTCTACTCGCCCATCGAGGTCCTGGATCACGGCTTCGTCCGGGTGATCGACTACATGGGCGACGATGCGGCGATTGTGCAGGCCGCCCGGGTCTCATATGGCCGCGGCACCAGGCGGGTGTCCGAGGATGCCGGCCTGATCCGCTATTTGATGCGCCACCGCCACTCGACCCCGTTCGAGATGTGCGAGATCAAATACCACGTCAAACTGCCGATTTTCGTGGCGCGGCAGTGGATCAGGCACCGCACTGCCAACGTCAACGAATACTCCGCCCGGTATTCGATCCTGGACCGCGAGTTCTACATCCCGGCGCCCGAGCAGCTCGCTGCGCAATCGGTCAGCAACCGCCAGGGGCGCGACTCCGTGCTGTCCGGCGATGAAGCGGCGGAGGTCCTGACTTTGCTGCGCGATGACGCTGCTCGGAACTACGACCACTACGCCGCCATGCTGAATGAGGACGCGGACGGCAACCCGGTAGACCCAGGCCGGCAGGGGTTGGCGCGCGAACTGGCGCGGATGAATTTGACGTTGAATACCTACACGCAGTGGTACTGGAAGACGGATCTGCACAATTTGTTCAACTTCCTCTCGCTGCGTGCCGACGCCCATGCGCAATACGAAATCCGCGTCTACGCCGAGGCGATGCTGCAGAGCGTCGATGCGTGGGTTCCGCAGGCGGCTCGGGCGTTCCGCGACTACCGGCTCGACGCCGCGACGCTGTCAGCCGGCATGCTGGAGGTGGTGAAGCGGCTGCTTGCAGGCGAGACGGTGGCTCCAAAGGACAGCGGGCTGAACATGCGCGAGTGGACGGAGCTGATGGCGGTTTTGGGGCGGCCGGCCGCCTGACCCAACAGCGCGGCGTGTGAACAAAATTCGCCGACGGCATTACAGTAAGAGCATTGCGCACCGCCCCACGCAGGCAGGTCAGCTGGGCGATGCTCGTTTTATCTGCGCCGTGTTGCGTCACTTACCTCCGGCCGGCGGCGCTGAACGCATCTGCTGCGCGGCGCTCAGCAGGTCGTCGACGTCCCACCGGGCGCGCCCCAATTCGACGTGCCGACGCAAGTCCCGCTTGCACTCTTTCGCGCTTAAGGGCACGCTCGTATTGTGCGAGAGCGTCGACATATGGAACAGAGGCCCCCATGCGGTGGCAGCATTGATCGACACCGGCCGGGTCGCCCACAATCCAGGACCGCGACGTACCTGCAGTGTACTTCGAGTCCGAGGCATTTTGGAGGGAAGGAAGGCGATGGCGCATAAAATTGCCATGAGCGCGAGTGGAGGCAACCTTTATCTCGCGTACCTGGATGCGGCGCAGCCGTACGTATTTCAGCAGACTCAGGAAGGGGTCTGGCATCAGAGCGTCTTTCTTGGCCAGCAAATACCGCCTGAGGTCAATGGTTTTGCATCGATCATAGGGCTCGACGACCTGTTTATTGCCATGGCCAATTCGAACAATATTGAAGGAGATGGGGACCCCACGAGCGGCGGGCTGTATTACACAACACAGAATAATGGAGTATGGAGTGCGTGAGCGCCGCTTTCGTCGGACGATTTCGGTCCCGTTGCATTCACAGATTTCGCGGCCGCGTGGATTGACGATCCGGACCTGACCTACTTTCCTCAGGCCGGCGAAAGAATGCTAATGGTGGGCGCGGCGGGAATCGTGCCCGCTGCGGCACAGCTGGGATTGACGACGCTGTGTGGGATTCCGGGAGCGATGAATGCAACGTTTCCGATGGTCGCCTCCTACAGCACGTGGGGCGCTCATAATCTCGGCCAACCCGGTCACGATTGCATCAGTGTTGTGTCGGCAGGGCAAGGCGTCGGCGTTGTGTTCTATCTGAACGGCGGACTCCAACAGCAGGCAGGGTACGGCGACTTCCTTTTGCAATGCTTCGTCAACCATGCCGCGGACGGCTTCCGCTGGGACAATTCGCCGTTGCCCCAGATTGATCCTGCCGGCGGCCCCGTTGTCGTGTGCTCAGTCGTGACCGCCGTGGGAAATCCCGATGGGATCATACAGGTCTTGCTGGTGACTCCTCCACCTCCTCCGGAGGAGCCGAACCCGATTGGCACACCTGGCCAAGTATGGCTCCTCTATTGCAGCCCCGAACAG
Source organism: Acetobacteraceae bacterium (assembly GCA_049519555.1). Lineage (GTDB taxonomy): Bacteria > Pseudomonadota > Alphaproteobacteria > Acetobacterales > Acetobacteraceae > Rhodopila. The sequence goes on from JBEKQQ010000012.1 coordinate 62,371, forward strand.
ATCCGTAACCATAGTAATCCAAGTGTTCCGCTCGTGAACTGGATTGCCTACGGAACATTGCCGGCAACCGCGCCGGTTGCGCAGGTGGCTACAGGGGTGGGAAACGTTGGCAATCTGCAGGTGGTTTGCATCAGCCTTCCCGTAGGAGACTACTCCGACGGGTTCCCATATCTTGTCTGGCAGGACACCTGCGGCAACTGGTGGCCCTATGACAACGGCCAGGCGGCAGGGACAGCCGCAACTGCGCTACCCGACGGTGGCCCGGGGCAGCAAGTGATGCCGGTCACGGATATGGCGGTTGGGATGGGTTGGAACGGCGGCCAGCCTGCACTTCAGGTTGGCTATTTCGGGAATGACGGGAATATCTATATCAATTGGCAGGACACCTACGGCAACTGGTACTGGTACGGCGGCACTCCCGGACCTGGACTTCCGTAACTCTCCCGCACGACAGGGGTTAACCCACAGAGCGCTCCATTCGATGAGCTGCAGGGCCTCGCCACCGAAAATGACCGCCGCGTTCCTCGCTCGAGCGTTCCATTGCGGAGCGCCGAAGGCTTTGCAACAGATCCAGGCGCGGTCTCAGGACAAGCGTGCCGGCGGGGGTGATCGCGTTGCATTCGGTTGCTGCCGCGACACCGCCTGCGCGGAGATGCCAACGGTTGTTTCCGGCCTCTCGGGTCCGTGTTACGGTCGCGCATGGCAGATGCGTCCCAGTCCATGCTCGCCGCCGGCCAACGGGAACAGGAGCGACGCCGTTTTGCTTTGCCGTTGCAGGAGATCGGGAGCAATCCCCTCAGCCGCGAGGCGGGTGTGTTGCCCGGTCCTCGGGCCGGCCGGGCACACCCAGACAAGACGCCAGCACCCAGAATCGCTGGAGCGCCCCGCGTCCCTTCCGTTATCGCAAGCGCGGCGACCCGATCTCCTGAAAGGTGCGCGCCGACGACCAGATTGCTTCGTTGCGCTCGCAATCACCGGGGGCGTCGCACGACTCACGCTCCAATCGTAGTGGGCACTAACGTCATCTGCGACCTGCCATGACCAAGACCCTGCTTCGCGCACTGCGCGGCGAACCGGTCTGGCCACCACCGGTGTGGCTCATGCGGCAAGCCGGCCGCTATCTGCCGGAGTATCGCGCTGTCCGCGCCAGCGTCCCCGATTTCATTGCCCTCTGCACCACGCCCGCCTTGGCCGCCGAGGTCACCCTGCAACCGATCCGCCGCTTTGGTTTCGACGCGGCTATCCTGTTCAGCGACATCCTCATCCTTCCCTGGGCTTTGGGTCAGGGCCTGGAATACCGGGAGGGTGAAGGGCCGGTGCTGCCGGCGATCCGTGACGAGGCAACGTTCCGCCGGCTCGATCGAGCCCGTCTTGCCGAGCGAACCGCTCCGGTCATGGAAGCCGTTCGCCAGGTCCGCAGCGGGCTGGTGCGCGAGGGGTTCGGCACCACCGCGCTGATCGGTTTCGCCGGCGCACCGTTCACGGTTGCCTGTTATATGATCGAAGGCGCCGGTTCCCGCGACTTCACCGCAACACGAACGTTGGCCTGGCAAAACCCTTCGTTGTTCGACCGCATCATTGAGCTGTTGACCGAAACGACCGTTTCGTACCTGGCGGCCCAGGTTGCGGCGGGTGCCGAAAGTTTGATGCTGTTCGACTCATGGGCTGGTGTGCTGGCACCTTCCCAGTTTCGCCGCTACGTCATCGAACCGACCCGGCGGATTGTCGCTGCCTTGCGCGAGCAATTTCCGGACCTACTGGTGATCGGGTTCCCGCGTATGGCGGGTTTGTCAATTGCCGCTTACGCACATGAAACGGGCGTGAACGCGGTCGGTCTGGACACCGCGATGGACCTGACGCAGGTGCTGCCGCTGCTGCCACATTCGGTCGCGGCGCAAGGCAATCTCGATCCGCTGGTCGTGGTTTCCGGAGGCTCGGCGATGACCGAGGAAACCATTGCAATTCTGGCGGCGATGCGTGGCCGGCCATGTATTTTCAATTTGGGGCACGGCATTGTTCCACAGACACCGCCAGAGCACGTCGCGGCGTTGATCGAGTTGGTTCGTGCGTCCTAAGGTTGCGATTGTCCTGTTCAATCTTGGCGGACCCGATAATCCGGACGCGATCCGGCCATTTCTGCTGAACCTCTTTAACGACCCAGCCATTTTGCGCGTGCCGTTTTTCGTCCGGCCGTTCCTCGCCCGGAAAATCACCAGTGCACGCCTGCAACCGGCGACCGCGGCCTATCAACTGCTCGGCGGCAAGTCGCCGTTATCGCAAATGACCGAGGCGCAGGCTGCGGCAATCGAGGCTGTGTTGCCGGAGCTGGATGCCAAATGCTTTGTCGCCATGCGCTACTGGCATCCGTTCAGTCTGGCAGCCGCGCGAGCGGTCAAAGCCTGGCAACCGGATGAGGTCGTGTTGCTGCCGCTGTATCCGCAATATTCGACGACCACGACAGGCAGTTCACTGTCGGCGTGGCGGGAAGCCGCGGCTCGGGTTGGTCTGGTGGCGCCGACGTCTGCGGTATGTTGTTACCCAATCGATCCGTCGTTCATCGATGCGACGCTGTCGATCGTGCGGAGTGCTTATGAGGCGGCGCGCGCGACGCTCGACCCGGCGACCCCGTTGCGTATTTTGTTTTCCGCGCATGGCCTGCCGGAAGCGATCGTGCGCGCCGGCGACCCCTATCAATACCAGATTGAACAGACCGTTGCGGCGTTGCTCGCGGCATGGCGGCGCAACGACCTTGACTGGAAGATTTGCTATCAGTCGCGCGCGACCCCGCAACAATGGATAACGCCCAGTACGGATACTGAAGTCATTCAGGCCGGGCGCGACAAGACTGCTGTTCTGGTGGTGCCGATCGCGTTTGTCTCCGAGCATTCGGAAACTTTGGTCGAGCTCGATGTCGACTACAAAGAACTGGCGGCCCGTTGTGGTGTCCCGGGGTATTTCCGGGTGCCGACGCAGCAACTCGATGCGGGGTTCATTTTGTCGTTGGCCAATCTCGTGCGGTTCGCCCGGGATCAGGGTGTTGGGTTGCACGCGGCATGCGATACGGTGGCCTGTGCGAGCCGCAACCGACGGTGTCCG
>JBEKQQ010000013.1:0-63557 GCA_049519555.1 Acetobacteraceae bacterium
CCGGCGAGTCAGCGACACCGAGACGCAAAAGAAGCTCAAGTCTCTTTCCCATGAGCTGACTCAATGCCGGCGTGAGATCCAATTGATCGAGTCAGACAGGGGAAAGGATTTGCAGCGGCTACGGCGCTACGAAAAGGAGTGGTTGCGTCTCCAAGGCAAGGACCACGTCTATCGCGTTGATGTGGAACTGGATCAGATCATGACGTTTTTTCGGGTGGCCTTGGTGAATTTAAGCAGTTGGTTTCTCAGTGAGTGCCTGGGAAAACGTTCCATGAGCTTGGCGCAATTCCTGCACAACCTGCTGCTGATGCCGGCGGAAATCCAGCTCACCAAACGAGTGCGGCGGATCCAACTCCGGCGCAATCCCAAGGATCCGGAGAGCATGGCGATTGCCCGGGTGCGCAATGCCATCGGCAAGGTCCGCCGAATGATCGCGTAAGCCAACGACGTCAACAGTCCGCCGCCAATGCCTTGCAAGCAGCGGCCAAACAGCAGGACACCCATGCTCGGTGCCGCACCACAGGTGAAACTGCCCAAAGCGAACAATGCCAGCGCCGTCCAATATGCGCCGCGCGCGCCAAGCCGTCCGGCGAGCGCGGGGGCACAAACCGAGGACATGATGGCTCCGACCATCGCCAGCGTCGTGCTCCAGGCGAAATACGCGACGCCGCCGACCTCGGCCACCGCGGACGGCAGGATGGTCGAGACGATATAGACAGACAGCGCATGGACCGCGACGCCACCGGCGAGCATTGCCGATTGCGGCCCGGTGTCACGCGTGAACAGCGCGGCCCAGCCTGGGACCACCCGAGTGGCGTCGGCGCGAGGCGGCGCATCGTTGCTCATTGGCAGCTTTTCGGCGGTCAGTGTGCTGCTACCGATGGTCGCCATTATTCGTCCTTTCTGGGCCCGAGCCCAACGCGGATCCGCAACGACAGGACGGATGCGTCGCGCTACAACGCCGCCGGGTACTAATCGAGGCCAGGAGAATAATCCGTCGGCACCAGCATCCTGTCGGAAATCTCTCCGACCAGGCTGCCGTGCTCCGGCCGCGTGGTGCGTTTGATCTCAACCCACTCCGGATCGGCCATGAACGCCGCCCAGGCGATGGTTTTGGTTTGCTCGTCCGGCCATTTCAGCAAATAGATGAATTCTGTGCGTTGCGCCGTCCGAGCTTCCCACATCGCGGCGATGTCAAAGCCGTGGCGCCGCATGATGCGGACCGCGTGATCGCGAAACCGCGCGTGGAACAGTGCCTTGTTCTCTTCGAAGATTTCGTAGATTCGCAGTTGGTGGATCATATTGGCCTCATTGCGTTGTCCGATACACGAGCGATCTGATAGGTGCAGCGCCGAGCACCCGCCATCAGGTGATCCCGCCGGTCGATTTGCCAGCCCGGTCCCAGCAGGTTCTGAAACACCCGCAGTTCGACGCTGCAAAACCCCTGACAAATGGTCGCCGCGGCACAGATCGGGCAGTGGTCCTCGACCAGCAGATACGTGCCGTCGGATTGTGCTTCGACGCGGGCCATATAGCCCTCCGCGGCCCGCAGGTCCGCCAGTGCCCGAAGTTTGCCGGCGACATCCGGCGCCCGCTCCAGCTTTTTCCGATAGCTTGCAGTAATGTCCTGGGCGCGCCGGTCCAGCAGCCGAGTAAACGCGGCGTCGCCAAGTTCGGCGCGGATCGAGCCAATGAGATCGACGGTCAGTTGCGCGTGGGTGTCCGGGAACAGCGATGCTGCCTGCGGCGTCAGGGACCAGATCCGCCGAGGCCGACCTCGCCCGCCCGGCCGATCGTTAAATTGCACCAACTGCTCTGCCAGCAATCGTTCCAGCCGTTGCCGCACCGCCTGCACGGAAATCCGCAGCCGCCCTGCCAGCGTCTCCGCCTGTGCTTCGCCGAGGCTTTTCAGCTGGAACAGGATCGCGTCGCCTGTGGTTTGCATGACGAGTCCGGGGCTCCAATATAACAAGGTCGACCTTGCCAAAATAAATTGGCCCCGTCAAGCCCGAAAAAACGTCGATTGACGGAGCCCGGTAGCATCCCTATGGTCCCGTTCCGCCGGTTCGCCGGCCCTCGTGATTTGTCCGGCCGGATTGCGGCGAGGTGAAACAAGCGCGCTAAAGAGGCCAGCGATATGCCCAAAATGACGGGCGGAAAGCTGCTTCGTGGTCGGGCCAAACTGCGTGGGAAAGGCCCTGACACAATGACAATCGATCCAACGACGCTGCGTCCCGCGACCCGCCTCGTGCAGGGTGGCGTGCACCGTACCGCGCACGGCGAAACCGCCGAGGCAATGTTCCTGACCTCCGGTTTTGTTTATGACGATGCCGAACAGGCCGAAGCGACCTTTAACGGCACCGCGGAGCATTACCAATACTCGCGATTCGCCAATCCGACGCTGTCGATGTTCGAGGAACGGCTGTGCCTGATCGAGGGCGCCGAAGCCTGCCGCGCTACCGCCACCGGCATGGCGGCCGTCAACGCGGCACTGCTGTCGCATTTAAAGGCCGGCGATCGCGTGGTGGCATCCCGCGCATTGTTTGGTTCGTGTCACTGGATCGTTTCGACCTTGCTGCCTAAATTCGGTATCGAAGCAGTGTTCGTCGACGGCTCCGATCTCGCGCAATGGCGCCATGCCTTAGGCAAACCAACCAATCTGGTGCTGCTGGAAACGCCCTCGAACCCGATGCTGGAAATTGTTGATTTGCCAGCTGTGGCCAGCCTGGCACACGCGGCCGGGGCGATCGTCGTTGTCGACAATGTGTTCGCGACGCCCCTGTTGCAGCAGCCGCTGAAACTAGGTGCGGACGTCGTGGTGTATTCCTGCACCAAGCATATCGACGGTCAGGGGCGCGTGCTGGGCGGCGCGGTGCTCGGCGGCAAGAAATGGGTCACCGATGTGCTGCAGCCGTTCATCCGCAATACCGGTCCAGCGATGTCGGCGTTCAACGCGTGGGTTTTGCTGAAGGGTCTGGAAACGTTGCCGTTACGTGTCGATGCCGGCTGCCGGTCAGCTGAGGCGATCGCTGAATTCCTCGCCGGACAAAACGGCGTGACGCGGGTGTGGTATCCGACGCGTGCCGATCATCCGCAACGTGAGATGGCGATGCGGCAAATGTCGGCCGGCGGCACGGTCGTGACGTTCGAAGTTGCCGGCGGCAAAGCCGGGGCATTCCGGGTCATGAATGCGTTTCAGTTGATTGCAGTATCGAACAATCTGGGTGATTCCAAATCGCTCGTCACTCATCCGGCAACCACGACCCATATGCGGATCGGGGAGGCGGAGCGGGCGAAACTTGGGATCACCGATGGCGTGATTCGGCTCTCGGTTGGGCTGGAAGATGCCGAGGACATCAAAGACGATCTGGCCCGCGCATTGGCGGCGGCGCGACGCGCGCACGCTGCGTGACGGAACCCGCCAGCTGGCTTCGTTCAGGCGCCACATGTGGGTTCGTGCTGTAATTGTGAGCGCACCGAAGCACTCTCTGCGTCACCAATGCGGAGATTACTTTGCTCGCAATGACGATGTTGCCGCGGCGACTCGCTCTTCAACGAAAGTGGGCACTACCCAGGCGGAATGGTTGCGTGTGCAACCAATAGAGTGGACCGTTGATCGTTATGCAAATATATCTATTTCCGGTCATCGGCGCACGTGGCACCGCACCGCTCCCTTGCCACCAGGACGGTGCCATCCTGGACAAACGGCGGCGCTTGCGTCTTGATCTGTTCGTACCCAGGAGAATGGGAAGGCTCAATGTCGGACAGCGGCCCCAGGAGCGGCCGAGCTGGGCCGGGTGGCAAGGCCCGGACCCGCGAAGATTACGCCCTCACCACGCGGGGCGTGACGGTCACGGTGCGCTCTTTTTTCCTCGCCGATCAGTCAAGCCCTGACGAAAATCGCTTCGTTTGGGCCTATCGTGTGCGGATCGAAAACCAAGGCTCCGACACGGTTCGCCTGCTGCGACGAACCTGGCAAATTACTGACGCGCGCGGCCGGACACAGCATGTGCACGGCCCAGGGGTCGTGGGCGAACAGCCGTTACTGGATCCTGGACAGTCGTTTGAGTACACGTCGGGCACGCCGCTCGATACGCCGTCGGGGTTCATGGTTGGCGCGTATCACATGGTTGTACCGGTGTCCGGCGAGATGTTCGATGTCGCCATCCCCGCCTTCAGCCTGGACAGTCCTCACCAAAGCAGTAGGATTCATTGACTGGCCTTTAAAATGGCATGAATTTCTGGAAAGGGTAGACCTCGGTGAAGGATGACGATCGGTGAGAGACGATGGCGGAGCGGGCTCCGGCAGAGGTTCGCATGGCGACAAACCCACTCGGGAAGAGGCAGAAGCAGCGGTGCGAACGTTGCTGCGATGGGCCGGTGATGATCCCGATCGGGAAGGGCTGCTGGATACGCCTAAGCGGGTGACGCGCGGCTACGAGGAATGGTTTTCCGGTTACGCGACCGATCCGGTTTCGCTGCTGGAACGCACCTTCGAGGAAACCGACGGCTATGACGAGATCGTGCTGTTGCGCGACATCAGGCTGGAGAGTTTCTGCGAGCATCACATGGCTCCGATCCTCGGCCGTGTGCACGTGGGGTATTTGCCGCACCGGCGGGTGGTCGGAATCAGCAAGCTGGCGCGGGTGGTCGAGGCCTACGCGCGCCGCCTGCAAATTCAGGAAAAGCTGACAGCGCAGATCGCCAACACCATCCAGGATGTGCTGCGCCCGCGCGGCGTTGCCGTGGTGATCGAGGCAGCGCATCAATGTATGACCACCCGCGGCGTCCACAAGCCTGGCGTTACCATGGTGACCAGCCGCATGCTGGGTGCATTCCGTGACAATGCCGCAACCCGCCGGGAATTGTTGGCGATGATCAATAATCGGGGAACCGCGATCCAGACGGAATGATATGGATCCGTTATCACTGGGCAGCGTCCGTTGCCGCATTATCCTGGCACCACCTGACCGGGCCATTGGCAGCACACGATAGAGAGAACGACGGCCCGATCAGGTCAGGCCATGACAGGCGCAGTGTGAGGATCACTCTTGCGGCATGATTATTCTTGCGGTGGGGGCACATCGGCGGGCGGCGGTTCCGGCGCCGCATCTTGCGGAGCCTCAGGGGGTGCGTCCGGCGTGGGCTCGGGCAGAGCGGCCGGCGGCGCCGGTTGGGCTTGCGGCGCAGGCCCCGGTTCCGCTTGCGCGTTTACCACCCATGCCTTGAGTTTGTTGCGCAGCTGATATTCCAGCTCGACGTTCATCTGGAACATCATGGTCTTCAACAAATCATAGACAGCCGCACGCTGGCTCGTAATCTCACCCGAATGGTGCGCTGTCACCCGGGCCACGACAAAGCCAGTGTTATCGCCATCACGGACATCCAACCGAACTGCGAGCACACCGTTCAGCGTGTCGTGATGCCTTGTGATGGACGCTGTGAGAACCCGGAATGTTGCCGTCCCGCTTTGCGCCACAGGTTGCAGCCGGTCACGCGCCATCGCATACAGCGTGTCGATCGGATCGACCGGCGAGAACCCGATCATCTCGTCCTCGTCGATTGGCGGCACGAACCGTTTCGCCGTCTCGATGCGTTGCACATTCAGTTTGATCGGCGGCAGATAACCATAGCGCAGCGGTGGAAAGTCGCCGCCGGCTTCCGGAGCGGGCGCTTCCTCCTCCCCGCCGCACGCTGCCAGCAGCAACGGCATCAACAGCACGGCGCGACGAGTTAAACGCAGCGTCATTGCTGCTCCAGACCCAGTACGCCGTCGCGCGGGAACCGGAAATCGTAATTGCAGAACTCACAGGTCATGACGATGTCGCCGTCGACCGCCATGTGGTCGAGGTCATCCTTGGAGAATCCCTCCAGAATGCCCGCCAGTCGCGCACGCGAGCAGCGGCAGCCGAACGACAGCGCCCTTGCCCGCCCAACGGCGACGCCCTCCGCATGAAACAGCCGCAGCAGCAACCGTTCCGGCTCCAGATTGTCGTCGAGCAGTTCCGCATCGGTCAGCGTGGCGGCGAGGATGGTCGCGGTGCGCCATTCTTCTTCCTGTGCGTCCTCGCTCATTTCGGGATCGATGCCGCCGGCGCCGGCGATCTTTTCCAGCACGAAAGCGGCAGCACGCCAGCCGTCCTCAGTCCGGTCACAGGCGAGGTGAACCAGGCAGCGCAGTTGCTCGCTGGTGCGGAAGTAGTGCAACGCCATGTCAGAGAGCGACGCGCCCTCGATCGCCACGATGCCCTGGTGGCGGTCGGCGCCGGTCCCCGGGTCGACGGTGAACGCCAGGAACCCTTTGCCTAACAGCGCCTCGGCGCTCGGCGTTGCGTCGGTTGCCAGCAACGCCTCCAACCGCGTGCTGTCCATCTGCGCATAGCCGCGCAGCGCGCCGGTGTCGGTGCAATCGGCCAGCAACAACCGGACCGGTCCGTCCCCTTTGGCCTGCAAACTGAACGAACCCTGAAACTTCAACGCGGTCGACAACGCGGCGGCGAGTGCCAGGGCCTGACCGGTCAGCGCGGTCACCACAGGGTGGTTGGCGTGCCGGGTCAGCAACGCATCGGCGAGCGGACCCAGACGCACGATGCGGCCTCGCACCGGGCGGCGCGGCAGGAAGAACGGCGTCACGCCGCGCGGCACGACGATGTCGGGCACCGGGGGGCGGCCGCCATCCAGAAAGGCAGGGGTCTCAGACATGCAGTCAGGATATAGGCGGCGCTCCCATTTTCGGCTACCATGGACTGGTAGAGGAACCAGGAGGCTGTTCATGTCGCAAACCAAAGGCCGTATCCGTCACGTCGCACTGAGCGTCGAGGACCCGTGGGAAACAGCGGAATTCTACAAGGACGCATTGGGATTGCAGGAAGTGAGCGAACTCGACGGGCCGCTCGCCGAAGGCGTGTTCCTGACCGACGGGGTGGTGAACCTCGCGATTCTGCATTTCAAGACCGACGAAGCATCGCAGGGCACCGGCAAGGATTTTGTCGGACTGCATCACATTGGCTTCTGGGTCGATGATGTGGTGGAGCAAGGCAAGATCGTGCGCGGCACCGGCGCCGAGTGGATCATGGGCGATCCGAACAATCCCGACGGCTATGAGGTGAAGCACCTCGACCTGTCGGGCATCATCTTCGACATCGCGGCACACGGTTGGGCCGGGGCGCAGAAAGAGCCGGGTCAGGCCGAGAACGTCGTGCATCCGAACCCGCAGCGCCGGCTGGCCAAATTCGACGAGCGGCGCGCCGCCGCCAAGGCGAAGCTTGCCACACGCAAGGCGAAGGCGCCGGTGGAGGCTGCCGTCGCGGCGGAGTAATCGGCAGCGTCAGGCATCGCCGAAAACCGCGTCTCTCCGTGATGGCCGGCCCCCGCCTCCGCGGGGGCCGGCCCCGACCGGGCCATCTCTCCGAGCACATTGTCGCGCAGGTCCCCGGGACGAGGCCTGCCCCTGCGGAGACGGGGGCCCGGAATAACGTTGCGGGGGCAGCGCGCATGCGGCTTGGCGGGGTCCTTACTTCCTCTCCGGCGGCAATTCGATACGCGCGGCGATTTGCAGTTTGACCTGATCCGAAATCATGATCTGTTGTGAGGTCATGCCGTAATCCGACCGGTGCAACGTCCCGGTGACCGAAAAATCCGCGATCTCGTCGCCATTTGCCATGTTGGTGTGCTCACGATCCAACGTGGCGTCCAGCGTCAGCGGACGCTTGATGCCGCGGATTTCCAGAATGCCCTGAATCAGAAAGTGCCGAGGATCGACGCCTTTGATGGCATCGCTGACAAACCGCACCTCCGGGTAATGGGCGATGTCGAAGAAATCGGGGCCGCGCAGCAACTCGGTTCCGCTATCCCAGGGCACTCTGACCGAAGTCGCGTCGGCCTCGACATCGATTTTGGTTTTTTCGGGATGGACGCGATCGATCAGTAGCTTACCCATGAACCGGGGAAACGTGCCGAGTGACGAAAACGCGCCGAAATTGGTCACCGAAAAAGCGATCGAGCCGTAGCGCTGGTCCAAATTGAACAATTCGGCGGCTTGTGCGGCGTGGCTCACCAGCACGACCAAACACGCGGTCAGCCACCAACCTTTCATCCGGCCAACAGCCGCGCGGCCGCCTCGACGGCTGCGTCCACCGAAATGCTTGCCATTTGCGTATCCGTGCCGGTCACAACGCTACGACGTTGTCCCGCCGGTCCGTATTCCACGGCATCGGTTGGTCCGAACAGGCCAAGGGTCGGTGTGCCCGCCGCTGCAGCAAGGTGCATCAGCCCGGAATCGTTGCCCACGAACAGGCTGGCGCGGGACAGGAACGCAGCAATTTCGGGCAAACTGAGGGGACCGACCAGGTCAATCGCATTCGGCAAAGCCCGCAAGACCGGTTTCGCCATCAACGCCTCGGTTGCCCCCGGCCCGGCGAGCACCGCCGGCACCGCGCCAGGGATATAGGTCTCAGAGAGACGCTGAAAAAGGGCCACGAACCGCTCTGCCGGCCAAACTTTGGGCGCCCAGTTGGCGGTGGGCGCGAGAGCGATGACGGGCTGGCCAGAGGGGAACAGGGCAGCAGCGCGCGCGCTGTCCTCGGCCGAAAACCAGACCACCGGCAACGGCGTCTCCTGCAAGCCCAATACCCGGGCCAGCTGCGCCGTCTTTGGACCCGAGCCAGGAACCATCACGGCGCGACGCTTAGTCGGCACCAGCCACGACAGCGCCGAACCGCGGATATCGACTACCAGATCCCAGCGTCGCGTCACCGTTTTGCCCCACAGTCCGAGCCAATGGCGGCCAAACGGTTGCTTTTCGATAACGATAATGCGTTCCAGTCCGGGCATGCGTTGGAACACGCCCTCGGCAACCGGACCACATGCCACGGTGAAACGGGCAGTCGGATGCGTCCGAATAAGATGATCCAGCAGTCCGGTGGACAAAACCGCATCGCCCAACCGGTTGGCGGTGACAAACAGGATTCGCATGTGGGGATCGGCTTACCAGCGGAACGGTTCCCATGCGAGGCGCCGCCGGTTTGACGGCCCGCTCGCTGTTGGGCAGCGTGGCCAGTCGGAGGAACCCACCATGTCGGACGAAACCCTGGTTGCAATCGGCGAAGATTATCCCGAACTGCGGGAGTCGGTCCGCAAGATTTGCGCGCGCTACCCGGGCAGCTACTGGAGTGGGCTCGAGGACGCCCAGGCTTATCCCACCGAATTCATTAACGAACTTACCCAGGCAGGCTTTCTCGGCGCATTGATCCCCGAGGAATACGGCGGCTCCGGTCTGCCGCTACGTGCGGCGGCAGTGATCCTGGAGGAAATCAACGCCTCAGGCTGCGTCGCCAGTCAGGGCCACGCGCAGATGTATATCATGGGCACGCTGCTTCGGCATGGCAGCGAAACCCAGAAGCGCGCCTATCTGCCGGGGATCGCTGCCGGCAAGATCCGCCTGCAGGCGTTTGGCGTGACCGAGCCGACCACGGGTTCCGATACCACGCAATTGAAGACCCGCGCGGTGCGGGACGGCGATCACTACGTGATCAATGGCCAAAAGGTCTGGACCAGCCGGGCGATGCATTCCGACATGATGCTGCTGTTGGCGCGCACCACATCGGCCGATCAGGTGAAGAAGCGCAGCGACGGACTGTCGGTGTTCCTGGTCGACATGAGCGAAATGAATCAAGGCAAGGGGCTGGAGGTGCGCCCGATCAAAGCGATGATCAACCACAACACAACGGAAATCTTCTTCGACAATTTCCGCATTCCGGCCTCCGGCCTGATCGGCGAGGAGGGCAAAGGCTTCCGCTACATCCTCGATGGCATGAACGCCGAGCGTATCCTGGTGGCCAGCGAGGCGGTCGGCGATGGAAGATGGTTCGTGCGGAAAGCCACGCAATATGCCAAGGATCGGGTCGTGTTCGGTGCCCCCATCGGCAAGAACCAGGCCGTGCAATTCCCGATCGCCCGTTCCTGGGCTGAACTGGAAGCGGCCGACATGATCTGCCGTCGCGCCGCGGCTTTGTTCGACGACGGCAAAGAATGTGGTGCTGACGCCAATATCGCCAAATTACTGGCAAGCGAGGCGGCCTGGAAAGCCGCCGATACCTGCATGCAAACGTTCGGCGGGTTCGCCTATGCGCGGGAATACGAAATCGAACGCAAATGGCGCGAGGTCCGGCTGTATCAGATCGCGCCCATTTCGACCAACCTGATTCTGGGCTTTGTTGGTCAGCACGTATTGGGCATGCCGCGGTCGTATTGAGCGCTTTGTCATTGCAAGCGCCGCGAAGCAATTGTCCGGTGTCTCACGGTTGGAGCTTGCTTCACGGCGCTCGCAATGACAGCGGGCAACAAGGAAACGATTATGCAACTATCCGGCGTGCGGGTTGTCGATCTCACCCGCGTCTTGTCTGGCCCGTTCTGCACTGCTCTGCTCGGCGATCTCGGCGCCGACGTGTTGAAGGTCGAAGCGCCGGAGGGTGACTCCGTCCGTCGGCAGGGCGCGATCCGCGATGGGCTGTCGTGGTATTTCGCTCAGTACAACCGCAACAAACGCTCGTTGCGACTGGATTTGCGCCAACCGGAAGGCCGCGAGATCCTGAGCCGGCTGATCCGACAGTCCGATGTACTGGTAGAAAATTTCCGGCCCGGCGTACTCTCCCGGTTGGGCTTTTCCGCCGCACGCCTGCACGAATTGCGGCCGTCGCTGGTGCTGTGTTCGATCAACGGTTTCGGCAGTGAGGGTCCCTACAAAGACCGTCCCGCGTTCGATTTCATTGCCCAGGCAATGAGCGGGTTCATGAGCGTGAACGGCACCGAGGATGGGGAACCATTGCGCTCCGGCGTGCCGATCAGCGACCTCGTCGCGGGGTTGTATGCTGCGCTGGCGATCACGGCCTCGGTGCTGCGCGCGCGGGAGACCGGCAAAGGCGAAATCGTCGAGGTCAGCCTGACCAACGCCATGGTGAGCATGCTGGCCTATATTGCAACGAATTATTTCGCCACCGGCATCACGCCGCCACGCAGCGGCAACGATCACCCGATTGCTGCGCCGTACGGCCTGTTTCCGACCCGAGATGGCCGTATCGCTCTGGCGCCGGCGGATGACGCGTTTTTCGGCCGGTTGATGGACGTACTGGGCTGCCCCGAATTGAAGGAAGACCCGCTGTACCGCACCCAGACCGCGCGCGTGGCCAACCGGGAGCGGATCAACGCCATCGTTGGCGGTAAACTGGCGTTGCACACCACTGCTCATTGGGTCGAGACATTGAACGCCGCCGGCGTGCCGAGCGGTCCGGTGCAGGCGGTGGCCGACGTGTTTTCCGACCCGCAGATTCTGGCACAGAACATGGTGATGGAGGTGGAACAACCGGGCTACGGCCCAGTACGCATGCTCGGCTTCCCGATGAAATTTGCCGGCACGCCCAGTACGATCCGCAGGCCATCGCCGGGCCTGGGTCAGCACTCGGACGAAGTGCTGGCGGAACTCGGTTTTTCCGCCGACGAGTGCCGCGCGTTACGCGACAAAGGAGTGATCTGACCGATGCGCGAGGTGCATGCCAGGCTGCACGCTGATTTGGCGATCGGCGACACGGATCCTCGCCTGTTCGGTGCGTTCATCGAACATCTCGGCCGCTGCGTTTACGGCGGCATTTACGAACCGGAGCATCCCAGCGCCGACGCACATGGGTTTCGTCAGGACGTGCTCGCATTGGTGCGAGAACTGGCGCCAACGATCATGCGATATCCCGGCGGCAACTTTGTCAGTGGCTACAATTGGGAAGACGGCGTCGGTGCGGTGGCGAACCGTCCCAGGCGGCTGGACCTCGCCTGGCTATCAACCGAAACGAATGAGTTTGGCACTAACGAATTCATCGACTGGTGCCGCCTGGCGGGGACTGAGCCAATGTTGGCAGTCAATCTCGGCACGCGCGGTGCCGATGCGGCGCGGCATTATCTGGAATATTGCAACCATCCGCACGGCACGACGTTGTCCGACCTCCGCCGCGCGCATGGCTGGGACGCGCCGCACGGGGTGAAATTCTGGTGTCTCGGCAACGAAATGGACGGGCCATGGCAAATGCAGGCCCGCACCGCTGAGGAGTACGGCCGCGTCGCCGTCGAAGCTGCGAAAATGCTGAAATGGGTCGATCCCTCGATTGAACTGGCGGCCTGCGGTTCATCGGGCCGCAACATGCCGACGTTCGGGACGTGGGAGCGCACCGTGCTGGAGCATTGTTTCGACCACGTCGAATATATTTCGCTGCACACGTATCTGAACAACTACGCGGACGACATACCGGCGTTTCTGGCCTCGCCCGATCTGATGGATGCCTTCATTGAGGAAGTGGTGGCGATCGCCGATTCGGTTGCCGCCGGCAGGCGATCCGGCAAACGCATCATGCTCAGCTTCGACGAGTGGAACGTGTGGTACCGCACGCGGCGCGACCGATCGGAACGTACACAACCCGGTTGGCCGGTGGCGCCACCGATATTGGAAGAGATTTACACGATGGCCGATGCTCTGGCGTTCGGCGGCGCCTGCATTGCGTTATTGAACCACGCCGACCGGGTCAAAGTCGCCTGTCTGGCCCAACTGGTGAACGTGATTGCCCCGATCATGACTGAGGATGGCGGTCCGGCGTGGCGGCAAACCATCTTCTATCCATTTGCGCAAATGAGTCATTTCGGCCGCGGCCGGGTACTGCGCGCGGGAATCGACAGCCCAACCTATGACGCACGCTATTTCGATCCGCGCGGCGGGCAGGATTTGTATTTCCCGGTCACCGCGCCGTATCTGAAGCTCGCGGCGGTGCAAGGTTACAACGAAATTGTGACGTTGTTCGCGCTCAATCGCCATCTGACGGAGCCAATGCCCTTGACCGTCACGCTCAGCGGCATACCCGCCACATCGATCAGAGCAGCGCGTACGCTGCATCATCCCAATCTGAACGCCAGCAACACGCGCGACGCACCGGACACCGTGCGGCCGGCACCATTGGACGGGGTCTCGATCGCCGGCGGCACGGTGCGTGCAAGCTTGCCGCCGGCGTCGTGGAATGTGATCCGGCTGGGGTAATCAGCGCAGCGGGAAGCCCATCGCGTTCAGAATGGATACCAGCTTGTCCCGCCCGCTCATGGCCGAGATCTTGCCCATCCGGCCGATGACCCGCTTCGTCCAGGTGTCGTGCGTCATCTCATGCCGCTCCGAAAAAGCCGCTATGCGCAAATCGTACGCCGCCCGTGCCGCACTCTCGCCGGTCGCGTCATAGCTATTGTGAAACAAAATTGCCGATTGCGGCAGCCGGCACTTCACCTCATTGGTGACGGTCGGCAACGGATAACCGACGCACATCCCGAACACGCCCATCGCACCAGGCGGCAGACCCAACAGCCGTCCCACCTCGATCGGATTGTTGCGCAGCGCGCCGATATACACCATCGACAGGCCAAGCGACTCAGCCGCCACGGTGGCGTTCTGCGCCGCCAGAGCGGCATCGATCGCGGCCACCAGATAGGTTTCGAAATGCGGAATGGTTTCCAGCGTCACGCCTTCTTCAGCGCCAAGCCGCTCGTTACGGGACACGTCGGCGAGCCACACCAGAAACAGCGGGCATTGCTCGATGTGTTTCTGGTTATTGGCGATTTTAGCCAGCGCTGCCTTCTTGTCCGGATCGGTGACGGCCACCACCGACCAGGTCTGCAAATTGGAGCTGGTGGAGGCGGACTGAGCGGCGGCGACCAAGGTCTCCAGCGTGCCCGCCGGCAGCGCGTCCGGTCGGAAGCCACGCACCGAACGGTGCGACAACAATGTCGCGATAACATCGTTCCAGGGGCCGGGAGTCGGCTCCGCGCCGGTGCCGTAGCGCAATGCGAGCGCCTCGGCCTGGGACACTGTCCCAGTCGGTTGATTGACGTCCATGTTTCTGTCCCATCGGTAAGTTACGGTTGGCGGCGAATCCTGCCCAATGCCAGACGATAACGCAACTCAGAGGCCGCCGGCGGCCGACGATGGCGCACCGGGGCCGCTGGTGAAGCCGCCGGTGCCGGTCGGATTGTAGCGGCCAATATTGCCAACCAGTTGTTGCATGAACGACGCCTCGGTGCCAGGCGAAGGAGTGGTGCGCGTGGCGACCGCAACCGGGATTGCGTCCGCCTGGGTGTACTTCTTCACGCCGGTCAGTACGCCGCGGTCGTCAAAGGTCAGCACAACGACGCCCTGGTCGAGCACGCCAAGGGTCCGGCCCACCCGAGGCCGAGTGGTCTCGGTGATATAGAGCCATGAATTCTCATCGAACGTTGCTTTCTGCGTGGGCGAGCCGATCAGCGACGTGACGTCGGCCTGGGTGGAGGTACCGGGAACGAGTTCTTTCAACTGATCCGGATCGACCTTGTTACCCCTGGTTTGCGGCGGCGGCAGAATCCAGCCGCAGGCGGTCATACTGAGGCATAGCGCCAGCACCGCAGCCATTGGCGGCACACCAAGCCGACGCAGCCAGATCAGAACCGAACGGGCAATTTTGTTTGGCACGCGATAAGCTCCCTGATGGCAAGACCCGCGACCGCTTGTGGACCTGGGCGCTCACCAGCGCGTATGGGATAGTGGCTGATCCTGTGTCAATTGGCCGCCGGCACAAGCGGCCTGGCAGCGTCCGGGCAAGCGGGATACCAGCACAAGATTGCAGGAGAACTGCGTGGGATTGCTGAGCCTGATACGGCGCGGCCGATATGAGCGACCGGGCTTCGAACTCTACGGCGTTGCCGTGGCGGCGGCTCGTGACCCGTTCCTTTATACCGATCTTCACGTGCCCGACACCTTGGACGGCCGCTTCGACATGATCGGCCTGTACGCATTTCTGCTGATCCAGCGCCTGAAGCGCGAGCCTGCACCAGGTCCCGCTCTGGCACAGGCGGTATTCGATGCCATGTTCAGCGATATGGATGTGAACCTGCGCGAGATGGGCGTCGGCGACCTGTCCGTGGGCCGCAAGGTCCGCGTGATGTGGGAGGCGTTCCATGGCCGAGCGGCTGCCTATGCGGCCGCGATGAATGCGGGCGACCTTGCAGCGCTGGATGCGGCACTCGAGCGTAATGTCTGGCGCGGCAAACCGCCGTCGGATTATACGACGCACGCGCTTCGGCATCTGATGCTGGCGCAGGACGCGCAGCTCGCGACGCAGAACCTGGGGTCCATGGCGCAGGGCGTTGTCCATTTTCTGTCCGCGGCGGAGGCGAGCCGATGACCACCGAACTGTCTCGGCCGATCGTGTTGTCGAAAATCCGCGCGAACGGCCTGACGGTCGTGGTGCAGGCGACGCCGGAAGAGTGCGCCGCGCTCGCCGGGCGAATGGAACTCCCGGCCATTCAGTCCCTGGAGTGTCGCTTCGTGCTGAGCCGCGACGCCGACGGGGTTTCGGTTTTGGCCGAGGGCCATCTGCTCGCCGAGGTCACCCAGACCTGTGTAACCTCGGCGGAAGACTTTGCCGCCAAGGTCGAGGAGGCATTTGCGGTTCGCTTCGTGCCCGCCGGAACGGAACGCGACGATCCCGACCCCGACCTGCCCGACGAAATCCCGTACGAGGCGAACACAATCGACCTCGGTGAGGCGACTGCCGAGCAACTCGGGCTGGCGCTGGATCCCTGGCCCAGGATCGAGGGCGCGACGGTGCCGGTGATCGAGGATGAAGATAGCAGCTCGCCATTTGGCATCCTGGCCGACCGAGCGGGGCCGAAACGGGCCAGGGATTAACCACGCGCCACTCCTCCTGGGCACGGTTTTTCATCCGGCCTGATGCTGCACCCGGCCGCAGTCTTCGCCGTGTTAACATGATGTTACGGTTATTTTCTTATCCAAACGCAATTGTTGTGCCATGGTTATCCGGTAACCACGCACCAAATGGCCTTGTTGGACGGTTGGTACCAGGTCGTCGAAGCGCGTGCCGACGGTACGGTTACGGCCATCGGCAGTTTTCGTACGGAAACTGACGCTCAGGACTGGCTGAACGCTTACCTTCGCATGCAGGCCGGAGCAGAGGTTTTCAAGGTTGGATATTCCGAAGTGCCGGCCACCGCGCCAGCCAAGACCGGGGCGCCCGTCACGGCGCCAGAATCAAGCTGAGGCGCCGCCGCCGTCTGGCTGTGGTGTCACCCCGCCTTCCCTTGGTTTCATAACGTATGCTACCGCCGCGCCGATGAAGTCGCTGCTGCGATCGCGCCCGGTTCGTTATCTTTTGCCACGGCTGATGGGACGCTATTTGTGGCTGATCCTGCATACCAATCGCTGGACGCTGGATGGCGCGGAAAATTTCGCTCCGCATGGTGCCGGTTCGCCCGCCGTGTTCAGCTTTTGGCATGAGCACCTGCCGTTGATGCCCGCGCTGGCGATGTTGGCTCGCCGGTCGCCGGCGTATCGGCCGGCGCCGATCCATGCTCTGGTCAGCAAACACCGCGATGGCCAGGTGATCGGCGAGGTGGTCCGCCAATTTGGCATCGAGCCGGTGTTGGGGTCGTCGTCGCGCGGCGGCGCCGCCGGAATGCGTCAGCTGCTGCGCCTGTTGCTACGCGGCGGCATGATCGGCATCACGCCGGACGGGCCACAGGGCCCGCGACGGGAGGCGGCGCAAGGCGTCGCCCAGTTGGCGGCACTGGCGGGGGTGCCGATTTTGCCCTGTGCAGCACAGACCTCGCGGCGGATCGTGCTGCGCACCTGGGATCGCATGGCTCTGCCGCTGCCGTTCGGTCGCGGTGTGGTGGTGTGCGGGCCCGCCATTACTGTGCCGCGCGACACCTGGCGGGCCTCGTTGCCGGTGATTACCGCCGCAATGAACCAGGTCGCCGAGCGCGCGGACCTGCTTTGCGCGGGCGGCTGATGGCGGCATCGGTGATGCAACCGTTGTGGGCCGGCGCGACGACCATCGCCTCTCCGGTGCTGCGGCTGTTGCTGCGGTACCGGGTCACGCGCGGCAAGGAGATCGGTGCCCGTCTCGCCGAACGCCGCGGCATCGACGGCACGCCAAGGCCGTCTGGGCGGTTGGTGTGGCTGCACGCCGCGAGTGTCGGCGAAATGACCTCGGTCCTGCCGGTACTCGCCGCTTTGGCGGAGTGTGACCCGGCGGTGTCCATGCTGCTGACTACCGGCACGGTGACCTCCGCCCTGGTGCTGGCGCAGCGCCTGCCGGCGATGGGATTGAGCGGGCGTGTCATGCACCGCTTCGTGCCGTTGGACGTGCCGGCCTGGGTTGGCCGGTTTCTCGATCACTGGCGACCTGATGCCGCCTGCTTCGTGGAAAGCGAGCTGTGGCCGAATATCCTGGCCGCCTGCCGGGCCCGCTCGATCCCGGCGATGTTGATCAACGCCCGCATGTCCGCCCGCTCCCACGCCAAATGGTCCCGCTTTCCCTGGGCTGCCCATGCCGTGCTGAGCGGGTTCGCCCGCATCCACGCCCGCGGCGAAGAGGACGCCACGCGGCTGCGGGCACTTGGCGCGGACCGGATCGAGGTGATGGGCGATCTGAAACTCGCCGCCCCCGATTTGCCGGCCGATCCCGCGGTGCTGCGGGAGATGCAGGGGCGGCTGGCCGGACGCCCGGTGTTCCTGGCGGCGAGTACGCATCCCGGCGAGGAACCGTTGATCCAGCAGGTCCATAACGCGCTGCGCGTCCGGCATCCCGGGTTGTTGACCATCATTGCGCCGCGGCACCCCGAACGTGGGGCTGAGCTGGCGGACGTGCTTGGCGTACCGAGCCGGCAGAGTGGGGAATCCCCGCCGGACGAGGGAGTGTGGATCGCCGACACACTCGGTGAGTTGGGGCTGTGGTACCGGCTCAGTCAGGTGGCGTTTATCGGCCGCAGCCTGATCCTGCCCGGCGGTGGGCAGAACCCGCTGGAGCCCGCTCGGCTGGGTTGTGCGATTGCCAGCGGGCCGTATGTCGGCAACTTCACCGACCATGTGGCTTTGCTACGTGGGGCCGGTGCGCTGGAGGTGACCGAGGATGTGCCGGCGCTGACCAGGTTCGTTGACACGATGCTGGCCGATCCTGACGCAGGGCGGCAGATGGGTGAGCGGGCGAGGGCAGCTGTCAAAGCACCGGAGAGCCTACCGCAGGATACCGCTCGGGCGCTGCTGGAGATGATGGATTGTGGGGGCTGAGGGCGTCGTGCCGGAGCGCGACCCGAGCATCTCGTGCGGCATCGTGTTGGCCCGCGCGTTCCGGTTTGCGGCCAGTCCCGGTAGATGTACGCGGGTGGCCGCCGGGGAGGCAGTTTCCACAGCGGGCGGAATGAGCGGCGGGTGGATTGCCGGCCTGGTGAGGTCGGAGTCTTTGGCCGGCGCTGCAAGATTTTACTTAAGAGGCACAGAGGAACCGAGGAACAGAGCGACGCCGCTGCGCCAATGTCATGCCATTCGCACGTTCTTCGGCGTACTATGGTCCGGTAGGCGCGCATTCCGATCGCGACGGGTTGCAATGGGTATGTCGCCGCGGTCCGTCAGAATTGCATCTCAGTTCGGATGGGTTACTTTCTGTGAGTCCTTGAGGGCCAGGCGACACCCAAACCTATACCGCCAGACCAGTGTCCCTGTATTCCCGCGATCCCGGAGGCACGCAATCCGATCGCGATGGACCTCTGTTCCTCGGTTCCTCTGTTCCTCTGAAATAAATTCTTGGGTACGCCAAAATTGCCACGATCGTTCGATAATGAGTTGGGCTGCAAGGGAATACTTCGAACCCTTGTCAGGCCGAAGCTTTTGTTTTGAGTTTCGCCGGGCCTCTCGGCATCGTCAGCAATGATCCATGCCCCTGCGTTTTGGACGAGCAACGGATGGCCGGCGCGCGTGCTGGCACCGTTGTCAGGCGTCGGCGCGGCGATCACCGCACACCGCATGGCCCGGACCGGTTGGCGCGCGCCGGTGCCGGTGATTTGTTGCGGCAACGCGACCGTTGGGGGCGCGGGGAAGACCACACTGGCGCTTGATCTCGCGCATCGGCTGGTCGCGCGAGGCATTGCCGTGCATGTGCTGCTGCGCGGTTATGGTGGTGCCGCGCGCGGCCCTCGTCGAGTGCAGCCGGGGGATACGGCTGCGGTTACCGGTGACGAAGCTCTGCTGCTGGCCTCCGTTGCTCCGACCTGGACCGGCGCCGATCGTGCGGCAAGCGCCCAGGCCGCTGTCGCGGTGGGTGCCGAGGTCCTGCTGATGGATGACGGGCTGCAAAATCCGTTATTGGCGAAGACCGTCTCGCTGTTGGTGGTGGATGGCGCGGCGGGCTTCGGCAACGGCCGTGTGCTGCCCGCCGGACCGCTGCGGGAACCGGTCGCCGCGGCGGCAGCTCGATGCCGGGCCGCGGTGTTGATTGGTCCGGATGTCAGCGGTGCAGCGGCCGCGCTGCCGCCCGGGCTGCCGGTGCTGCGGGCGGAGCTGGTGCAGGATGCGGGGATTGCCGAGATTTGCGGACGCCGGGTGCTGGCATTTGCCGGCATCGCCTTCCCGGGAAAATTCTTTGCCGGCCTGGAACGGGCGGGTGTCATTGTCGCGGGCCGCATGGCGTTCGCAGATCACCATGCCTTTACGGGTGCGGAACTCGCCGGCCTCGTGCGGAAAGCGATAGAAATGGACGCGGTTCTCGTCACCACCCCGAAGGACGCAGTCCGCCTGCCAGCGGACGCGGACGTGCACGTGGTGGATGTCCGGCTTGCCTGGGAGGATCCGGCTGCAATAGAGCGATTGCTCGATGGCCTGGTTGGCATCGGCAGGGGATGATATTGCTGCTCAAGAGCATGGGTCCCTCCCCAGTACCAAATCATAAACTATCTCCTCCGGGCCGAAAGCCGAATTTGATCTGCACATTTCTCCTAATGGTATCGCGGCGTATCTGAAGCCCTCCTTCGGCGGAACCAAACGTTGGATCGAACACGATTTCAAGCAATTGTGGTGATCGCCACATGATGTTTTTCCCAATGACCTTCGGACAATCCCCCGCAATTCACGGAATAAACCACGTTGTTCTGCCCGGGATTTCCGCATCAGCGTACGTTGCCGGAGCCAGATAGACGGTAGTCCAACAGTATGAGGCTCCCGGCCCGCCGCCCATGTGCAGGAACACCGCAGCTTTGAAACGACCGTCCGGAAACGGAAAACTTGCGGCAGCTTGTTCGGTCGACCAATAAACTCCTGTGGCTTTCGCAACTCAGGCAACGCCGTGGAAGGCCAGCCGGAACGCTCCAACGCTGGCCAGGCTCCGAACAAGAAGAACTCTTGCCCGTCGCCCGAAATCCGAGCGGGGCAATGCAGCACGGGCTGCGGGTGGATCGGACATGGTCAGCGCAAGGTATCGGCGTGGCTATTCTCGGGCAATCGCTGCGGATGCCAGTGCATATCTCAAGAGATGCAGACGAATTGGACCTATGAAGTCGTCAGGCTGTTCCGCTGCAGAATTCCGGTGTGACAACCCGATGGGAGCCGTTCCGCCATAACAGGTATCCGGGCTCGACCATGCCGACTCCGAACCCGCAAAAGGGCCGCCCCTTCGGGCGGCCCTTACGCTTGTTAGCCACCCGTTCAGGCCGCCGGCATACGACGCATCGCACACAGTTTGTTGCCGTCAGGATCGCGCAGGTACGCGAGATACATCGGTCCGGCGCCACCCTGGCGAATGCCGGGCGGGTCCTCGATCGCCGTGCCACCGTTGGCAACCCCGGCTTTGTGCCAGGCATCGGCCTGCTCCGGGCTGGTCATCGTGAAGCCGATCGTGCCGCCGTTGGCGTTCGTGGCAGGTTTGCCATCGATCGGTTTGCTTACCAGGAACAGCGCGCCGTTATGGATGTAAATCAGCCGGCCCTTGGCGTCCTGCACGCCGGCCTTGCCACCCATTGCGCCAAACAGGGCGTCGTAGAACTTCTTCGAGCGGTCGATATCGTTGCTGCCGACCATGACATGACTGAACATTCCATTCCCTCCTGACCAAAATCACGCGAGACCGCTGCCTCGGCGCCACGACCAGAACACGGTTCGCGGGCTGCGAAAAGAGCCCCCACTCTGGCTTCCGGTCAGCGGCAACGGTCAGTTCTTCAGCAGCCGCGCCACCCAATCGGCAACCGCGTCGCCACTGCTGATATCGGGCTGCACCAGCCCGTCGATCATGAACGTCGGCGACACGTGGATCCCGTTCTGGCGCGCATATTTGCAGTGCCACTTGATTTCGCGGTCGAGATCGGGGATCGCGAAGGCCTCGGCAAGCTTCACCCCACTGTAACGTTCGATCCGTGCAACGATGTCGTTGGGTGTGGCGTCCATATTTGCACCGCGGCAATGCCGCTCGAACTCGAATTCCTCACGATGCGCGCCCACGGCGGCCATGACCGACTTCGCCGCTGCTTTGCCGCCCGCGAGCGTGGAGGCGGCCAGAATGCAGCGCGTGATCACGCCCGAGTACATGTGCCAGGGCTGCGATTGCAACCTGATCTTGACGGTGATGCGCTCGTCCCCAGCCTGAGCCAGCAGGTCGTCGAGTTTGCCGAACGCTCGCACGGAAAACGGGCAGGTCGGCTCGAGGAATACCTCGAACACGCGAGGCCCGTGGCCCCAGACCAAAGGATCGGCGCGCCACGCAATTTGGTTCATGCGATCTCTCCTGTTTGCTCGATTCAGGCGGCGACAAGGGCCAAGGTGCCAGCGGCCTGCCTGCGCAACCCCGCGCCGGCGCCGTGCGCGCCGTCGTCTGGCAACCTCCCGACCGAGTCAAGCTGGCCGCCTGGCTCGACCCCGAGAGCCGTCAACCCCAAAAACACCATGCCAAACCTGCCATCGCCCATCGCCGACCCCAACCCACCTCCCCGACACGGCCTGTCCATGGCATGAGTGCCGCGTGTGTTGGGAGGCCGCCCGGGTGGTGCGATTCGAATCCGTCAGTTTGAGCTATCGCGCGCTCGGTGCCCGCAGCGCTGCGCCGGAGGTTTTTCGAGATGTCAACTTTGACCTGCCGGAAGGCTCCTTCCGCTGGCTGCTGGGTGCCTCTGGCTCCGGGAAGACGACGCTGTTGCGACTGATGAACATATCGCTGCGGCCGACGCGAGGCGCGGTCACCGTGCTCGGCTCACCTACCGCATCGCTACGCCGCAACATGCTACCGCGTTTGCGCCGGCAAATCGGCGTCATCATCCAGGATCTCCACCTGTTGCCGCATCTGTCGGCCTACGACAATGTCGCTCTGCCGCTGCGGCTTGGCGGGCGGCCGGAGCGCCAGGTGCGGGCCGACGTCATCGAGATGCTGCGCTGGATGGGCCTGTCGGAAAAACTTGTGGCGCTACCGGGCGATCTGTCCAATGGCGAGCGGCAGCGGGTCACCATTGCTCGCGCGGTGATTGGCCGACCGCGGTTGCTGTTGGCCGATGAGCCGACCGCCGGCCTCGACCCCACGCATGCCGAGCGCGTGATCCATTTGCTGCGTGAGTTGCACCGGCTCGGGTCGACCGTGATAATCGCAACGCACAATGAGGCGCAGGTGGATCGCCATCCGGGACCGGCGTTGATGCTGTCCCAGGGTTCCCTGGTCGAATACGCGTGAGGATGCGATTTTTCTCCTTCCGGGCGGCACGGTTCGACGAACTTGGCTTACGGCGGGCACTGTCCGACCGGATGGTGCCGTTCCTGGTCGCCGCCATGGCGTTTTTGGCCGCACTCGCAATTGCCGGATGGTTGGGCGCCGCGGTGCTCACCAGGCACTGGGAGAGCGGCGCCGGCGCCATCCTCACCGTGCAGTTGCCCAATCCGGCGCAGCCCTCCGCCACCGGCTCGGAGTCGCGGTTGGTCGCGGTACAGGCATTGCTGGCGGCCGCACCCGGCATCGACTCGGCGGAGACCTTGTCGGATGACCAGGTCAACGCCCTGCTGCGACCGTGGCTTGGCGCCGACATCAAGAATCTTGCGATCCCGGTTCCCGCCGTAATTGCCGTGCATATGACGCCTGATGTGAACGATCTCACCAGTTTGGCGGCCCAGTTGGCAAAGGCGGCGCCGGGTACGATTGTTGAGGATCAGGCGGCATGGGCCGGCAGGCTCGGCACCCTGGCACGAAGCCTGCAGGCCTGTGCCGGACTTGTGCTGTTGATCGTCACGCTGGTAACGGCGGCGGTGATCTCAGTGGCGACTCGCTCTGGACTTGCGGCACGGCGGGAGGCAATTCTGATCGTCTATCAGCTTGGCGCAACGGACAGCTATATCGCCAGGCGGTTCGCCACCAGGGCGGCCGCCTTGGCATATCTGGGCGGTTTGATCGGCGGCCTGTGCGCGCTGCCGGTGATGTTCCTGCTGGCGACCCTGGCGGCGCCGCTTGCCGCCGCCCCGTCGCCCGATGCTGCCATCGATCTGCTACCGCCGCTGTTATGGTCCCTGCCGGTCATCCTGCCGGGAGCGACAGCCGTCATTGGCTATCTCACCACTCAGATCCTGATGCGCCAATGGCTACGTCGTTTGCCTTGACCGAACCGCGCATTCGCGAGGCCAGGCGTCGGACGTGGCTCCGGCGGTTGGGTGCCGTGGCCGCCGCCGTTGCCACCGCGTGGCTCACCGGCTTTGGCTGGTTCCTGTATCTTGGCGCCCGCGACATCGCGCCGCCGCCGCATGCCGATGCCATCGTCGTGTTGACCGGGGGCCCTGAACGAGTGGACGTCGCGTTGCGGCTGCTGTCCACCGGAGCCGCCGACCGGCTGCTGGTTTCGGGTGCGGGCGAAAAAACCGACCTCGCGGATCTCGCGCATTTGTCCGGGCTGGATCCGGCGCCCTTGGCGCCGCAGATCACGCTGGGACACGCCGCTCGCACCACCCGGGGCAATGCGCTGGAAACCGCTTCCTGGGCGCAGGCCGAGCAGGTCAGAACGTTGCTTGTGGTCACCACGTGGTTCCACATGCCACGCGCTTTGGTCGAATTGCGGCGCGCCATGCCGGCGCTGACGTTGCTGCCCTATCCGGTCGGCCAGCTGCGCACCGAGGAACTGTTCCATGCCGGCGGCGTGCGACGGCTGATCGGCGAGTATCACAAATATCTGGCGGCGCTGTCCGGGCTGACCGCCTCGCCAATGGTGGTGGCCGTCCTGGGCTCTGAGCCGGTCCGATGACGTGGCTGCGGTCCGCGCTGTTCAACCTGTTTTTCTTCGGCACCACCTTCGTACTCAGCATTCCGGCCGCTTTGGTCTCGCTGGTGGCGCCCAGGCAAATCATGGGTTGGGCAAAGTTTTGGGCACGGATGCAGATCGGGGCCGCGCGGATCATCTGCGGCATTCGGGTGCAGGTGAGCGGATGGGAGAATTTGCCGCCAGCCCCGGTGCTGATCGCCTCGCGGCATGAATCGACGTTCGACGTGCTGTTCTGGATCGCGATGTTGCCGGCGGCGTGTTTCGTGGTGAAGCGGGAACTGACGCAAATGCCGCTGTTCGGGCGGTGTATTCTGGCGGCAGGCATGATCTCGGTCGACCGCGAGGCGGGAGGTGCGGCGATGCGCACGCTGCTGCGCGGTGGCGACCGGGCGAAGGCGGCGGGCCGGCATATCATCATTTTTCCCGAGGGCACGCGGGTCGATCCCGACGACTATCCGCCGCTGCAACCAGGCGTGGCGGCTCTGGCGGCGCGGACCGGGCTGCAAGTGGTGCCGGTGATGACCGATTCGGGACATTATTGGGGACGGCTGGCGTTTCGCAAGTTGCCGGGGACCATCCGTATCGCGATCCAGCCGCCTTTGGCGGTGCAGCCGGCGCGCGATTCGGTGCTGGAGGCGCTGCGGGCGGCATTCCAGCCCGGGAGGCTTGTGGATAAGTCTGTGGGGGAGAGTAAAGTCGCTATATATTCCTGACCCTAAATCCGGCAGTTGGTTTCAGATATCGCTGGTCGGCAGCGGTATTTTTCAACCCATGGCCGTCGCGAAACTCAACAGTTCCTACGACAGCGCCGAGCTGAGGCATTGGCTGGAGCAACGCGGTACCAGGTCGGTCATCCCGAACCGATCCAATCGGAAACAGCCATTCAGCTTCAACAGGAAGTCTCCTGCAACGCGATGGTATTGTCATAGCTCGTGACCACTGCCGCATGATGATGCGGGGTGCGCGGGGCGTTCCGGTGATTGTGATACGTTTTGGCGTGGTCTGGTTTCAGCGCAATCGCTTGGTTGAAACTCTCAGCTGCCGCCTCGGGGAGGCTCACGTCTTGCAGACTGGCACCGTGGTTGCTGTAAGCGTTCGCGTGATTCGGCCCGACCGCGATCGCCGAGCCATAGCTCGCCATCGCTGTCGGACGTTTCATCGCCAGTAAAACGTTGCCTCGACTGTAATAGGTCCTTAAACATTCGTTGCAAGAGATGACCATCACGGTTTCGACCGCACAAGCTATCCGTTCTTATCCCTGCTTACCTGCATTCATCGGCCTTTAAGGGTCTGTCCGGGATCATCGCTTTGCCCTACCTAACCTTCGCAGCATGAGGCGCATCGAGGCGAGCAACACAAATGCACGTCTCCTGCGATTGAGACATTCTCAATCCTTGGCAATGCGCCGGCATCTGTTGAGCCACGCGAACGTTCGTTCGACCACCCACCGCTTCGGCAGAACGGCGAAGCCCTTCGCCTGGTCGGAGCATTTGACAATCTCGACGTTCACCGTGGCGATGGCGGCTTTCACCGCGTTCTGGAACACCGGTCCCTGGTAGCCGCCGTCAGCGTAAAGCTTCAGAAGGAATGGGAAACAGGCCGAACAATGTGGTCATCAATAGAGTGCCGCCGTCGCGATCCTGGATGTCGGCCGAATGGACCAGTGCGTGCATCAGCAAGCCTGTTGTATCAACCGGGATATGCCGCTTTTTGCCCTTGATCTTTTTCCCCGCGTCATAGCCAGGGGATCGACGCGGCCCCCCTTTTCCGCGCTTTTCACGCATTGGCTATCAATCACGGCGGCGGTTGGGCTGGCCGATCGTTCTGCCAACTCCCGGCCTTGAGGTCCAAATGCGAGTACCATGGGTTGTTACCGATCTGGCGGCCGATGACTGAACACTGGGGGTCAGCGGTGGTCACGCCGGTCACAGTTGTCGCCCCGGCCTCACCCCCACGCCATGCTGGAATCGGATCCGCCGCATGGAGCAGGACGGCATCATTCTGCGCCGCGTCGCCTTGCTCGACCCGGCGACAGTCGGCCTGCCGGTTTCGGTTTTCGTGGAAATCGAGACGGCGGATCGTTCCAGCGACTGGCTTTCGCGCTTCGCAAAGGTGATCGAGCAAACGCCGGAAATTGTCGATGCGTGGCGGATGTCGGGCGACGTTGATTATCTATTGCACGTCGTGGTGAGTGATATCGCCGCGTACGATGCTTTCTATCGGACGCTGATCGCAGCGGTGCCGCTGCGCAATGTCAGTAGCCGGTTCAGCATGGAACGTATGAAGTCCGCAGCATTGCCGATTTAACGATGATTTTCGTTGTCTATACGGCATAATGAATGCCGCTGATTGGGGTTACCTGGTTCACCCGGGAACCACGATTTGGCTGGCCTCAACAATACGAATTGGCTGGCTTACGATTTGGTGGGAGATCGGCCTGGCTCGCGATGCCCGCACCGTCATTTCGAGGGTAAACGCAATCGCACTCACAAGATTTTGAAATTACGCGTTATATTAGGCAGATTTTAATGATGTTACGTTCCAATGGGTCTCCTTGCAACCGGAGGTTCCATCGTGACGGTCAGTCGCCTGATCAATCGTAATGTCGTCGCCGAGCGCGGCCGGACCAGTATGCGCCTGGAACCGGAGTTGTGGGAAGCGCTATTGGAAATTTGCGGACGGGAGGGGCAGGACATGAGTTCCCTGGTGCGCAAGGTGGAGCAAAGCGGCCACGCCGGAGGGCGCACGAGTGCGGTGCGCGTCTTTGTGCTGTCGTATTTTCGCGCTGCCGCGACAGAGGCCGGTCATGCCGCTGCCGGCCATGGCGTGCTCGCGGTCAACGGACACCCGGAACCGGGCCGCAATCAGCCGGGATCGGGGGTGTCAGAAGCCGCCTCACACGTCGCTGTACGCGCCGATCAGTCCGCCGCGTCCTGGCCATTATAAAGCTTTGGCCAGCATTGTCTCACCAATGATCCATTATCGGCATAAGCAAGGCATGTTTTGAGGATTTTCGGCGGACCAACCATTTTTCGGCAATACGGCCATCGGCGTTGTCGCTGTCCGGCGCTTCCTCGGCGCCCGCCTCGCGCATTTCCTCGCGGACTTTGGCCGGATTGATGGTCTGAAATGCAGTCGTCGCCATCTGCTGCAAAAATTCCGGCAACTTATACCAACGCGCTTAACGATTGACACCCGAGGCTGTCTCCATCTCGTCATGGCCCGCCTCGTCCGGGCCATCTGATGTGGCATGCGCTGGTCCAGATGGCCCGGACGAGCCGGGCCATGACGGTGAGGGGCGAGTGTTATTGTTTAAGCGCGCTGGTATCAGTTACCACCTGCATGATCGACCCGTCGTGAATGAAACCTGTGGTACTGTTTTCCGGCCCACCAGCGGAGAGGTCGGTCAGTTCATGGTGCAAAAGAGCCCGCGTATCAGTTGGATCCGGGACACGCCGGGCACCCCCAATTGCGCCAAGCGCCGGTTCACCCGGGAGCGCGTCGTTTAGAGTTTTCTACCCGGGTGTCCTGCGCCGGCGGCACATGACAGGAGGAAAGCATGGAAGTTCTTCATGTGCGTTGTGCCGGCCTGGATGTGCATAAAGACAGCGTTGTAGCCGCCGTGCGTCTTGCCGAGAATGGCGCGGTCCACCTGCCGCCAGCGGCACCGGGGTTTGCAACGTCACCCGCTCGATCCGGAACCCGTCCAGCGCGCCGACCCGGACGATTACTGGAACACTCCCGGAATGTAACGATAGCCCCCGGCCGGAACCTCGATCGTGCTCACCACCCGCCGTCCACACCGAGCGTCTGACCGGTCACGAAGCTGGCGCCATCCGAGGCCAGAAAGGCAATCGCCGCCGCCACCTCGTCGGGCGAGCCGAAACGGCCCACCGGGATTGCCTTGGATCGCTCGGCAAAACCGCGTTCGAGATCGTCGCCATATTCCCGCCGGTTGGTGCTGATCGCCCGTGTGGTGCGAATGGGGCCCGGCAGGACCGCATTTACGGTAATCCCTTCCGCGGCCAGATCGAGTGCCAGCGACTTCACGAAGCCAACGATCGCGGCTTTCGATGCGGCGTAGGTGGCGCGCCGCTTGCCGGGCCGGAACGCCGCCTTGGACGATACGCAAACGATGCGTCCCCAGCCCGCTTTGCGCATGGCGGGAACCGCGGCTCGCGACATCAGGAAGGCGCCGCGAGCGTTGACCGCCATGGTTTCGTCCCAGGCCTCGACCGGCACGTCCTCGATTTCGTTACGATCGGCGCCCTGCGGTGCGCCGGCGTTGTTCACCAGGATGTCCAGGCGGCCGTAGCGAGCCAGTACGGTATCGACCATACGGCGCGCGTCGTCCTCCCGGCTGACGTTGCCGATCGTGCAGGAGGCCTGACCGCCGGCGGACTCAATTTCCTGGACCAGGCTGTCGACCCCGTGCCACGATGGGTCCACATCGCCCTGCACATTGTGTTCGTTGGCGAGCCCGGTCGGCGCGACATCGGCCACCACGACGGTCACTCCGGCTGCTGCCAGCGCCCGCGCGGTCGAGGCGCCGATGCCGACCGGCTTACCGCATCCGGTGATCAACGCGACCCGGTTTGCGGACCGGGTTGGGGTTGCTTGCGCGCCGGCGGCGGCTCGCCGCGTGCTGGGTGCCTGATCCCGTCTGCTGTATTTGACGACCCGGCGCACCCGTCCCCATTCGCCGGGCTGCACGACGTAGATGCTCTTTTCAGAATCGCCCCAGACGCCGTGGATCGAGCGGTGGATCGGCGCACCCCATCGCGCCAGCCGCTCGCCATCCAGGGTCAGGATACTGAACATGCCACCGTTATGTTCTGGGATGTAAACAACATCCTCGTCGTCGACATAAAAGAACGCGGGCCCGATCAACTCGGTTGGCCAGATCGTGAGGAGGTTGCCTTCCAGATCGAACACCTGGACCCGATCGTTTTCGCGATCCGCCACCAGCAGCCGCCCGCGGCTGTCGTACCAGATGCCGTGCGGCAGATTGAACTGGCCTGGGCTTTTGCCCGGCTGCCCCCACGAAAACTGATAGGTCCCGTCCGCGGCAAACTTATGCACCTGGGCGTTGCCATAACCATCGGTCATGTACATGTCGCCATTCGGCACGACGGCAATGTCGGTGGGCAGATTGAACGGGCCGCCGCCCTGGGTTACTTTCTTCCAGGCAACCGCAGTGAAATCGTCCTCCGGGACCCCGGTATTCGAACGTTGGCCGGCGACACCAATGGTCCGCAGCAGCTTTCCATCGTTGGTGAACAGCATGAACTGGCCATGGTGCTCATCAGTGAGCCAGACGTTGTCCTGTTCATCGATTCGGATGGCGTGCGGAAAGCGGAACAATCCGGCGCCCCACGAGCTTTCGAAATTGCCATCGCGATCGAAGATCACCACCGGGTGTTCATTGGAGCGATTGAAGCAGAACACCCGATCGCGCGAGTCAACTGCCACGGCTGCCGGTTTCATGTCGATGCCAGGCGGCACCCGAGCCCAGTTTTCGTTGACGTCATAGGTGTGTTTGCCGCTGCCGACGATGGGGTCCATCACGCCCTCCTGGGGTTCTTTTGTTCGGTCCCGAATCTTGGTTGACGGGAGCCTCGGCGTTACGTCCGGGGCTGGATCGGGCATCCGTTCCGCCCCGTCGCCTGGTGGCGGTTGGTTTTGTGCTGGAACAGAGGCTCGGGTCAAGCCCGAACACTGGCTCGCGGGGTGAGGACGATGGGCGCCCGCCCACTATCCGTCCCACCCGTAGAGTGGGCAATATTGTGGTTTACCCCCCGTGTCAAAACGGTTCCAATTCCGGTGCGGAGGATACAACGTGGACAGGCAAGTCCTGCTCGATGAGATATCGAGCTTTTGCCGCCAGGCCGGCATGGCGGAAACGACCTTCGGCCGGCGCGCGGTCAACGACGGCAAGCTGATCAGCCGGCTGCGCTTCGGCGGGCGGGTCACCACCGAAACGCTGGACAAAGTTCGGGCGTTCATGAGCCAGCCCGCGACGGCGCGCTCACCGGTCCGCGTTTCGCCGGCGCGGCACGGCACCAACGGGACCGTTACTCCCTTGGCGTCGCCCCTGCCGGCGGGCGATGCCGAGGCAGCGGCCAAGGGCTTCCGGTTCTACGACAACCGCCAGAAATACCTTTCATTTGTCACGACCTGCGGCGAGAAATGGGCGGTCGCCGACCGGGTCAGCGAGGAACTCGCCAATATCCACCCACGGCCTCCGGCGCTGCGCGTGTTCGACGCCGGCACCGGCGAGGGCACCGTGCTGACCCGCGTCATGCGTTCGATGCATGCACGGTTTCCGACCATGCCGTTTTATATCGTCGGCAAGGAGATCAGCCTCGAGGATATCCGTCTGGTTCTGGAAAAGATGGCGGACCGGTTCTATGAGCACCCGGCGACCGTGCTGGTGCTTACCAACATGTATTACGCCGAAGCACCGTGGCTGAAGCCGCGCTCGGTCACCGCCGCCACCAGCATGGTTTGGCACGAGGAGCGGCTGCGCGGCACCACGTCCCGCGATTTCGAAGAACAGATTACCCGACTGCAGCCGTTTCTTAGTGACAACTGGACCGCTCGGGTCAGCAAGACCAGCGGCAACCCGGTGTATGAAAAGCCGGTGGTGCTGGTGCTGTACCGTGACGATTACCGGTTTCTGCTGGATCACGTGCGGCCGCGGCGCGGCGTTTCGGTGGCGGATTACGATCTGGTGATCGCTTCGCAGCCGTATCGGGCGCGCGCCAGTGCCGAATTCAAGGCTTCTAAAGTGCTGGCTCCGCTTGCCCGCGCCTTGGCGCCGGGCGGCCGGCTGATCGGCATTCACTCACACGGGGATGATCCGGGCCTGGAGATCGTTCGCAAGGTGTGGCCTGGAGAAAACCCGTTCACCACCGACCGGCAAACGTTGTTGCGGGCCACCAAGGCTGACCTGGGGCGTGATGCGCGCGATCTGAATTTCAATTCGTACGCCGACAACCGGGCATTATTTCGTTTCGGAATGCATACGTTGCCCAGTGAAATCAGTGGCACGATTGGGACTTCGACGTTGTTCGCAGCGTGGAATGCGGCGATTTATGTGGCACAGATCGAGGATGAGCGGCTGTCCGAAGCGGTGGTCAGCGGACGCTGGCTGGAAGCCACCAGTGACGTGCTGCGGGAACACCGTGGGCTGTGGTTCTGCGACGAATCTTACGTTATCTCGCGCAAACGGGACGTGGTGTGACATGGCACTGCTGCAGGCAACGATATCGAACGAGCGAGACGCCATCATGGCGCTGGTCGCTGGCGCCTCACTGGAGATGTCGCCGCGGGAACGCGATGCGATCGATGCTGCAGCGGAATATCTGCTTCCGGGCACCGAGGTTTTTGTCAGTGCGCCGCCTGCGGTCAGTCATCACGACATCGTGAGTGCCGCGGTCGCTTTGCGCCGGCGCGGCTTCGAGCCGGTGCCGCATGTCGCGGCACGCAGTCTGGTTGGTTTCACCCAACTGAACGACCTGCTGGCGCGCGTGGCCGGTGAGGCGGGCGTCCGGCGGGCACTGGTGATCGGCGGCGATCTCGACCCGCCCTCCGGCCCTTTCCACGCCAGTTTCGACGTGCTTTCACTGGGGTTGTTCGAGAAGTATGGCTTTTGCCGGATCGGACTGGCCGGTTACCCGGAGGGCCATCCACGCATTGCGCAACCGGCGCTGGACCTGGCGCTCGCTGCCAAGTTGGCGTTGCTGCGACAGGCCGGGATCGAGGCCCATGTGGTCACGCAGTTCGTGTTCGATGCTGCGCCGGTGCTGGACTGGCTGCAGGCGTTGCGAGGTCGGGAGAAGTTGTTGCCGGTACGGATCGGTCTTGCCGGTCCTGCCGGAATCGCAACCTTGGCACGCTACGCGGTGCGTTGCGGGATAGGCCATTCGATCAGCGCGCTGGTGCGGCACGGCACCTCGATCGCCCGGCTGGTCACCGAGGCCGGACCAGAGCCTGTGCTGCGTGAGCTAGCGGTGGCAAACGTGCGAGCATCCGGCATCCATCTGTTCAGCTTCGGCGGTTTGCCACGGACTGCGCGGTGGCTGCGGGCGGTGACCGATGGCGATTTTCGCATTGCCGAGGATGAGCCGGGGTTCGCGGTGGCGGGCTGAAGCGCTGCCATCAGTCAATCATACGTTCTACTCCGGCGCGGTCGCTTTCGGCAGTCGAACGATGAAGCGGGCACCCAGCACTTTACCCTCCGGGCTGCGCACGTTCTCAGCCGAAATCTGCCCATGCAACGCGTCGACAATCTGCCGGCTGATCGACAGACCGAGGCCGGAATGCTGGCCGAATTTTTCCCCGTGCGGACGTTCCGAGTAAAACCGGTCGAAGATATGTTCCAGGTTCGCCTCCGGTATCCCCGGTCCCTGATCTTCGACGCTAATCTCCACCTGCTCACCCCCCAACTGGGCGCCCAGGTCTTTCACCCGGACCAGAATGCGTCCCTTTGGCGGACTGAACGAGTGCGCATTGCCGATCAGGTTGCGCAACACCTGCACCAGCCGATCCTCAACCGCCAGCACCTGCATTCCTGCCGGTGGCGCAATGACCTCAAGCCCAGGATCGTTGTCTGGATCACGGGTGGCGTCGTCGAGCTCCTTGAGGGTGCGCACGATCGGCACGACATCGACGGGCCGCGCGGTGACCCGGGACATTTCGGCATCGACCCGAGAGGCGTCGCTGACATCGCTGATGAGCCGGTCCAGCCGCATCACGTCCTGGCCGATGATGGTCAGCAACTGGTTCCGCCGTGCCGCATCCTCGATGCGCGGCAAGGTTTCGATGGCGCTACGGATTGACGACAGCGGGTTCTTCAGTTCATGCGCCACATCGGCGGCGAATTGCTCGGTTGCATCCATGCGCGCCCACAACGCGCTGGCGGAATCTGACACCGCGTTGGCCAGTTCGCCCACCTCATCGCGCCGCTTCAGCAACGAAGTCGAAACGCTGCCGGTGCGTCCCTTGCCTTCCCGCATGTCGCTGGCGGCATCCGCCAGCCGCAGGATCGGCCGCGCAATGGTCAGCGACAAATACCACGACAGCAGCACGGTCAGCCCCAGAGCGAGCCCGAACAGCGCGATGATCGACAGACGGATCGACAGCAGGCTTTCTTCCACCTCGCGCGCCTCGCGGGTCAGCAGCACGATGCCGACCGTGCGTTTGTCGCGTTCGACCGGTTCTGCCACGGTGATCCATAACCGGTTGTCGACCGTGCGGCGGATATAAGGCGGCATTTCCCGGCTGTCACCGGCACTTTGCAGGCGCAATTCCTCCTTCACGTCGGGTTGCCAGTCAGGTCCGCGCGCGCCCGGCGTGATATCGACGGTGGCCACGGGCCCGTTATGCGGCAACAACGACAACACGTAATCGTAAACCTGACCGACAAACGACAAGATCAGTCCGCGATTGATCGGTGGCAGCGGGGGCGGGACCGGCGCAGCGCCGGGTCCCTCGCGTACCTGTGAATCCGCAACGATTGTGCCGTCCGGCGAATATAGCCTGGCGCGCGCATCGGGGGTTGGATCGGTCAGCCGGCGCAACAGCGGACGAGCGATTTCCGGCACCAGATGCGGATTGTCCGGGTCGGTCGCGAGTACCGCACTCTCACCGATCGCACCGGCGTAAATCTTGGCTTGTTCGCGCAACGCCGAAACCTCGGCTTCCAGCAGGCCGTTCTGGTACTGATCCAGATACAGTAAGGCAACGACCAGCAGCGCCAGCGGCAAGGCATTGACCATCAGAATGCGCCGCAGCAGCGGCGACACCCAACGCTGGCGGAACCGCCGGAGCGGGGTACGTTTGGTCGGCGTTAATCCCGCGATGGTGCCGCCATCGGGCACTTAGTGCTCCTTATACCGATAGCCGATGCCGTACAGCGTTTCGATCTGATTGAAATTGTCGTCCACGGCGCGGAACTTCTTGCGCACCCGTTTGACGTGGCTGTCAATCGTGCGGTCATCGACATAGATGTTTTCGCCATACGCCGCATCGATCAATTGGTCGCGGCTTTTCACCATGCCGGGGCGGGCGGCGAGCGCCTTGACCAGCAGGAATTCGGTCACCGTCAGCTGAATGTCCTGCTGTTTCCACAGGCATTGATGTTTGGTCTCGTCCAGCACCAGGTCGCCGCGGGTCATCACGCCGCCAGGCGCGGCACCGGAGCCTTCCGCCCGGCTGGCTTCGTTCCGCCGCAGCAATGCACGAATACGCTCCAGCAACAGGCGCTGGCTGAACGGCTTGGTGATGTAGTCATCGGCGCCAAGGCGCAGCCCCATCAGTTCGTCGACCTCCTCATCCTTCGAAGTCAGAAAGATCACCGGCATCGTGCTGCGCTGACGCAGGCGTTGCAGCAGCTCCATCCCGTCCATGCGCGGCATCTTCACGTCGAGCACGGCGAGGTCGGCGGGTTTGGCGGTCAGGCCCTGCAGCGCGCTCTCACCATCGGTGTAGGTGCGGACCTGAAAGCCTTCCTGCTCCAGCGTCATGGACACGCTGGTGAGAATATTGCGGTCGTCGTCGACCAGGGCGATCGTCTGCTTCATGGCGGGGCGTCCTTTGCGGGCGTGCTTCCGGTGGTTCACCGGATCAGGCAATCTTACACCCAATTGTGGCGCAACCAGGACGTGAGGTGAACAAAAAATGGCGGACGACCCATCTGCCCCCCTGGGTGCTTCCCTGGGCGGCACCGCGTTCGAGGCCCGCAAGCTGCTGCGCGCGGCCCGGTCGGGCGCGTTGGCGACGGTTGCCGATGGGGGACAGCCGTTTGCCTCGCTGGTGACGCACGCCTGCGCGCCGGATTTGTCAGTGTTGCTGCTGTTGTCGAACCTGTCCGAGCATACCAGGCATCTGCGGGCCGAGCCGCGCTGCTCGATCCTGGTGTGCGGCACTGCGGAGGGAACCAATCCGCAGACCGCGCCGCGGGTGACGGTGACGGGCATTGCCGAAGTGGCGGACGATGCGGCGCTGAAGGCACGCTTTCTGGCAGTGCATCCTTACGCGGCACAATACGCCGATTTCGGCGATTTTCAACTGTGGCGCATACGGCCGATGGGAGCGCTGTTCGTCGGAGGATTTGCGCGGGCGATGCGATTACGGCGGGCGGAGCTGACGCCGGATCCTGCCGCGGTAGCCATGATCGCGACCGCGGAGGCCGGGATCATTGGCCATTGCAATAACGATCATCCGGATGCGCTCGCTGCCATCGCCGGGGAGGCAGCGGACTGGCGCATGGTCACTGCGGATGTCGATGGCACCGATCTCGAGGCGAGTGAGCGAGTCTTGCGAATTCACTGGTCTGCGCCGGTGGCGGATGCCGGTGGCGTACGGTCCGAACTGGTGCGGATGACCCGGGAGGCACGCGCGCGCAGCGCCTGATCTCGTTGCATCGTCGTCGCCGGTCCAGCGTTCGCTCTCGCTCGTGCTTCCGTCGCGCTTACCTGGCCCGCTGTCATTTCGAGCGAAGCGAAGCAATCTGCACGGCTTCCTGACCGAGATTGCTTCGCTGCGTTCGCAATGACACCGGTGGGCATGCGTCAACCTGCCCGGAAACCGCTCTAAGGACCGGTTTCGTGACCGGCATGAAGCAACGCTCCATGCCGGTCACGCAATATCCAACTCTCTCAGTTCCGGTGCTCGTGATACCAGGTATTCCGGATCACCCGGCCAGGCAGAGCGCCCGTATGCTTGCCGTCCTCCAGCAACACCTGACCGTTGACGATGGTCATGTGGATGCCGATCGCCTTTTCCTCGATCCGCCAGCCGCCACCGGGGAAATCGTGCACGACGGTTTCCGCGCCGGCGTCCACCGTCTTCGGATCCAGCAGCACGATGTCCGCCGCGAGGCCCGGCCGCAGCATGCCGCGATCGTGGATGCCGAATGTCGACGCCGACTCGAACGTCAACTTGCGGATCGCTTGCTCAAGCGTCAGCACCTGGCGCTTGCGCACCCACTCGCCCAACAGCCGCGTGGTGTAGCCATAGCCGCCGTGGAACTGCACGTGCGCGCCACCGTCACCCAGACCAACAATCGCGTTGGGATAGGTGAGGATCTTCGTCATCGCCTCATCGTCGATGTTGTTCTCAGCCTGCAGGAACCTGGTATCCAGATTCTCTTCGACAACCAGATCGAGGAACGCATCGATCACCCGCTTGCCGGTCATCTTGGCGATCTCGCCGATCGTTTTGAACTGGAACTCGCGGTTCTTTTCCAGCGCGGGTTCGTTGACCCACATGTAATCCCACCACGTCTTCGAGAACCCGTTGGCGGCCGAGATATCGCCCTTCCGTTCAACCGCTTCGTCATGCAGCTTCTGACGCACGACTGGGTCCGAATAAGCCCGCAGCTTTTCCTCGTCGGTCGAAATCAGAATTGGATGCCAGGTCGGCAGGCCACGAAATACCTGACAATTGTGCATGGTGAAATCCTGCGTCACCCGATTCGGGCTGCACATCGGATAGGCCTTGATCCCTTGCGCCACCGTCTCATCGACGCGCGCCATGTGGATCTTCCACTTGTCCGGATTGCGCACGGTCTGCGCCAGGTTGTTGTAAACCACGGTGCGGCCGGTCGCCTCGGCGAGCCGCGCCATCATGCCGTCCTTGAGTTCCTGATCGACACCACCGCCGACCTGAATCGTTCCGGTGCTGAGTTCGCGCAGCACGTCGGCGAGCGCAAAGATCTCCTTATCGTCCGCCCACAGCGCGGGGATTGGCACGCCCTGCGGATCGAAGTGCCCCTTCTGCCGCGACAACGACAGGCCAAGCGCGCCGTGCGTCAGGGCATCGCGCACCACGTCCTGCATCGCTGCGATTTCGGCATCGGTGGCAGCGCGCCCCTGGCAGTCGTCGCCCATCACGTAATGGCGCACCGGGGTGTGACCGATCAACGTCCCGGCATTGACGCCCAACGTCTTGTCGAGCTTGTCCATGTATTGCGGGATCGTTTCCCAATCGACATCGATGGTGTTCAGCACCTCCATCGGAATCGCTTCGACATACGACAGGAATTCTGCTGTCCGATGCTCGCGACCAGGCCGCACCGGCGCCAGCGCCAGCGAGCAATTGCCAAAAATCACCGTCGTCGAACCGTGCTGCGGCGAGAACGTGCACAGCGGATCCCAGGTCACCTGGCCATCGTAATGCGCGTGGTTGTCGATGAACCCCGGCGTGACCGCGAGGCCGCTGGCGTCCACGGTCCGCGTCGCCGGACCACTCAATTTGCCGATTTCAGCAATTTTACCGTTACGCACGCCGACGTCGCCGCGGAATGCCGGCATGCCGGAACCGTCCACGACCAATCCATTTTTGATCAGCAGATCGTATGCCATTCGAATGCCCTCCTGGACTTCCCTGGGCGCGCGAACCGCAAGGCGCGGTGCGCCGCCTCGCGATTAGCCTGGCACCAACAACCCTGGCTGGCAAACCGGCGGGTCAGGACACCCGGCGGGCTCGCAATGCAGCGGCAAGCGTGCCGTCATCCAGTGCATCCAGTGCACCGCCCATCGGCACGCCCTGTCCCACGCGCGTAACGGTCACCCCAAGCGGCCGCAGCCGGTCCGTCAGCCAATGTGCCGTGGTCGCACCTTCAACCGTTGCGCCCAACGCAAGAATCACTTCCTTGACCGATCCGTCAGCAAGCCGGCTGATCAGTGTCGAAACGTTCAGATCTTCCGGCCGGACGCCGCCCAATGCCGACAACGTCCCGCCGAGGACGTGATACAGGCCGTGATGGACGCCAGCGCGCTCCAGTGCCCACAGGTCGCCGACGCCCTCAACCACGCAGATAGCGGAACGATCGCGATTCTGATCGGCGCAGATCGAACACGGATCCCGGCTGTCAAGATTGCCACAATCGGCGCAGGATTTTATTGCGCGCGCGGCCTCGGCGAGAGCGGCTGCCAGCGGCAGCATGCGGGCTTCCGGATGTTGCAACATACGCAACGCGGCACGGCGCGCACTGCGCGGCCCCATGCCCGGCAGTTTCGCCAACAGATTGATCAGGTGTTCGACTTCGGGACCGCCCATGGACAACGGTCAGAACGGCAACTTCATACCCGGCGGCAGTTGCAATCCGCCGGTCACTTTCTGCATTTCCGCCTGCGATGCCGCGTCGATCTTTTCGCGCGCGGCGCGGTGCGCGGCGACGATCAGATCCTGCAACATTTCAGTATCCGACGGATCGACCACCTTCGGATCGATCGTCAGACTGCGCAACTCGCCCTTCCCGTTCAGGGTCACCCGCACCAGGCCGGCGCCCGCCTCACCGGTCATTTCCAGACGCGTCAACTGCTCCTGCATTTCTTGCATTTTCGACTGCATCTGCTGCGCCTGTTTCATCAGGCCGGCGAGGTTCTTCATGGTTCGGACTCCCACGGAGTGTCATCGGAAAATTCGGCATCGGGCGGGGCGAAGTCGGGCATGTCTGGCTCGCCCAGAGGCACGATCGTCGAGGTACTGGGTAGCCCGTAATCGTCGACATTACTGTCGTGCACGGAGTCGATGCGCGCACCTGGGAACGCCGCCATGATCGCGCGGATCAGGGGATGATCGGCGGCCGCCTCCCGGCGCACCGCATCCGCTGCATTGCCTTGCTCGGCCAAGGTCGGTTCGCCGGCGGCGGTCGACAGAGCGATGGTCCAGCGCGCACCGCTGGCATTCGACAACAGCGCCGCCAGCTTTGGTGCCAGATCGCGCGGCGCATCCGGTTCGGTCCGCAACTCGATTACCGGTGGCGCAAATCGCACCAAATGGGTGGAATGCAACAGATGCGCATGCAGCATTGCCTCGCGGTGTTCCTTCACCAACGCGGCAACGTCGCGAAAACTGTTCAGCACGGGGCCCGCAGGCGATGTCTCCTCCAAGGACACTGCTGCGGTCACAGCAGCAGTGCCAACCGCGCGGCTCAAGGCGCGAACCGGCGGCCCAAGGTCAGCGGCAGCTCGGGTGCTACCGCCTCCGGTCGGAGTGCCCGGGACAGCGGCGGCGGTGACCCCACCAGCGGTACTCAGCCGCCGCACCAACTCCGCCGGCGAGGGTAGGTCGGACACGTGACAAAGCCGCACCAAAACCATTTCGGCAGCCGCACGACGATCCGGCGCGGTTTCCACCTCGCCAACGCCCTTCAGCAGCATTTGCCAGGCGCGGGCCAGCACGGGAACGCTCAACCGGTCGGCGATGGCCGCACCGCGGGTGCGCTCGGTCTCCGGCAATTCCGCGCTGTCGCGCAAACCGGGGATCGATTTCAACCGCGTCACCGTGTGCAGCAGTTCCAGCAGGTCCTGCAGCACGACACCGAGATCGGCACCGCGCTCATAGGCACGGTCGGTGATCGCCAGGGCAGCAGCCGGTTTGCCGCCCATCACCGCTTCCAGCAGATCGAACACCGCATCGCGATCGGCCTGGCCAAGCATCTCGGCGACCTGTGCGACCGAGATTGCACCCTCGGCCTGGGCAATCGCCTGGTCCAGCATCGACAGCCCGTCACGCACCGAACCGTCCGCCGCCCGCGCAATCAGGTCGAGCGCAGCCGGTTCGATAGCGACCGCTTCCTGCTCCGCGATCCGAGCGAAATGCGCGTGCAACTCCGAGACCCGCACGCGGCGCAGATCGAAGCGCTGGCAGCGAGACAGCACTGTAATCGGGACTTTTCGAATTTCCGTTGTCGCAAACACGAACTTTACGTGCGGCGGCGGTTCCTCGAGAGTCTTCAGCAGCGCGTTGAAAGCCTGCCGCGACAACATGTGGATTTCGTCGATGATGAACACCTTGGTGCGGATCTTCATCGGCCGCGAGCGGCTGACCTCGATGATCTCGCGCACGTCGTCGACACCGGTGCGAGAGGCCGCGTCCATTTCAAACACATCCGGCTCACGCTCGGCCAGGATGGCGAGGCAATTGCCGCACACGCCGCATGGATCGGCGGTTGGCCCGCCATTCCCATCCGGCCCGACACAGTTCAGTGCGCGAGCGATAATGCGCGCAGTGGTGGTTTTACCGACGCCGCGCACTCCAGTCAGCATGAAAGCATGCGCGACGCGCCCGATGGCGAAGGCGTTGCGCAAAATGCGCACCATCGATTCCTGGCCGATGAGGTCGTCAAACGTGGTGGGCCGGTATTTGCGCGCCAGCACCCGATAAGCCGCGGCATGCACCGGCGGAGGCGGTGCCACCGGCAACGCGTCGCCAAACAGCCCAGGACCGTCCGGTGGAGGAGGAGGACCGTCCTGTGGCGCCCCTTCTGGAGCCCCGTCTGGAACAACGACGTCCTGGAACAACCCGGCCATTCGTGTGTGGGCCTCCGGCCGCCTGGGCGGCATGGCCGGGCGGCGTGAACCGGTGGGAGAGAGTGAGAGGCCGGGCAACGACCCAAGCGGAACTCGCCGCGGCTGCTTCCTTCCGGACCTGACCAGGGTAGACAAGGCGCCCGTCCGCCGCCGACCTCTCGCAGGTTATCTAATGGGTCGGGGAGTGGGCGGCAAGGCGGCTCGGTTCCATGGAGCGACCGGATTGGCAGCCGAAGCTTCAGAACCCGAACTCGTCGACCATCGCTGCCAGGTCGCTCAACGCCTCACGCCGGACGGAGGCCAACCGTGCCTGAAACGACCGCAGTTCCCTGGGCGACAACACGTAATGGCCGCCATCCTTGCGAGACGACAACTCACCGCGCGCAATCAGGCGCATCACCGACGGACGTGCCATGCGCAGCCGCTCGGCCGCTTCGGATGGGTTGAGATCGGTGTTGTCCTCGGCCGCCGCCTGCGCCACGCCCTCGGCGACGGTTAGTAGGGCGCTCACCGCATCAGTCGTGAGACCAGCCGGGAGCACGCCATCCGCGAGCATTGCACGCAACCTGGCCACGGCCGGTTGCGCCTGCTGGATTGTCTCGGCCGAGATCGTGTCCGGCAGTTCGATGTCCATTGCGTGACGACACTCCCAGGAACGGCGGTCCGGCCGACAGATGCACGCCACCTATGTCGTTGGGGCGAGCAACGGGACTCGAACCCGTGGCATCCAGGACCACAACCTGGCGCTCTACCAACTGAGCTATGCCCGCCATCCAAGGGGCGCGGTGTAGTCCGGCCACCCGCCCGCCGTCAACGACGGCTATCTTTGGGATTGTACAGAGCTCCGGGCGCTGCCCTGAAACCCGCCAGGACGCGGCGCCCCCTGTGAAGTCTCGCGGCAGCGCTCTGGGCTCTTTCAATCGCAAAACGCTGGCGCAAAACGCTGGCGCAAAACGCTGGCGCAAAACGCTGGCGCAAAACGCTGGCCCCGCGGTCAGCGGCGCGGCGCAAAATGCCGCCGCAAACGGGCGAGGGCGTCATCCAGGACTTCGGGTCGCTTGCAGAACGCGAACCGCGCGTAATGCCGCGGCGCGTCCGGCGTCTCGTAGAAGGCGGAGACCGGGATTGCGGTAACCCCCGCATGTTCAGTGATATGTCGGCAGAATGCCACATCATCGCCGTTGAAGCGCAGCGGTGAGAAATCCGTGGTAATGAAATACGATCCATGCGTCGGCAGCACATCGAACCCGACCGCGGCGAGGCCGGCCGCCATCTGATCGCGCCGCGCCTGCAGGTTCTGCGACAGCGAGGCGAAATAGCCGTCGTCCTTGGCCAGACCGAGCGCAACCGCCCGTTGCAGGTTGGGCGCCGTCGTAAAAGTAAGGTTCTGATGCGCCTTTTGCACCAGCGGCGTCAGGTTGGCCGCGGCGGTAATGTAGCCGACCTTCCATCCGGTCAG
Source organism: Acetobacteraceae bacterium (assembly GCA_049519555.1). Lineage (GTDB taxonomy): Bacteria > Pseudomonadota > Alphaproteobacteria > Acetobacterales > Acetobacteraceae > Rhodopila. The sequence goes on from JBEKQQ010000013.1 coordinate 41,902, forward strand.
CGAAAACGTCTTGCCGGCACTGCCGATCCGCATCGTCCGCTCACGCATTCCCGGCAGCGTCATCAACGGAATATGGCGCTTGCCGTCGAAGATCAGGTGTTCGTAGACCTCGTCGCAGATCGCATAGCTGTCGTGGCGTTGCACGAGATCCGCCAGAAAGCTCAGTTCCTCCTCCGAGAACACCTTGCCGCAAGGGTTCATTGGCGAGTTGATCATGATCGCCTTGGTCTTCGCCCCGAATGCACCGGCCAACTCTGCCCGCGGCAACTCCCAGTGCGGCGGGGCCAGTCGCACGATCCGCGGGATGGCACCCAGCATGCGGACGACGGGGACGTAGGTGTCATACAGGGGTTCAATCAGCACGACCTCATCGCCCGGATTGAGCACAGCCATCAGGCAAGCGGTAATGGCCTCAGTCGCGCCTGAAGTCACCGTTACTTCGGAGGCCCAGTCGATGTCGAGGCCGTAGAAACGGTGGTTGGCATTGGCGACGGCCTGGCGCAGTTCCGGCACGCCGGGCATTGGAGGGTATTGATTGCGTCCGTCCTTCAGAGCGTCGGAAGCCGCCTGGACGATGTCTTCAGGGCCATCGGTGTCAGGAAAACCCTGGCCGAGATTGATCGATTTGTGTTCGGTCGCCAGCGCCGACATGACGGTGAAGATGGTCGTTCCGATCGACTCAAGATAGGTATTTGCTTCACGCATCTGACGGCGCCTTGTGCTCTGTGTGCCCGGACCGGGGCGTATCGCCGCAGGGTGCCACCCCGGAGGCATTACGAAACCCGGCAATAGCGCGGATGGTGCTGCTTGCGAAGCCGCACCGGCGACAGCTGCAAGGTCGTCAGAAGTATACAAACCGTATACGGACCAGATGTACGAAACATCAAATGCCGCCCAAAATTTGGGCAAGAAGCATCAGCGCCCGTCAGACGCAAACGTCCAGTTTCCAGGCACCGTCGCTGAAAATCCCTGCCATTGCGTGTCATGCAATCTCACATTGATACCTGGCACGCGCCGTGCAAACCTCTCGTGCTGTCTGTGCCGCCGTGCCCCTCCGGCCGGGCGCGCGGCGGCGTTTTTGGGAGACCTGGTTTACGACCGGGCATGGAGCGATGAAGAAAATCGAGGCCGTCATCAAACCGTTCAAGTTGGACGAAGTGAAGGAGGCGTTGCACGAGGTTGGCCTGCAGGGCATCACCGTGGTCGAAGCGAAAGGCTTCGGGCGCCAGAAAGGGCATACCGAACTTTATCGCGGTGCCGAATACGTGGTGGACTTCCTGCCCAAGGTGAAAATCGAGGTCGTCTGCGAAGACTCGGTCGTCGAGCGCGCGGTAGAGGCAATCATTAACTCCGCTCGTACCGGCCGCATTGGGGATGGCAAGATCTTCATCTCATCGGTCGAGGAAGTCATCCGCATTCGCACCGGTGAGCGTGGCGAAGCTGCCATTTGATGCATGGACCTGACATTCCGGCACCTGCCGGTTTGGTTGGAATGACACTGCCTATGGGAAGTAATCGTTGCGCAGCAACCCCATAAGGCATCGGACAGACAGACGAACCGCCAGAGGCCCCCGGCGGAACCGAAGCGGGGTCAGCTCAGAGAGGTTCGCATCGTGCGGACCTGTAGCGGTCGCGCGGCCAGTGATCCCCGCGCGGCATTCATGATGTTTTGGACGGGGAATTTGGGGACATGGTGAAAAAGCCGACCGACAGCTCAGGCCTGGGCAAGGTGCAGGAGATGATCTCCGAGCATACCGTGGAATACGTGGACCTGCGGTTCACCGATCCGCGCGGCAAGTGGCAGCACACGGCGCAGCACGTCTCCACGATGGACGAGGATGCGTTCCGTGACGGCATCATGTTCGACGGCTCGTCGATTGCCGGCTGGAAGGCGATCAACGAGTCCGACATGATCCTGATGCCGGACCCCGACACCGCCGTGATGGACCCGTTCTCGGCCAAGCCGAGCATGATTTTGTTCTGCGATATTATCGAGCCGTCGACCGGGCAGGGTTATAGCCGCGATCCGCGCAGCACGTCGAAAAAGGCTGAGGCTTACGTGAAGTCGTCCGGCATCGGCGATGCGGTGTATTTCGGGCCGGAGGCGGAATTCTTCATTTTCGACAGCGTGAAGTTCGGCACCGGCGGCAACTACGGCATGTACCAGGTCGATAGCATGGAAGGCCCGCAGGCTTCGATGAAGGACTACCCGGAAGGCAACATGGGGCACCGGCCCGCGATCAAGGGTGGCTACTTCCCGGTGCCGCCGGTCGATGCCGACAGCGACCTGCGCGCCGAGATGCTGTCGACCATGGGCGAGATGGGCGTGGCGATCGAAAAGCACCATCACGAGGTGGCGCAAAGCCAGCACGAACTCGGCATGAAGTTCGGGCCGATGACCCGCATGGCCGATCACCTGCAGATTTACAAATACTGCATCCACAACGTCGCCAACAGCTATGGGAAGACCGCGACGTTCATGCCGAAGCCGATCTATGGCGACAACGGCTCCGGTATGCATTGCCATCAGTCGATTTGGAAAGGTGGCAAACCGCTGTTTGCCGGCAATGGCTATGCCGATCTCTCGGAGACCTGCCTGTATTACATCGGCGGCATCATCAAGCACGCCAAGGCGCTGAATGCCTTCACCAATCCGGCGACCAACAGCTACAAGCGGTTGATCCCGGGTTTCGAGGCGCCGGTGCTGCTGGCATACTCGGCCCGCAACCGCTCGGCGTCGTGCCGCATCCCCTATGCCACCAACCCGAAAGCCAAGCGGGTCGAGGTGCGGTTCCCTGATGCCGCGGCCAATCCCTATCTGGCCTTTGCCGCGATGCTGATGGCCGGCCTGGACGGCATCAGGAACAAGATCCATCCCGGCGATCCGATGGACAAGGACCTATACGACCTGCCGCCAGAAGAACTGAAAGGCATTCCAACCGTCTGTGGCAGCCTTCGCGAAGCCCTGGGCGCGTTGGAAGCCGACCACGAGTTCCTGCTGGCCGGCGATGTCTTCGGCACCGATCAGATTGAAAGCTACATCGAACTGAAATGGAGCGAAGTGTTTCGTTTTGAACATACGCCGCATCCGGTCGAGTTCGAGATGTACTACTCGGTCTGATTTCCCCGAGTTAACGGAATATAAAAACCCCCGCATCCTCCGGATTGCGGGGGTTTTTATTGTACAATGCAGCAAGCCCGGGGGCGATGCATTTGCTACTTTGTTAGGCAACGCGGTCTCTGATCAGTGCATCACATCGTGCGACCGTTGCAATTTGAAAAGGGTACCGGTGGTGATCGTGTGGCGAAACTCATCAATGCGATGAAATCGCCGACCTGGCACGATTGTTGAATTCTGATTCCCCGACCCGCCCAGTACCGGCGGTCGCACGGGAGACGGACGATGCAATCCTCAACAGCACAGGGCAGCCGATCATGAAACTGATCATGGCCATTATCAAACCCTTCAAGCTCGATGACGTTCGCGAAGCCCTCACGCCACTTGGCGTGCAAGGCCTCACCGTCACCGAGGTCAAAGGGTTCGGTCGCCAGAAAGGGCAGACTGAAATATACCGCGGCGCGGAATATCATGTCAGCTTCCTGCCGAAGGTGAAAATCGAGGTCGTGGTCGGCGACGATCTGGCGGAGGGTGTCATCGAAGCGATCGCCAAAGCTGCCAACACCGGTAAAATCGGCGACGGCAAGATTTTTGTGCTCGATGTGGAACGAGCAATGCGCATCCGCACCGGCGAAACTGACATTGCCGCGCTCTGATTTGCTCGCACCGGCGCGCGCGGCGCCATCTGTAAAACAGCCAAGGGAAACTGATGTAATGACCCGACCCCGCCTGACCTGGGGCCTGACTGCCCTGTTGACCACCATTCTGGCAGCCGCACCTGCGTTCGCGGACGATGCGACACCGAAACTCGACTCCGGCGATACTGCCTGGATGCTTTCCAGCACGGCGCTCGTATTGCTGATGACGATTCCCGGCCTTGCACTGTTCTATGCCGGCATGGTGCGCAAAAAGAACATTCTGGCGACCATGATGCAGTCCTTCACGATCTGCTGCATCGTCACAATCGTCTGGATGGTCGCCGGTTATAGCATCGCGTTTACCACCGGCACGGCCTACATGGGCGACTTCTCGCGCATCATGTTGCATGGCATTGCGGATCACATCGTCAAAGGTAACGATTCGCAGGCGTTCGTGCTGGCATCAGGCGTCAAGGGTGTCTCCGACATGGTTACGACGATCCCTGAGACAGTCTACATGATGTTCCAGATGACCTTCGCGATTATTACGCCGGCGCTGATCGCGGGAGCCTTCGCCGATCGCATGAAGTTCTCCGCCATGTGCCTGTTCATGACGCTGTGGTCGCTGCTGATCTACGCTCCGGTCGCCCATTGGGTCTGGTCGCCGTCCGGCTGGGCCAGCCAACTGGGTGTGCTCGACTTCGCGGGCGGCACCGTGGTGCATATCAACGCCGGCATCGCCGGTCTGGTCTGTGCCCTGGTGTTGGGGAAGCGCAACGGTTACGGCACCGTCAACATGGCGCCCTACAACCTGGCTTATGCGGTGATCGGTGCCTCGTTGCTGTGGGTCGGCTGGTTCGGGTTCAACGCCGGGTCCGCCGTCGCGGCCAATGGGCGCGCCGGCATGGCCATGTCAGTGACGCAAATTGCCACTGCTGCTGCGGCACTTGGCTGGGTGTTCGCGGAGTGGATTGCGAAAGGCAAACCCTCAGTGCTCGGCGCGGCGTCTGGGGCGGTCGCGGGCCTGGTCGCCATCACGCCGGCCTCAGGCTTTGTCCTGCCGGGCGGCGCCCTGGTGATTGGCATTGCCGCCGGCGTCGGCTGCTTCTGGGCTTCCACCAGCCTCAAGCACATGTTGGGTTATGACGACAGCCTCGACTGCTTCGGCGTGCACGGGGTTGGCGGTATCATCGGTGCATTGCTGACCGGCGTGTTCGCATTCGGCCCGCTGTCTGCAACCGACGCCAACCCGGACGGCAGCCCAGGAGGAATGGCGCAGTTTGTGTTACAATGTGAGGGGGTGGCGTCGACCCTGGTCTATAGCGGTGTCGGAACATTCGTGCTGCTGATGATCGTCAAGGCAATCGTCGGACTGCGGGTGAATGAGGAAGAAGAGCGCGAGGGGTTGGACATCGTTCTGCACGGCGAACAGGTGTTCTGATTGTTTGAAGGGCCGGACCGCGAGGGTCCGGCCCTTCGGCCAGGCTGGCCATTACCCAGGCTGGCCATTACAATGTCAGGCCGCCGTCCACGGTTATGGTTTGCCCGGTCACCATCGCCGCGCCAAAGCCGAGGAACAGAATGACCTCGGCGAGGTCCTCCGGCTGGCAGCGGCGTTTCAGCACCGCTCGTTCGATCGATTGCTGGCGTTCCTGATTGGTCCATTCCACCATCCAGGAACTGTCGACCGCACCGGGTGCGATGGCATTAACCCGCACACTGGGACCCAGAGCGCGGGCGAGGTTCTGAGTCAGGCTCACTACCCCAGCTTTCGTGGCGCTGTAAGCGAGGCTGCTGCCGGCTCGTCCAAGCCCGGCGATCGAGGCAGTGTTGACGATGGCGCCATGCACTTCCGTCAGCGCCGGCGCCGCTGCCTTGGCGCAACGAAACACCCCCAAAAGGTTGACGCTGAGTAACAGGTTCCACAGATCCTCGGTGATCAGTTCGAGTTCCGGCGGGGCAATGCGGCGGTCGGTGCCCGGTGTGCCGGCGTTGTTCACCAGCAGATCGAGCCGGCCGAGATCGGCAACCGCCTTCAGAACCATGGCTTCCGCATCACCCGCAACGCCGACGCTGCCGGGCGCCATGATCGCCTTGCCGCCTTCGTCGATCAGCTTGTTCACCGCCTCGGGCCCGCGTGGATCGTCGGCCAGGAAATTGATTGCTACGGTGGCACCGAATTTTGCCAGCATACGTGCGGTAGCAAAACCGATGCCGGAGGCACCGCCGGTTACCAATGCGGTCTTGCCGGCAAGGTCATAGCTGATCATGGCAACTCCTTTGTTTCGTTACGTCCATGGACGGCTGGTGCGGCCCGGCGCTATCCAGGCCCAGGCCGGCGTGCGAGGTTCGATGACCAGTCGCCGAAGCCGATATTCTGCGCCTTCGTAGGCTGCGAGACGCCGTAACGCGGCGGCATCGGCAACGACGATTTTGCCTGTGACGGTCGCGTTGCCGCAGCGCCGCAAGGTCGGCCAGGGGGTGCCCGCCAGTGTAACGCGGCGCCATCCGCGCAATACCGCACTGCGGCATCGTTGCGGCATTGCCGGGTCACCGCTGCGCATTGCCAGGCTCCTCGGATCAAGCAATGTGCCGTACAAAAACAGGCGCACTGTGTGTCAGGTTCCGGGCAGCCAAGGTTCCGGAGCACGGCAATCGATGTCGGTGGCGACATCGACGATCACGGTCTCGTCGGATGCCATGGCGTCCTTTAGCGCCGGAGCAATTTGCGACGGATCCTCGACGCGAATGCCGCGCAGGCCAAAGACGCGTGCCACATCGGCGAAATTGGTTGGCCCAAAGCGCACCAGGTCGCGCACGTCGCCCGGCTTATTGCCTTGTTGGCGCTGGATGTTCGGCCAACCCTGACCGAAGCCTGAGTTATTGTTGATCACCAGAACGATGGCGATGCCGCGCCGTTTCGCGGTTTCCAGTTCGGTCAGATGGTAATAGATCGCCCCATCGCCCGACCAGCAAATCACCTTTCGACGTGGTGCCGCACATTTCGCTCCCAGAGCGGCAGGGAACGACCAGCCGAGGGAACCCGCCGCGCGCAGATAGGTTTGACCCTCCCCGTTCAGTTCGATCAGGGAACTGCTCCAGATACTGGAATATCCCGTGTCGGCGACCAAAATTCCATCATGCGGCAAGGCGCGCGTGATTTCGTCACATAACCGGTCCGGCCAAATTGGCACCGCTCCATTGGCGAGCAACGGCGCTCGTTCCTGCCGCCATGCCGCCATCACGCCGGCCGCCCAATCGCCGAACCCGCTGTCGCGCGGTCCGCTCCCAATGGCAGCGACAAGTTTTGCGAGCGTCGCCTTCGGGTCGCCCATCAGGCCAAGGGTATTGCGATAAGAACGCCCGAGTTCGCGCGGATCGATGTCGATCTGCACACACGGTGTATCGATCGCCGGAACGCGCCAGGTGTGGGTGACCTGGTCGCCGGTGCGGCAGCCGACGAACAGCACCAGCTCGGCCGCGTGCACGATCTGATTGGCCGGCGGTGCGGCATAGTTTCCGGCGCAACCAACTGACAGGCGATGGCGTGTGGGAATGACGCCGCGGCCGCCGAGCGAGGTCGCGACCGGCGCATGCAATGCCTCGGCCAGCGCAAGCAATTCATTGCCGGCATTGGATTGCACCGCGCCGGTTCCGGCGACAATGGTGACCTTCTTCGCGGCGCGCAACGCGGCCGCTGCCCGCTCGATATCGTTGTCGGAGGGTGTCGGACGGTGCGGTGGCATCGACAGCTGAAATCCGGGTTCGGCAACGGGTATGTCAGCGACCATTCCAGTCTCGATCACATCGGCCTGCAGTCCGTTCAGATCCAGGTGCGCGGGTCCCGGCGAGCCGGTCATTGCCTCGCGCCAGGCTTGCCGCATCAGCCGAGGCAACTCGGAGGCGCTGTCGACGAAGGCGGAGAATTTCGTCACGGAAGAGAACATCGGTTGATGCGGAATCTCCTGATATGCATTGCGATGTTGCATGGAGGGAGGTTTACGGCCGGTGAACGCGATAACCGGGGTGTTGGCGAGAAACGCGTCCTGCAGACCGGAGGCGAGGTTTGCCGCACCGACCGATTGCGCAAAGCACACCGCAGGTCGGCCGGCAATCCGGGCGTAGCCGTCGGCCATGTAAGCCACCGCTTTCTCGCTGTGGCCCAGTACGCGGGTAACACCGAGAGTGCCAAGCTCGATCAGGGTGCGACGCAGGACCGCATCGATGAAGAAGACATGCGTAGTGCCGTTGGCGGCCAGGCTGCGTGCGAAAAATTCGGCACCGGTGATTGGCTCGGTTCCGGCCATTTGGGTTCCCTCCGTGCGATTGCGCCAAGATTAGGCCGGAGGGATCGGAGGGACAATCTCAGCCCAGTTGAGCGAGTGAAGTGGCGAACCAATGGGCGAAACGATTCGCCCATGCAACCTGGCCTTCCGGCGTGGCGATCAGGTCCTGGCGGATTTCGATTTCAACATGCTCCAGGGTGCGGCGTTCGGCATGAAACGGAATGCTGTAGTCGCTGGTCTCGGTCAGCGCGTACGGAGCATTTTCACCTACCGTCAGGTCGGGTTCCTGCCGCAGCAGATCCAACATGATTTCCGCGAGTCGCGTTCTTTTGAAATATAGCACGCCCACTTCAATCTTTCTGGGCTCGCCCTTGAATACGGGAGTGAAACTATGCATTGCGACCAGAATGGTTCGTCTGCCGGCCGCAGCGCGTGCATCGATCAGCGCCGCGATTCGATCGTGATAGGGCCGAAATATCTCGGCCGTGCGTGCGGCGCGATCGGTTTCAGTCAGGTCCCGGTTGCCGGGGATCTCGGAAAACTCGCTGAGCACCGGCATCGCGGAGGGCCACGATGGATCACGGTTGCAATCAATTACGAGGCGGGAATAAGTCTGCAACGCGGTGGTCGCGTCGAGGATCGACGACAGATGCTCGCTGACCCCGGCGATGCCGATGTCCCAGGCGATATGGCGCTCGAGTTCCGGCGCCGGGACGCCGAGATTGCCAAGCGAGCGCGGGATCAGTTTGCCGGCATGATCGGCGGTGAACACGAAATCCGACGCGCCGGCCTCACGCAGCACCCGCACGGCGGCAGGTTCATCGGGAGCCAGAAGTGTGGGCGCGGTCGCAGTCATCACGCGCATCTTACGCCGAGGAGGCCTGGCGCTGCCAGTCCTACAGGATGGCGATCGGGCTGATCGGGCTGCCGGTGCCGCCGACGACGGGAAGCGGGCTGGCAGCAAACAGGAAAGTGTGGCGGCCGGTCTCGGCGAGCGATTGCAGCACGAGGCCTTCGAGCAGCGGAATGCCAAAATCGCGGATCAGCCGTTGGTGCACCGGGAACACTGTGCCGGTGGCGAACGGCAACACTTCAACCGCGAAGTTGTCCGCGCCGACGACCGCCACTTCGCGTTCGGCGAGCCAAAGCGCGGCGGCAAGATCGATGCCGGGCTCATGATCGAACCTCACTGCATCAGATTGCCGTTCCATCCAACCGGTGCGGATCAGCACGACGTCGCCCTTCGCGGGTTCGCCGCCGGCCGCGCGTGACGCCTGCTCCAGATCAGCAACACCGATCGCCGTGCCGTCCGGCAAAGGACTACCGCGTACCGCGGCGATGTCGAGCAATATGCCTCGCGTCACGATCGGCCCCATCTTGTCGATCCCGCAACGGGATGCGCCCGTGGTGCCGCGGGTGCCCGCGCCGGGAAACCCGTTGTAGAGTTGGTCGTCATACCAGGCATGGCACAGCGCATCGATGTGGGTGCCAATATGGGCCGGCATCAGCAACGTATCCTCGGCAAACTGAAAGCCGCCAGGGCGGCGCGCACCAGCGGCATAATCGCCGCCGGACCGGCCCATGAAATGTTGCACCCCCGCTCGATGCGGCGGAAACGGGGTTCGGGCAGACAAAGGTTGCGTCAGGCTGATTACCTGACCGGTGGTCACCAGCGCGGCGGCGCGTTTTACCGAAGCCGCATCGATGTGATTGAGCGCGCCTCTTTCGTCCTCGCTGCCCCAGCGGTTCCAATTGTCCTGGCTCATTTTACGAATTCCGCTGCCAGAACTTTCAGGTCGCGGCGCAGCAACTTGCCGGTGACGGTGACCGGTAACGCGTCACGTACCGCAATGAAATCCGGCACCTTGTAGCGTGAGGCCAGCTCCCGGCAATGTGCTGTCAAACCTGCTTCGGTCACGATCTGTCCCGGCTTCGGCACGACGAAGGCAGCTATCAGTTCGCCCCGGGTTGCATCCGGCACGCCGACCACTCCGGCGAGGGACACGGCCGGGTGGCGCATCAGCACGTCCTCCACCTCGGCCGGCGCAATGTTGATGCCGCCCTTTTTGATCATTTCGGTAGTACGGCCGATGAACCTCATGTCGCCCGCGGCGGTCAGTTCGCCCATGTCGCCGGTGCGAAAAAAACCATCGGTTGTCATCGCCGCCGCGGTTTGACTGGCGCTGGCACCGACGTAGCCACGCATCACGTGGCCCTTCACCTCGATCAGGCCGGGCTGGTCCGCCGGAAGCACGGCGCCGGTGGTTTCATCGACGATGCGGATCGTTACGCCTGGCAACGGCGGTCCCTGGCAGGCGGCGCGGCGTTCCAACGGCCAGTGATGCCAGGTCACGCAGCAATTGCCATACGTTTCGGTCTGACCATAAACGTTGCAGATCTCCCGCGCGCCGAGGACTTCAGCTGCGGTCACGACATCCTGCGGTGCGCCGATCGTCAGCCCGGTACGCAGGCTGGCTGTGCGCTTCCGCCGAAATCCCGGATGCGCGATCAACGCGGCGGTGATGGCGGGCAAAGTATACAGGGCGGTGCAGCGATATTGCTCGATCAAATCGAGCGCCTCGCCTGCATCGAACTGCGCCTGCAGCACCAATGTGGCACCATGGGTCAGCACGGCGGATAACGCGTTGGCGCTGCCGTAGGACCAGAACAATGGCGGTGCCAGCAAAACCCGATCGTTTTCCGCGTAACCCTGGCGGTGACCGATGTTGAACCCATTCTCGATGACGCTGCCATGCGACAGCGGCACTGATTTCGGCCGGCTGGAGGACCCCGAGGTGTAGATGATGATGGCGTCGTCCTGTGGTCCGACAGGCGTTCCTGGCGGCGCGGGTGACGCGTCCAACATGGTGCTATACGGCAACCAACCGGGATCGTCGCCAAGCATCACCACGTCAGGTGCAGCAATCGTTCGCAGATCAGCAGCGAAATCCTGGCCACTGAACCGATCCAATGTGACCAACAGGCGTATGCCGGAATCGTCGATCAAATAGGCCAGTTCATCGCGTTTCGACCAGGTGCTGAATGCCACGACGACGGCGCCCGCCATGACGGCGCCAAAGAACGTTTCGACCCATTCCGGGCGGTTGTTCATCAACAACCCGATGCGGTCGCCGCGCTGTATTCCGCGCGCGGTGAAAAACGCTGCGATCCGCGCTGCACGCTGGGTCAGTGCAGCGTAGCCGGTTGTTTCGCCCATGCCGATCAACGCGGGATGACTGCCGAATCGCGCCGCCTGTTCGCGTAACAATGACCCGAGATCGCGGCTGAGCGGCATCGTCATGGCGTCAGCCTGCCTTGCGTTATCCAGTCCCGCAGAACGTTTTTCGCCAGCTTGCCGGTCGGACCATGTGGCAATTCGTCGACCAAAGTGATTGCATCCGGCAGCCACCATTTCGGCACCAGATCAGCCAGAAACGCGCGCAGTTCATCCGCGGTGACCGGCGCACGTGGAAGCACGATCAGGAACGGGCGTTCCTGCCAGCGCGGATGCGGGATTGCGACGACTGCCGCCTCGGCGATGGCAGGATGCCGGCAAGCCGCGTCTTCCAGTGCCTGACTGCTGATCCATTCTCCGCCGGACTTGATGACATCCTTGGCTCGATCGACGATATGCAATGTGTTGTCGGAGTCGATCGTTGCCACATCGCCGGTACGCAGCCAACCGTCCGAACTGACCGCGTCAACATCCGAACGCTGGAAATAGCCACCGGCAATCCAGGCGCCCCGTACTTGCAAATGTCCTGGGCTTTTGCCATCCCGCGGCAGCTGCATGTCATGGTCATCGACGATGCGGATTTCGTTGCCGAACAGCGGTTTTCCTGGTGTTCCCATGGCCGCCAGAGCCTCCGCTTCCGGCAAGGTGCTCCGGGCGAACGAGATCGTCGATCCGCTGGTCGTCTCGGTCATGCCCCAGCCGTGGATCGTTCTGACACCGAATTCGTGCAAGAAGCCTTCGATCATCGCGGCGGGAGGCGCCGTGCCACCGGAATAAATCCGGTTCAGCTGTCCAAGGTCGAGTTGCTGCGTCCGGCAATAGTCCAGCATCGACAGCCAGATGGTTGGCACGCCGGGCCCCACGGTAATGCCTTCGTCAACGATCAGCCGGTGCAGCCAGGCCGTATCGGCGCGCCGTCCGGGAAGCACGAGTTTTGCACCGTACATCGGGCCGAAGAAGGGGATCGCCCAACCATTGCAGTGGAAAAACCCGGGAATCGCAAGGATGGCGTCGTCGGCACTCAGGCCCCACCCGTTGCCGGCGCCAGTGGACATTGCGGACAACACAGTGCCTCGGTGACTGTACAGCGCGCCCTTCGGATCGCCGGTCGTGCCGGAGGTGAAACACAGCAGGCACGCACTGCGCTCATCCAGCAACGGCCAAATGAAATCCGTCTCACCGGTATTGAGCAGGTCCTCGTAGCAAGTGACGTTTGGCAGCACGGTCGTCGGCATCGCTTCCCGGGCGACCATCACGACGTAATGTTGCACCGTGGGCAATCGCGGTGCCAAAGTTTCCGCCAGCTCGATCGTATCGAGGTCGACGAACAAGGTCCGATAGCCAGCGAAATTAATGGTGTAGCAAATTTGCGCCGGCGGCAGCCGCGGATTGGCGGTGTGCAGGACAGCGCCAAGACCGGTCACGCCGTAAAACAATTCGAAATGCCGGTGAGAGTTCCAGGCCAGCGATCCCGCCATCGTCTCCGGCCCAAACCCCAGCCGGCGCAGACCGGATGCCAGACGGCGCGCGCGCTGCGCCACGGTGTGATAATCCAGGCGGAGGTGCTCATCGCGATTAACCGACACCACGGGCACAGCACCGAAATTCGCCGCGCCGTGTTGCAGAACGGACGGCAACAACAGCGGAAAATCCAAATTCAGACCAAACATGAACAAAGCCCGGAGGTTCGCCGGCAGTTTGACGGCTCATGCCGCCGCGGTCCAGGTCCACGGCGCTCGACAGTGCTCTAACCTCCGGCCATGCTCGCGGCCCAGCGAAGGAGCACGGCAGAATGGCGGGATTGATGGAGGGCAAGGTCGTCGTGGTCACCGGTGCCGGCGGCGGCGTCGGGCGAGAGATCGCCATCATGATGGCGAAAGCCGGCGCCCGCGTGATCATTGCCGATATCGGCGCGTCGCTGTCGGGTGAGGGCGGCTCAGCCTCGCCGGCAGAGCAAACCAAGGCGCTGATCAATCAACAGGGTGGGCTCGCCGAAATTTGCACCGAATCGGTCGCGGCATGGGGCTCAGCGCGCAAAATCGTGCAGGCCGCGCTGGATCATTACGGCCGCATCGATGCCGTGGTGAACAATGCCGGAATTCTCCGGGATGCTATCTTTCACCGCATGAGCGCAGACGACTGGCTGTCGGTCATTAACGTGCATCTGAACGGCAGCTTTTTCGTTTCGCGCGCTGCGGCCGAGCATTTTCGGGTGCAGGAAAGCGGCGCATTCGTGCACATCACGTCGACCTCCGGTTTGATCGGCAACATCGGTCAGGCGAATTACGCGGCTGCCAAATTGGGCATTACTGCGCTGTCGAAATCGATTGCGCTGGATATGGCGCGCTATAACGTTCGCTCCAACTGTCTTTCGCCATGGGCGTGGAGCCGGATGACCAGCTCGATTCCGACCAATACGCCGGAACAGGCCGCTGCAGTGGAAAAACTGAAACAAATGACCCCAGACAAGAATGCGCCGCTGGCGGTGTATCTGTGCTCGAACGCGGCGAAAGGCGTGACGGGCCAGGTGTTCGGCACAAGAATGCACGAGATTTATTTGTTCAGCTCGCCGCGTCCCATCCGCATCGTGCACCGCGCCGAGGGATGGACTCCAGAAGCGATCGCAGCCATTGCCGCGCCGGCGCTGGCCAACGGGTTCATGCCGCTGGACACCTCGGAGACGTTGTTCAATTGGGACCCGATCTGAACGCGCTATAGCAGCCTTGCCGTTACCGCAGGCAACCCCTCAAACTCCACGGTAACCTGCGCTGGGCCGTCCAACCATACCGGCGGCGTCACGGAACCCAACATAACGCATTGACCGGCCCGCAACCCGCCAAAGGCGGCGGCGACCGGGGAACTCGCGAGCCACGCCAGACAGGCAAACGGATGTCCCATCAGGTCGCTCGTCACGCCAGCGTCGCGTTCCACGCCATCGATCAGGATGCGGCCGCGTAACGCACCAATCTCCAGTGCGCGCCAGTCGGTGCCGCCTTGCGAACCCAGTACGGCAGCGACGTGATAGACCTGATCGGCGATCAATGTCGGCGTGCCGAGGGACTTCAGGTCGTCATAGCGATTCTCGACGATTTCGATACCGGCAACGAACTCGCCGACGGCAGCGGCAACGGTTTCCCTGGTGTACGAACCAGGCGGCAGGTCCTGCGCCAGGCGCACCGCGACTTCGCACTCGGCACCCGGTTTGATGCAGTCGGCGAACCGCACTGCACCGTCGTCACGGAACACTGCGGTTTCCTGCATGAAACCGGCAGCGGGTCCGTTCAGCCCCAGATACTCCTGCATCCGTTTACCGGTCGCACCGATCTTGAAGCCGGTGCACGGCATCCCGCCAACCAGCCGCGCCAGAGCCAGTTGAACGGCGGCACCGTCGCTTTCCGTCTGCGGCGTGATCGCCTCAGGCAGCGGCAACACCAATCGCCGCTCCAGACGTGCCCGCCACAGCGCGGCGGCGGCAGGTTCCGGATCGTAACTCATGCCATCCGCGTCAGCTCGTACAGTGCCACAGCAGCGGCGGCGGAAACGTTCAGGCTCTCGACCACGCCCTTGATCGAAAGTCCGGCGATTTCGTCGCAGGTTTCGCGAGTCAATCGGCGCAGCCCCTCGCCTTCCGCGCCGAGCACCAGCGCCACGCGACGGCCCGCGAAGAACGGTCCGGACAACGGCTTGCCGGACGCATCCAGGCCGACACACCAGACATTCGCAGCTTTAAGCGCGATCAGCGTGCGGGCGATGTTAACGGCGCGCAACAACGGCATGGTCTCCAGCGCACCGGAGGCGGCCTTGGCCAGCGAGCCGGTTTCCTCGGGCGCATTACGGTCCTGGGTGATCACGGCAGCGGCGCCGAATGCGGCGGCGGTGCGCATGATGGCGCCAATGTTGCGCGGGTCGGTAACCTGATCCAGCACCACGATTGGGCCGCTGCGTTCCAGCACCGCAGCCAGGTTTGGTTGCGCCAGCGGATCGGCGAGCAGCGCCGCTCCCTGATGCGCGATGTCGCGGCCCAGTAGTTGGTCGATGCGGGCGCGGTCGGTGCGTTCGGGGGGAAGCGGCCACGGTGGGGTCAGCGTCTGGGTCAGCGTGGCCTCGGCTTCCTCGGTCAGGATCAGGCGGCGAAGGCGGCGCTGCTGGTTCGCCAGGGCGGCGGCGACGGCGTGGTGGCCATAGAGCCAGACTGCGCCCTTCGGCGTATCGGGACCTGATCGCGGACCGTCCTGTTGGCGTGACCGCTGATCGTAACGAGCCTCACGACGCGGACCGTCGGAACGCTGTTGGAATGGCTGACCGCCCTGGTGACCGCCCTGATCTCCCCTGGGCGGTCGCGCACTTTGCGGTGGCGCTGGTCTTTGGTTCTGCTGACTGCCGCCAAGCGACAGCCGATTTGGCGAGCCTGCCCCGGGGGACTGGCCGCCGCGGTCAGGTGGCCGTCCGGGCCCGCCTGAATTGGGACCGCGGTTTGATGGGGGCCGGCCAGAGCCGCCCGGCCGGTTGCCATGTGGAGGTTTCATGCGGCCTGGGTATAGCCCTCGCCCGGAGCGATGCCCAGAGGCACCGGGGACGGAACGATCAGATGACGCGTGCCACAACCGGGATACGCCGCAGAACGATGGTGCACCCCCAGCTCAGCAGCAACGCCACGACAAACACCAACGTTGCTTTGACGATCGCGTACCCCGCCAGGTCCAGCAATGCATACTGCAGCCAGATCACGGCAGCGTAATGCAGCAGATAGATGCCATAGGTGTTGGCCGCGAGACTGTCGCCCAACGCCGTCGGCCGCCGCACGAATCGCACCACAATCGCAAACCACGCAATGGTCGCCGCTGCGCAAAACAGCACGATATAGAGACCGTAAAGCCGCAACCATGTCGGCGGCGGCAGGCTAAGCCAACCGGCTCGTCGCACAATCTGCAACGCGACGAAACCGAGATAAAGCATGCCAGCCAACAACGGCCAATGCCAGGCTGAAGCGTTTTCGACTGCGGCAGCGAAGCGCTGCAGTCCGTGGCGACCGGCCAGGATGCCGGCCATGAAGTAGCCGCCATACAGGCCAATCCGGCTCGACTGGACCGCGAACGGCCCGAAGCTGAGCCACCGCGACGGACCCGCCACCATCAGCAACGGCAGAAATCCAATTGCCGACAGAGCGACGAGAAATCCAAAGCATTGCAGCGGTCGCGCCATAAAATTGCTTGCACCGGCAGCAGTTGGACGCCGGAAGGTCGCATGGATCGCCGCGGTGGCGAGGTCGAACGCCAACAGCACACCGACGAACCACGCCGGTCCGCTGGGCCAGGGGCCGTGGAAGATGGTAGTCGTCCAAAATTCGCCAAATCCGGCCGTCGCGCCGGTCATACGAAATGACGGATAGTAAGCCAGCGGAATGACGCTGACGACTGCAACGGCGAATGGCAGGCCAAGGCGTAACAGCCGGTCCCGGGCATAGGCCAGGCTGCCTTTGCGAGTCAGGCTTGACCAGACGAACAGACCGGACAACAGGAACATCAGCGGCATGAAATAGCTGTCGTTGAACAGCACGATCAGGTCGAAACCCAGCCATTTCGCCGCATCGACGATCGGCGCGCTGGACCACAGATAATGCACCCGGTCGAAGTGGCTGAACCTGGTGTATGCCAGCACCGAATGGTGCAGTACCACCAGGATCACAACCAGGCCACGCAGATAATCAAACGCAACGATCCGTTGCGCGGGCGCTGCCCTATCCAACGGCCAGCGCGGCGGCGATCCGATCGGCGAGTTGGCCGATCGCCTCGCTCATCGCCGCCACCAGGTCTGCGGTAGTGCCGCCGCGTACCGGCGCCTCGATCGTCACGCCGCGTGTGTCGCCGCTACGGTGGAGGACAGCGAATTGCGCCACCAGCCGAACGGCACCGTTGGCATTCTGGTCTAACCGTTCCACGTTCACCTGCACGGTGGCGTCGGGATCGGCAGAGATCGCGCCGTTTTCCAGATACACCGTGCTGCCGGGCAGACGTTGCGTCAGCGCGCGCTCCAGGGTGCGGCCGATCATGGCGTCCAACGGCTCGCCCCACCAGTCGTTGGGGATGACGTCGAGGCGGAAATTCTCCGACGAGCGAACGATCTGCGAGCGTTCCAGATAACGCGCCAGCCCGATACTGCGCAGTTCGATCACGCGTGGGCCGCCGCGGCGTACCGGGCCGGGTGGCGGCTCCAAAGTATACAGAACGGGATTGGGCGATGCGCACGACGCAACCAGCCAGGCCGCAGCGGGCAGCAAGGCGCGACGGGACAGCGATCGGATCGCAATGGAGTTCACGGTCACCGCACCTCCTGTTCGGCACGGCCGCGGATCAGTGCCTCGGGGTGACGCGATAGCATATCTGCCAATATCCGGATCGAGCGTGCCGCATCCGACAATTGGCCCATCATCCGGTTCAAATCCCGTCCGAACTGCGATCCGGGCCCGTGACTGTCGTCGAGCGAGCCGACCAAACGATTGGCATGCTCCACCGTGCCCTCCAGGTCGTTGGCGATCTGCGGCAGCCGCCGCAGCAACGGATCGGCGCCTTTGTTGAGCGATGCCATCAGCGTTTGCGTCTCATTCAGTGTCTGCGTCAACGCGGCGATCGCCTGGTGCAGCTTCGGATCGTTGATCGTGCCATTGGCACCCTCAAGGGTCTTGTTGAGATTGTCGCCGATTTGCTGGAATGGAATGGTTTGCAGCTTTGCCAGCAGCGCCGCAGCCGATGCGGCGATATCACTCTGCTCGCCGTCCACTGGCGCCAACATGTAGGCGTCGCCCTGTTTGTCATAAACTGCTGGCGGAGCACCGGCGACGATCTCCAACGCCAACTGTTTCGAGCCGGTGATAAGGTTGGCGCTCTCCAGCCTGATCCGCAGGCCGCGATGCACCAGATCGAGCATCACTTTGTCGGGGTTGGTGTCGCTCGACAAATGTAACGGAACGATCCGGTCGGGCTCCACCTCATAGCGCACCGCGGCCTTCACTTCGTCCGCCACCGGATCGTAGCTGAGCGTCACACCTGTCACGGTACCGATGCGCAAGCCATGCAAGGTGACCGGCGCACCTTTGCTCAGGCCTGCGACCGTGCTCTTGAAGTAACTGATGAAGCGCAAATTGTGGTCATAGCTTGCCGTGTCCGCCGCGTCGCGATCGGCGTACAGCACAAACGGATGGTTCTCATCCGCGACCGGCGAGTCCAGCGCGTTGTCCGGGGTTTCGAAGGCAATGCCGCCAAGCACCAGAGCGCGTAATGATTCAAGTTTCAGCTGCAGACCGTTGCCACCCAGTTCGACCGATGCGCCAGAGGCATCCCAGAACACGCTTCGGTCGTGGACGTAACGATCGTACGGCGCCCGCACGAAGGCATGAATGGTGATATCTTTCGCCATCTGACCGACGTCCCAACCGAGCACCTCGCCCACCTCCAGGTCGCGGAAAAAGATCGGCGAGCCGGGATTGAGTGAGCCGATCCGCGGTGCGGTCAGCCGGAACGTGTGACCGGGAACCGAACTGTGCAGCACCGGGGGATCTTCCAGGCCAATGAAGTTGGTCATCGGCTCGCCGCCCTCCCCGGACGGCTCCAACTGGATATAGGCGCCGGAGAAAAGGGTCTCCAGGCCGGTCAGCGATCCGGCAAAAAACCGCGGCTTCACCACCCAGAACTGGGCTTTGTCGGTGAGCAGCGGCATGGCCTCGCGGGTCATCCGGGCGGTGACGATGACGTGATTATGATGCGGGCTGAGCGTGAGTTTCGCAACCACGCCGAGATCGACGTCGCGCATCCGGATGTGGGACTGATTGGCCTGCAGGCCGGCGGCGCTGTCGAACCGAATGGTGATCTCCGGGCCGCGTTTCGCCAGGGTGTCCCAGGCCAGCCACGCTGCGACAAAGGCGGTGACCAGCGGGATAGCCCAGATCAGGGAAATGCGCCGCCGCTGCTCGGCTCTGGTGCGAACGATCGCTGTCGGCACCTCGTCGCTCATGCCGCGGCGCTTGCCTTTGCTGGTGCAGGGGACAGGCCAGCGCGGTCCCAGATCAATCGGGGATCGAAGGTTCTGGCAGCGAACATGGTGAGGATGACCACGGCGGCGAAAGCGATGGCTCCAGGCCCAGGAATGATGGTGACGACGGCACCGAACTGCACGAGGGCGACCAGGATGGACTCCATGAAGACGTCGATCATCGACCAGCGGCCGACCGCGTCGAGCACCCGGTATAGCACGGTGCGATCGCGCCGGCGCGTCCGAAGGCCGGCCATCGTGGTGGTCAGCAGCAGGATCAGCCCGACCAGTTTCAGCACCGGCACACTGATGCTGGCGAAGAACACCAGCAAAGCGAGCGGCCACTCGCCGATGGCCATCAGTTCGCGCACGCCTTGCAGGATGGTGCTCGGTTGGCCGGAGCCGAACCGGATGACGGTCAGGAAGGGAAAGGTGTTCGCCGGAATGTAGAGGATCAGTGACGCCAGCACCAAAGCCCAGGTGCGGGTGAGACTGTTGGGTTTGCGGTGACGGAGGGCGAAGCCGCAGCGTGGGCATAAGGCGCCGTCGCGGCCTCGGGTGACCAGGCGGCAGGTGTCGCAACCCATGCGGTGCAGTGTGGCCCCTAACAGGCCGGCTTGCGGGTGGTGCTCGGCATCACCCCGGTCCTGAGCGCCCAACGCCTCCCACACCGCCTGCGGATCGAGCATGATGTCGGCCGCCAGCATCGTAACCGTCAATGTTGCGAGTGCCAGGATCGCCGGACCGAGGTCGATGTGAGCGATGCCGCTGAGGCGGACGTAGGCGACGAACAGGCCGAGCAGGAAGATCTCCACCATGGACCAGGGACGTAGGCGCTCGATCCAGGCGTAGATCATGCGGATGAATGGCGGGCGGTGCGGCAGGCGCAGACCCACCAGCACGGCGATCATGCACAGAATGCGCGCAAGCGGTGCGGCGAACGTGGTGGCCAGCACGACCACCGAAAGTTCCCACAACCCGAAGCTGCGCAGTTCCTCGGGGCCGGTCAGCAGGTTGGCGTTACGCAGTTGGCCGGCGGTGCTGACCGACAACAGGGTCCAGAACGCTCCGATGCCGAACATCATCAGGGCGGCAAGATTGAGTGCCAGCGGCAGGCCAAACGGATCTTCTCTGGTGTGGCGCAGCAGGGCATCGCACTGCAGGCAGACGGCGCGGGCCCGGGGCGGCATCGCCGGAAGACGCTGGAAGGTGCCGCAATCGTGGCATTCCAGCAAATGCGCGCGGGTTGCGAGGGGGACGGACGCCATGGCGGAAGGGTAACGTGGTCCGGCGTCTGGGAGAAGGACGGCGGGCGCCGTTTCGGTTGCTGTCCTGGCAGTGCAGGGGTATAGGCTGGGGCTGGGTGCGCCGGCGTAGCTCAGGGGTAGAGCAACTGATTCGTAATCAGTAGGTCCGCAGTTCGATCCTGCGCGCCGGCACCAGTTTCAATGAGTTAGCTGTCTCCGCTTTTCCCTGGCTGTTCGTCAGATGTTCTCTGTTGCCGCGATACCCTGCCCCGCCGCGGAAATCGCTTTGATGCCTGAGAGCGGTGTGGTACACAAATCTGTACGGATTTTCCGAGAGCGACCACCATGGCACACGTATCCTTCACCGATCTGCGCCAGAACATGGCGAGTTACTTCGACCGTGTAACGGATGATCGGGAGCCGTTGCTCGTCACCCGCCAGGGAGGCAAAGGCAACGTCGTGATCCTGTCCGAAGAAGAGTTCGCTGGCTGGCAGGAGACGGTGCACCTGCTGAGTAGCCCGAAGAATGCCGCGCGTCTGCTTGCCTCCATCCGCCAACTGGACGCGGGCGAGGGCCGGGCGCGCGAACTGGTCGACGACAAAGATCCCGACGCGGCGTAACTTTGTGGACCTGCGCTTTTCAGACGAGGCCTGGGAGGATTACCAACACTGGCTCGCGACAGACCGGAACATCCTGCGTCGACTTAACGCGGTGATCAAAGACGTCCGGCGATCCCCCTTTGAGGGAATCGGAAAACCTGAGCCACTCAAGGGAGACCTTTCGGGATGGTGGGCTCGCCGGATTACCGACGAGCACCGCTTCGTTTATCGAATTTCCGGGACGGGGGGCAATCAGATCCTCGAAATCGCCGCCTGCCGGTTTCACTATTAGCAGGCCAGTGCGCATGAGCGATCCACCTTCATTACCTCGCCAGTCGTGGGAAACTCATGCGAGGAATTTCAATACCTTAACCGACCGAACGTCGGATTCGTAATCAGTAGGTCCGCAGTTCGATCCTGCGCGCCGGCACCGTGTTGCCCCGCTACCCGCCCCGGCGGGGTGTCAGTAAGCGGCCTGGCCGGTGGCGCGGTCGGGTCCATCCGCTC
>JBEKQQ010000014.1:0-63238 GCA_049519555.1 Acetobacteraceae bacterium
GGTAAGAGAACTGGATTTCTGCCCCTTCAGGCAATGCCGTGTACATCGCCGGGAACGAGAAAAAATGGCCGGCGCCACAGGTAACCAACGCCCCCTTGGGCAACCCCCGCGCCAAATACCCACCCACGGCGCGCAGATCGAGCCCATCCTTCGGTGGATCCCACTTGTGCGCCGGTTCATCCAGCACCGCCCGGCTGGCCGCGTTCCGGAACCCTTCATTGCGGACCTGCCGGCTTTCCAGCGCCTCGTTCAAACTGGCAACGGTCTTGCGGGCGTCGCCTTGCACATACAAGCCCGGAATGACGCCGATCTCCTCCGGCATCGGTTTGATATCGATACGGGCAACTTCGGCGCTGGGGAACAGCAGCCCGCCCTCGGTCGTGTAGTAGCCAAGTTCCGCACCAACTCCGAGAACGAAGTCGGCGTCCGCCAACAAACGTTCAGTCGGTTCCGAGGCGAAGGCACCGGCAATGCCGACATCCCACGGCTCTCCGGCGAAATATCCTTTGCCTTGCAGCGATGTTGCCAGCAGCGCACCGACGCGGTCGGCCAACCGGATGATCTCGTCTTTGGCTTTCGCAGCGATGGCGCCCTTGCCGGCGATGATCACCGGCCGTTGCGCTGCGGCCAACTTCTCGATCACCGGAGCCAGCAGATCGGGACTGGCGTTTTCCACCCGCGGCGGCAGGAACATTGTCGATGGCCGATACTCGAAGTCCCAGTCGAACTCCTCGTCCTGCAGGTTCATGTTCAAATTCAACACCACCGGCACGCGATGCACCCGTGCGGTGTAGAAGGCCTCGGCGATTTCCTCGGCCATATTGTCGATGCTGGTCACGGTATGGAACCGCGCCGAGCAGGCCTCGGTGAAGCGCTTCTGATCCATCGACTGGGTCTTGTTCTTGTTGCCCGGATTGATCTCGCCGGCAACCACCACAAGTTGCGACTTGTTGCGTGCCGCTATCATCAGCACCGTGCCGAGCTGGGTCAGGCCCGGCCCGCAGGTCACCATCGCGACACCGACCTTGCCGGTGGTGCGGGAATAGCCGTCGGCCATCGACACCGCCGCCGCCTCATGCCGGGCCGAGATGATCTTCGCCTGCTTTTTCGCCAGCGAGGACCACAGCCACATGTTCCCATCGCCCATCAGGCCGAACAGGTTGTCACAACCTTCCGCCAGCAAGGCGTCGGCGATGGCTTCATAGACTTTCATGGGCCTGCAATCCTTCTCGTCGCGGTGGCGCATAGAGCGGCTGAAAACCCGCCCTACGTCAACCTTCTTTGTGGGTCAGGTCCCCCGGACAAGCCGAGGGATCACGTCAGACGATCTTGTTCGCCTTCAATTGACCGACCTGGTCCGGGCTCATGCCAAGCCAACTTGTCAGCACATTCGCGGTGTGCTCGCCCAGAGCCGGCGACGCCAGTACCCGCGGCGGCTTGCCGTTGATGCGCACCGGCCAGGACGGCATTTTGTAGCCCTTGTAGTTCTTGTGCTCCATCACCTGCATGATGCCGCGTTGTTCGAACGTTGGATCGTTCTGCAATTCCATCGTATCCAGCACCGCGCCGGCCGGGATGCCGGCGCCGCCGACCAACGCCATCGCCTCGTGTTTGGTGCGCGTGCTGGTCCATTGCCGAATGATCGGATCCAGCTCGGCATCGTTCTTCACCCGCAACGCCGGCGAAGAAAAGCGCGGATCGTTGATCAGATCCTCGCGTCCCATCACCTTGCACAGCCGGTCCCAGTGCTCGGGATTGGCGCGGCTGGTCATGATCCAGACGTAATCGTTCAGCCCGCCGGGCGCGCAAGGATACAGCCCCGACGGCGCATTGGTGCCACCGCCCGAACGCGTGCCGTCACGCTCTACGGCCCGACCGGTGCGCGCCTGGGTTGAGAAATTGGTGCGCATGTAATGCAGCATCGCGTCCTGCATCGCCACCTGCAAACGGCAACCCTCGCCGGTTTTGTCACGTTTGCGCAACGCGCCGAGGATGGTGATCGCCATGGTCATTCCGGTTCCGGTATCACCCAGAGACAGACCGGGCTTCACCGGTTGCCGTCCTTTCTCTCCCGTAACACTTATCGTTCCCCCGGTCGCCTGGGCGATCATATCGAATGCGAGATTATGTTCATAAGGGCTGCCTTCGCCAAATCCCTTGACCTGGCAAAAGATGATGCCCGGATTGAGCTTCTTCACCTCGTCATAGCCAAGGCCGAGGCGCTCGATCGTGCCGGGAGCCATGTTCTCGACCGTGATGTCGGCCTTGCGCAGCAGGTCCTTGACGATCGCCAGGCCCTCGGGCGCTTTCAAATTCAACGTGATCGACTTCTTGTTGGCATTGAACTGCTGGAAGTAATACGGATCGTCATCGGGTTGGCCGGGCCGCAGTCGCCGTCCGGGATCGCCTCGGCCCGGGTTCTCAATCTTCACCACCTCGGCGCCCAACCAGGCGAGGGCTTCGGTGCAGGAAGGTCCGGCTTCGAACTGGGTAAAGTCGACGACCCGGACTCCGGCGAGAAAGTCGTAGTCAGCGCTGTTGTTCGCCACGGTGCAAGCCTCCCTCTGCTATGTGATCCCTGACATAGCTTCGCACAAACCGACCCGTTATCCAACTCGCTCACGCCGGCGCCAGCGCAGGCCGATCCAGGCGACCCAGACGAAGCAGATACTCTCAACGACATCGATCGCCCGCATCGGGCCAACACGGTCGGCCAGAAACCCAACCAGCAGGATCCCTAACGGCCCCATACCGATACAGACCGTCAACAATCCCATCAGCCGCGAGCGAATTGGCGCCGGCGCGTGCAGCACGATCAAGGAGGTCTGCATGTTGGCGAACGCTGCGGAGCCGAAGCCTCCGATGGCCAACAAACCGCTCGCCAGCGGGAAGGCCGGGGCCAACGGCATCAGAAACACACACGTAATGAACAGCAGCGAGCCACCAACCATCAACGTTCGACCGGTCAACGGCGGCTCGCCGCTGGTCAGCCACATGCCGCCCAGGAAAGCGCCAAATGCTTCGGAGGCGGCGAGGACTCCCACCAATGTTGGCGATACCTGGAACACCTGGCGGCCGATTGGCGCGACCAGTGCGGAGTACGGAAACGCCAGCAGGTTCATCGCGATGGTGACCGCCAGCACGCCCGCAATCGTGATGTGGCCGCGGGCAAAGGCAATACCTTCGGCGAGGTCGCCCGGCACCTGAGCCACCACGAACCGCCGGCTTTGTTGGTGGTAGCGCACACCACGGGTCAGCCAGGCCGACACGACATAAACTCCGGCAGACACCGTATAGGATCCGGCGATGCCCAGATGCTGATAAATCACTCCAGCGGCGATCGGTCCAACCAGCCGTGCGCCGGAATTCGACATCGTATCGAGCGCCAGGGCCCGTGAGACCAGATGCCCATCCACACTCTCACCCACCATGCGGCGACGGGTTGCCATTTCGGTCGACCACACCATACCGGAGATGAACGATGAAACCGCCAGATGCCATGGCTGGACAATCCCCAGAAACGCCAGCGTGGCGATGACGATGGCGGATGCGCAGGTCAGCAGCTGGCCGATTTGCAAGACATATTTGCGGCTCACCGACTCGGTCACAACGCCGGAGAACGCACCAAACAGCAACATCGGCATGGTGCGCGCAGCCGAAACAATCGCCACCGCGAGGCCGGATCCGGTGACGTCCAGGGTGAATAAAGCCGCTGCCAATAGCTCGAAGAAGCGCATGGTATTGACGCAGCCGCCGATCGCCCAAAGGCGTAGGAATGCCGGCGTGGTCAGCAACGTGCGCAGGCCGGTGGCGTTAGGGATCGGTTGCGTCATGTGCGGGACTTATGATCGCCGATCGTAATGACCATCAACGCTGGCACCGTGGTTTTCCAAATGGCCTGGATGATCCCCGGAACGAGCCCGGGGATGGCCATGACGAGCCTTGAGGACAGAGTGCCATTCGACCCATCGGTTTGCGTCAGATCGGATATGCGCAAGCTCTCAGCGCGGCATCTGCTCCAGCAACCGCCCCAGCCCCGGCAACGGATAGTTCAGCTTCATGACCCCAAGCGCACCCCACAGTGCCGCCTGATTGGTCGTGATCACCGGCTTGCCCAACACTTGCTCCCACTCCGCGATCCACGGCATGGTCGGAAAATTACCGCCCGGAACGATCAGCAGTTCGATGTCGGGCCGGTCGACCCGCCGCATACCCTCGAACGCCAGATTCGCATCGAATTTGGCAATCGCGTAGGAGTCGGTCGCACCAAGGCTCTCCATGCCCAGAACCTGAAGTCCATACTTCCGCTCATAATACCGTTTTGCACTTTCAATAACCTGGGCCGAATAGGGTGTAACGATGCCAATCCGTTTCATGCCCAGTGCCTGGGTCGCCTCGCCGATGGCCTCGGCCGAGGTGATGCCGGGCACGCCGGCATTTTGCGACATATACGCTTTCACCTTGGCATCGTAGCCGTCGTCGAACAGACTGGCCGATGTCTGCGCCAGCGCCACGACCTCAACTTTGGCATCGCCTAGCATTTTGGACTGATAGATGACGTCGTCATCCTTGCTGGGGGAGAATGGGGTATTGCTACCCTTACCCAAACGAGCAGTGTGGAACTGCAACGTAGCGGGCAGGTAATTGGTGTATTCGATTTCGACCGTCGTGTTGGTGGATGGGACCAGCACGCCGAAATGCCGCCGTTCGATCTGGATCATTTGGACCGCAACCTCCCTTGGAGAAACCACGCGGAGGCGTCGCACCTCTGCGCAGCGAACGCAAGTCAGTGTGCCATCAGCACGGGCAGCGGTGCCGACTCCAACACCGCACGGGTGAAGCCGCCGAACACCGCCTCCCGCAGGCGGGTGTGGCCATAGCCACCCATCACCAGCAGGCCACAGCCTGCTTTCGCCGACGCATCCAGCAGCAACGCGGCGGGGGCCTGATCATCGCCGCTCAACGACTGGATCGTAATGTTGGCATTATGCCAGCGTAACATCCTGACGAGGCGAAGATGCGACTTATCGCCGTCGTCGCCTTCCGGCACGATAAACACCACCACCTGGCTGGCGGCCTGCAGGAACGGCATCGCTGCCCGCACCGCGCCGGCGGCTTCGCGGGTGTCCTTCCAGGCGATACCAGCGACCCCACTGATCGACGCGCCGATCGTCCGAGGCGCAATCAGCACCGGCTTGCCGGTGTCCATCAGCGCGGCTTCCATCAGCACATAATCCGGACCCCATTTTTCTGCGCCACGTCCGACGACGATCAGGTCGGCGGTGCGGCCGTACTCGGCCAGCCAGTCCGCCTCGACCCCAACCTCGCTTACCCACTCCGCTGTCACGCCGGTTGCTCCGGGGGCATCGGTGCCGGGGATTTTGTTCTGCGAACAAAACGCATGCCAGGCGTCCGAGGCGGCTTTCTCCCGCGTATCCGCATCGGCTTCCATTTGCTCCATCAACGTATCGATGCCGGCCGTCATGCCGCCGTCGCTCGACGCCAGGGAGGCGATGTCGCGGCGCACATCGGGCCGGACATGCAGTGCGATGAGGTGCGAATCGAACGAGCTTGCCACCGTCAGGGCCATGGCAAAGGCCTCCGGATCGGCGGTGGTGCCGCTTACCGGCAGCAAGATTACCTTGGGCATTGCGGATCTCCGGGGCTTCAGTGTCCCGGCAATCCTACTCCAAACGTTGGCTTTCGCGAATGCCGGGCCGGTGCACCGGCACCGCGCCGTTGGTTCCTGGCGCCACCGCGTCGTTGCTCTGTTGCGCCGCGATCCGGCGTAAATGTCGCATTTCGATCGCCTGCCAGAGCAGCAGAATCGGAACGCCGACCACGAGGTCGCGCCCGCGCCGCACCAGGGAGACGCCCAGAGAGAGTTCTGGCGACACGCCGAACACCACGCCAAGACCGGCGTAGCCTGCCTCCTGCACACCGGCATTGACCGGCACCAGAAACGCCACGGCAGCCGCCGCACTCAACAGCGCCTCGATCGCCATCGCGTCGTCGAAGTCGATCGGCACACCCAAAGCATGGTAGCCGATCCAACCGGCGACTCCGGTGCAAAGCCAGCCGATCAGGTGCACGAAGAAACCGATCGCGAGCCGTGTGGTGTGGCCGTAGATCAACCCGAGTTCCGCCTGCAGCACGTCCACCCGTTCCTTCGCATCCTGGAACCTTGTGCCGGCGATGCGTGCGCCCAGTCGGGCGAAGATCGAGCCGACGCCTTTCTGCACCCAGATGAAGCCGAAGCAGGCCAGTACGGCGAGACCAATCCCTGCCTCGACCGGGCCGGCAATGGTCGAGCCCGGCACACGCAAGACCAGAATGGCGAGGCCAATACAGGCGAACACGATCTGGGCCAGGAACTCGGCGGTCACGTCGACCACTGTCGAGGCGGTGGCGGTGTGCCACTCGACGCGCTGCAACGTCACCGCGCGGGCGCCGAAGATGAAGCCGCCGACCTGCGAGAACGGCAGGCAGTTGGCAGCGGCGTCGCGCACCATGCGACCCCAGACCGGCACCCAGAAGCGGCGCCGGGCGCGGGCCGGCATGATGATGTCCCAGGCGATGCCGAGGACCACGAACAGCACAATCTGCCATCCGACGATCAGTGCGAACTGGGGCCAGCCGATGCGGCTGATCGCCGCCCCCACGTTGCCGACGCCGAAATACGCCACGAGGACGACGCCGATCAGCACGCCGGCAAGCGCGAGGACATAAGACAGATGCTTCATCGGCGCCGCTTCTGCCCGCGGGAGCAGGAGGGGGCAACCCCGCGCACCCGTCGGCTTTCCCAGCGCGTCCGGGATCGTCTATGGAACGGACGATGACAACGCTGATCACAGGTGCCACCGGGTTCGTCGGTTCCGCGGTCGCCCGCACCATGGCAGGCCGCGGCCATGCGCTGCGATTGCTGGTTCGGCCCTCCAGCGACCGGCGCAACGTGGATGGGATCGACGCCGAAATCGTGACCGGCGACCTGACGGATCCCGCCTCACTCGCCCGCGCCGCCGCGGGTTGCCGCTATGTCATTCATGTTGCAGCCGATTATCGGCTCTGGGTGCCAGTCCCCGAGGACATGATGCGGGCCAATGTCGATGGGGCCGTGGCAATGATCCGAGCTGCCGCCGATGCCGGCGCCGAACGCATCGTGCATTGCAGTTCGGTCGCTGCGCTCGGTCAGATCGGTGACGGCACCCCGGCGGACGAGACAACGCCAACCAACGAAGCCGATTTCGTCGGTATCTACAAACGGTCCAAGTATCGTGCCGAGCGGGCGGTGCTGGAACTCGCCGCGCGCGAGGCGCTGCCGGTGGTCGTGGTCAATCCGGCCGCGCCAGTGGGGCCGCGCGACATCAAGCCGACCCCCACCGGCAAGATGGTGCTGGATACCGCAAAGGGCAGGGTTCCGGCCTATATCGATACCGGCCTGAACATTGTGCATGTCGACGACGTGGCCGAGGGGCACGCTCTGGCCCTCGAACGCGGCCGGATCGGCGAACGCTACGTGCTCGGCGGTGAGAACCTGTTGCTGAAAGATGTCCTGGCCCTGATCGCCGATGTCGCCGGTCAGCGTCCGCCGCGCATCCGTCTCCCCGAGGCCCTGATCTGGCCGGTCGCCTGGGCCATGGAAAAGACCGCGCCGTTGACCGGAATCGCGCCGATGATGACCCGCGACCATCTGAAGATGGCGCGCAAAAAGATGTTTTACTCGTCTGCCAAAGCGGAAGCCGAACTGGGCTATAAGGCGCGGCCCGCGCGTGAGGCGGTGGTCGATGCGGTGGCGTGGTTCCGCGCGGCAGGCATGTTGCGCCCCTGATGTTGACGTCGTTGGCGGTCCTGTCGTGCCTGATCTGGTGCTGGCTTTTGACCATGCACGGCCAGTTTTGGCGCGCCGGTCCGGTGTTGTCGGCGGCAATGCCGGCCCATGCTCCACCGGTCGCGATCGTGGTGCCGGCGCGCGACGAGGCGCCGTTCATTGCTCGGACGATGCGTTCGCTGTTGGCGCAGAACTATCCGGGCGCGTTGCAAATTACCCTGGTTGATGACCGCAGCGCGGACGGCACTGGCGCCATCGTCCGTTCGCTCGCCGACCCGCGCCTGACCGTGCTTGAGGGAGCGGACCGCCCAGTGGGATGGGCGGGGAAATTGTGGGCATTGCATCAGGGCGTGGCTGCGTCAGGCCGTCCGGACTACTTCTTCCTGACAGATGCCGATATCGAGCATGACCCGCCGCATCTCGCGAGCCTGGTCGCCATGGCGGAACGGCACGACCTGGATATGGTCTCCGAGATGGTTGTTCTGTCGTGTGACAGTTTGGCGGAAAAGGCGCTGATCCCTGCCTTTGTCTTCTACTTTCAGTTGCTGTATCCGTTTGCCTGGGTGAATGATCCGCTACGCGGTACAGCAGCGGCGGCAGGGGGAAGCGTGCTGATCAGGCGCCGGGCCTTGCTCAGAATCGGTGGGATTGAGTCTGTGAGGGACGCATTGATCGATGACGTTGCCCTGGCTGGCGCAGTGAAAACCGGCGGACGGATTTTCCTTGGCCATTCCGCGCTGGCGCGATCGATACGGCCTTATCCCGATGTTGCGGATATCTGGCGGATGATCGCTCGTTCGGCGTACGCACAGTTGCACTTCTCGCCGATCCTGTTGGCGGGGACCACTTTGGCGATGGCGCTGGTCTGGCTGGTGCCGCCTCTGGCAGCGATATTTGGTCACGGGCTGGCACGTTTTCTGGGACTGCTGACCTGGTTTATGTTCGCCGCTGCGTACCTGCCCACGCTGGTCCGGTTTCGCCGGTCGTTGCTCTGGGCTGCATGTTTGCCGGTCATTGCGCTGTTCTACATGGCGGCCACGATCGGTTCGGCGGTCAATTACCACCATGGCACCGGCGTGGTCTGGAAAGGCCGTGCCTATGGCGGAGGCGCGCCATGAACGACATGGAAGTTGATGCTCCGATCGCCAATGTCGAGGCGTGGTCGGGCAAGACTCGCGGCGATGAAAATTTCCCGGTCGGTTCGCATCTGATCGCTCGTCGCGTGCGGCCGCATATGCATGCCTATTACGGTTTCGCCCGCAACGCCGATGATATCGCCGATGCTCCCGACCTGGCGCCTGAGGACAAAATTGCCCGGCTGGACATCATGGAAGAAGTGCTGCTTGGCAAGCGGTTGGACGGCTCACCCAGCGCCACGAAACTGCGGCAGAGTCTGCATGAGACCGGAGTGACGCCGGTGCATGCCACCGACCTGCTGGTGGCGTTTCGCCAGGATGCGACGCAGCGGCGCTATGAGACGTTCGACGAACTGTATCACTATTGCCGTTACTCGGCGGTACCGGTCGGCCGTTACGTCATCGACCTGCATGGCGAGAGCCATGGTTGTTACGGCGCCTCGGATGCGCTGTGCATCGCGCTACAGATCCTGAACCATTTGCAGGATTGTGGCACCGACATGCGGACCCTGGATCGTTGCTACCTGCCGCAAACCCTGATGCGGCATTTTGGCGCGACGCCGCGCGACCTGCTTGGTCCTGCGGAAACGCCTGCGCTGCGCCGCATATTCATTACCGTCTTGGATCGGGTGAACCGGCTGAACCTCGCCGCTCAGGAGTTACCCGATGTTGTGCGAAGCCGGCGGCTGCGTGCGGAGACGATGTTCATTTGCCGGCTGGCGATGCGGCTGGCGGACCGGCTTGGTAAATCCGATCCGCTGGCGCAACGGGTGGCGCTGACCAAGGCGGATGGGGCCCTCAGCCTGCTGCGCGCGCTGGGAGCGCTGGTGTGGCGGTAGTACCCACCATCATTGGAGTGTGAGTCGTGCATCGCCTCCGGTCATCGCGAGCGCAGCCAGGCAATCTCGTGGTCGATGCGTACCTGTCAGGAGTTCGCGTCGCTGCGCTCGCGATGACAAAAGGCCCGCGATGACAAAAGAGATGTGTCACGCTGCAACGATTCTGGGCGCTGGAGCATGACCGCACCGGGTGAAACGTCGACGGTGCCTGAGGCACGCGGTCAGAACGCTGTTACGTTGCAGCGTCAGCCTGACCCGGCCACCCCCTTGGGGGTGTCGCAATCGGACCTGGATGCGGTCGAGGCATTGGTCCTTAAGGCAGGAACTTCGTTTTATCGGGGCATGCGGGTGTTGCCGCCGGACCGGCGGCACGCGATGTATGCGATCTATGCATTCTGCCGCATCGTCGATGACATCGCCGACGAAGAAGCCGAATTGCCGGACAAGTTTCTCCGGTTGGCGGCGTGGCGGGCGCGGGTGGCCGGTCTGTATCGCGGTGAGGCCGACGGGCCGGTGACCCGGGTATTGGTCGCGGCAGTGCAACGATTCGGCTTACGCGAGGCGGACTTTGCCGCGGTCATCGACGGCATGCAGATGGACGCCGAGACTGTCATCGTTGCGCCGACCTTGGCGGCGCTCGACCTTTATTGCGATCGCGTCGCCGCCGCGGTGGGACGTCTGTCGGTGCGCGCCTTCGGCGACAGTTCTCCCGCCGCCGACAAAGTCGCCTGGTCACTGGGCCGCGCGCTGCAACTGACCAATATCTTGCGGGATATTAAGGAGGATGCCGACCGCGGGCGGCTTTACTTGCCGGCCGAGTATCTGGATTTGTCCGGTGTACCGCACGATCCGGTTGCCGCATTAACCTCGCCAGCCCTGTCTGCCGTATGTGCGCGCCTGGCGGCCGATGCGCGCGGGCATTTTCGTGCGGCGCGCGCGCTGATGGCGCTCTGCGATCCGGCCGCCATGAAGCCGGCGCGACTGATGGGCGAAACTTACGCCGCGATCCTGACGTGCCTGGAACAAAGTCGCTGGCGGGATCCGGCGAAGCGCGTCAGCCTGCCGATGTGGCGGAAGTTGTGGTTGTTGGTCCGTTACGGTCTGGCGTGATGCCGGTCCTGGGGAATCCCAGAGTCCGTTTGCGGATCTGACGATCGAGCGCCCGCCTGGCCTGGCGATTGAGCCCAGAAATTTGCGCTTCTGTCGGCCGTGTTTCGGTTGTGGCGGCAGCTTCGGATCGTCCGGGATCGTCAGCCGTCGTGGCGACGTCCTGGTTCGTTGGTTCGATTTGCGACAGGTGACGGCGGATCCGGTCGGCGATCTCTGTCTCCGTATGGTCGTCCGCCGGTTCCGTGTCCTGTCGTCTGGCGGTTCGGTGCTGTTTCAGCCGGATGAGATTGTTGCCGAAGGCCTTGTCCATGGCGACGATACCGCTTCGGGCGGCGCGCTGTGTTGCCAGATCCTCGTCACAAAATGTGTGGTGGACATCGGCAACGATCATTTCGTGAAACATCAGAAAATGACTGGCGAGTATGGCCTCAACGGCATCACATGGCCGGAACGCCATGATCGCACCGACGGCGGCCCGCGCGCGGTCGTTCTGGCGCTGCCGGGTTTCGCCAGGGCGCTGGCTGACAGCCTGGGCGGTATCGCCGGCGATCGACGCAATAAGGTCCTGGAGGCCGAAGGTTGGTTGCGTGTCCATGAATGGGGCGCCTTGCGATCAGTGTGCGGTTCACTGTTAATATATCTAACAAAACCGAGGCGTCAAGCGGTTTTGGATCCGATATCAGATTTCAGGCTGGGATTGTCGCTTTGGCTGCGGCGACAAGGCTGTGCCACCAATGCCAGCCGGAGCAATGCCATGGCGACAACGCCTGGGGCGTGACCGTCAGCACGCGCTCAATCGAGGGCATAGGTAGACGGTTGAACGCGGCCTTGACCGCTGGAGTGGCCAGTTCAGCCGTGCTACGCATTATGTCATGAGCGCTGCCGTTCCAAAACCGATGACACTGGCGGCATTCCTCGCGTGGGAGGAACGGCAGGAGTTGCGTTTCGAGTTCGACGGCTTTGCGCCAGTCGCGATGACCGGTGGTACTGCTGCACATGACCGGATCACCTTCAATCTTCAGAAGGTTCTGGACGGGCGGTTGACAGGAAAATCCTGCCAGCCATGGGGACCGAACATGAAAATCATCGTCGATGGCCGTGCCCGGTATCCCGATGCATTTGTGGTCTGTCAGCCGGTGCCGTCCACCGCGACGGTCGCCGACAACCCAGTGGTGGTTTTCGAGGTCGTCAGCGAAGGCACCAACAGCACGGACCTGATCGATAAGAACCGGGAATACCGCGCCACGCCATCGATACAGCGCTACGTCATCCTGCAGCAGACAAGAGTCGCGGCGATTGTCTTCGCGCGCCGAGGCCAGGACTGGTTGTCCGAAATTGTCGCCGGGCCCGATGCGGTCTTGCAACTGCCGGAAATCGGTATCGAACTGCCTCTGGCCGGGATCTACGCGAACGTCGCCGCAGAGGAAAAACCACGCGCGCCGTCTGAGTAGGGCTTGGTTCACAAAAAACATCGCGTCATTATTCGAATGTACCCGCGACAAATAAGATAAGAGAAAGGGAGCTTCGCAATGAGCACAACGGTCGAGCAGAACAAAGCCGTGATCCGTCGTTTCTTCGACGCATGGAACAGCCGTCAGCCGGATGCGTTCGACGACCTCATCGCGCCGGACGTCGTCCGCCACTGCGAGGCGACGCCGGGCGTCGAGGCCGAGAGTCTTGATCAGGTCAAGGAATTCCTGCAGCAGGATACCTTGGTCTTTCCCGATTCCGTGCAAACCATCAAGCTTCTGGTCGCCGAGGGGGATCTCGTCGCCGCGTGGACGACGTATGAGGGCACGCAGCGAGGGCCTATGGGTCCATTTCCGCCCTCGGGTCGCAAGGCCAAATTTGATTTCGGGGCGGTGTTCCGCATCGAGGGCGGAAAGATCGCAGAGTGGTGGGTAACCTGGGACAACATGACGATACTTCGCGCACTCGGTCACCTTCCGGGTGGTTAAGCAGAGCGGAACCATCCACCCAGTTGCGCCGGCCGGTATCAAGCGAGGCTATTCGGGCCGCCGGAATTTGACGGCAGAAGTGGACGTATTGGTGATCAGCCGGGCATCTTTGGAAAGCGCTGCATCTCGCCGCCGAGCTGCACCCATTGCTGCGCACTGTCACAGAAAATCTGCATCGCGGGCTTCACCCAACTCGCATCGTCCAGCGTTCCGGAGTTAATCATCGCAATGCCAGGCATGCTCGCCGTTGCCTCGACAATCGACGAGCCACATTCAGGGCAGAACCGCCTCTCGACCGTCTTGCCTGTGTCTCCAGCCTTGCGGTACATCGCAAGCGTTCCCTGCGGCAAAAACGCCGCCTCAGGTACGCCGACCACGACCGCAAACGCGCTGCCACTGAATTTCTGACAGTCCTTGCAGTGGCAAACCCCGACAAAAGCGGGTTCAGCATTTGCACTGTAGCGAACCTTGCCGCAAAGGCAGCCACCAGCAATCTGAGGCATGGTCGAACTCCCCTGTATTGTAGCCGCACCAGCGCTGCACTCGCGGCTTACTGTAAAGCGTAGCAGACGATGTTTCCTGCGACAATGTTGAGGCGTTCGATTTTGGTCGTAGAGCGACGTTCTCTATCGCCCGGGGAATTCGCGCGGCTCAGACCGTCGGGCTTGTCGTGTTACAGCAGATCCAGCGGCTGCTTGCGTCCCGGCGGCCGGTGCGCGGCATCAATTTCGGCAAAATCCTCCGCCGCCAGCACCACGTCGATGGCGGCAGCGTTTTCCCGCACATGCCCAGGATCCGAGGCTTTCGGAATGGAAATGACATGCGGAAACCGCAAGCCCCAGGCCAGTGCCACCTGAGCCGGCGTTACCCCGTGCCGTTTCGCCACGGCAACCAATGCCGGAGACCGTAACAGCCGGCTGGTCGTATGCCCCAGAGGCGAATACGCCATGATCGCCACCTGGTGTTGCTCGCACCACGGCAACAATTCGTATTCGATGCCACGGCTGTTCGGATGATACAGCACCTGATTGGCGGCGCAGTTGCCGCCGCCCGGCGCGCGAAACAGTTCCTCCATGTCGGAGACATCCAGGTTCGATACGCCCCAGTGCCGGATTTTGCCGGCCTGCCGCAGCGCCTCGAACGCCGCAACGGTTTCGGCCAGCGGATGACCGCCGCGCCAGTGCAACAAATACAAATCGATCCGGTCGGTGTTCAACCGCTTCAGGCTGCGCTCGCACGCCGCCGGCACGCCCGAACGAGACGCATTATTCGGCAGCACCTTACTCACAATGAAAACCTCATCCCGGCGCCCCGCCACCGCCTGGGCCACGATCCGTTCCGCACCGCCATCGGCGTACATCTCCGCCGTGTCGATCAGCGTCATCCCAAGATCGATACCCAACTGCAACGCGGCGATTTCCCGGGTCGCTTCCGATTTGCGCTCGCCCATGTACCAGGTGCCCAGGCCGATCGCGCTGACCTGCTCGCCGGAGCGAAGCTGAACTGTGCGCATTATGCCGCTGCCTCCTCCACCACGCGCATCACGCGGAGAAAATTGCCGCCCCAGAGTTTTTCCAGCGCCCCTCGGTCGTAGCCGCGGCGCACCAGCTCGATGGTAATGTTGGCGGTGTCGCCTGCATCCTTCCAGTCCTTGAACCAGCCGCCACCGTCGAAATCGGACGAGATTCCGACATGATCGATGCCGATCCGTTTCACTGCGTAATCGACATGGTTGGCGAAATCGGCAGTGGTCACTTCCTCCGGCTTGGCGTTCGGCTTCAGGAACGCCGACACCGCGGTGATCTGGATCACGCCGTGCACGTCACGGATGATATCCAGTTGCCAATCCGTCATGTTCCGCGAGTGATCGCATAACGCGCTGACGCAGGAATGCGTGGACACGATCGGCGTGCGCGACGCCTCAGCCGCCTGCATCATGGTATCGCGCGAAGTATGCGCCACGTCGACCATGATCCCCAGCCGGTTCAGCTCGCGGATCGCCCGCTGGCCAATGGGGGACAGTCCGCCGTGCTCGCTGTCCCGGTCACCCAGGTCACGGCGTGGATTGCAACTATCCGCCAGCGCATTGTGACCGTTATGCGTCAGCGTCAGGTAACGCGCGCCGCGAGCCCGGAATTCGGCCAGCCGCGACAGGTCGGTCCCGATGGCAAAACCGTTCTCCACGCAAGGCACGATGGCCACAA
Organism: Acetobacteraceae bacterium; assembly: GCA_049519555.1. Lineage (GTDB taxonomy): Bacteria > Pseudomonadota > Alphaproteobacteria > Acetobacterales > Acetobacteraceae > Rhodopila. The sequence goes on from JBEKQQ010000014.1 coordinate 15,076, forward strand.
CGCCGTCGCGTTTCGCTGCCTCGACCGCGTCGGCGGTCCGGGTCACGCGCGCGGTGATCGCATTCTCGGTCCGGCCCATCGCGTTGATGTGGTCGAGCATGGCGATGGCGCGAGCGAACGCGGCGTCCTCGGTCGCCGGCGTACGAGCTGCCTGCGGCACATAAGCGACGAAACAACCGGCGGACATGCCGCCGCGCACCATCTTCGGCATATCGACCTTGCGCGGGCCGTCCTGAAACGGCTCGGGGCCGGGCGGCCAGGGAATGTCGATATGCGTGTCCAGCGTGACCAGGGCACGGTGCAACGCGAGCGCGCCGGGGTCGACAGAGTCTGGGGCGAGAGAGTCATTCATGCCGTCAGTCTCGCGGAAATTCGCCTGCAAAGGAAGGGGCGCGGTGCCCCGGCTTCCCGCCGGCCCAGGAAAATGCCAAATCGCACGCTCGCGGCCGGTCTGCGCGCCGGCCTGTCCAGGACAAGGGAGACGCCAATGCTGACCCTGTATTTTTCCCCCGGCTCGAGTGCGATGGCGACTCACATCGCGCTGCACGAGGTTGGCGCGCAGTTCGAGACAAAGTACGTCGCGCTGCATAAGAAAGAAAACCGCCTGCCGGAGTACTTGGCGCTGAACCCGGAAGGCAAGGTGCCGACGTTGGTGATCGACGGGCACATCCTGACCGAGGTCGCCGGCACCTTGTATTACCTCGCCCGCCGCTTTCCCGAGGCAAAGTTGCTCCCTCTGGGCGACATAGATGCGGAAGCCCAGGTGATTTCGTGGATGTCGTTTATTGCGTCAACGATCCATCCGGCCCGGCGGGTCGGTCCTGCGCGGCTGCACGAGGTGTTCGCAATTGCGGAACAAAAGCTGGCAGGCCGGACCTGGACGGTCGGCGATTACTCGATTGCCGATATTCATTTGTTTCGGCTGTTTTGGCGCTGGATGGATGCTGGCGGGCCGGCGCCAGGAAGCTTTCCCGGCATCAGCGCACATTATGACCGCATGATGCAGCGGCCTGCAGTGCGCCGTGTGCTGGAGATCGAGGCGACGGTCGGATACCATCTGCCAGCCTAACGCGCGGGCGATTTCCGCGGCCCAAAGAACAGCACCCAGACGCAAAAGTCGTCCGAGTTGTTTTCAAATCCGTGCGGCACCCCCGCCGCGCAGAAACACACATCTCCTGGGCCGACTTCGGTCACCCGGTCCTCGACCCGGTAGCGTGCCGTTCCCGTGGCGATGAAATACAATTCGTCCTTCTCGTGCGGGGCCTGCGGCCCGTCCGTGGGCTCTGCGGCGAACCTGACCTCGAGATCGCCGTCGACGAAAACCTCGGCGGACCGTCCTGGCGTCCGCGGCAAAGCGAGTGCGGCGGCGAGCGATACAGGTAGCGGCGTGCGATCCATGACTGGTTCTCCCGGCAGATAGAGGCTTCACTGTCGCACAATGATCCTGACCCTGACCGATCTTGCCGCAACGGAACGTTTCGCCGCCGCCATCGCCGCCGTGGCGCGGCCCGGCGATGCGATCCTGCTGGCTGGTCCACTGGGTGCTGGCAAGACCGCCTTTGCCCGCGCGTTCCTGCGCGCCGCCGCCGAGGACCCGACGCTGGAAGTGCCAAGTCCCAGTTTCACCCTCGTGCAGTCCTATGACACGCTCCGGGGCACCGTGCATCACTACGACCTGTGGCGCCTGGACGGACCACAGGCGCTGGCCGAACTCGGCTGGGAAGACGCGCGGGACGACATTGTGCTGGTGGAATGGCCCGACCGGTTGGGCGCACTTACCCCACCGGACGCGCTTCGCCTCGCATTCGACCTGGCCGAAGGCGAGGCGCGCGTCGTGACGACAGATGGCTGGTCAGGCCGGCTCGCGAACCCGTAGATCGTTGTTCACCCGATGATCGCCGGCCATCCACCGCGTCAGCTCGGAATGCGCGTCGGCGCGGCGAATCGCGTCGATCCGGTCGGCGTCCGGAGCATCAGCGGTGAACTCGGTGATCAATCCGTCCGGCGACTCGACATACATGGACCGGCAAAAGCCATGGTCGGTCTCGCGCACCGGCACACCAGCTGCCTTGATGCGCGCGACCAGCTCGTCATAGCCGGCATCGTCCACCTTGAACGCGATGTGATCGAAGCTGCGGATCTCCGCCGGCTTTGCCGCCTGGGTCTTCTGGTAGACTTCGTCATCGGCAAACGAGAAGAACGCCAGCGCGCCGCCATCGGCGAGGCTGTAGAACGTGTGGCTGAACGCCACTTCCCGCCCGACCCAAGGGTTGAAGTGCTTCTCGCACCAGGTGGCGGTCAGCGGAATGCCGAGGACGTCTTCGAAGAACTGGCGGTTTTTCTCCTGATCCTTCACGACATAGGCGTGGTGATGCAGGCGTTGTGGGGCGTTCGACAACAGATTGGCCATGGTTCACCTCCCGGGATGTGGCATCCACCTTGCTACGACCGGGCTCCGCGATCAAGTTATGTAACGGAGGGCGGATGGCGAGCCCACGATTGGGCGCGTACGCACGTCTGTCGACGAGGCAACACTGACGCGGCCCGGATGCCGCCGCTGGGATGAGGAATGAGCTAAATGGATTTCGATCTTTTCGTCATCGGCGGCGGTTCGGGCGGAGTTCGCTGCGCGCGGATCTCGGCTGGCCATGGCGCCCGCGTCGGCGTTGCCGAGGAACGGTTCTGGGGCGGCACCTGCGTCAACATCGGCTGCGTCCCGAAGAAGTTGCTGGTCCAGGCCGGCGAATATGGTGCCTGGGCCGACGATGCCGCGGGCTTCGGCTGGACGATCACCAAGGAAGGGCATGATTGGCCCGCGCTGATCGCCGCCAAGGACCGCGAAATTACCCGCCTGGAGGGGATTTATCGCCGGCTGCTGGCCAACGCCGGCGTGACCATTTTCGACGCCCGCGCGACCTTCATCGATCCGCACACGTTGGATGTCGGCGGCCGGCGTATCACCGCGGAAAAGATCGTCATCGCCACCGGCGGCCATCCCGAACGTCCCCCCATTCCCGGCGCCGAACTAGGCATTATTTCCGACGACGCGTTTTATCTCAAGGAAATGCCGAAGCGCATCATTGTTTGCGGCTCCGGTTACATTGCCGTCGAGTTCGCCGGCATTTTCCAGGCACTGGGCGCCGAAACGCACCTGGTTTACCGCCAGCCGCTGCCGCTGCGCGGCTTCGACCACGACATCCGCGAGGCGCTGGCGGAAGCACTGGCCGCGCAAGGCGTCATCCTGCATGCGAGCAGCCATCTGAAGAGCCTGGCCGCCGATGGCGAGCAACGCATCCTGACCTTTGGCGACAACGAGACATTGAGCGCAGATCTGGTGTTTTTCGCCACCGGCCGCAAGCCAAACACCTCTGGGCTTGGCCTGGACAAAGCCGGCGTGACCGTCAATGCCAACGGCGCAGTCATCGTCGACCACAAGCGGCAGACGTTGCAGCAACACATTTATGGCATTGGCGACGTCACCGACCACATCAACCTGACGCCGGTCGCGATCGCCGAGGGTCACGCTCTGGCCGACACGTTGTTCGGCAACCATCCGCGCGAGGCATCGTTGCATAATGTGCCGTCGGCGGTGTTCTCTACCCCGCCGATCAGCACCGTCGGCATGACCGAGGAAGTGGCGGCGTCGATGGGCCCGGTCGATGTCTACCTGACGAAATTCACGCCGATGCGGCACAATTTGTCGGGACGCAAGCGCCAGTCGACGATGAAACTGGTCGTCGATCAGGCCTCTCAGAAAATCGTCGGCGTGCACATGTTGGGCGAGGATGCGCCGGAAATCGTGCAGGGCCTCGCCATTGCCGTGGTGATGGGTGCCACCAAGCAGGATTTCGACCGCACCATCGGCATTCACCCGACGGCGGCGGAAGAATTCGTGACGTTGCGCACCAGGACCCGGGTCGCCGGCGTGGCCAAGGCGGCGGAATGACCGAACTGCGACGACGGAGTTTCTTGGCCGGCGCGTTGGCTCGGCGGGCCATCGCCGGCAATGCGAAAACCTTGATTTCCGTGTCGCAGACCAATCTGACCGGCCTTGTCAAAGGCTCCGCCCCGGTGTTCTGGGGTGTGGAGAAGACGTTAAGGAACCGCGACCATGCCTGAAAAGCGAATGATGCGGCTGGGTGCCTTCATGCGGCCGGTCGGGATTCATACTGCCTGGTGGCGCTACCCCGGTGCCTGGCCGGACGCGAACTTCAATTTGAAGCACATCATACGGTTGGCGCAGAAGCTGGAAGCAGGCAAATTCGATGCGTTCTTCATGGCCGATCATCTGGCGGTGCTGAACATGCCGATGGCGGCACTGAAACGCAGTGCCACGGTCACCTCGTTCGACCCGATGGCATTGCTGCCGGCGCTGGCGATGGTCACCGAACGACTTGGCCTGATCGCCACCGGCTCGACGACGTTTGACGCGCCGTATCATGTTGCCCGCCGTTTCGCTTCGCTGGATCATGTCAGCGAGGGCCGCGCCGGCTGGAACATCGTCACCACATCGAACCCGGATTCCGCGTTGAACTTTGGGCTCGACGACCATATGGAGCACGACGAACGCTACCGCCGCGCCCGAGAGTTCTTCGATGTCGTCACCGGGCTTTGGGATTCCTTTGCCGATGACGCGTTCATCCGCGATGTCGAAAATGGCATCTATTTCGATCCCGACCGCATGCATGTGCTGAACCATGTGGGAAAATACTTCAAAGTTCGCGGTCCGTTGAACATCGCCCGTCCGGTACAAGGCTGGCCGCTGATCGTGCAGGCAGGCGCCTCCGATTCCGGGCGCCAACTGGCCGCCGAAACCGCGGAAATGATCTTTTCGCCAGGCGGACTGCTTGCAGATTGTCAGAGTTACTACAACGACGTGAAAACCCGCGCGGCAGCAGCCGGACGCGATCCCGAGCACGTGAAAATCCTGCCCGGCTGTCTGGTCGTTGTTGGTGACACCGATGAGGAAGCCCGCGCCAAACGTGCGAAACTCGACAGTCTCGTGCATCCGGACAGCGGGATCGCTGCCTTGTCGATTGCGATCGGTATGGACGCGTCTAAGTTCGAGCTGGATGCGCCGTTGCCCGACATTCCCGAAACGAACCAGAGCAAAAGCGGCCGCGATCGGGTGGTGGCCCGCGCCCGGCGCGACAATCTGACGGTCCGACAGTTAGCGCAAATCCTCGGCGCTTATGGCGGGCTGTCGATGGTCGGCACGGCGAAGACGATCGCCGACAAGATGGAAGAATATTTCGACGCAAAGGCCTGTGACGGGTTCAATATCATGTTCCCCTGGGTGCCGGGCGGGCTCGACGAGTTCGTCGATCAGGTGGTTCCCGAGCTGCAGCGCCGTGGCGTGTTCCGCGAGGAGTATGAAGGCAAGACACTGCGAGAAAATCTCGGCGTGCCGCGGCCGCCAAACCGGTTTTTTCCGCAGACGGTGGGGTTCAAATGACGCAACCTCGGTTGGGTGGCCACATCCTGGCGGCAGCTTTGGTCGCACAAGGCATCGACCATGTATTCGAGGTACCGGGCGAAAGTTTCCTCGACACGCTGGACGGGCTGCACGAAACCCGCAACAGCCTGAAACTCGTCACCTGCCGGTTCGAGGCCGGTGCGGTCAACATGGCCGAGGCCTACGGCAAGCTGAAAGGCCGGCCGGCGGCGGCGATGGTCACCCGCGGACCAGGTGCCTGCCACGGCTCGATCGGCGTGCACATCGCGATGCAGGACAGCACGCCGCTGCTGCTGTTCGTCGGCCAGATCCCGCACGAGGACACCGGCCGCGACGCGTTCCAGGAAGTCGACTACCGCCAGATGTTTGCGCCGTTGGCGAAATGGGTGACGCAAATCGACCACGCGCACCGCATTCCGGAAATCGTCGCACACGCGGTGGATGTTGCGGTGTCCGGCCGGCCCGGTCCGGTGGTCATCGCGCTGTCGGAAGAAATGCAGAAGCACTCTGTCAGCGTCCCCGATCTGCCGCGGGTTCCGGTGTCGCCCGCCCACCCCGACCCGGCGGCCCTGCAGAAAATGCGGGACATGCTCGCGGCCGCGAAACGGCCCATCGCGGTGGTCGGCGGTTCCTGCTGGACCGAGGCCGGTCGCGCCGCTTTGGGAAAGTTTCTGCGACAAAACGACATTCCGGTCGCCGTCGGCTTCCGCCGCCAGGCGCATTACGACGGCGCTCAGGCAAATTTTGCCGGCGATCTCGGGGTTGGATCGGATCCAGGCCTGATCAGGAAAATCGGCGAGGCGGACCTGATTCTCGCTCTGGGGAGCCGGTTGGGCGATGCAGTGACGCAAGGCTACACGCTGCTCGATATGGCCGGCGCCGTTCCAATTATCCAGGTACTACCGGATGGTGCGGAAATCGGCCGGGTGTTCCGGCCCGCTCTGGGCATCGTTGCTGACCTGAATGTGTTCGCTCATGCCGTTGCTGCCCTGGAACCCGTCGCACCGTCATGGTCGGCCTGGACCCGCGAGCTGCGGTCGTTGCGCGAAGCTCAACGAGCAGTGCCGAATTACGAAGGCAGCCTGAACCTCGGCACGGTGATGCGCGAACTGGAAGCGCTGCTGTCCGAAGATGCCATCGTCACCACGGACGCCGGCAACTTTGCCGGTTGGGCCACACGATTTCTCAACTTCTCGGATAAGCAACGGTATATTGGGCCGACCAACGGCGCGATGGGCTATTCCGTTCCCGCCGCAATCGGCGCCTCGATCACCTTCCCCGGCCGAATGGTCGTCAGCATGGTCGGTGACGGCGGCTTCATGATGACCGGCCAGGAACTGGCGACCGCATTCCATCACGGTTCGGCGCCGATCGTGCTGGTGTTCAACAACAACCAGTTCGGCACCATCCGTATGCATCAGGAACGGGCCTATCCCTGGCGCGTCTCCGGCACGCAGGTCACCAACCCAAATTTCGCCAAATACATCGAGGCGTTCGGTGGCCATGGTGAAGTGGTGAGCGACACGGCTGGCTTCGCTCCGGCGTTCCGGCGAGCGGTAGACAGCGGCAAGCCGGCGGTCATCGAGCTGCGCATGAACCCGGACCAGATCACCACCCGCGCCACCGTCGCGGACCTGCGAGCCGGCAAGACGCCGCCGCCTGATCCAAGCGGTGCATGACCGGAACGATCGACGAAGCAGCGCGGCATTACGCGGCTCGTGACCTTGGCCAGGCGGCGCAGGTCTGCCTGGAAATCATTCGTGACGACCCGCTGCACTTCGACGCGTTGCATCTTCTGGGGGTGATCTGCACCAATCAGGGACAGCATGCCGACGGCATCAGCTATTTGCTGCGCGCCGAGGCGTTGCAGTCCAACAACGGACGGCTATGGGCCAATCTGGGCGCGGCGTTTGGCGCCGTGCAGCGCTTCGACAAGGCCGTGCATGCCTATCAGCGGGCCCTGGCATTAAATTATCGCGATGCTGGCGTGTTGAACAACATGGGCCTCGCGTTGCAGGGCCTGGAGCGAAGGCAGGACGCGCTCGATACATTCCGCGACGCGCTCGAGTTCGACCACGCCAATGATCCCGCGCTTTACAATCTTGCCCGCGCCCAGGTGGCGTCGGGCAATTTGATGGAGGGAGAAGCAGAGTTCCGGCGGTTGGAGGCCAGGCTGGCGCCTGATACGCCAGTGGAGCGAATTGCCGAGGTAACCAACGAACTGGCTCGTGCGGTGGCAGATCAGGGGCGGACCGAAGCATCGCTCGAGATCCTCCGCGCCGCCGCCGCGCAGCATCCCGATATCGTTTCGTTCCGCTGGCACGAAGCGTTGCTGCTGCTGCAACTGGGCCGGTTCAAGGAGGGTTGGGCGGCCTATGAGACGCGCTGGGATGCGCCGGGCCACGACCGGGCCCATCCCGACTATGGCGTGCTCGATCTACATCGCGTGGCGGAACAGCGGGTTCTGGTCAAGGGGGAGCAAGGCCGTGGCGATGTCATCCAGTTTCTGCGCTATATCAGGCCACTCGCTGCACGAGGCGCGCGGGTCACGCTAAGCGTTTATCAGGACCTGGTTCCACTGGCGCTGGAGATGGCCGAAGTGGAACGCGTGGTTGGACCCGAAGACGATGAGGCTGCGTATGACAGACTGACCGCAGTGATGAGTCTGCCTCTGGCGTTCGACACCGCGATAGCGACAATCCCCGCCAAGGTACCCTATTTGCGTGCGCCTGCCGCCAGGATCGGCCGGATGCGGCATCACCTGGGCGTGAAGACGGCACCGCGGATTGGCCTGGTCTGGTCTGGTTCCTCCGCCAGTCTGACGCGTTCCGCGATGCCGTCGGCGGCACTGGAACCGCTATTGCTCCGGGCCGGCGTGGAGTTCCACTGCTTGCAGAAAGAAATTCGCACAGACGACCGCGCCTGGCTCGAACGCACCGGCGTCGTCACGACCCATGAGGCGATGCTGCGCGATTTCGGCGATACCGCGGCGTTGATCGAGGCGATGGATCTGGTGATTTCAATTGATACCGCCGTTGCCCACCTGGCCGGCGCATTGGCGAAGCCAGTGTGGATCATGTTGCCGTTCAACCCTGACTGGCGCTGGCTTTTGGGCCGAGACGACAGCCCGTGGTATCCGACGGCACGATTGTTTCGTCAGCCGGTGCGAGGTGATTGGGGCTCAGTGCTACGATCCGTCGCAGCCTCGTTGCAACTTTGATCGCCTTGTTACCGACTGCGCGGCACTGGCCGTTTGCCCAATCCGCTTTCCTTCGCGAGGCTTGACCGCAGCGCCGCGTACTGGTGTGCCACCATGGGATAATCGCCCGGCAACTGCCACTTTTCCCGATATTGCGTTGGTGTCGTATTATGCACGGTCTGCAAGTGCCGCTTGAGCATTTTCATATGCAATCCGCATTCCATGCAGATCAGATGGCTGTCGAATACGGTCTGGCCAGAGCCGGCCTTGCGGGAGGTGGCAGGTCTTGCGCTGGTCAGAGTGGTGGATATCGTGTCGCTCCCCCCAATACTCGCGAGAGCCTGGTAGACTGCGCGGATCAGATCGGGCACGGCCCGGCCCGGCGTCTCATTGTGTGCAACATACGCAATAATGATCTGAGCAGCGAGACACCGGAGCGAGTCGCCAGATTGGGGCATTGGCCGAACCTCCCGGATATGTGTGATTTTGACGTTTCGCACACGTTGCATGACTATTGGTATGATCGTCAATACGAACATGCTTCATTACGGCAGTTTTATTTCCGTTGATACCGCGGCAATCCCGGTTCGCTGTTGGCACTGGGTCATCCTGGCCGAATGCATCGAGGCAGTGCCAAATTACTGAGACAATATCCCAGAAAAACTGCTGACGCGGCTGGAATGATCCTGGTCTTGCTATCCCGGGTCAGGCACCGAGCGTGGCTACGGCCACCGCCTGAGGCAACGTGCACCATGCCGATAATACCTGGCCTGGCGATTGTCGCAAATGAAATAACCTCGTGCCACAACACCCAAAGCGTATCGGTGATCGAGGCCGTGGCTCCGGTAAGCCACACCGTTCGGAAAGCAACGACCCGCCGGACGGGCGCTCGACCGCGGGCGTCAGGGCCCGCCAGGCTGCAGCCGTGCGGTGACGGGCCGGCCGCGGCAAATGGAGCCCATCGCTGCGACCCCCGTCCGGTCATCTTCCCGGGTCCATGTGCCTGCTATCCGGGCAAGTCCAGCCGGGCCGCTGACCAGCGACTGTCGGGCGCCCGTAATCATTTCCATGGTATCGCCGAGCCCGCCCGACCGGGTTCCAGTCAGCCGAATGCCCGATCGGATCCGTGATGTGTCATCGCCGCTCCGGCGGCCTCCTTGGAGGGGGCGATGCCCCGCACGATCGCTACTAATGTAAGTGGTGGACTGACGCTGACGAACACGGCGGACAGTCCGGTTTACATCGCCCAGGGCGTGAGCATCGGCAATGCGTCGGGCCCGGCGCTGACCGACGGCGCGGCGTTCTACTGGTCGGTCACCAATGAAGCCAACGCGCAGGTTGCCGGCACCAGCTTCGGCGTGTCGCGCGGTGGCGCCGCGACCGTGGTGATCCAGAGCACCATCACGGCGAGCTACGCATCCGGTTACGGATTTACCTACGACCCCACCACCCATGTCATCGGGGTCCTGAGCGCCGTCGTGTATGTGGGCGGCGGCGGGGTCAGCAACAGCCAATCCGGGACCATCAGTCCTCGGTGAACAACCAGGGGACCATTGGCGGCAGCACGGTCGCCGGCGTCTTCATGGCCGCCGGTGGCACGGTAACGAACCAGGCGGACGGCGCGATCGACGGCGGCGAGGCCGGCATCCTCGTTGAAAACGCCAATGGTTCGGTCTCCAACCAGCGCGTCATCCTGCAACAGGGCGCTTACTCGTCGAATGGTGCGATCGGCGGCGTGTTGTTGCTTGACGGTGGCACGCTCGACAACGAGGGCGGAACGATCACCGGTACGTCGTATGGCGTCGACGTGGCGAATGCCGTCGGCACGGTGACCAATACCGGATCGATCGCCAGCTCGGATTCGGCTGGCGGCGCCGGCGGCTCGCTCGATGTCGGCCTCGGTTCGGGTGCCATCGGCCAGATCGATCTGACGGGTGGCATGCTCGTGGAGACCTGGCACGGCGACGTGGCCGAAATCGTATGGATCGGGCGGCGGCATGTGGATTGCAGCCAACATCCTGCTCCGGCAACGGTTTGTCCGGTTCGCGTACTCGCCGGAGCGTTCGGGCCCGGACGGCCATCACGCGATCTGTGGTTGAGCCCGGATCATGCGGTGTTTGTCGACGGCGTGCTGATCGCGGTGGATTGTCTGCTCAATGGAGGAACCATCCGCCAGATGCTCGTTCCGGAGGTGACCTATTACCATGTCGAACTGGCCGAGCATGACGTGATCCTGGCCGAAGACCTTGCGGTCGAGAGCTATCTCGATACCGGCAACCGGGCGAATTTCCACAATGCAACTGGTCCGGTCCGGCTGTTCCCCGACTTCAGCGCGCGGATGTGGGAGATGGCGGGATGTGCCGCGCTGGTCACCACCGGCCCGATGCTGGAGTGGGTGCAGCAGGCGTTGGCGCGAAACAACGTCGTTGGCGTTGGGGCGGCTCAGTACGGTTCGCCTCGGGCACCGTGGCTGCGATTGAACAATCGTTACACGTATTATTAGTACCCGGAAGCGTTGGACCGCGACACAGAGGTGGTCATCGCCGCGCTCGTCGCAGGGATGACGAGGGGCACCTCCGGCAAGCATGACGCCAGATCATGGAGTGCAATTTCGAAAAGACGTGGCGAACCGGGAAGAGCGGACGAGCCTGACGTATTAAGAAAACGGCCGCTGGCACCGTATTCCAGTCAGCACGGGAAAACAAAGGAGGCTTTGGTAAATGTGATCACGCAGTCGCAACTGATTCAGTTCAGCAGGTCGTCGCCGGCCTGGTGGCGGGTCACATTCAACAGTCCGCTCCTGAATTCAATGGGTTCGGAATTCGTTCAGGAATTTCGGGACATCGCGACGACGTTGGAGATCAACGAAGGCGTGAAGGTGGCAGCATTCGACAGCGTCGAGGTCGCGCTGGAATCGCACAATGACGGAACCAGCTAATTTCGGGCATAAGACAGACCCGCCAGGCCCGAATAAGGTTTGCCAGGTCCGTCAATGGATGAAACCTGATACGAAACAATCAAACCTGGCCATGGAGAGCGCTATGAAAATCCTGATGGTCCTGACCTCGCATGACCAGCTTGGCAACACCGGACGCAAGACCGGTTTCTGGCTGGAGGAGTTCGTGGCGCCCTACTACCGATTCAAAGACGCGGGCGCCGAGATCGTGATCGCATCGCCGAACGGCGGTCAACCTCCACTCGATCCAAAGAGTAACGAGCCAAACTTCCAAACCGACCTCACCCATCGTTTCGAGGCGGATCTGGCCGCCCAGTCTCGGCTAGCCTCGACGGTGCGTCTGGACGGTGTCCGCCAGGAAGATTTCGACACGGTTTTTTATCCCGGTGGTCATGGCCCGATGTGGGACCTCGCCGATGATCCGAACTCGGTCAGGCTGTTGGAGTCCTTCGTCGCCGCCGGCAAAGCCTTCGCGGTGGTCTGCCACTCAACCGGCGCGTTGAGACATGTCAGGACCCCGGACGGCAAACTGCTGGTTGAGGGCAAGACCGTGACTGGCTTCACCAATGGCGAGGAAGCAGAGGTGGAATTGACGAAGGTGGTACCCTTCCTCGTCGAGGACGAAATGATGAGCCTCGGTGCCACCTTTTCCAAGGTCAGGAACTGGGGCGTGCACGTCGTCACTGATGGGTCGTTGATCACCGGCCAGAACCCCGCGTCATCGGGTCCTGCTGCGATCGCACTGATGAACCTCGTGGCGGGCCGACGTAAGACGCGGACGCGTGCGCTTGCCAGCTAACGACGGGAGAAGAAGTAGCTCGCCAGGCAAAAAGGGTCATTCCGATCGTTTCCGGTTGGCGCCAATTACTTCGGGCCGGCAACAGCAACGTGGCCGGCCCAAAGTGGTGGCACGACCTATCGAGCGCGGGAATGACGAGGGGCATCGCCCGAACTCGCGCTTCACTGATAGCGGGTACTCGCCAGTGTTGTAACCGGCCGTTCACTTTGTTTTGCTATCAGACCCAGGCGCCAACATAGGATGTAAAACACCCATGCGAGCTACATTGTATGCCGCCGCCACCGGCCTGATTCTCTGCGTCGTGGTCTCTGCTGGAGCCCGGGCCGCTGATCCCGGGTTCTGTGACGATTACGCACGCGCCGCACTCAGACAGATCGAAGTCGCCAACCGCGGCTGCGCGTATCCGCCGGATCTTGGTAGTGGCAGATGGATGGGCGGCTACCGTCGCCATTACGACTGGTGTCTCGGGGTGTCGTATCGCCAGGCGGGCGCCGAGCGAGAAGCTCGACGGGAAATTCTGGATCGTTGCGGACGCCGGTAAACGTGCACGTGAGCGGGCGAACCGACCAGTCAGGGTATCGTGACGCCGCGGGCAGGCGGAGGAGCGGCCGGTGAGGGGGCGGTCATTCGCGGCAAACTTTGGTCATGCTGCGGGACCGGCTCACGCCGGTTCATCCATCAGCGCCCTCGCTTCGTTCAGATCCGCAGTGCTGAAGCCCTCGGTGAACCAGCCGTAGATCGGCGCCAGGACGTCGCGGGCTTCGGCATGGCGGCCCTGTTCGTGGCGCAGCCGGGCGAGGCTCGCGGCGGCACGCAATTCCCAGAACTTAGCTCGTTGCTCGGCCGCAATGCTCAGGGCCTGGCGATACAGTTCCTCGGCACCTGCGGAATTCCCTTGCCGCAGCAGCAATTCGCCTTTTTGCCGCTTCAACTCCGCTGCCAGCCAGAGCTTGCTTGTCCTTTCGACGATCTGTAATGCGTCAGCCAACAGGGCCAGGCTTTCTTCGACCTGCCCGGAGATCGCACATGCGCTCGCAACAAGTATGATAAGAAAGGGAGCAAACAGCTCTGACCCGGTAACGCGGAAAGCCGTTGAACCGCTGCGCAGAAGAGCAATCCCCTCGGCAACATCACCATGCCTGACTTTGACCCAGCCGCGGTAAGTCGTTCCGATCGCGCACCAGGCGGGGAAACCTCGCTCGGTCGTGATCGCGACCAACTGGTCGGCCCACTCGCCGAGCAGTGCGGGGTCTCCGACGAGCGCAAGCGGCGCAGCGTCGAGTGCCAGGATCGAAACCAAAGAATGCACATGGTCCAGACTTCGCGCCGCGGCAACTGCCGCGTTGCTCTGTGCCAACGCCTGCTCCGGATAGCCGAGACAGAGCAGTACGACCGCCAGGCATGCCTGCGAGTTTCCCTGAGGATAAAATCCGACCTGAGTGACCACCGAGCGGTGGGTGAGCGGATCATGAATCGCCAGCAAGTCTTCCAGATGCGCCTGGGATGAATTGAATCTGCCAGCGTACATCAGGGTTCGACCGGACGACAGGTGACCCAGAACGAGCCCGACAGAATCGTTGCGTTGTCGACTGAGATGCAGCAAGGCTTCGTCCAGGCGCAGCGCCAGATCGACTTCGCCACGGTACGCGTGATAGCGCGACAGCCCAAATGGGATCTCAACAAACTCCGACGGAGACCCCAGCTGCTGCCAAAGCGCCAGGGCTTGCGCATAAGCCTGGCCGGTTTCTGGGGCGGCCAGGCCTTTGACGGCTCGTAGCGCAGCGCCCAAAGCACTGCAAAATTCGAGCTGCTGGCGCAAACGTTCGGGGGTTTCCGATAGCAGCTCCAACTGGCCCAGGCCCTTTTGAAAGTGGGCCGCTGCTTCCGCCAACGTCGAGCGCGCAGCGGATCGCTGTCCGGCCTTGGCCCAGAAGCTGACGGATTGTTCCACCTGGCCTGCCTCGGCGTAATGCCAGGCGAACAGCTCGGGCTGGGTCTCCATCAACTCCCCGGACTGTGCTTGCAGCGCGCCGGCGATCAGCGCGTGCAATTGCTGCCGAGAATCGCGCAGCAGGCTGCCGTAAGCTGCGTCCCGTACCAACGCGTGCTTGAAGCTGTAGACCGCGTCGGGCGGGATACCACGCTGGTACACCAACTCGGACGCGACAAGTCGGGCAACAGCGGTTTGCAGGTCTTCCTCGGAAAGTGACGATACCGCTCGCAGCAACCCGTACGTGAAATCGCGTCCGATCGCGGCGCCAATCTGCGCCGCCAGGCGTGCCGACGGCTGGCGGTCAAGGCGCGCCAGCAGCGAGGCGTACAGGCTTGTCGGGATCGCCAGCGGGGGCAACGCCCCATCGATGACATAACGATCCGTGTCCGCACGCAGCAGCCCACTCTCCAGCACGCTTTTGGTCAGTTCCTCGACGAACAACGGCACGCCGTCGGTGCGGTCGGCGATCTGGTCGACAACGGAAACCGGAAGTGCCTTACCGACGATCTGCGCGACCAGCGCGACCTGGTCGCGTCTGTCCAGGCGGTTCAGCGCCAGCAGCGTCACCCGCGGTTGGCCAGCCCAGTACGGCTGAAACTCGGGTCGAAAGGTCACGATCAGCAGCACCTTCAGGTCGCCGGCGCGTTCGACAAGAATGTCGAGCAGCTCGCGCGATGTCGCATCGATCCAGTGCGCGTCTTCAAAGATCACCACGACCGGCTGTTGGCGCACGAGACCCTCGAGGTATCGGCTCAGCGCCTCCAGGATCCGCTGCTTCTTCCGCGCCGGCGTGAGGTTCGGCAGTGACTGGCCCTCCGGCAAAGGCAACACGAGCAGATCGAGGAGGAAGGCCACGTCCTGGTCCGGCAGGTCGGCGCGCGCCGCCAGCGCCTGCAGCTTCTCGAGCCGCGACGCGGCCGTGTCCTCGCGCACGAACCCCGCCGCCCGTCCGAGTTGGTCGACGAACGGAAACAGTGGGCTGTCCTGATGATGCGGCGAGCAGAAGTAGCGCAACCGGAAATGCGGCTCGGTGGTCAGGCCGTCTTCCAGTGCCACGGTGAGGCGCGACTTGCCGAGGCCGGCTTCGCCCGAGACCAGTGCGACCTGACCCTCGCCGGCCATGGCACGCGACCAGAGGCGCAGCAGCAGGCTGATCTCCTCCTCGCGGCCGACCAGACGCGTCAACGCCGGCCCGCGCAGCGCCTCGAAGCGGCTTACGGTGACGGTCTCGCCCAGTACTCGCCAGGCGCGCACGGGCTCGGCGCCGCCGGTGGCTGCGATCGTGCCGAGATCGCGACATTCGAACAGGCCGCCGATCAGGCGCCGCGTGACCGGCTCGATCGCCACGATGCCCGGTTGCGCCGATAGCCGAAGCTGCATTGCCAGGTTCGGAGTGTCGCCAACGATTTCGCGGTCCTTGCTCGCGCCGTCCGGGGGGAGGTCACCGATGATCGCCATGCCGGTCGTGATGCCCACCCGGCATTGCAGCAGCACGTCCGCATGGTTTCTCAGCCGCGGCGCATTCGTGCCATTTCCCGGCATCGGCGCATTCGCACGATTTCTCAGCGGCGGCGCATTCGCGCCAGGTCTCGCGGTGCCGACCGCCGCGCATAAGGCAAGCCCAGAGCGGACCGCTTGCTCGGCGTCATGTTCCTGCGCCACCGGATAGCCAAAGAGGACGAGCGCGGCATTGCCGAGCTGGTCGACCACGAACCCGCCGTGCCGCCCGACCGTTTCTGCAACGCAACGCTGAAACGCTGCGATTGCGTTGCGCAGGTCGTCAAGGCCGACGCCGTCAGCGGGTCCGACGTACCTACCAACTCGCAGGACATGGCGGTGATCTGCCGACGTTCGGCCTCGGCGCATGCGCGTGGCGCCTGGACTTGTGTGGCGTCGATTGGCGATGGCGTGATGCCGTTCGCGTCCTCTTCGACAACCGGGGCAATGAAGCGATAGCCGCGGCGTGGCATGGTCTCGATCCAGCGGTCGCCACCGGGAACCTCGCCGAGAACCTTGCGTAACGCAGCGATCTGAACGGTGAGGTTGCTCTCCTCGACCGCCTGGCCGGGCCATGCAGCTTCGATCAGCGCATCCTTCGAAACCAGTGCTCCGGGCAGTTCCACCAGCGCGCGCAACAAGGCAAGCGCCCGCCGACCGAGCGCCAGGGGTTCGCTTCCGCGGAACAGCAGGTTGTCCTGGGTGTCCAGGCGGAACGGCCCGAGCGCATAAATCATCACATCGGCGAGCTTAGCCACTTCGGAAGGATTTCGGAAATTCTTCCGATCCGTTTCAGGACTCCCGGTTGGCAGCGGCGCAGCCTGTCATTGCACACAACACGTGCCTGACCGCCTGCCGCCGGCAGGGCCTGGTCCGGCACGACAATCGACGAGGGGCAGTCGCACGTCTTTGAGAATCAACGCCGAAGCGCCCAACTTCACGGCTAACACAACCTGGGGCACGATCGATTTTCGTCAATGGATCGGCGACGGGTGGGCCATCCTGTTCTCCCATCCCAAGGACTTTACCCCGGTCTGCACCACCGAACTGGGCTACATGGCCGGCCTGCAACCCGAGTTCGCCCGGCGTAACACAAAGATCATCGGCCTCAGCGTCGATCCGGTAGAGAATCATTCGAAGTGGGCGCAGGATATCGAGGAAACCCAGGGGCACGCTGTCAACTATCCGATGATCGGCGATACCGAACTCAAGGTGGCAATGGAATACGATATGCTGCCCGAGGGCGCCGGCACCACCTCCGACGGCCGCACCGCCGCCGATAACGCCACGGTGCGATCGGTCTTCGTCATCGGCCCGGACAAGAAGGTCAAGGCCATGCTGACCTGTCCGATGACCACGGGTCGCAACTTCGACGAGGTGCTGCGGTTGCTGGATTCGTGCCAGCTGGTCGCGAAACACACGGTGGCGACGCCAGTGAACTGGCGGCCTGGCGATGACGTGATCATCCCGCCCGCAGTGTCCAATGAACAGGCGGCGGCGAAATATCCGAACGGTTGGACGACCGTGAAGCCGTATCTCCGCGTGGTCGCCCAACCGGTCGGCTGACGTACCGCATCCGTCATGGCCGGCCGTCGAGCCGGCCATCTCGGTCCGCACGTGCTGCGCCAGGTGGCCCGGTCAGGCCCGGCCACAACGGTACAAAGAGGCGAACGATGATTTTCCGCCAGTTGTTTGAACCGATTTCCTGCACCTATTCCTATCTGATCGCCAGCCGCCGCGGCGGCGAAGCACTGATCATCGATCCCGTGCTTGAGAGGGTCGATCGCTACCTGCAATTAATGCGTGAACTGGACCTGCATTTGGTCAAAGCAGTGGATACGCATTTGCACGCCGATCACATCACGGGCCTTGGCGCTCTGCGCGATCGCACGCGTTGCATCACGGTGATGGGCGAGCAGAGCAGCGTCGACGTGGTATCGATGCGCATCGCCGACGGCGACCCGTTGCGGATCGAGGGCGTGAGCATGGAGGCGATGTATACGCCCGGCCACACCGACGACTCCTACAGTTTTCTGATGCAGGATCGCGTGTTCACCGGCGACACGCTGATGATCCGCGGCACCGGGCGCACCGATTTCCAGAACGGCGATCCTCGCGCGCAGCATGAGTCGCTGTTCGGCCGGTTGTTGCGTTTGCCGGACGAGACGCTGGTATTTCCCGCGCACGACTATAAGGGTGACACCGTCAGCACGATCGCCGAAGAGAGGGCTCACAATCCGCGGCTGCAGATCAATTCGGCCGAGGAATATATTGCGCTGATGAACGGCCTCAATCTGGCCAATCCGAAGATGATGGACGTGGCAGTTCCCGCGAACATGCATCAAGGGCTGCACCAGGAGGACGTCGCTCGCCGCGGTTGGGCTTACTCGGCGCAGCAGGCGCTCGATCTGGTCGGGCAACCCGACGTGGTGCTGATCGATCTGCGCGAAAAGGCGGAGCGCGAAAAGCATGGCAGCATCCCGCGATCACTGCATGCGCCGTATCCCGAGCTTCAGGAAAACATCGGCGCCGGTGGCCTGCTGCATGTTCTGGCGGAGGCAACCGGCAAACGCCTGCTGTTCTACTGTGCCTTCGGCGAGCGTTCGGCCATGGCCGTGCAAGCAGCGCAGGATGCCGGCATCACCACGGCACGCCATATTCAGGGCGGTATCAATGCCTGGAGGAATGTTGGCGGTGCACTCGCCTGAGCTTTGTTCCGGTTTCGAAGTGCCGATGTAGCCGCGCCTACTACCCACCATCGGTGAACTGCGGCCGATCCGCTTCTACTGTCATTTCGAGTGCAGCGACGCAATCTCCGCCGATGAGGACACGGGGATTGCTTCGCTTCTCGCGCAATGACAGCGTGGCCGAAGCGACCCGGGCTTCATCGGTAGGTACTGGCTCCAGTTCATTTGAAAGTATGCCTGACCATCCGAGACAGATGGCCGGCTCATGCAAGCGGTCGAAACAATTGTGCAGGGGTACCGGTCTGCCGGTCAGCCCGACGTGCAGCGTATCAGCTCGCGTTCCGTCGCAACTGCATCGAGGCGAACGTCGCGTGGCCCCATCGGCACCTCCGGCACCTCCTGCGCCGCGAAGGCACAGCCCAGGGCGAAACGTGGCGTGAGAAGGGGCAGCGTGCGGTCGTAGTAGCCGGCACCATAGCCGAGACGCCCGCCGTGGCGGTCGAACGCCAACAGGGGAACCAGCAGAAACTCCGGCGAGCGTTCCTCGCCGGTCGGGCGCATGGTGCCAAAGCGCTCCGCCACCAACGGGTCGCCGGGTTGCCAGAGGCGGAAGCTCAGCGGCAGGCCGTGTTTTGGCGTGACCGGCAGGACGATGGGATGGCCGCGCGCGTGCAGCGCGAGCAACAGCGGCCTGATGTCGATCTCGCCAACGAGCGGCCAGAAACCGGACACCACGGCATCAGGCGGCGGCGGACAGTCCCGTAATACCAGAGCGGTCAGCGCTGTGCCGGCGGCTTTGGGGTCGTGACCGGCTCGAGCCGCCATGCGCTCGGCGCGCATGGCCCGTTTCGCGTCATCGACCCGTTTCGCATCGTCAATGGAGGAAAAACTGTGCGGAGCCACCATGGCCGTTGGTGCTTCATCCTCCCAGAGCCTGCTTGTGCAGGTGGGCACCAGATACCGAGACCAGGATCCCGGCAGCGCCAGTTCCCGAGGGAGATGCTTACTGGCCCTGGGGATGTATGACCTGACGCACCCGGCAGCCCCGCGGTTGTTATGTAGGGTGGTTCGGGTCGCGCGGCAATGAAATACACGGCCCGGGAACCACAAGGCCGGGGAATTACATGGCCGGGGAATTACAAGGCCTGGGAATTACAAGGCCTGGGAATTACACGGCCGGGGAATGACCCGGCCGGGATATTCTGGCCTGACCCGGGTTACGGCTGCGCCTGAGCCGGAGAATCCGAAAACGGCCTACGATGACGGATCCGCTGCCGGATCCGATGCGGCGGCCAGTGGCAACGTCTCGGTTGCGTCGGCGATCGCCTCGGCCCGTTTGGTGAGCCCCCGCAGCCGGCGACCGGCCTTTGGCTCGGCTTTCGGTGCTGTTGAAGCCGCTCCAGCCTCCTGCTGCTGCAGTTGCTGCTGATACTCGCGC
Organism: Acetobacteraceae bacterium; assembly: GCA_049519555.1. Lineage (GTDB taxonomy): Bacteria > Pseudomonadota > Alphaproteobacteria > Acetobacterales > Acetobacteraceae > Rhodopila. The sequence continues at coordinate 35,100 of JBEKQQ010000014.1, forward strand.
AGGTCATGCAATTCATCGGACAGCATCAGCGCGGCCATCAGCAACAGCCGTGCCTCGCCACCTGGCCCGGTCGCGGCCTTGATCTCCTCGATCCGGCGGTCGAGGTCGGCGGCCAGGGCAAATAAATGCGGTTCCTCGCCATCCGCGCAGCCGAGGATATAGGCGTAACCATTGATTTGGAGTGAAACCTGCGCCATGCCGCGCAATCCTTCCCTGTCTCAATCGGTGGCCTTGCGGTCCGCCGAATGTAAATACCGGTCCTGCTTCAGTCCCTGGACGGGCCTGGCGGGGGATCCAGAGCCTCGCGCAGCCGCACAATCAATCCATCCAGCCGCGCCACAAGCTCAGTCGAATGTGGGGCCGGCCTGACGGCATCCAGATGTCGGGCAATCCGCTCCAGCGCCGCCTCCAGCCGGTCGGCCACAATGTCCATGTTCTCCCTGTCGTCACGGTCCGTTTGTTGGGGCGCGGTGTGCTCGGCCATGACGACTCCAGTCCAGATGTCAGGGGGAATGAACCTGGCAGTTGTCAGAACGTCAAGCACGGTGTTTGAACGAGGCTATGGAGCATGCGCGCACCGTGATCGTGCACGGCCTCGGCGAGGCGGCGGTCGCGTTGGCCGAGGCAAAGGTTGCGGGCCGCGGGGTCACGCTGCTTTCTGCCCCGGGAGCAGCTTTGTATGCGGGCTGCGGCTGGTGGCGCGCCCTGGTGGAGGCCGCGCGATCGATGCACCCGGATGTGCCGTGCACCGACATTCTGGACTGTGCGGACGGGACCGGGCAGGCGCTGGCGGCGTTGCGGATCGGCCTGACGCGGTTGGTGCTCTGGCCCAATGCACCAGGTCGCGCAGCCGTCGTTGCCATCGCTGAATCCCTGAGCGGCTTCGTTTTGGCAGCGCCGCCGCCCGCTGACCGTCCGCGGAACGCCAGCGCGGCAGGCGCCAGTGCTGGCTCGGAAAACCGCCGCCTCGGAAACGGTGACAAAACCCGGTCGCCAGGTTAGTTGTTACCGCCACCAGCAAATGCTTCCAGGAAAGGGACCAGCACCATGCGCGTGACCCAGAAAGTCAAGAAAATCCTCGATTGGTATGAAGGCGACCCGCCTGGCGTGAAGGCCAATCTGGCGCGTATCCTGTGCACCGGGAAACTGGGTGGCACCGGCAAAGTGGTCATATTGCCGGTCGATCAGGGCTTCGAGCACGGTCCGGCACGCAGTTTCGCGCCGAACCCGCCGGCCTATGACCCGCACTACCACTATCAGCTTGCGATCGAAGCCGGCCTGAACGCTTACGCTGCGCCGCTCGGCATGATCGCGCAGGGCGCCGACACCTTCGCGGGCCAAATCCCGACGATCCTCAAGTGCAACAGTTCCAACAGCCTGGCGACCAACAAGGACCAGGCAGTCACCGCCGGCGTCAAGGATGCACTGCGTCTCGGCTGCGCTGCCATTGGTTTCACGATCTACCCGGGCAGCGAATTCGCGTTCGCGCAGATGGAAGAACTGCGGGAACTAACCGCGGAAGCCAAGGATGCCGGGCTCGCCGTTGTGGTCTGGAGTTATCCGCGTGGTCCGAATCTGGATCGCGCTGCGGAGACGGCGGTGGATATTTGCGCTTATGCCGCGCAGATGGCCGCACTGCTCGGTGCGAACATCATCAAGGTGAAGCCGCCGACTGCGGTGGTCAGCCTGGAAGCCGCCAAGAAGAGCTATGAGAAATTCGACGGTTCCACGCTGGCGAAGCGCGTTGCTCACGTGATGCAGTCGTCGTTCAACGGCAAGCGTATCGTCGTGTTCTCCGGCGGCGAGGCGAAGGACCTTGACGGCGTCTATGAGGAAGTGCGCGGTATTCGCGATGGCGGCGGCAACGGGTCGATCATTGGGCGTAACACGTTCCAGCGGCCAAAGGAAAAGGCACTGGAGATGCTGAACAAAATTATCGACATCTACAAGAACGGCGATTGATCAGGCGGATGTCGCAGCGGAGTGGCCAGGATTCGGATCAGCCCGCGCCGGGCTGCCGGATTTATCTGATCACTCCGCCGGTGCTGGAGCCGATGTCGTTCGCTGACCGGTTGGCTGCTGCACTCGACGCCGGTGACGTGGCGGCGGTGCAGTTGCGGCTGAAAGACGTCGATGATGATACCTGGCGACGGGCAATCGACGTACTGCGACCAGTGACGCAGACGCGTGACGTGGCATTTCTGTTGAATGACCGTGCCGACCTGGTGGTGCCGACCGGCTGCGATGGCGTGCATGTCGGGCAGGAGGATATGCCGGCCCGCCAGGCGCGTACTCTGATCGGCCCGGACCGGACACTAGGGGTGACCTGCAAAGGCAGTCGCGATCTCGCCATGCAGGCGGGCGAGGATGGTGCGGATTATGTCGCCTTCGGAGCGTTCTTTCCGTCGACGACAAAGGAAGTGAAGAATCTGCTCGATCCGGAGATCCTGGCGTGGTGGTCGGAAATGATGGAGCTGCCGTCCTGCGCCATTGGCGGCATTACGCCGGAGAACTGCGGGCCACTGGTGCAGGCGGGCACGGATTTTCTGGCGGTGGTTGGTTGCATTTGGAACCATCCCGATGGGCCCGGTGCCGGGGTGAAGGCGCTGAACAGGGCGATTGCGGAGAATTCGTGAGGGCGAGGGCTGGTGTCGTGAGCAAAGCATTTTCCGTCAGCGGGTCACGCGACGGAACAGCCCGATCTGGCGCACTGACGTTCGCGGTGAACCGCCACCTTTGATCTCACGCTGAAGGTCTTCGGAGCCCTGATAAACCAAAGGGGCCGTCAGGCTCCCCTGGCGAGTCACTCCCTTGCGGGCAACGGTCATCCGGCGAGCCGGAGCGGCGATAACAAGTGGGGCTATTGGCTCTTTTTTTCAAGTTCAAACAGCCGCGCCAACCAGCCGGAAACCCGCTGCAGAATTTCATTGAACTCTACGTTTGGGACACGAAGAATACGTCCCTTCACCTGGGACAAACGGCTTGGTGCAACCGTATACAGATGGTTGCAGACCACCCGATTTCTTCGCCCATCAATCGAAATCGATGGCTCCGACGCCCATGGACTGCCGACCTGCGGATCGGTCGAGGTCAGTACCACGAGACACGGACCATGCAGTGTGTTCTTGTAGGAAATTACCACAACCGGCCGCGTTTCCCACATTTCCGGCAACTGCGCGTCGAGCCAGAAGTCGCACCAGTAGATTTGTCCGTGCTTTGGGGCCGCTATGATACGCGGTTTAACTCGCCGCGGCCATTGTTCTGGCTCCGGCCTTTTGGCGCCGGCGACACGTCATTGGACATATTCAAGGCTTCCGCAGGCGCCTATCGAGGCAACCAGCGAACGCAAGTCCGTGGTCACCGGTTACGTCAGCAGCCGATCCAGTACCGCGCGGTCCAACCGTGGTGACGCGTCCGCCCCAGGCCCAATCTGAGACAATACCCCTCCATTGGTGCGCCAGCCAGGCCGCCGGCCAACGACTGTATCGGCAATCACCTGGATCAGCTTGGTATATTCCACCGGCTTCGCAACGAGACCGTCCATTCCGGCGGCTTCATATTCGGCGATCTCTTCCGGCAGCACACCTGCGGTCAGCGCCAGGATCGGCACCTGGCCGCGCGGCTCTGGTAGCGCCCGGATCTGCCGTGTCGCCTCCAGCCCATCCATCTCCGGCATTCGAACATCCATCAGGATGACATCGAAGTTCTGTTCCGACGCGAGCCGAATGCCGTCCTGGCCGTTCTCAACAAGCCACACCTCATGCCCGGCGCTACGCAGGAACGCCCCGACCACGTCTCGGTTCATTGCGATGTCGTCGACCAGCAGGACCCGCCGCGCGGCCAGGGGTGGAGCGGCCGCCATCACCTCTGCCGGCGCAACCGCAGCAGGCTCATTCTCCGGCAACTCCAGCCAGAAGATGCTGCCGCCGCACGGGTTGGGGCTGTACCCAAGCATGCCGCCCATCAGCCTGACGAACCGCGCGGCGATGGCGAGACCCAGGCCCGAGCCCTCGACCGCAGGCGGAGCGTCCAGCCGCTCGAAGTCCTGAAACAGCCGGTCGCGCGCAGACTCTTTGATGCCGGGACCGGTATCGGCGACCTCCAGGCGCGACCAGCCTGATGTTTCGGAGGCCAGCACACGCAGCTCTACCCAACCCGCCTGGGTGAATTTCACGGCATTGCCAAGCAAATTCAGCAGCACCTGACGCAACCGTGTCGGATCGGCGACGATCTGCCGCGGTGCATCGTGCGACCAAACAAGGTGCATGCTCAACCCACGTTCGTCCGCCAGTGGCCCAATGGCAGTGATGCAACCTTCGGTCAGGTCGCGAACCGACACCGGCACAGGGTGCAAGGCCATGCATCCGGATTCGATGCTGGCAACATCCAGCACACGTTCAACCATGCCGAATAAGTGCCGGCCGGAGTGGATCATCGCGGCGACACGCGCACTCTGCTGTGCCGACAACTCGCCTTCCAGCCGCAGCAACTGGGCATAGCCGAGGATCCCGTTCAGCGGTGTGCGTAATTCATGCGTTACCATGGCGACGAAGCGGGTCTTGGCCTGGTCCGCCTGCTCGGCGGCTTCCTTCGCCGCGCGCAGTTGCGCTTCGGTGGCCTTGTGTGCGGCAACCTCCTGTTCGAGGTTGGCATTTGCTGCGGTCAGTGCACGCATCGACTGGGCGAGCCGTAGCCGTAACTCGCGCTGCGAGACCGCGCGCACGATGGCCCGCCATAGCCGGCCTTCGTTGACGTGATCTTTCACCAAATAGTCCTGCACACCAAGCTTCATCGCATCGACGGCGATCGCTTCATTACCATGGCCGGTGATGAGTACGAAGGCCGCGGGCAGCGTGCCGTTCATCACGGCGTCAGTCAGAAATTCGAGGCCGGTGACGTCGGGCAGGCTAAAATCCAGCAGCACACAATCGAATGTTTCGGCCCGCAGTGCTGCGAGACCCGCCGCGCCATCGGCCGCGTGATGAATTTGGAATTGCCCGGGAGCCTGGCGAGCGAGGAGCCAGCCGTACAGGCGCCGATCGGTTTCGTCGTCGTCAACAATCAGCAGTCGATACTCGCGATCCCCGTGAGGCATGATAATGGCACTCCCTGGCACCGCGATACACGCTGAACTTTAAGAAAAACTTAAAACCGGATTGGCTCTGCGTAGAATGCGACTGTGCGGCCTTCATGGTTCGTTAACTCTGCTCTGCCAGAGTGTCCTCCAGGAGCACCCTGAGGAACCTCGCCATGGACCCAGAGCCGGATCACCGCAGCGAAGCCGCCGATCCGAACATTCTGCAAAGCCTGCCGGCCGAACATCGTTTCGCTCTGGTGGTTGAGGCGTCGCCGACCGCGCTGGTTTTGGCCGGACCAGCCGGGCTGATCGAAATGGTGAACCGGCAGGCCGAGCGCATGTTCGGTTACGACCGTGCGGAGTTGGTGAATCAGCCGTTGGAATCCCTGATGCCGGCGCGGTTTCGCCACGGCCATGTCCTGCTGCGTCACCATTTCGCGGCCGATATGTCGTCCCGCCTGATGGGCGAGGGCCGGGACCTGTTTGGCCTGCGCAAGGACGGCACCGAGTTCCCGCTGGAAATCGGCCTCAATCCGATCGACTTCGAGGGTGAGACAATGGTGCTTGCCGGCATCATCGACATCACCGCGCGGCGCCGGTCCGAATTCGAGAAGGAGCAGCAGCGACGCGAGCTGGAGCGGTCGAACGCCGATCTCGAGGAATTCGCTTATGTCGCCTCGCACGATTTGAAGGCGCCATTGCGTGCGATCTCACACCTGGTCGAGTGGATCAGCGAAGATATCGAGGTCACTGCCAGTACCGAAACGATCGACAACCTCAAGCTGCTGCGCGGGCGCGTCGTGCGGTTGCAGTCCCTGCTGGACGGGTTGCTGGCGTATGCGCGCATCGGCAAGGCCCGGGTCAGCTATGAGCAGGTCGACCTCAATCAGGTGGTACGTGATATCGTCGCCGTGCTGTCGCCGCCTGCGGGTTTCGAGGTCGATTGTGACGGCACGCTGCCGTTGCTGCGCACCCATCGCACGCCAATTCTGGTCGTGCTGCAGAACCTGATTGCCAACGGGATCAAGCACCATGACCACAACGAAGGGCGTATCACCATCGCCATGAAGCTGGTGAACGGTGTCGCAGAATTCCGTGTCAGCGATGACGGACCTGGCATCGAGCCACGCTTTCATGAGCGGATTTTTGTGATCTTCCAAACTCTGTCGAGCCGCGACGAACTGGAATCGAGCGGTATCGGCCTCGCCATCGTCAAGAAGCGGGTCGAAGCCCACGGCGGCCACATCTGGGTGGAAAGTGCGCCACCGGCGCGAGGGACCACCATCGTCTTTACCTGGAAGGAGCCAACAGCGTGAAGGACACCACTGTAACTGTTCTGTTGGTGGACGACGACAAGGTCGACACGATGGCGGTCAGACGTTCGTTTCTGGCATTGAATATCGCCAATCCGGTGATCGAGGCGCGTAATGGCATCGAAGCGCTGGACCGGCTGCGCGGGCTGAACGGCTATGAGAGGGTACCGCGGCCGTGCCTCGTGATGCTGGACCTGAACATGCCGCGTATGGGCGGGATCGAGTTTCTCGAGGAACTGCGCAGCGATCCGGCGCTGCGCCGCATTTTGGTCTTCGTGATGACGACGTCTGCGGCGGCGGAGGATCGGATGCGTGCCTATAACCTGAACGTTGCCGGTTACATGTTAAAACACCGCCCGGGACAAAGTTTCCTCAAGGCGATCGGCATGCTGCAGCATTTCTGGCGGGTGATTGAGTTTCCCGAGTAATGGGTTGCTGTGCGGCGATCCATCAGATGGCTGGATGATTCATTTCGCTTGACCTTGCGGTTAAGGTCACGCCCTCTGTCGTTATGGATGTGTTCTTTTACCTTCTGCTCGGCATGCTCGTGCCGGGCGGATACGTCCTCGGCATCATTGGCTTCTTCCGAGCCAACTCCGCCCATACCCAGGTGGCAGCACTGCGCCGCCAGGTCGCCGAACTGCTGGCGAGGTCGCCGGCTCCAGCCGAGGCTGCTGTCGCCGCCGCGCCCATGGTCGAACCGGCTGCGGTGGCGGGGACGCGGATCACGCCGGAACCGCCCGTCACTGCACCGCTGGCGACGCCGATCCCGCCGGAGCCGCCGTTCGCTGAACCGGCTGCCGAACCGATCGCGCCGCGGCCGGCACCGCGACCCGCGCCCAAACCATCGCGTGACCTCGAGGAATTGCTCACAGCGCGCTGGGGTGTCTGGCTTGGCGCTGCGGCACTGCTGCTCGCCGGCGTTTTCCTGATCCGTTACGCGGTCGAGCGAGAGCTTCTCGGGCCTGGAACCCGATGCGTCATGGCGGCATTGCTCGGGGCCGCGCTGCTGGCGGCAGCCGAGTGGCTGACCCGTCACGAACCGCCATCGCTGCCCGGCCCATTCACCGCGGATCAGGCCCCCGGGGCGCTTGCTGCGGGAGGCGCCGCAGTGCTGTTCGGTGCGGCCTATGGCGCGGGTCCGTACTACGACCTGCTGTCGCCGCTGCTTGCGTTCTTGGCCATGGCTGCGGCCTCGTTCGTCGGGTTGCTGGCCGCATTGCGCTACGGCCAGGTCACAGCGGCCGTCGGCATCGCTGGCGCCTTCGTCACACCGGCTCTGGTCAGTGTGGAGAACCCGTCCTACCCGGGCTTGTTTGTATATTTGACCGTCGTATCGGCAGCGGCGTTGGCGGTTGTCCGCTACACAGCCTGGACCTGGCTCGGTTGGGCGACGACGATCGCCGGTGCCGTCTGGGTCTGCATTGCGGCGTTTTCGGGCGGCACAGACCTATGGGCGGCAGCCGCCTTCGTGCCCGTGGCCGCATTGCTGAACCTGGGACTGCTGCCTGCAGCCGCGCTCGACCATCCGATTGGTCTACGCCTGGCCTGGATCCCCGTCGCGTTGATTGGCGCCGCCGGCCTGCTGCTGGAAACCCAATTGCCCGGCACAGCCCCCCGCCTCGCGCTGTTCGCGCTGTCGCCCATCGCCGTCTGGCGAGGCGCGACTGAGCCGCGGCTGGACCGTTTGCCCTGGCTTGCCGCTTTGTTTGGCTTGTTGACCCTGCTGCTTTGGGCTTTGCCGGAGTGGAAGCCCACCGGTGAAGTCATCACCGTCGAAGACATCGTCGAGGCCGTTCTCCCGGGCGCCTGGGCGCCGGACGTGATCCGGCCACTGATTTTCGCTGCAACCTTGTTCGCTGCCTTCCATGCCTCAGTCGGGCTGTGGCAGGAGCGGCGCGCGCCGCAACCCTTGCATTGGGCGGCTCTGGTCGGTGCCGTCCCGGTCCTGACATTGCTGGTCGCGTATGCACAGATCGCGCGCTTCCAGACCGATTTCCGGTGGGCCATTGTCGCCCTCGCATTGGCTGCCGGGCTGACCGTCACGGCCGCCCGCGCCGTGGCGGAGACTGCCCGACAACGCGGGGGAATCCATGCTGCCGGTGCAGTCGCCGCCCTGGCGCTGGGTTGTGCCATGATGCTGCACAATCATTGGCTGACCTTGGCTATCGCTCTGTTCCTGCCCGCTCTGGCCTGGATCGAGGCAAGCGCCGATCTGCCGCCGCTGCGTCAGGTCGCGCTGGCCGTGGCGGCTCTGGTTGTGGTCCGGCTGGTGCTAAACTGGTACGTGCTGGACTACACGTTCGGCACCACGCCCGTCGCCAACGGGTTGATCGCCGCCTATGCTGCGCCGGCTGCCGCCTTTGCCTATGCGGCGATGCTGTTCCGCCGCCGCGCCGACGATTTGCTGGTCGCCACCCTGGAGGCCGGCGCCGTCACCTTCGCGGCGTTCTTCGTCGCGCTGGAGATTCGCCACGGGTTCAATGACGGCGCGCTGGTGGAGCCGTTCAGCTTCGACGAGGTCGCTTTGCATCTGGTGACCCTGTCGGTGCAGGCCACAATGTATCTGTACCTCGCCCAGAGAACCGCCCGGCAGATCCTGTATTGGGCCGCGCATGTTCTGGGTGCCATCGGCCTGGCTGTTGCAATTGGTTTGTTGGTGTTCAACCCGGCGCTGACCGGCGAACGAGTCAACGTTGTCAGCCTGCTTGAGGCCTATCTTGTCCCGCCTGCCCTTGCAGTTGTCGCCCTGAGGCTTGTGACCAGCCCAGGGATTGGCCGTTTGCTAGGCGTTTATGCCCTGGTTGGCGGATTTGCCTGGATCAGCTTGCAGATCCGCCTATCATTCCATCCCAACAACATGAGCGTGATTTTCGGCTCGATCGCTGACGCCGAACTTTGGGCGTGGTCTGGCGCGTGGCTGGCTTACGGCGTGGCCCTGATGGTACTGGGCATCCGGACCGAGCAGCGGTTGCTTCGGCTGGCTGCTCTGGCCGTGGTTGCCCTGGTTTGCCTCAAGGTGTTTCTGATTGATATGGCGGACCTCACCGGCCTCTGGCGCGTGCTGTCGTTCCTGGGCCTTGGTTTGGCGCTGATCGGACTTGGGGTCGTCCATCGCCGATTCGTCTTGCCCACGCAGAAGGAGCAACCGGCAGGGAGTGGCTGAGCCGGGGCCAATCATACTGTCGCTCTTGAATCGCCCCGCCCCGCCAGCGTACATGCTGGGCTCATGAACGCCCCATCCCCCGGATTGTGTCCCTGCGGCAGCGGTCTTCGGCCCGCGCGATGCTGCGCCCTGCAAGTTGGCTCGATCCCGCCCGCCGAGGCCATTCGCCATCTGGTGCCGTTGGTCGAGCGTGCCATTCAGGCCTACCAGCAAGGTTCGAAAGATGTGGCTGAGCGGCTGTGTCTCGACGTTCTGGAACTCGCTCCAGACCGGCCGGGCGCGCTGTCGGTGCTGTATTCGATTCGCAAGGAACAGGGCAAAGCCGCCGCAGCGCAGGCGCTGATCCGCCGGTTGGTGCATTTCGAGCCGAACAATTTCGAGGCCACCAATGAGCTTGCTTTGCTGCTGCTCAGCAAAGGCGCCCTGGGCGAGGCCGAGATCCACGCTCGCAACGCCATCCGCATCGCGCCGCAGGCCCCGCAGGCACACAATCTGATGGGCATGATCATGACCGAGGCGCAACGGCCGCGTCTTGGCGAGTATCACTACCGCAAGGTGCTTGAGATTACCGGGACCCGCGACCCGATCGTGCTCGCCAATCTGGCGTGGTGCCTGAAGAACCAGGGACGCATGGAGGAGGCCCGGGCGCTATATGTCGAGTCTACCGCGACCGCCCCGGAAATCCGCGAAACGTTGCTCGGATGGGCCAGGCTCGAGGAAGCCGACCGGAATTTTACTGCCGCGGCCGAGATACTTGATCGGCTGGACGCGCTGTTTCCCAACGATCCCGGTTCGGTGTTGACCCGTGCGGTGCTTCTGGGCCGCATGAAGCGTCCCGATGACGCGCTGGCGCTGTTGGATCGGCAGGCGCCGGCGCCCGAGGATGGCACGACCCAATCAGGCGCAATGGGCGACGCTTTGGCTTCGGCGCCGATTGGTCTGGGCCCCACCGAGCTTTCTGAAAAGGGCCGTCTGCTGGATCAACTCGATCGTCACGACGAAGCCTGGGCCGCGTTCGTCGAGGGTAAGCGGTTGGCCCGGGAACTGACCGGCAACGCCTATATGGATCAGCTTGCGGGTGATGCGGTTGGGCGTTTGCGTGGATTTTTCATCGCCGGCCGGCTGGCGTTGCTGCCGCGCGCCGGTGTCCGCACCGACGTGCCGCAACCGGTTTTCGTTTTGGGCTTTCCGCGCTCCGGCACCACGTTGGTGGAACAAACCCTGTCGGCGCATCCGATGATCTCGGCAGGCGACGAGTTGCCGCTGATCAACGACATCACCAACATCATGCCGCGTATGCTGAACAGCCCGTTGCAGTATCCCGAGGCGCTGGCCGAGCTATGGATGGGCGATCACCGCGACGGCCTCGACAATCTGCGCGACTACTATTTGCAAAAAGCGGCACAAATGGAGGTGGCGGAGCCTGGAGCAACCTGGTTCACCGACAAAATGCCGCTGAACGAAACCCAACTGGGATTGATCGGGTTGCTGTTCCCGGCATCGCCGCTGATTCATGTCATTCGGCATCCGCTGGATGTGATGATTTCCGCGTTGTCCAATCATTTCACCCATGGCTATTTCTGTGCTACCTCGCTGGAGTCGGCGGCGACGCACTATGTCCGGGTGATGGATCTGGTGATGCATTACCGTGCCGAAATGGCATTGCGCTATCTGCCGGTCCGCTATGACGCGATGGTGACCAATCAGGCGGAAACCGTCCGCGCCATCCTGGATTTCATCGGAGTTCCGTTCGACGAGCGTTGCCTGAGTTTCCACGAGAACCGCCGCTACGCCCGCACCGCCAGTTACGCGCAGGTAACGGAGCCGCTATATGAGCGATCCCTGAATCGCTATCGGCATTATCGGAAGCACCTCGAACCGGTGATCCCAATCCTGCAGCCGACGATCGAGCGTCTGGGCTATACCGTTGACTGACCGCGCTCCGCCGGAAGTCCCGCTGGCGTTCGGCGACCTGATGACATTGGCGGCCCGTCTGGAAAACGAAAAAGACTATGCTTTCGCCGACCGGCTGCTGGACCGCGCGCTGAGTGTTGCCCCGGATCAGCCCGATGCGTTGCATTTGTCTGGCATTGTCGCGTTCCGCCTGGGCCGGCGTGACGAAGCGCTGACCAAGATTGAACGCGCCATCGAACGCGGTATCGACATCAGGCTGTACCTGCGCAACATCTCTGAGGTCTACCGGGCGCTTGGCCGTTTTGATGACGCATTGAACGCAGCGCTGCGGGCGGCCGCGATGGCACCGGACGATCCGGTTTGTTTGCACAACCTTGCGGTTATTCAATATCATCGGCTCGAACTGGACGATTGCATTGCCTCGGCGGAAAAGGCGCTGAAGATCAACGCATTCCAGCCCGGCCCGCATTTTCAGCTTGCCGAGGCGCTGTTGCTGCGCGGTGAATGGGAACGCGGATGGAACGAGTATCAATGGCGCTTCGATCTGCCGGGCAACCCGCCGTTGATGCCGCCAACCACGCAGCCGCGCTGGGACGGCACGCCGTTCGACGATGGCACTCTGTTGCTGATCGCCGACCAGGGATTTGGCGATGTGATCCAGTTCAGTCGCTATATTCCCTGGGCTTCGGAGCGCTGCCCGAACATCGCCGTTGCGACAGCGACCGAAATGATACCATTACTGCGCCAGATTTATCCTGCCGCGCGCTTGTTCAACGAGTGGCGCGCCGCGCCGCCGTTCCGCGCCTTCCGAGCCTTGTCCGGTCTGCCGGCGCTGCACGGCACACGGCCGGATTTTGTATTGGGCGACAAACCGTATTTGCGGGCTGATCCGGCTCGGGCAGCGGCCTGGAAACAGCGCCTCGACCGCCTGTCACCAACCGGGAGGCGCCGTATCGGCATCGTCTGGGCTGGCCGGCCGACGCATAACAACGATCGCTGGCGGTCGGCAAAGCTTGCCGATTTCGCGCCGCTGGCGGCATTGCCGGGCGTGGCACTGATTTCACTGCAAAAAGGCCCGGCGGCGGCGCAGGCCGGTGCGTATTTCGGCAGCGCGCCGTTGGTGAATATCGGTGCGGAAATCACCGATTATGAGGATACCATGGCGATCCTCGAGTCGCTCGATCTGCTGGTCACCGTCGACACCTCGGTCTGCCACGTCGCCGGGGCGATGGGTTGCAAGACGTTCGTTTTGCTGGCGCGCGCGCCCGATTGGCGGTGGTTGCTGGAGCGGACCGATACGCCGTGGTATCCGTCGCTGACCCTGGTCCGGCAAACCACGACCGGCGTGTGGGGCGACGCGATGCAGCGGACGGCAGCGTTGGTTGCCGCGCTGGCGTAGTGATGCCCGGATGACAGGCCGCCATTAACCGCCTATTCCCAGCGCCATGCGCATCCTGTTTATGGGGGATGTCGTCGGCCGCACCGGTCGCGACACGTTGGGCTTACAACTTCCTCGCCTGCGTCAGGCGATGGGGATCGATCTGGCAATCGTCAACGCGGAAAATGCCTCGCACGGCTTTGGTCTCGGCCCGGACATGGCCACCGCGCTGTTCGCCGCCGGCGCCGACGTGATCACGCTTGGCAACCATGCGTGGGACCGCAAGGAGATCATTCCCTATATCGCGCAGACCCCGCGGCTGATCCGGCCGCTGAATTACCCGCCGGAAACACCGGGCGGCGGCTTCGTAGTGGTCGACGTCAGCGGTGGGCGCCGGGCGTTGGTGCTGCAGGCGATGGGGCGGCTTTACATGGACCCGCTCGACTGTCCGTTTCGCACCACGGCGGATCTGCTGTCGCGCTACCGCCTCGGCACCACCGTGCAGGCGATCGTTGCGGACATCCATGCCGAGGCGACCTCGGAGAAAATGGCCTATGCGCACGTGTTCGATGGCCAGATGTCGTGCGTGGTGGGCACCCACACGCACTGCCCCACGGCCGATGCGCAGATCTTCCCGGGCGGCACGGCGTTTCAGTCGGATGCCGGCATGTGCGGCGACTACGACAGCGTCATCGGCATGACCAAAGACAGCGCCGCGCTACGGTTCTGGCGCAAAATGCCCGGTGAACGTCTGGGCCCAGCGGAGGGTGAGGCCACTCTGTGCGGCGTATTCGTGGAGACGGACGACCTGACCGGCCTTGCGCTGCGGATCGAGCCGGTGCGCGTTGGCGGGCGGTTGGCCCAGGCAATGCCGGAGCTGTCGCGGCATACCTTCGGCTCGGCTGGCTGATCCAGCTGGAACGGCAATGCCAGGCGTTTGGACACAGCGGGCCCAATCATGCCCGGGCCCGGCCGGCGGTGGCACGGCTTGCGGCCAGATCAACCGTATTGCGTATTTGGCTGCCACCCAGGTCAGTGGTCGCTGTCCGCACGACCCGGATGACCGAATTCCGCAGTTCTTCCACCGCCTCGCTCAACACGACGATGTTGTCGCGGACGTCGACGGCGAGGCGTCCCGTATCCACCGCCTCGTTGGAAACCTCGTTGGTGCGGCTGGTCATTGCGTTCGCCGCGGTGGCTGTTTCGGTCACATTGCGGGCAATTTCTGCCGTTGAGGCGCCTTGTTCCTCTACCGCAGCAGCGATCGACCCGGCGATCGCATTGATTTCGGTGATGGTCTCCTCAATCCGCGTCACTGCGGCGACCGACGCGCCGGTGGCGGAACGAACCTGACCGATGTGACGGGCAATCTCCTGCGTGGATCGGGCAGTCTGCGTGGCCAACGCCTTCACCTCGGAGGCCACCACGGCAAACCCACGGCCGGCCTCGCCAGCGCGCGCTGCCTCAATCGTTGCATTCAGCGCCAGCAGGTTGGTCTTGGCGGCGATCTCGGCAATCATGTCGGCGACCGTCCCGATGCTTTCGACCTCCTGGTTGAGCGCTTCGATTGTGGTGCGAGCCTCCGCCCCAGCAGTTACCGCCCGCCCGACCATCGTTGCGGACCGGGTTACCTGACTGCCGATCTCGCCGATCGAGGCGGCAAGTTGCTCGGCCGCACCGGCGACAGTCTGAGCATTGGCCAAAGCCTGCGCCGCAGCGGTGGCGGCATCACGCGCCGATCCCCCGGTACGGGTTGCGGCCGCGCTCAAGGCATCAGCGGTGGTCGTCATAGCGACGGTACGGACGCCGATGTTCTTCAGGGCGGTGCCGGTCTCTGTCTCGACCGTGTCGGCCAAAGCGGCGAGCGCCGCCTGCCGCTTCACTGCCTCGGCACGCTGACGCGCCTCCTCCTGTTCGGACGCGCGCAGGTTTGCCGCGACCATTCGATCTTTGAAGGTCACAATGGCGTGCGCCATTTCGCCCACCTCGTCGCGCCGGTCGGAGCCGTAGACGGCGGTGTCGAGATCGCCGTCGCCAAGTGCCGCCAACCGGGCTTTGAGCAAGCCCAGAGGCCTGGCGATGCTGCGCGCCACCGCCCAGGTTATGGCGATCGAGAGGAGCAGCAGGACGGCGATCACGGCGGCAGCGGTGCGTGTCATGGCCCAGAAATCGGCGTCGATGTCGGTCATGTATTCGGCAGATATGATCACCAGGTGCCAGGGCGCGAAGCCACGAACGTAGGCAATCTTCTCGACCGGCGGCGTGTCGGGTGTCCTGGGAAACACGAACCGAACGGTGCCCTCTTGCCCTCGTTTCGCGATGTCAAGGATCATCGAAGGAAACGGGATGCCATTCGGATCCCGGATGCCGCGCATGTCCTTGCCGACAAGTGCCGGGAGCCCAGTGTTCATTACGCATATGCCGGTGTCCGCGTCGTAGAAGAAGACAAAGTTGGTATGGCCCTCGAACCAAACCGCACCGGCCGCGGCGAACAGCCTCGCCTTTGCTTCGTCAACGGTAATCTTGCCGGCGTCAGCGGCCTGGCGGAGGTTATCGGCGATCCCCCAAACGGCATCGACGACCGCATGGGCCTTTTCAATTCGTTCGGCTGCGAGTTCGGCGCGTGCGATCAGCAGCACGGTGACAGAAATAAGCACCATGAACAGGGCGCCCGCAGCGGCCATGGCGGCGAGTTTGGCGGTTATCGTCCAGTGCACGAACGCGCGCAGCACATTCCGCATGGTCAGGTCCTTTGTCCAAAGTACAATGGTGACGCGATGATTGAATTTTCGCAGCGAAGGGCCAGGCAGCGACACAAATCGCGCCAAATCGGTTGATTAAGTCATTACGCCGCCAGGCGTCCCGCCAATCGCTCCAGCAACGACCGCAAGGCCGCCCGACCGGCGTCGTCAGGCGCGAACTCCAAATGCAGGTCGTCGCCGGCAGTCGCGCGCGCGACCCAGGGCAGCGCAACGGTGAGGCCGGCGATAAGCAGCGTGCCCTTCGTGCCTATCGGCAACACCGGAGCGTTACTCACCTGGGCACCGCCTTCGGACAGATCACTGACGCGGACCACGTGCTCACCCTGTCCGGCAACACCAAGCCGGCCTGCGAGGTTCACCGCGCTGCGCGGCGTTTGCCGCCGATCGACGTCGGTTGTCGATGTGCGTACCGTCCGGATCACCGAATGACGCAATTCCTCCACCACCTGATTGAGCGCGATGATATTGTCGCGCACATCGGCGGCGAGGCGTCCGGTATCGACTGCCTCGGTCGAGACTTCGTTGGTACGACTGGTCATTTTGTTCGCGGCACCGGCAGTTTCGGCGACGTTGCGGGCGATTTCCGCGGTCGACGCGCCTTGCTCCTCCACCGCGGCGGCGATTGAAGCGGCAATTGCATCCATTTCGGTGATGGTCTGCTCGATCCGACCAACCGCCGCGACCGACGCGCCGGTGGCCGAGCGCACCTGGCCGATGTGTCGCGCGATCTCCTGAGTGGAGCGCGCGGTCTGTGTGGCCAATGCCTTCACTTCCGACGCCACCACGGCGAACCCGCGCCCGGCGTCGCCCGCGCGCGCCGCCTCGATGGTCGCATTGAGCGCCAGTAAATTGGTCTTCGAGGCAATCTCGCCAATCATGTCGGCCACCGCGCCGATGCGTTCGACCTCCTGGTTCAGCGCTTCGATCGTGGTGCGGGCCTCGGAGCCTGCTGCCACCGCGCGGCCGACCACGGCGGTGGACTGGCCGACCTGGCCGCTGATTTCCCGGATGGACGTGGCGAGTTGCTCGGCCGCGCTGGCGACAGTCTGTGCATTGGCCAGCGCCTGGGCTGCGGCAGTGGCGGCATCCTGGGCTGACGCGCCAGTACGCGTGGCCGACGCGCTCATGGCGTCAGCGGTTTTCGCCATGGCCATGGTGCGAACGCCGATACCCTCCAGCGCGCTGCCGGTCTCAGCCTCAACCGTGTTGGCCATGCCAACGAGTGCCGCGCGCCTCAGCTCGGTTTGCGCTTGCTGACGCACCGCCTCGTGTTCGGCCGCGAGCTCGTTTTCCCGGATCATATGTTCCTTGAACGTCAGCACTGCGCGGGCCATTTCG
This sequence comes from Acetobacteraceae bacterium, assembly GCA_049519555.1. Lineage (GTDB taxonomy): Bacteria > Pseudomonadota > Alphaproteobacteria > Acetobacterales > Acetobacteraceae > Rhodopila. Next base: position 52,048 of record JBEKQQ010000014.1, read on the forward strand.
CCGATTTCGTCCTGCCGATTCGCGCCGGGGATCGGGCTGTCGAGATCGCCGGCTCTGAGCCCGGCCATGCGCGTTCGCAGCCCGGACAGCGGTTTCACCACGCTACGCCCAACTGCCCAGGCGATGACGAAGGAAAACAGCATCAGGACGCCGATGACCGTGGCGGCGGTGCGAGCCATGCGCCAGAACGTGTCGTCGATGTCCGTCATATACTCGGCCGAAACGATCAGCAGGTGCCAGGGTTTGAAGTCCCGGAAGTAGGCGATCTTGTTCAACGGCGTCGGATCGGTGCCTTTCGGGAACGCATATTCGACGGTTCCTTCAGGTTGGCTTTTGATATGGTCGAACATGATCGCCGCGAAGGGGACGCCGCGAGCGTCCTTGGCGCCGCGCATGTCCTTGCCGACCATGGACTTGTTGCCGGTGTTCATGCGATTGAGCCCGGTTTCGGTGTCGTAGATAAAGGCGTAGTTCGTGTGGCCTTCCCACCAGATGCCACCGGCCGCGGCGAAGAAGCGCTTCTGCGCCTCATCCGCGGTCATCGCGCCGGATTGCACCGCTTGTTGGAAACTGTCGGCCATGTTCCAGACGGCATCGACCACGGCGTGCGCCTTTTCGGTGCGCTCGGTCACCAGCGCGGCGCGGGCGATCAGCAGCACGATCACGGCGACACAGGCCATGAACAAGGCGCCGGCCACGGCCATGGCGACCAACTTGCCGGCGATCGCGCGATGCGAGAATAGTTCCGACAGCTGGTGCATGATCAGGCATTCCGTTCGGTGGCGATGGCTCACGCTGATCCAGGTTCCAGGATCGGCGTATCGCCCGAGCGGTTAACCCAGATGCCTTAAGGAACCGCTAAAGCCCGGTGGGATACTCCCGTTGGCCGCCGATTGGCGGTAAGAGATCGCCATCCCTCCGCAACTGACGAAGAGACCATGGCCGGCCATTCCCATTTCAAGAACATGATGCACCGCAAGGGCGCGCAGGATGCCAAGCGTGCCCGCCAGTTCGCGCGGCTGATCCGTGAAATCACGGTTGCCGCCGGGCAGGGGCTGCCCGACCCGGCGTTCAATCCGCGGCTGCGTGCCGCGGTGGCTGCCGCGCGGCAGTCGAACATGACAAGAGACACGATCGAACGCGCAATCAAGAAAGCCGCCGGCGAGGGTGGCACCGACAACTACCAGGAAGTCCGCTATGAGGGTTACGGTCCGGCGGGAGTTGCCGTGATCGTCGAGGCGCTGACCGATAATCGTAATCGCACGGCCGGCGAGGTCCGGTCAGCGTTCGCCAAAAATGGCGGTGCGCTGGGTGAGACCAACTCCGTCAGTTTTATGTTCAATCGCGTGGGGGCGATCCGTTACCCGGCCTCCGCCGCCTCCGAGGACGCGATGTTGGAGGCCGCGATCGAGGCTGGTGCGGAAAATGCTGTGATGGACGAAGACGGGCACGACATCACGTGTGCGGTAGAGGATTTTTTCGCTGTGCGTGACGCCCTGGAGGCGCGGTTCGGTGTCCCGGAAAGTGCGCGGCTGGAATGGCGGCCGACCACCTCGATAACGTTGGACGAGGAGAAGGCGGCCAACCTTCTGAAGTTGCTGGATGTTCTGGAAGACAGCGACGACGTGCAGAACGTCTACGCAAACTTCGACATTCCGGAAGCGGTGATGAGCCGGTTATCGGCGTAGCACACGCTTTCATGGGAACGCGACCGCCCGGTCATCGGGACGCAGCGACGTACTCTGATCGACGGTGCGCACCTGACATGAGATCGCTTCGCTGCGCTCGCGACGACAAAAGGTTCTGTGTCGCGAGCCGTCGGTTCTGCGCCCAGCCGGTGCCGTTGGGTGGCCCAGGTCACCCAACTGGCATGTCACCCAACTGGCATCAAGTCTGTGACGGTCAGACCGGCGGATAGCGATAAAACAGCGGCTCGCTATTTTCGAACTGGCGGCCATGCGCCGCCACCAGCGACTCCATGGCGTTGCGGAGCACGGCGCCAAGGCTGAAACGGTGTGCCGGCTTTGCCGCGTGTTCAGTTGTCCGCGGCGAGGGAGCAAGTGCGAGAGAGTCGGACATGTGTGTAATCCTTAACCGAGTTCTTGTTCGCACGTGCAACATGGTACTCGGCAGGCCGCAGTAAAATTGGTCAATTCGCAACTGAGCATCGCGCCATGCGCATACCGTCAGATATATCTATGCAATCAAAGCATATCTGATAGGCGCTGAGCCCTCGGCTGCGGGGGTCGCGAGGCTCTGCCGATCTGCGCCATCGCCGCGACCACGGTCGCCGTGTATTGCCACCGGACAGGACGGCTTTGGCCGGCCCCGAGAAACGCAGCCAGGCCGGGATCAATTCTCGGTGCGGGGCCCCACGCCATGCAGCCAGCGGGGTATGGAGGGCTCGAGCGGCCGCAGATGCTCGTCTATCGTCGCATGCAGACCGGCCAGGGCCTGACGTTTGTCGTACGGCGAGCCGCCAAATGGGTAGTCCGCACGGCGGAGTGGGTTCAACAGCGCGTGCTCAAGAAACGATCGGATGAGACGTTCGGTCTCGCCGCGGGTTGGCAGCAACCCCTCAACGCCAAGCGCAAGCACCAGGATGACGGCGTATTCCCGCCGCGCCGCGGTTGGCGGTGCGCCGATCGCGGCCTGGACAATTTCATCGAGAGCGATCCCGGGGCGCGGCGGAATTTGCAACGTCTCGATGCCGCGTTTGATTAGCCACTCTCTGGCAGAGCGGACGCGCTGTTCCCCCGGCGCTGCGGCGTCCAGGGCAGCGCTCAATTGGGCGCGTAATGCCTCAATGTCCATGCATTGCGTCCACGCAACGACGCAGTACGTACCAACAGGCGCATGAGTTCAACGATCTCATGATCGGTATGATGCCGCGCCCTCCCGGGCCCGGCAAGACAATCAGAGTCGACCAGACGCGCGGCTGGTTTCACCTTGCATGCCGGGTTCGCGCGATGCCGTGCGCGAGGGGCATGCGACCAAATACGCCCGCACCAACGATCAACAGCGAGGCTGCCAGCGCGGCGACCAACGACCACACAAACCGTTTGCCCGCCAGCTGAAACGTTTCGTTCAGGCGCTGCTGTTCGGCGGTCACAGCGCGGTCGGCGTTTGCCAGTGCGACCTCGACCGCAAGCGCCGCAGCCTGAGGTCCGTCCCGGTCAGGCTGTTGCAGAAGCAACGCGTCATACTTGCTGAATATGGTATGTTGATAAGCCGCCAATCTCGCCAGGAGATTGCTGCGCGTCCCAGGCGGAATTGCTACCTCGTCCAGCCGTGCGGCAAAGATGCCAGCCCAATATGACACCTGTTCCGCTGCGCGTGGATCTCGCCCGGACCGCAAAGTTGCGTCGGCCAGGCGCATGGCAAGCAGAGGTTCCCGCAAACGGGCCTCGTCCCGGGTTTGCAACTGCCCGAGCACCGACTCAATCGCATTGGACTGTGTGCTGACCAGCAGCGGTTGGATCGGTGGTTCGGCGTAACGTCGAACGGCGGTGCCATGGGTAAAAGCCTGAGCATAACCCTCGATCGCGTTCCGCAGTGCCGGCACGTTTTCATCGGCTGGGCCACCTTCGGCACCCAGTCTGTCAACCGCTCGCCTGGCACCAGACATCGTCAGTTTCTCGGTCTGGCCCGAGGGCGCGGACCGCACGTCCGGTTCTGCGGCACGCGCCTGCTGGAACTCGGTCTGCACCGCGTGCAACGTCGCCATCTCGATGCGCACGTGCTTCACCAGTCCGGCATCGGTAGCGAGATTTTGCAGAGGCTCGCCCGGCAGCGCCGCGAACAGCAATGGCACGATGATGGCGAGCAGGATTGGCACCAACCAACGCTGCCAGCCAGGATGTGATGACGCCACCTGCATGTAAGCCTCCGACTGCGCCGGTCCAAACCACCTGGGCAGCACCATGTAGGATAACAATGAATGAACCGTTAACGGCGCTGCCTTCCGCGCATGCACGGACAAATTCCGGCGGTCTCACGATCGTGCGCCCGCCTTGACGAAGCCGGCGCATCGAGTCACCCCACGCCCCGCACGCGCCAGCGTCGCAGACCGAGGCTCCGACAATGACCCAGAACATATACGACAACCCCGAATTCTTTGCCGGCTACAGTCAACTGGGCCGCTCGGTCGACGGGCTGGACGGCGCCGCGGAGTGGCCCGCTCTGCGCGCCATGCTCCCGGTGTTGGACGGCATCAAGGTTGTCGATCTCGGCTGCGGGTTCGGCTGGTTCTGCCGTTGGGCACGCGAGCAAGGAGCGGCCCATGTCCTCGGTCTCGACGTGTCGGAAAAGATGCTGACACGGGCGCGATCGGAGACGCCGGATACGGCGGTTGAATACGCCATCACCGACCTGGAACGGTTCGAACTACCGGCCGCGTCGTTCGGCCTCACCTATAGCTCGCTGGCGTTGCATTACGTCGAGGCTCTGGACCGGTTGTTCGATACCGTGCATGGCGCGCTGTTGTCCGGCGGCTACCTGGTATTCTCGGTGGAGCATCCGATTTATACGGCGCCGGCGAACCCCGGTTGGGACACCGACGCGGCAGGCGGCAAACGATGGCCGATCGATTCCTATCTGGTGGAAGGCCCGCGCACGACAGACTGGCTGACCAAAGGCGTGATCAAGCAACACCGCACCATCGCGCACTATCTGAATGCGCTACTGCGGCACGGGTTCGCGATTCTGCACGTCGAAGAATGGGGTCCGACCGACGCGCAAATCACCGCTCGCCCAGTACTGGTGGATGAACGCCAACGGCCACCGTTCCTGCTGGTGAGCGTGCAGCGGACGAACTGACCGATCTCCAGAAGTCATGCCTTCTGGTCAGAGAAGTGCTCGCTCGGCGTGACGTCAATCGGGCAGCCCCTTACCGGGCGAGAGCTCCAACCACATCGCATTCAACGCCGCAAAAGCGCAGGCCAGACCGAGCCCGAGAACCCAACTGAAGTACCACATAAGCGTCCACACCTTTCAGTAAGCAGTGTGCGAATCCCTGGTTATTTGTTCCTCCGTCACCGGGCCTCGCAGCACGTAATAAACCCAGGCGGTGTAGATCATGACCAACGGCAGTAGTAGCACGGTGGCGACGGTCATGAAAATCAGCGTGTTCAGGCTCGACGAGGCATCCCACAGTGTCAGGCTGGAGTTGGGATCCAGCGAGGAGGGCAGCAAAAATGGAAACAGGGCGAACCCGGCGGTGGCGATCACACCGGCAATCGACAACCCGCTGCCAACGAGCGCCAGCCGTGGATGGCGGCCGCCGCGCAACAATAGGATGGCCGCCGCGGCGGCCAGCAGCCCCACCAGCGGCGCCGCAAACGTCAATGGTTCGCTGGCATAATTCGCCATCAGTGCGCCCGCCTGCGACACGACCTGCTTGTTCAATGGATTCGACGGCGCTTCGACGCCGGCGAAATGCTGGATTACGTAACCGTCCAGCCGCGTTGCCCAAACTCCGGCAAGAATGAACAGCACGACCAAGACCACGCCGGCGATGGTGCCCGCCGCGCGAGCCCGACTGCGCAACTCACCCTCGGTCTTGCAGGCCAGCCACGCGGCGCCGTGCAGCACCATCATCGCCACGCTGACCAAACCGCACAGCAGGGCAAACGGACTGAACAACCCGAGGAATGATCCGGTGTAGGTCATGCGCAACGTGTCGTCGAAGCGGAATGGCACGCCTTGCAGTACGTTGCCGAACGCCACGCCGAACACCAGGGCCGGCACCAACCCGCCGACGAACAGCGCGCCATCCCAGGTGTTGCGCCATCTGGTGCCCGCCAGCTTGCTGCGGAACTTGAAGCCTACCGGTCGCAGGATCAGCGAGCAAAGCAATAGCAGCATCGCCAGATAAAAACCGGAGAACGCAACGGCGTAGAGTGGCGGAAATGCTGCGAAGATGGCTCCACCGCCCAGGATCAGCCAGACCTGGTTGCCTTCCCACACTGGGCCGATCGTATTTATGATGATGCGACGTTGCAGGTCGGTGCGGCCGATCACCGGCAGCAGGATCGCGGTTCCCATGTCGAACCCGTCCATTACGGCAATGCCGATCAGCAGCACCCCCAGAAGTGCCCACCACAACACGCGGAAGATTTCGTATTCCGGCATAGCTGGCCTCCTTATTCCGCTGGTTGGGGAACTGGTTCGGGTAGCGCTGCCAGTGCCTCAGGGCCCAGTCGCACGGTGCGCACCATCAGGAACAGTTCGACGATCGCCAGCACGGAATAGAAAATGACGAACCCGGCGAGCGAAACGATGACATCCGAGGCGGGCACGCTGGAGACCGACAGGAAGGTCGGCAGCACACCATCGATGGTCCACGGCTGCCTGCCAACTTCGGCGACAAACCAGCCCAGTTCCGCGGCGATCCAGGGCAGCGGCAACGACCACAGGCAGACCAGCAGCAACCACCGTCGGCGTTCGAGTTGGCGGAGCGATGCGATCCAGAACATCACCAGGAACAGCGCGATAAAGTATAAGCCCAGACCCACCATGAAGCGGAAGGTCCAGAACAACTCGGGCACGGCCGGCACGGTGTCCCAGGCGGCCGCCTGGATCTGTGCCGGCGTCGCATCGACCACGGCAGGCGCGTAGCGTTTCAGCAGCAAGGCATAGCCCAGATCGTGGACATGCGCGTCGAAGGTGGCGCGTAGGGCAGGGTCGTCAGGCGTGCCGCGCAATCCCAGCATTGCCTTATAGGCCAGCATGCCGCTGTAGATACGTTGGACCGAAATTGCCACCAGGTCGTTGATCCCAAAGACCGGGTCATCCAGCGAGCGGGTGGCGATCAGGCCCAATACCCAAGGCACCCGAATGGCGTAGTTGGTTTCGTGTGTCTTCATGTCGGGCAGGCCAACGATGGTGAAGGAGGCAGGTGCCGGCTCGGTGTTCCACATCGCCTCGATTGCGGCGATTTTCATTTTCTGGTTCTGGTCCGCCATGTAGCCGCTTTCGTCGCCAAGCACGACGACGGATAAAGCCGAGGCCAGGCCGAAGCTGGCGGCGACCGTCATGGAACGGATCGCGAGGCCTCGGTTGCGGCCCCGTAACAGGTAAAATGCGCTGATCGACAGCACGAACATCGAGCCGGTGACATATCCGGCTGACACAGTGTGCACGAATTTGGCCTGCGCCACCGGATTGAACAGCACGGCACCGAAGTCGGACACCTCCATCCGCATGGTCGCCAGATTGAAGCGGGCGCCCACCGGATTTTGCATCCAGCCGTTGGCGATCAAAATCCATAGCGCCGAGAGGTTGGTGCCCAACGCCACCAGACAGGTGACGATCAGATGTTGCACCCGGTTCAATCGCCCCCAGCCGAAGAAGAACAAACCGACGAATGTGGCTTCGAGGAAAAAGGCCATCAGGCCCTCAATCGCCAGCGGTGCACCGAAGATGTCGCCGACGTAATGGGCGTAATAAGCCCAGTTGGTGCCGAATTGAAACTCCATGGTGATGCCGGTGGCAACACCCATGGCGAAGTTGATACCAAACAGCGTGCCCCAGAATTTCACCATATCGCGCCAGATGGTGCGTCCGGTGGTGACGTAAATGCTCTCCATGATCGCGAGCAGCACGGAAAGACCCAGCGTCAGTGGCACAAACAGAAAGTGATACATGGCGGTGAGGCCAAACTGCAGGCGGGAAAGCGCGACCACGTCCATTTGATGACTCCGGTCAGTGCAACGGTTGGCCGGCAATGTGCACCACGGTGTCGATGGCGGGCCGGTGCGAGGGCGAGAAGAACAGGAGATATAGCAGACCGAGCATCGCCAGCTTGATGATGAACAGCCGGATGAGGTCTCGGCGCAATCGCACGGGCAACTTCAGAATGCCGTCGCCGGCAGCACGCTGTCCGGAATACATCCCGTTCGAGCCATAACTGAACTTCGCTGCTCGCATGCTGGTTTTCCCCGGCAAGAGCGGACGTCACGCGCTGGTTTGATAGGCTGCAATCATCGGCATCGATACGACCAGTAAGCACTGTGCGCGGGTAAGGTGGCCCGGACCGTGAGATCCAGAGCAATCATGGTTCTTTCATCTGGCCGAAGTGTCGGGATGTCAAGCAAGCCGCGCCGGAAGCCAACTCGTTGTGATTAACTTTGCATCAATAAAATGGTAAAGCAGGATACCGCCCGACGATCAGTCTGGGTACGACCGATGCCCTGATTGCAAGAATCAAGCAGTCACATTCCTCAATCGACGACGGCTAAGGCCTCGATCTCAACGAGCCATTCCGGCGGAGCGAGCGCTGTCACGCCGACGAGTGTGCTGGCCGGCGGGGCCCACCCACGAAGAAGGGTGCTCGCGCCTCGCCAATGATAGCGCGACGTTCAGGCTTGTAATTCACGACGTAGGTCGTGATCTTCACGATGTCGGCATAGGCCGCACCGGCGGCAGCCAGAGCCAGGCCGACGTTGCGCATGGCCTGTGCTGTTTGCGCGGCAAGTTCACCAGCACCGACCAATGTGCCGTGCTCATCGATCGGCACCTGGCCGGCGGTGTGGATCGAGCGGGTCCCCGAGGCGACCACCACCTGTGAAAATCCCGGGTTGTGCAAAAGTCCATCTGGGCGAGGATGTTGGATCGTGCTCATGCCTCAGGCTCCATTGCTTCCGATTTTGATGCCGTCCGTCCTCGCCTCGCTGCGACCCGTCGCGCCGCCGCCAGCGCAGCCCGAGCCCAGGTGACAAGCTCATCGGGTTCGTCGAGCAACCGCTCCGGGACGCGCCAAAAGGCCAGATCTATGGTTTGACCCTGCTTCTCGTAATTGAGTGGAGGCGCAGACTCAGCCTCCTTGAAGACTGACTTGTTGTCGTCGTCGACCCGGACATAGAGCGTGTCGTCTGCCACCATCCCAAACATCAGTCCATTGCAGAACACGCCCGTCTTGCCGAACATACGCCGCATCGTGAGGTGGCCCAACGGCGTGAGCTGCTCACGTAGGAACTCAGCAAACCCATCGCTGGCGACCAAAATTTCTCCTTTCCCAGACTTTTGTCAGGCGAAATAATACCAACGGTCTTAACAAATGACCGATCGAACCGCACTTCCAACGTCATGGCCGGCTCGTTCGGGCCATCTCGACCAGCACTGTGCCGCGCCAGATGGCCCGAACGAGCCGGCCATGACGATTTGGGCAAGAGTCAAAATGATGTCGTCTGGAATAGGACACGATATCTGAAGCGAAAAGTTCACGGCCTTCGACGTCGTTCCGCCCGTCGAATCTGGCTGCTCCCGTCCGTTACGTTTCCGTGGCCGGATATCGCTTCCCCCGTTCTACCTGCTACCCTCCGGCACCCAATAACGGAGCCCTCCCATGTCCGTCGTCGAAACCGAACGCCACGGCCAGATCCTCGTCGTCCGGATGAACCGGCCCGAGCGCCTCAACGCCCTCAGCCACGAAATGCGCACCCTGCTCGCCGAAGCCTGGACCGGGTTCCGCCACGACGACACGCTGGAGGTCGCCATCTTCACCGGCACCGGCCGCGGCTTCTGCGCCGGGGAAGACATGCAAGAGTCCCTCAAGAACGGCGCCCCCGGCGGCCGCCGTCCGGACATCGAGGACCCGTTCATGTCCGGCGCGCTGGAAAAGCCGGTCATCGCCGCCGTCAACGGTTTCGCCATGGGTGGCGGCTTCATGCTGGTCGAGCGGACCGATCTCCGCCTCGCCGTCCGCGGCGCAATATTCGAGGTCTCGGAGGCGAAACGCTGGCTTCTGGGCGGCTACAACCACGGCCACATCGCCAATCTGCCCTATCCGATCGCGATGGAAATGGCCCTCGGTTTCCGCTTCACCGCCGAGCGGTTTTACGACGTCGGTTTCCTGAACCGCATCACCGATCCTGACGACCTGATGCCCGAGGCGATGAAGATGGCCGAGCATCTGCTGACCTTGCCGCCGGCTTCCCGGGTCAACACCGTCCATATGATGCGTCAGATGCGCCCCTTGCCGGGCCCGGACATGCAGCGCCTTGCTGCCGCCTTGCACGAGCACGGCGCGAAAAGCGACCTGATGGAATCCCGCGCCGCCTTCGCCGAGAAGCGCAAGCCGCAGTTCAAGGGCTGGAACGATCCGCAGGATCGTTACCGGACGCCGACGCTCGATACGCTGCCCGACGCTTGATGAGTTGCCCGACGCTTGATGAGTTGCCCGACGCTTGATGAGTTGCCCGACGCTTGATGAGCTGAAGGACTGAGCGGGGCAGTCAGCCGACGACGACGTCCTCCCAGAAGCCGAACCGGTCGCGCACCGGTTCCATCTTCGGCTGGGGTGATTCGTAGGACCATGCGTTGCGCGCATGGCGCTCGCCGTTGACCACCACGTCGTAGAACTGCACGCCGTGCGGGCATTCCAGGTCGTGCGGGGTCTTTGGCGACTTCTCCAGCCACTCCCGCCGCACAGCGGTAGGTGGGAAGTATTCATAGCCACCCACGGAGACGATGTCGTCGCTGGCGGCGATTTCGTGGTCTTTCAGGATTGCCTTCATGGTTGGCTCCTCTGGGAATACTCAGCGGGCGCGCGCTGCGCCTCGCATGGACCAATGATTGGTACTGCCGTCAGCCAGTTGCGGCAAGAGCCCGCCGTCCGCATCCCGGTCGTTGCACCACCGGCACGCTGAGCAAACTTATTCCCGAATCGGTTGCAGTTCGTGCAAACATCGGCCAGGAGCAAAAAGGTACGGTCATGCACATCGCCAGCGGCCTGACGTTCGTCAGACGCCACCCGGCTCAATCGGATAGTGTCGGCCAGCGCGTGGGCGGGCTGGCCTGGCTGCGGACGCCGGAGCAGATCGACGCAATCCGCGCCTGGCTGCGGAAAAAGCTTCCTGGCGCTATCCTGCTGACCGTGCTGGTGGTGCTTGGGGCGCTGTTCCCGATCGTATTCTGAGCCGGCTACTGATACCGCTCGCCGTGTAAATCCGAGCGCAGGACCGCCCCGGGAGGGATCGCCTCGCGCGCCTGCTCGTAATGCACCTGGTGGCGCGTCCGATACGCGACCGTTGGCCGGTCGACGAATGCCATCCGCACACCGGCCTCGCGCAACAGCCGCCAGAGGAACTGATCGGTCTCCGCCGCGGTATTCTGGCTCTGCAAAACCCAGGCGATCAGGTGCCGGAATGCCGGCCGGAACACCATCAGGCAGCTGGTGTCGATATAATTC